>JAZOOD010000074.1:0-10422 GCA_045654805.1 Clostridia bacterium | reverse complement strand
TGCATTTATTCTTAGCCTTTGCTCGATAATTAAAAATTCACTTCCGGTATTAGGCAGAGTTGCTTATCAATCTGCTGCCGCAGGAAGTTATAATCCAAGTGATTATACCGCATCCTTTCCGCTTGCAACTACCATTGCAGTATTGCTGATTGTAGTTGGCATCGTACAGTTGGCACTCTCGATAATCAAAAAATAACAAGGAGGAAAACTTATGGAATTTGTATTTGAAACTACATACAATCAAAAAGCCTTAACTACAATGGCAAAAGGAGTCAGAAAAACGGCTCGTAAAAAGAGAACCAAAAGAAGTCATATCTTCGGTTGGATAGTAATTGCATTAGCACTTCTTCTGACACTTGCTGATATAAAAGACGGTATTGAATTTACTGCTAACAGAATTATCACTTTGGTTGCAGCACTTGTAATTTTTATCGTGCTTATATTTGAGGATAAGATAAATGGATATGTTGCAAGGAAGCGTATGCTCCCCGGAACAGAAAAGTCAAAAGCAACATTTACCGAAGAAGGTTTCCATTCTGAAACAGAAGTCGGTAAAACCGAATGGAACTATGACAGAGTTCTTATACTTGCTGAAACAAAAGACTATTTTATCTTTGTATTCAGTTCAAGCCATGCACAAGTCTATGATAAAAACAATCTTTCGGGCGGAACTGTTGATGAGTTCAGAAAGTTCATCTGTGAAAGAACCGGAAAGACATTGACAACCATTAAATAAGGAGGTCCGACTATGAAAACAAAATGGAATGAAAAATCTACTGCTGATAAAGTATTGTTGGTATTAAGAATAATTGTATCTATCGCTGTTCTGATAGGTGCAGCATTACAGATAATGGGTGTCTGGGATAGAGCATTAAACATAGCCGTGCCTCTATTGAGTGCTTTAATTCTTATTCAATCTATTCAAGAACAAAAAGAAAACAAAAAGGCTTCAGCAATCATTGGCTATGTTTGTTTTGTAGCTATGGTTGTTATGATTATAGGTGCAATGCTATAAAGTGAGGTGCGATTATGAATTTTTCTACTTGGCTTGCAATAGCTGTTGCAATTATAGTGCCAATAGCAATGGTTATATTTCATAAGGAATAGTAACAATCGGAGGTGTCTGTATGGCAAAATTAGAACGAACAATTACAGGTGATTTTAACAGTATATTACATAGAATTGAAGATGGCATCATAAACGGAAGTGTGTCAGCAAGTCTTGAAGAAAGTAGCGACTTTCGTATTGGTGATACCCGTTGTAGTGTACGAGTTTTTGAAAGATACAGTTATATGGGCGGAAACCGTGTAAGCCTTAATGTAACTTTGTTTGGCAACGGCGATACAATCCATTTATCAGCAATTACTTCCGGCGGTAGCCAAGCAATGTTTTTCAAAATAAACACTTTTGGCGAGGAGGCTTTTTTGGATAAGTTAAGAGAAATCCTATAAGGAGGTCGGCGATATGAAAAAGAAAATTACATTTTGGGGATTGCTCGGTAATTGGTTTGTAGTTACCTTGATATTGGGTTTAATAAATATGTTCTTGATAAAATCATCCATATTACATAATCTGATATTGGCAAGCTTGGGTATTATATTGCTGATTTATCCTGTATATCCACAAAATTTAGAAAACAAATGGACGGCGAAGAAATGCAGACTTTTCATCCGCATACTTGCCGTAATTGAAATAATACTTTCATTTGCAACAAAGACTAATTATTATAATGATGATATGCTAACGGTGTATTCTACTACTATCGCAACAACAAATACTAATCCAACACAGATAGCCTTTCAGGTTGGTTTAATAGTTTTAATTGTAGCGGTTATTATCGGCATAGTGGTTTGGATAAGAAAGAGAAAATAAAAATGAGAGGTGGTAATATGTATAGGCTTTCAGGTCGCACAAAAGGAAACTATTTCTTAGTGCTTATATGGATTATCTGTGCTTTTATAGATATGTACAACGGCGAAAATTACGGAGGAATTATCTATAAGTTTTTTGTGGCAGTCTTATTTGCAGTTCTTGCTACATATTATCTCCTGATTGATTTTGGTAAATTAAAACCTATCACAAAACGAAAAGAAATATGGGTTGGAATTGCAACCATAATATCAGCTCTTGCAGTAACGCTAATTATTTTGGGTAACTATGATGTCGAAGTTTATAAACATAATATTAAATCTGAGAAAATACCAACATCTTTTGATAACTTCCGTATAGTTCAGGTGTCAGATTTGCATAATGCTGAGTTTGATAAATATAACAGCACCATACTTGCACCAATATTTCATTCAGAACCCGATATTATTGTAATTACCGGAGATATGATAGATTCAAGAAACACGGATGTAGATGTAGCAATTTCTTTTGCACAGAAAGCTGTAAATATTGCTCCTGTCTATTATGTAAACGGCAACCATGAATCACGGGTTCCGGAAGAATATGAAAAGCTGAAGCAAGGTCTTACAGATGCAGGTGTAACTATTCTCGAAAATAAATCAGTTGATATTACAATCGGAGATGAAACAATAACCCTTATAGGAATAAATGATCCAACCTTCCGTATGGAGCTTGTGGATGACACTATGGAACAAAACATTGCACATCAGCTTGTAAGTGTGATTCCTGATAATGATAATTACAAGGTTTTGCTTGCACATAGACCAGAATATTTCGATGTGTATGCAGACAATGTGGATTTAGTTCTTTCAGGCCACGCACACGGCGGACAGTTTATTATTCCATTTGCAGGCGGATTTGTTGCTCCGGGGCAAGGCTTCTTCCCTGAATACTATAAAGGAAGTTATATGCAAGAAAATACAGAAATGATTGTAAGCCGAGGTATCGGTAACAGCATCATTCCATTTAGAATAAATAATAAACCGGAAATTGTTATCGCAGAGCTTACAAAGATTGCAAATTGACAAGGAGAACGATATATGAAAATAGCAGAAGATTTCAGAAGAATAGCAAGAAATGCACTGACAGGTAAATGGCTTATTGCCGTTCTTGTTGGACTTGTAGCATCGTTGCTCGGTGGACTTGCAAGCGAGGGTCCACAAGTAAAAATAAATATAGATGCATCAAATGCTGATGTGAGTTTTAGTTTTGCAGGACAAAACATCTTTTCAACAGGCGGTGGACTTAATTCGGATATTGCAGCATTTATAGCAGGAGCATTTTTCTTCTTTATCATCATTGCTCTTGTTATGGCGGTTATATACTTTATCTTGGGAAGTTTTATTGGAGTTGGATATGCAAAATTCAATTTGAATCTTGTTGACAAGAAAGAAACGGCCTTTGAAACTCTGTTTGAATATTTCTCATATTGGAAAACGACAGCAGCTATGAGATTTCTCAGAGGTTTATATGTGTTCCTTTGGTCTTTGCTTTTCATTATACCCGGCATTGTCGCAGGGTATAGTTACGCTATGACGGACTACATATTAGCAGAGAATCCGAATATGACAGCAAGTGAAGCAGTAGAACTATCAAAATCAATGATGTACGGCAACCGCTTTAGATTGTTCTGCTTGCAATTCAGCTTTATCGGTTGGGATATTCTTGCTACGCTCGCTTTTGGAATAGGTCATTTGTGGCTCACTCCATATAAGCAGGCAGCGTATTCGGCGTTCTACCGTGAAGTATCAGGAACAGAGTTTTATGAAAACGAATTTGAAACAGTTATAAACTGATGAGGTAATGACTATGAACACAATTAAGAAAATTCTATTCGGTATAGCATTGATGATATTTGGTTTTGGATGCTGTTATGTCGGTGCACTTACAGATTGGACACCGGCACAGGTGGTTGGACTTATATCACCGCTTATCGGTATTGGATTTGCAATAATCGGATATTTTGAAAAAGAAGATTAAAGGAGGCTAAGCCTATGAAACGAATTATAACATTAACACTTATAATGAGCTGCTTACTGCTCACAGCTTGTAGCAACGCAAGCATCGGAGTAATAGGCGGCGCTGACGGACCAACAAAAATCTACGTCGGTGAGAACGGTGGAAAGGTCAAAGGACAGTTTGGAGAGCAATTAGAAAAGAAGCCTATCAGAATGTTTAATGTTGACGGTGATTTGTATTATGATTCAGGACTTGTAAGCAAAAATACTCCTCGTTGCGGAACTATGGATGGAAATCTCAAAAAGACAGTTAAAGAAAATGAAATCCCCCTTAAATCAGGAGAGGCAAACTTTGAGATTGAAGGATACCAAAGTGCTACAAGCATTACAAAAGAGGTCAATATTGACGGCGAATGGGTAATCTTCAAAAAGTATGATTTATATGATAATAAACTTGATGGATTAAAATATTGCTATTACATAAAGGGACATCTTAACAATGCAGCAGTTGACAGCGAAATGATTGTTCTCAGTAATTATACCGATGTAACCTTTAACGATATTCACGATTCTTTGCTGAGTTCGCAATATCCGTCAGATACACAAAAAGGTGCAACACATTTCAATCATCTCAATTCGGATAAATGGGGCATCACACTCTATGCTGATGATGTAACTCAAAAAGGATTAACATTGAAAATTGAGCAGTTCGGCGGTAATCCTTCTGGCACTCTTGAATATGGTGCGGCATACACTCTTGAAACTAATGTCAATGATGAATGGCAACCCGTAGAAACAATAACGGGTGAACCTTTAGTTTGGAATATGCTTGCTTATGGCGTTAAAATGAATGATGTTTCTGAAATAAATATAAATTGGGAATATGGTTATGGCGAATTAAAACCCGGTTTCTACCGCTTGAAGAAAGAATTTATGGACTTCAGAGCAACCGGAGATTATGATACAGAAACCTATGAGGTGTATTTCACTATTGAATAAGAAGGAGTGTCGATATGAAGAAGATAATATGCTTTATCAGCATAATCGCAATTATGCTATCAATGTCATTAACTGCACTTGCAGGAAGTATTCCTGAAGATCTGTTACATGAAGATTTTGCACAGATTTTCTTCGTAGAAGTTGTTTACTATCACCCGAACAAAGAAAACCCTGATATAGAATTTTCGCCCGTGAAGAAAATTAAAGGCGATGTAAAACTCGGTACAAAGCAGATAGCATACAACTTTAATACTGTTGGTGATTTTGATATAAAAGAAGGCAATGTATATCTCTTTACATACTTTGACGAAAACAACCCGACAGACATATTTGAGGTAACGAGCTATGACACTTCAACTCTCAAACTGAAAAATGTTGAGGGTGATATGTGGAAACGCTTTGAACAATATCTGAACGAAGGTAGATATTTGTCCGCAGAACACGAAAGAATTGATAGACTCAATAATGAACTTGTTGTGGAAAACGGAGAAACAATAACTCTGTCCGAATTACTTGGTGGATATGACGATAGCGAGAGTGATGTCGCATTTTATTATCCTGATGGCATTGATACAAAGGTTAATCAAGTTGAAAGAAAAAAGTTCTTCAAGATTGCAGAACATATAGTTTGTACGGAAATTAAACCAACAGAGCATCATATTCCCGGACTTGACTTTTGGATAGTTGCGGAAACGGATAAAATTGGTGCAGCAGTATCCATTTCTTACGATGGAAAAGTTACAGAGAATCATCCGGCACAAAGTTTTGTTGGACAACCAAAGTACAAAATTAGTTCTGCTGATTTAGGCAAGCTTCAACAGTTTATGACCGATAAAACCGAAAAACTTCCTCCGCTTGAATCACCTTATGCAAGATATATTGTTTATGGTGTTCTGCTCGGTGTAGTTGTTGTATTTATTGTTGCTTTTGCTATTGGTTTTGTAGTTAAAAAGAAAAGAGGATAATTATGGGTGTAAATATAACAATGCTTATTCTCGGTGTACTCTTGGGTTTAATCGGCATTGAGAATGTTAAGGGAAATATAGCAAGTGTGCATTGGTATAACAGAACACGCATAACAGAAGAAACAAGACCTAAATACGGAAAGTTTGTGGGTATTGGAACACTCATAATTGCCGGAGGACTTATTTTCTCTGCTGTTCTGAATATGCTTGTAAAAATGAATGTTGCTGTGCTTATAGGCGGTGCAATAACTCTTATAACTGTTATTGTGGGTATAGCTTTCATACTCTATGCACAGTTCAAATATAACAAAGGGATTTTCTAATAAAGGTGGTGTTGCCCATGTCAAAGAGCGATAGAATCATAGAACAGAATAATGTTGCAAAAGGTACTATTCAAAAAGTTACAAAATGTTGGTGGATAAAGGTAAATACAAAACCCGTCAGACTACACGCTCTTGATGGTGCAATATTCCCTCATATAATGACTTTCACATACGAGGTTGACGGAATTCTGTATAAGAAAAGAAAATACATAGGTTTAAGAGCAGATGCAATCGGCATCTTTGGAAATGTAGATGTTTACTATGACAAAGATAAGACGTCAAGATGTGCGATAAAGCTTTGTTAAATTCAAGGAGGGCAATCATGGCTGATTTGTTCGGAAATACAGTTAATTTTGTATTTGTTTTAATTGGTATTGCTATTATGATAGGTGTAATTGCAAGAATCTGTTCTAACTACTTTTCAAAGGAAAAAGAAGTCAAAGCAACGGTTATAAACAAACAAAGCTATGATAAACAAATATATAGAAAAAGTCAGGCACACTTCACAAAAAAAGAATATGTTATTACCTTTCAATGCGGAAATAAAAAACGACATTTTGATGTGTCTGCATTGTCTTATGGTAGTTACAGAATAAATCAAAAAGGGATTTTAAGATATAAAGGAAGTCGCTTAATAGATTTTAAGTAAAGGAGCTGACCTAAATGAATTTCAGAAAAAGCAGAAATCTAATGTGGATAGGCTTTGCTGTTGGAATCCTCATTATGGCAATTGGCATTGGTCATGAAAACGAAAAAACAATCGGTGGCTTTATGCTTGTCGGTGCCATTGTTTTCTTTGCCGCTTTGATTCAGGCATTTATTTTCTACACTTGCCCTCATTGCGGATATTCTCTTATGAATGTTCGTGGTGCAGTTCCGGAACATTGTCCGAAATGTGGAAAAGAACTAAAAGAAGAATAAATAAAATTTGACAAAGGAGTGAATTTATTTGAAAAGAAAAAAAGTGTTGATAGCAACTATAATTGCTTTGGTAGTATTCGCAGTTGCACTGTGTCTAAATGTTTTTGTGCAACAAAAATTCATTAAGACTTACACATATACAGAACTTGAATATAGAGGCTACACAGCACAAGATGTTGATGAAATAAAAATAAATCACTCTTATTTGAATCGACTTCTGAGTTATAATGAATGGAGAATATCGGTAGAATTTGTAAAGGTGCCTGATGTTTTATTTTGGTTCACATATCGAGATGATAAGATTATTTTTCAAGGAGTGAGTTCAGAACCTATGCTTGATAAAGAATCTATCCTCGACTATTCCGAAAGATTCAAAAATGGAACTTTATTAGACAAATAACTTCCAATTCATATAAGAAAATGAAAGGAGCTTGCTATATGCACATAGGTTTTGCGATAGGTTTATTTATCGTAGCATATCTCATCCAATTATTGTTGTGCCTGAAGGCTAAAAACAAACATATTAAACTGATTCCACTATATTTATGTTTGCTTGGTGCGATATACTCGGCATTGTTGTATGTTGAGTTCTTCGGATTGTATCGTACCGGAAGTTGGATGCAATTAGAAGCATACATATATTTTATAATACTTCTGATAATTGGGTTAGCTCTGCTCCTTGCAAAGATTACACATATCATAGTGAAAGCTATTCAAAGGAGGAATAACAAATGAGAAAACTTATTGGATATATACCTGCGGTACTGTTTACTGCATTTTACTTATATGTTGGAATGACAGGTGCAGGACTAACAATGTCAATGGTTTTAATTTGGCTTGCGTGCTTTTGGCTTTCTGCCTTCTTCCTACATAAAGGATTGTTTTGGGGCGGTGTGTTCGGTTTAGTTCCGGGTGTTCACATGATTTATATGAGCACACAGTACACGGGACAAGTTATAAATATTGAAATGCCACTTGGAATTATACTAATACTCTTTTATGGCATCTACGGCTTTTACCTTTGGAAAAAGCGAAATGATATACCCAAAGCAGATAATAAAGAAATTATTGTAATGGTTGTCAAAATTGCATTAACCATCGCAACTTTGATGGCAACAGCATATTTCGGAATAGTCGGTGTAATGATACTTACCGTCGAAGGAATACATCCCGTTTTAACCGGAATTAGTGCATTTATTATTCTGTCCTTGTTCTTGCCTTTGATATGGCTTAAAAAGAGAAAGAAATTCTTTCTTATATGGCTGATACCTGCGGTTATTTATTTTATCGCTTTAGGTATTAACTACGGAATGATTCAGTACGATAAAAGCATTACCATAAACACATCGCCGAACATCAATGTTCACGAATACTTCCCGTTTAAGGAAGATTCTAAAATAGTAAAGTATGACAGTAAGACATTAAAGTTCACAGAGGACTTACCGATAATTGATGGTGCTGCAGCTCTGTTCCCGGTTTATTCTGCATTTGTAAATGCGACATATCCTGATACAACGGAACTTCGTTATGACGGACCATTTCAGTATAATAACACACCTGACGGATACAAGCTTTTAGCAGAAAAGCAAACAGACATATTTATTGGTGTATATCCGTCAGACGAGCAGAAAGCTTATGCTGAGGAATGTAATACAACTTTTGAATACACACCTATCGGATCTGAAGGTTTTGTGTTCTTCGTTCACAAGGACAACCCGATTGAAAATCTTACAACAGAACAGATTCAGGGCATTTATTCAGGAGAGATAACGAATTGGAAACAAGTCGGCGGTAAAAACGAAAAGATTGAAGCCTTCCAAAGAAACGAAGGTAGCGGAAGTCAGAGTATGCTCAAGAGATTTATGGGCGATAAACCCATAATGGAAGCTCCAACAGAACTTAAAAACGATTTAATGTCAGGAATTATCGAAAGAGTGTCGAACTATAAGAATAAGACAAATTCTATCGGCTTCTCATTCAGATACTATGTTGAAGGCATTATAAAGAACCCTGATATTAAAATGATTTCTATTGACGGTGTAGCACCTACCGCTGAAAACATTAAGGACGGAAAATACCCGGTAGTAACACCGATATATGCAGTAACATACGAAGAAGAAACAAATGAAAATGTAGATAAATTACTTGATTGGATATTATCAGACGAAGGACAGTATATCATTGAAGAAACCGGATATGTTGGAATAATATCAGACTTTGCAGAGTAAGGAGTTGAGCGACAATGAAATTCCCACGAATACATCCACCATCAGAAGCAGGTATTGTGGCAAGAGTGATTCTTATACCGTTAGTTCTTCTGATTATATGGCTCTTTAATTCTTATAGAATGGGCAAAGATGTAAGAAAAATGATGAGAATTATAAGTTTGGTTATGTTCGTTGTCGCAGTTGTGTTTGTATTCATAGCATTATCGGCTCCGACACTCGGACAAACAATATATATTGGTGGTTATGAATTTGGTGCAGAATATTGGAAAGTTTGTTACGGTGCGTATGCAGCAGTAATGGTAATTCTCTTTGGTGCATCTTTCTTGATAAAGAAAAAGTAATAAGGAGGTATGTCAAATGAAGAAAATAACTTTGATTTTGCTGATGATAACTCTGCTTATGATTACCGGATGCAAAGATAATAAAAAGAACTTATACCTTCCCGAAGTAAAGAATGATAGGTTTTATACAACTATCGGCGAGGAAAGTGAATCACACAAAGGCGAAGGTTATTCTATTACAGTTCCCATTAAAAACTATCGTTACGAAAAGGACTATGATGACGGTGCTTTAGAAGAAAAATGGGAATATACGAAAAAAGATGATGTTGAAATCAAAGTAACAACCTATAATAACTCTGATGAAATATCCGCAAGAACTAAATTCTTAAAAGATTATGATGACTATATCTTCGAGGACTTGTTAGGACAATCTCTTTGCGGACAAGAACTTGATGGAGATACATTATGGTTTAACATCCATATATCAGGCGAAACAGTTTACATTGTTTCTTGGGAGTTCCCGAGGAATACAAACGAAAATTTACAAAAAGAACTATCGAATATAGTTGAAACATTCGTTATCGTACAATAAAAAAGGAATTCTAACAGGGTTACTGTGTTTTCTCGTGTCAAGTTTATAAAATTCAACAAATTGGTTTTCCAATAAAATATTGACATATCGGGCGGGGAAAGGTAGGTGCCTTTTGCTAACATCACCACAAAGGAGAATCACTATGGATTTTGAAATTATTGATTTTCATACACATCCGTTTCTCACAAAGGAGCAGAATGTTTGCTCTCATATAAGTCGGAGGCCAAGCGGGCTTAGGAAGACAAAG
>JAZOOD010000073.1:0-6791 GCA_045654805.1 Clostridia bacterium | reverse complement strand
TGATCTGCAATTTCTTCTATATTTTAATCTCCACTTCTATGTTATCAACATATTTAATCTTTACTTTTTCTTGGTTCACTATTGTTACTGAATCAATTACCAACCTTACCATCTGATTAAAATACTCATTTATATTTAACTCCATGTTATCAATGAATTTTTCTATTTGATTTATTATTGCATTGTCCGTAGAAACTGCATTTTCTAATTCGTTATTTAACCTGTCTAATTGAGATTCTATTGTCCGTATTTTATTTGCATAAAAATCCTTGTCTTCAGATTCTTTTATAATATTCCCCAAAAGTTTCAATTCTTTTTCGTATTTTACAATATTTCTCTTTATATTCTGCGGATTATGTTCATTATCTATAAAGATATCTATCTCAATTTTTTCTTTTACTTTATTTTTCACATCATCAAAATTACCGAAAATACTCTTAATGTTGTTTAATACTGCATTATGTAAATCTTCTTCAAGTATGGTTGGCGAATTCTTACAGTTCTTAGTGCCATTAGTCAGCCTTTCCGTACATCTCCATACAATTTTCATTTTACCGTTTTTCGCCCAGGTAACTCTTCTGTACTTAGCACCACATTCTCCGCAGATCACCTTGCCTGTGAGAGCATATTTAGAACTATATTTGCTTGGAGTTTTACTACTGTATAAGCTTACTCGTCGTTGCATCTCATCTTGCACCATATCAAACATTTCTCGTGATACAATAGCCTCATGGTTATTTTCAATATAATATTGTGTTACTTCTCCTTTGTTTTTTGCCGTTGTCTTTGTGAGGTAATCGACCGTATAACTTTTCTGCAAGAGGACATCACCTTTATATTTCTCATTTCTCAATATCCCAGACACAGTAGATTCACTCCATAACTCATTGCCTTTTGGAGTTTCAATTTGGTTAGCATTAAGCCACTCCTTAATCCCTCTTATCGATTTTCCTTCCAAATACATTTGAAACATTTTACGAATGACAGCTGCCTGTTCGGGAATTATAACAGGTGTTTTTCCATCGCCCCTATCATACCCATATAAGCAAGAAGGAAACGAAAATTTACCCTCTTTATATCCCATCCTTTTGCCTCTTGTTACATTTTGGCTTAATGATTCGCTTTCTGCTTGAGCAAATGCACTAAACCATGTTAAGAATGTTTCACTTACTGCATCAAGAGTATTTATCCCTTCCTTTTCAAAAATAACACCTATATTATTCGCTTTTAGTTTTCTTACATGCGTTAGACAATCAACAGTATTTCTTGCAAATCGTGAAATTGACTTTGTAATAATTAAATCTATTTTTCCTTTATCACACATTTCAAGCATTCTCTGAAATTCAATTCTGTTTGTATCATTCATGCCACTTATGCCGAAATCAGCAAAAATATCAACCAAAGTCCAATTAGGAGTATTCTCAATTTTATTTTTGTAATAAGCAATTTGATTTTCAAGACTATTTTCCTGTTCTTCCTTATCAGTACTAACTCTACAATATGCTGCCACTCTATATTGTCTATGTAAATCTGTTGACTGTTTAAAAATTGTAGCCGGAATTTCAGTTATCTTTCTCATCATTCATTACCTCCAAGTATTTTTCTATAATATTTAGCAGCATTTCTGCAGATAGCCAACACATAAAATGCATTGCTATTTCCTTATGTGCATATGTTCCACCATTCTTTCCCTGTCTTGAAGCAATTCCGATAGAATTAGTTTCTTTAATCCATATTTTGGGTGTTAATGTGTTTAATTTTACTGGAATTGGAAGAAAATCTTTATTATGTTTATTCTCCCATAAAGCAAGGAAATCAACAGTACCGCTATCTCTTAACCACATTTGAATAGTGTAACCTGTTGATTTTTGCGGCTTGCTTCTTGCTAATTCTGTTAAAGAAATATATCCTGGATTCTTCTCTAACAAATCGTTTCTTACATCTCTTTTCTTCTTTCGGAATTCAACACCTGGATTTTGAATTCTGCTATATCTCCAAACCTCAAATTCATTATACAGATTTTCTAATACTTCGTTATACACCTCCTCTGTTATTATTTCATTTTGTAACAGTGGCTTCATATACTGCTCTCTGGCAATAATATACCTAAGCTGATTTTGAATTGCTGATTTGTTCATAGACAATTCTCCTTTCATTTTGATAATAAAATTATATAACAAACCTGCAATTCTGTCCCTAGACTAACTTCTAACGTATCTGCAACGAGATTCTTTTTCGATAGATGCCTCAACGAAATTTTCAAATGAAATAATATAAGCTAAATACTTTTTGTTGTTTATAGTCTTATCAATTACATCTCGCGTCCATTTATCTTTACCTGACGGAGATTTGATTCCGAGGTTATTCAATTCTGCCTGAATATTTTGTAAACTGTGACCATTAATAGCCATATCATAAATCATTCTAACTACATCGGCTTCATCTTCTTTAATGTAAACATAACCATCTGCATCTCTACCAAACCCATAACAAACTCTACCGAACAATCTTGATTCATACAAATCCAATCTCATCATTTTATATTCCTCCTTAAGTTTGATATTATTTGTACTTCTAATTTCATTATTTGTCATTGTAAGTTTCCTCCTTTGTACTTTTAAAATAAAAAAGCACATCTTGATTTCACTCAAAATGTGCTCATGATTTATGGTATTCAATTTTAAACATCACTATTGTAATGTTTTGCATGTCCAATTCCATTCACATCACTCAATTCTGTTTGTTAATTCTGCATATTCTTAAGCAGAATTGCTGTAAAATTTGCATAGAAAAAGAGACAAACATCATTATAACTATGTTATAAAAAGTGTTTGTCTCTTTTGGTGATCCATCGGGGATTCGAACCCCGGACACCTTGATTAAAAGTCAGAACCCAAGGTGTTTTAGATAATTCTCAACACATCAAATCCTTGATTTAATCACATTTTTATATCAGATGGTTTCTGTTTTTTCACTACATTTTTTATAAATAGGGTCAAAATAGGGTCAAAACATAATTACTTATAAATCAGATTATCATCTACATATTCATCAAGCATCCCTACATATTCCAAATAATCTTGCTTTTCAACTTCCAACAATTCACCGTCTACATTGATATAAGTTAATCCAACAAGTTTGAAAAAGTCCACAAATTCATTAACAACAGAATATCGTGCGTATCCTTCAGTTGAGTTTAAAGCATTCTCACATTTTGTCATTATTTCTATAATCCATGGCACTGTTTTAAAAAACTTTTCACTATAAACATTCATATCTCTAATTGTATCAATCATTTCTTTTACATCGTAAAATTCCCAAGGAGTTAGGTAGTTGAACATTTGTAATTCCTGAGAAGACACAAAACCATCAGATGCAGTTAAACACATCAGAAATTTAGCAACTTCAAGCCCAAAAACATCACTTAAAGATTCCTCAAAATCTGCGGATTTATTCCACAAGCCTTTTTTATCAAACTCATCACACAATAATTCAAGTTTTTTAAATTTTTCTTTTAAAGAAGTTAATACATCAAAATTCATTTTAAATTCTCCTACAAATCAATCTCTAAAAATCAAGGATAATATTACTACGACAATTATAACTATTATAGCAACCAAACCCCATTTTGGAATTTGTTCTAAAATCGAAAATCCCGTGAGTTTTGCTATTAGAAAAACCCCTATTGAAACAACACCTATTGCCGTAATAACTTTTCCTGAATCACTCATGATAAATGCTAATAATAGCAGTATTAAAATAATCCAAATCATGAATAATTCACCCTTTCATTTCTCGATTTTTTATCCATCTATGAGGACCCTTTGTGGGACGCTTATTACAAATCCCTGGCATTGGTCTCCCCGCCCAATCTTTTCTCCATTCTGTTCGACCACAATATACACACATCCATTGAATCTGTTTCCCGTTAGAAGCCATAAAATCACCAATTCAAATACCTTTCTTAATTAATTCCTTTATCCATCGTTCTGAATAACCATAAGTTCTAGATAACTGTTTTGCATTCTTTCCATCATATTGACTTTTTACCATTTCACAAATGCTTTCAGGATTATAAAGTTTCACAGGGAATGTAATTTGTTGACCCTTAAAATGTGTATAAAGAATCATAGTATTATCATATCCTATAAGCTCAACTAACTCCTTATACACATCATTTAAAGCACTTATATTGTCTACACCAACATTAACCACGCCCTTATTTTTTAAACAATTATATACATTCTTTTGTGTATTGTAAAATGTATTATTCATAGCATTATTCCTTATATTATTCCATACAGTATATAAACTCTTCAATCTCTTCCGGAGTAAAACCACCTTCCACAAGTTCATCTATTGTTTCAGGGGCATATCCATAATATTTGGCAATACTTTTAATATCCTCTATATACATTTCATCAATATCTGCATTTATGTAATTATAATTCCACCAGCTATATCTTCCCAAATAACTGAATTCAGTATAATTAAACTTATCATACACAACTGTACCGTCAGGCAGTATAGTTAATATATCACCCGACTTTATTTTTATCTCTTCAAAATCACCTCGCTTTACGTCTTCAAACAAATCGGTATCAACCAATGCTTTATACAGTATTTCATTAGTTGATGCATACACATACATTTTTCTTTTTGGAAAGTGTATCAAAGACAAAGGGCTGTCTCCTCGTATTAACCACAGTGTGTTATCAGTATCAAGTACAGTAAAGGCAAAGCTACCCTCTACCTTTTCTGCCATAAACTTAATGCTTTCTGCATTAAGTTGTTTCTTATATTTCAACATTTGAACCGCAATATAGCTATCTGTTTCTATTTTTGTCTTCGGTAACTTAAATTCCCGTTGTAATACTTTCTCATTTGACAGTACACCGTTATGTGCCAATGCAAATCTTACATTTTTACAACTACCAGAAAAAGGATGATTATTAAAATTATCCTTCTTGTTCCCTTGAGTTGCATGCCTTGTATGTCCCATTACCGCTACTGTATCATCAGGATGTTTAAAACTGATTTCAAAAGCACTTTTAGGTTCTTTATGTATAACAAGTCTGTTGTGTTTGCAAAAAGCAATTCCTGTAGCATCTGTACCTCTTACGGTTGCCTGTTCTGCCAATGAGTTTGTAATCAAGCTATAATTTCTCACAGCTTGTCCGCTATAGTTATATGCTCCAAATAAGCAGCACATTATATATCACCTTCTCTTTCTGTAATATCATTCACATAGAGTTGTTTTGATTTGAGGTAGTCAATAAGTTCTCCTTTACTTTCTTTACCAATCCCAATAACAAAATCACTCCAGCACATGCTTTCAAAGTCCTTATCTGACATCTTTATAGCCTTTGTACAAATCTCATGTACAAGCTGAAGAGTAGCAATAAAGGTTTCATATTTTAAAGTTCCTCTGAATATTCTGAATTCAATAGTGTTATTGTTCTGCAGATTAAGACATACATATCTACCCATTCCATTATCTTTCTTTGCTTTATCATAGGTATTCTTGGTATTATCAGATAATCCATATCTGCTTGCCCATCTATTAATACTGTATTCAGTTCTTCTTGAAAACTTTAAAAGTTCGTTCCAGTGAGCCTCAATAAAATATACTATTCTTGATATTACATCTTCCTGAGTTGTATAGTCGCTTCCAAGGCCTGCTCTGCTCACATGAACATGTAATCCGCAGGTAGATGTCTGATGCGACCTGTAGCCAAGATTTATTGCTTTTTCAAATATTCTTTGCCATGGCATTTCATTTTGGTGATATTTCAAATCCATAGGATGAGATACCATTTCAAATCCCTCTTCTATACTACCGTCATGCTTACAGTAAAGGTGATTACACTGAAAGTTTGCAATATTTAGTATTTCTTCAGCAGAGCAACTACTTTCACCACCCAGGTCAATTTCAAGTTCTACACCCATATATAACTTTTCATCACCGTAAAATATTGGTTCAGGTTTATATCCATAATCATGAATATATCGTTCACTTGTAATTCTGTCATAACACCTGCTGCAGTATGGTTCCTCTTCGTCATTAATATAGCTCGCATCATCATATGATATAATTCTTCCGCAATCTTCACAATAGGTATAGTACATATCAAAACATGATGAACAAAGCGGGATATCGGAATTACCATCATTATCAGATATCCATATTGTTTTAGCACAACGACTGCAAGTAACCACATTATCACACTTACATTGCTGACACATAATGTTCCCTTCAAATTCAAAGGCATTGTTTTCATTTAATATTTCTCCGCAAAATTCACAAATTAATTCTTTCATAAGTCCTCCTTAGTATTCTTCTGACAACATCATTGTTGAATACACTTCGTTGTCAATAACATAAACTTTTCCAATAAAAATAGGAGCATCTGTATTAAACAGATACTCCCGATGGTATTCAGGCACTTCCTGAATATGTGTAATCTTTTGTTTACCGTCGTACATAGTGCATTTAAACACCTGTATATAGTCCTTGGGCACATCAAGTTCATCTATGCATTGCCATAAAAAAATCTGAAGGGATAAGCTCACATCAGAGCTTATCCCTTTCGTAATGTACCTTTTGTTTTTAAACCTCAAATATCAATCACCCCTTCATTTTCTATGAACCGGTTAAGCCGGGAATATTTTATATACATATTCAAGGTTATAATATATAATCATCTAATTTTACTTCTTCACAGATTATATAAGTAAAAAAATATAATTATAAAAAAACTTATTTTTTTGACGAAAAATAAAATTTTATT
>JAZOOD010000072.1:0-1736 GCA_045654805.1 Clostridia bacterium | reverse complement strand
GGTCTTCCTTGAACTTCATATCTGCCACTAACATAATGACCGCCTCGATCTGGCAGAAAGCCTCCATCATGTGTGTATAATGGACCAATCATTGGTATTTTAACTGTGCCACCGTGGTTATGACCAGCAAGCATCAAGTCACCCCATGAGTCGGGAGAATATTCCTCAAACACTAACGGCTCGTGAATTGCTGTGATTTTTAAATTGTTTTCATTTGAATACATATATTCATCAAAGCTTTCGCCTGCATACGACCAGAAGGATGACGGATTAGATGTAAGCACTCCATATATATCCACATCGGTTGTCCCAATTGTTATAGTGTCTGACTTGTTTTTAAGTACCTTTACACCTGTTGCTTCAAGTTTTTTTGTAAGATCGTCTGTGATTTCCAAAAGTTTATCGGGCTGTCGGTTATTATCATTGAACCCAAACTTTTTATCAAGAGATTCCTGAGTCAGAGGAATGTCATAATACATTTCCACTTCGTTGTTGCCATATATGTAATATGATGGAGCAACATCTGCAAGTTCTTTGCATAAACTTATTACTCTGTCATTTGATTTTGCTTTTGAATCAACTATGTCTCCGGTATAAACTATCAAATCCGGTTTTAACTTTCGGGCTCTATCAAGCAACTTGATATTATTCTTTCCATCCACACAATTATGCAGGACGGAAATTTGAATAATTCTTACCTTATTGTTCACCTTAAGGCTGCTTACACTATAAAAGGTCTCTTTGAAGTTACGATTCCCGATATAATTACAGCCGATTATCGCAATAGACGCTGCTATCAAAACAAAAATCAGGCTTATTAAAAAGAGTTTCAATACCCTTATGTTTTTTTTGGTTTTTGTAGTTAGTGTATATCCTTTCATAACATAAGCTACCTTTCTTTATTTTTTCAAAACTTTTTTATATAGATCGAATGTTGCGTTTGCAACATCATTCCAGTTGTATTTACTGAGTATAAATTCGTCAGCCCCATTTTTAATTTCATTAACAATTTCTTCGTCATCACACATTGACTGCAGTTTTTCTGCCAGATCTTCCACATTACTCTTTTTAAAGTGTATTGCTTTGTTTTCTGTCACCAATGTGTTTTCAGGAATATCAGAACATAAAACTGCATTACCATATGCTAAAGCCTCTAAAAGACTAAGAGACATTCCTTCGATATCAGAAGGAAGAGTAACTACATACGCATTGCTATATATTTCGGTTAATACATCACCTGATATAAAGCCTGTAAAAATAATATCAGGATTTCCAGATGCTTTTTGCTTGATCATCTTTACATATTCATCTGTATCGCTTGTATCACCTGCGATAACAAGCTTTTTATTTGTTTTTATACTGTTATACGCATCAATCAGGTAATGAACGCCTTTTTCTGCTGTAAGTCTTGAAACGATACAAATATAATCACCTTTTGAAAGTCCGTATATTTTTGTGATTTCGTCTGCTTCTTTTTTGGCAGGCTTATCTATTCCGTTATGAATAAGTACAGTGTCACGATTATAGGTTTTCTTAAAATACTCACGGGCACTTTCGCTTAAAACAATTATTTCGTCCGCACATTTCACCATGACTTTTTCGCCGAATTTTATATATTTAGAAGCAAATCCCTTGCCCCATTTTTCTCTTTGCCAATCAAGACCATGAACTGTTGCAACGCACTTTTTCCCAAACATTTTTGGTATCCACATAGCAGCACAAGGACCTTCTGCGTG
>JAZOOD010000071.1:0-41902 GCA_045654805.1 Clostridia bacterium | reverse complement strand
ATTTGCAGATGATGATAAGGTATCAGAATATGCAAAGGAATCAGTAATGCTAATGAAGTCAATAGGCTTGATAGAAGGATATAACAACGAATTCAGACCTCTTGACACCCTTACCAGAGCAGAATCCGCAAAGGTTATTTCAGGTCTCTTAGAGATTATACAATCAAAGTAATTGTTATATAAAAACAGCACTATGGAATAATCCATAGTGCTGTTTTATGTTATAGGATTATATTGACAAAAAACCTATTGCAAAATCGGATTATTTATGTTATTATAAAAATAGCGTGATTTGGTTTGTTATATTTTAAAAAATAATTTAAAAGGGGATTGTTGAAATGAGAAAAGTTTTATGCTTGTTGCTGGCATTCATAATGCTTACTTCATCAGTAACTTGTGTAATGGCCGCGGATTCAGGTGGAACGTATGTATATAGGAATGATACATATGATTTTGAAATTATGCCGGATTCGGGTGAAATTTCAGATGAAGAATTTTTTGGTAAATGGAATTCAGCTACATCAACCTGGACAAAAGTGCCATATTTTAAATATGACGATTTTACAGGGTTGATAGATGTTGAAAATGCTGCGAAATCTGGAGATTACGTTACTGCAAAGACAGAATTATTAGAATACTACCGTGCGCAAAAAGATAATTTGTATAAGTTGAGTACGAATTTTACAGGTGACGGAAAAGAAGAGGAAAGGTTCCAAGCGGAATTACAGGGTGAATTGCAGGCAAGGAATGTTTATGCAACTGATGTTACAGGTACACCTATCGGGATTGTTTCGGTAAGCGGTAATTCCTGGCAGGAGGTTTCAACAACAGATGTCCTTACCCACGTAAAGAATTCTGTGTCATCTAAAAATGTTGCATTTGTCATTGCATCTATAGACAAAAGTAATACTGCTGCGGAAATAAAATCTAAGGAAAGTGGTGTTCACGCAACTCTTACTTTAAAGGTGAACGGTGTTGAAAAGGAATTTAAAGTATCAGCGGATTCATATATAAGTCCTGTAGATAATGCTGACAAAAATTATGGTTCTAAAACAACTTTGTACGCGCAGGAATATGGTTATGTGGGTCATTGGACCAGCGCTTTTAATCCTTGGGACAGTGATGCATCTGCTACAAAGAGAACATATCTTAAATTTGATATTTCTTCGCTTAAATCGACAGATAAAATAGAATCTGCAGAGCTTAAGTTTACTGCACGTGTAGCATCCGGCGGTGATTTGAGTGAAAAAGAGCTTTTTATATATGGTTGGGGAGATGCATCCTGGACAGAAAATAAAATTACATGGAATACTTTTGATGACTGGTTGTTCTTCTCCTGTAACGACCAGGAGGCGTGGGATTTTTATACTCATCCTCTTGCAGATACTAAAGGTAAAATATGTTATTTCCTCAGAGGTACTTTGCCTCAGGCAGTTGCAAAAATGTATGGAAATACAGGTGATGAAAAATATGCCTATACTTTTTTAAGACAGATGATGAGCTGTGCTTATTACGTAGGTGCTAATAGGTATGCGGATGATCATACTTTTGATAATTCGGATAAAAATCCTGACCCCAAAAGAGGACTTAGCCATCTTGATATAGGCGGTTACCTTACTCAGCTTCCAAATGCCTTTGTTATGGTGTGGGATAGCCAGACACTTACAGATAACCCTTACATATTCACAGCATTGCTTAAAAACTTTGTTCATGTAACCAATTATATGGCTGAATATATTGTTGAAAAAGAAGTTGTTACAGGTAATATGGCTACATCTTGGAACAGAGCTATGTACCTTATGTGTAATTTATTCCCTGAAATTAAAGATACAGATTATTGGTATGATCTTGTTCTAAAGCATAATGAAAGAGTATTGAATGCTATAGTTTATGAAGATGGTTCATGCTTTGCACAGGGTTTTAATTATATCTGGACAGAGTTGAGTACGTTTTCAAATCAGTTTAATGTTTACAATGGTACAAAAGTACATCATTTTGGTTTGCCATATAATGAAGCTAGTTATAATGTTTTTCATAAAATGGTTAAAAATGCGTTGTATTCAACATCACCCGGTTGGGGTGGTTTTGGATTTGGTGATTCTATAGACCATGGTAAATCATATTCTAAAAACTTCTCTGGTTGGTATAGTTTACTTACACAAATGAGTATAGATGATCCTGAACTAAAATATATTAATACTAATGGAAAGCAGGGTAAACTACCTGATATTACATCAATATCATTCCCTGATGCAAGAAGAACGTATATGAGAACAGGGTGGGAAGAGGATGATATAGCCCTTGCATTTACTGCAAAAGGTGATGCTTCCAGCCACAAGCATAATGACCAGATGAGTGTTGTACTTATGGCTTATGGTAAAAATCTGTTGGTTGACCCATCTTATGCAAGTATTCTTACTGACTCAAAATATGCTGAGGTTAAAGCAGGTGCATCACACAATACAATAACTGTTAATGGAGGAAATATTTACGGTTCAACTGGGCAGGACAGCGTTGTGGATGAAATGGAGATTAATGACCTTTATGATCACGCAACATATACTTACGCTTATGTTCAGAATGCTTCCAATTTTGAACGTAATGTATTGTTCCTTAAAAAGCAGAAATTCTTTATAGTTTCGGATTATATTCTGGCTTCTGATACTACTAAAGAAAATGTATTTACACAACACTGGCATATGCTTCCCGACTCTAATATCTATATTTCTGATAAAAATGAGTTCAGAAGTAATTTTGAATCAGGCGCAAATATAATTGTTGCTCCTGTAGATGCTGCAGGTATGTCTGATAAACGACTTGACGATTCTTTATACTGTCCTGCAACAGGTAGTTATGTTAATAATAAAAAGGGCGTATATGAAAGAAAAAGCAATACAGACGTAAAATATGGAACAGTTCTTTATCCTTTAGAAGAAGGACAGGACCGTACAATAGAAACAACTGTTATTAATACACCTGTAGAAGGTAACGGTGCAAATGCATTTAGTATAAAAATCACGGATCCTGCTACAGGAATTGTGGATACATACTACTATTATCATTTGAATGATATTGATCAAAAACAAGAAATTACTCTAGGTGATTATAAGACAGATGCATCAACAATACTTATTCACGAAAATGCATCCGGTAAGCTTTTGGATTTCTTTGTATACGATGCCTCATATGTAAAGAAGGATGATTTTAAATATGAATATATTTTCAAATCATCAGACGGAGAAAAGACTTTTGGTGTAGATTATTCTTCAGGCAATGTTACTGAAATTTCATCAGGTGGAGATAAGCCTTTTGGTATGGAATTTTCTTCAGATAATATTGTTGATTCAAACAGCTTAACTGTTGACGGGCTTAAAAATATTGCCTTGTATACAGATTCAACAACTTCTTCAACATTTAACGGCGAGGTTGTACAATCTGCAAGTAAGAATGGTAATTACTGGTATTATGGTGATTGGTCCGTTTTAAAACAAAGTATGTCAGAATCCGGAATAGATTCATCAATGACTGTTCTTTCGTATTTTGGCGGTGAAAATCCTGGTGCAACACCTATAACAAGCAGCAGTATTATTAACCCAAGCACAGGTTCTTCATCTAGAAAGACCTTTGCGCTTTCAACAAGAAAGAATGATAACAAAGAAGCCGGTAACGGAGAATTAGTAAGTGTTGGCTATGAAAATGGTGAATATAATGAATATTATTGGAAAAATTCATATACCTATCTACTTAGCGGCTACAAAACCTCATTGATAGATTACTTAAAAGAAAAACCGGTATTTGTCCTCAAATACGATATAAAGATACCTGTTGATGCTAATGTGTCAGCAGAACGAATCTTTAAACCTATTTTTTCTACTTCAAATTCTACTAGTACAGATCCTACATCAGTAACTATAAAGTACGCTGACAGTAAATTTACAGTAAGCGACCTTGTAGGGTTAACGCCTGTGGAAAATAAGAGTGCAAGCTATACACCGGGTACCTGGGCAACTGTTGAATACAGGGCATACCGTGGTACAGATGGTAAGCTGATATGCGGAGTATATATTGATGGAGAAAAAATATTCTGCGGTACAGGTGACATAGATTATTCGGAGCTTTTCGCTTTATATGAAGTTATATTTATGCAGAACAGTAATGTAACAACATATATGGACGAAATTGTTATTGCTACAGCAGGTGAAGAATATAAACCTGATTTGACAACAGATTTGAGCCTTATAGATTTTGATGGCTTGTCAACAGCAGCAACGACAGATACATTTTCTGTATCAAGCGAAGGTGCTTTAGCTTCAAAAAAATTGGTTCGCAGTGGTACATCGAAGAGGACTAGTACTTTTAAGGGTGAAGTCAGACAAAATGATGATAGCGCTCTTGTTGTTACAACTGCTAAAGGTACCAATACCGAGAAATATGGTACGTATATGGTAAATACCACAAATCAAGCCTTTGGTACATATGTTAACAAAGATGATGCTGAATACATATTGACATCATCGTACGATATTTATATACCTAATGGTACAGAAGCTTCGAAGAGATGGGATGGTATTAGATTAGCAGATACAAGCAGAAGTAATGACATACTAATCAATTCGTATATTGAAGATGGAAAGCTTTGGTTTGATGTTGATATAAATAATTCGGACTATGCAGGTGAAGTTGAAGGTGCTGAAAAATCAGTATATGCAGAAATATCCTCTGGTTCATGGCATACAATTAACTATGTTATGAAAGTTAGATACAATACAACTGAAGGAAAGTATTATATTAATCTTTACGGAATATATAAAAACGTATGTTACTATAAAAATGAGCTAACTCTTGATGCTGATGAGTTGAATTGGAAACAACGTATAATCAATATAGAGGGTATAGATACTGATGTTGTAACAAAGTATGATAATATCAGAATGTCACATTGCTTAAATATTGATAATCCGGTATATGCTTGGCCGATTATTGAACTTGATGCTACAACTTCAGCTATAAAATCAAAGATTAAAATTATAGGTAGTTATGACAGTTTATGTCTTGTTACAGCAGTATTCAATGAAGAAGGTTCACTTGTGAAATTGTGGACTGATAAGGAATTAGACAGTAACGGATATTTATCTAATGAAATTTTTGATTCAACATATTTGATGCAGGGATATAAAGCGAGAGCATTTTTGCTTGACAGTTTGACTTCTGCTATACCTTATGCTGAGAAAGCAGAGGTTACAATTAAATAATTTTAATTTACATCAAGTTTATTAATATTATTTAAAATTTATTTAAAATAGAAAATAGCATTATGGTTTCGGCCGTAGTGCTATTTTAATAATACGCAATGTATTAAAGGAGACGAATTATATGAAATTTATGGTAGCTGTTGATTTGGAGGGCGTGGCTTGTGCATATGGTCCCTGTGAAGGAAATGTGGAGGATTCTTTTAATATCGAATTTGTACGCAAGCAGGCCACAAGAGAAGCCGACGCTGCAGTTCGCGGGTTGTTTGAATGCGGTGCAGAAGAGGTTATTGTATGGGACAATCACGGTAGAGGTTGCAGTCTTAATTATGATGAATTAGATGAAAGGTGTAAAATTGCAGTTGGTGCTACTGTTGGTACACGTTATCCTGTACTTGATGATAGTTTTTCTGGCGTTGTTATGATTGGATACCACGCAATGGCATCAAACGGAGAGGCTGTACTTGCACATACTTATTCCAGCGTTAAATATCAGTATATTAAACTTAATGGAACAGAATTAGGCGAAGTAGGTATAGACGGTGCTATTGCAGGTGAAAAGGGTGTTCCTGTAATCTTTGTATCAGGTGATGATAAATGTGTTGCTGAGGCAAAGGGAATAATGCCGTGGATTGAAAGTGTAGAAACAAAACAATCTTTTGCCTATACACGAATATTAAGTAAACATCCCAAAGCTGTAGTTAAGGAAATATACAACGGTGTTCAGAATGCCGTAAAGCGACTTGACGAAATGAAATGCTTTACTTTAAAGACACCGGTAAATTTTGAAATTAGGTATAAAAGAACAGATACAGCAACCCATGCAAAGCTTATTGATATGGACGGCAACTTTTTTAAGGTAATTGATGCCTATACAAGGGCAGGCAATTTAAAAACAGCAGAAAGTATAATTTCTATTTTGTAAAACAATAAATTATACAGAAACGGGGCTGTAGCAAAATGATTATAAAATCTTTTGCTACAGCCCCCTGTTTTTGCTTATGATAATGGAGTAATATCAATACAATTATAACCGGATAAAAATCTCTTTAAAAATGCGTAAATTGCATCCAAATATTCCTGACTGTTACATTGAATATCCAATGGCATCAGCGGATCATGTAGGGATAGGCGAAGCAAAAACCAACCGTCTCCAATATTTACACGAACACCCTCATAATTAGGTTCTTCCAAAGACATATTCTCTGAATTTTCAACTGTTGTTTTTAAATCATCAAGTATTTTCAGACCGTCAGTTTTGAAATCTTCACTGGTTAGATTTAGTCGATGACCGATTGAAATTTCAGGTTCTTTTAAGTTTTCAATCAATTCAGTAAGTTTGCGTCCTTCTGCACGCATTTTAACAGCTTTAATCAAAAGCTTTGTTACAAGGTAAGCACCGTCATCGAGAAAGTAGTTTTCCAAAAGTGCGGCATGTCCGCTTGTCTCAATAGCCAACGGACTGTATGAGCCTTCAGCATTAAGACGTTTTGCTTCATTAATAACATTTTTATAACCTCGTTTAAATCTGTGATGTATACTGCCCAAGTCCTTGCTGATAAATTCTGCAAGGCCTGTGGATGTTACAGAGTCAGTAACAATAGTACCTTTCTTTTCTTCCAATAATACTGCGGAAATAAGAGCAATAAGTTTATTTTTATTAATTTCGCGACCTGCATCATCTACTATAGCCGCACGGTCCACATCTGTATCAAAAATAACACCCAGGTCTGATTGAGAAGATAGTACAGCTTTAGAAATAGCAGCCATAGCATCCTTGTCCTCAGGGTTTGGAATGTGGTTTGGGAATGTTCCGTCGGGTTCAAGGAAACAGCTTCCGCTAACATCAGCACCCAATGCTTTCAAAACCTTTTCTGCATAAAAACCGCCGGCACCGTTTCCTGCGTCAACTGCAATTTTCATATTTTTAAATGGAACATCAAGACCGGTTTCATGCTGGATAAGTTCGGTAATATGCTTTGCATATCGTGAAAGATAGTCATAATCAGTTACCTTACCTGAAGAATCGGCTGATACATATTCACCGTCCTGAGCATATGAAAGAATTTCAGAAATGTCACTGCCCTCCAGACCGCCCTCGCGCGTAAAGAATTTCATCCCATTACGGTTAAAGGGTAAGTGACTGGCTGTAAGCATAATGGATGCAAATATATTCAATTCTTCGTCTACAGTGCTCATAAACATAGCCGGTGTAGTACATAGACCAAAATCCATCACATTTACACCGCTTTGTGTAATTGATTCTATACAAGCATTTTTTATTCGCTTAGCGGAAATGCGGCTGTCATGTCCGATAGAAATGGTTATTTCATCAGGCTTTATACCATATTTTTTTGTTAAAAATACAACATAAGCTTTTGCAATAGCTGAAACTACATCATCAGTTAAATTTACAGCGGCACCCGGAATACCCTCGCTCGCAACACCGCGTATATCGCTGCCGTTTTTTAAAGCGGCCCATTCTTTTGTTAACATTTTCATCAGTCCTTTTTATAATATATAGATAAAGTATATCAAATTATGTAAATTTTTGCAAGGTTATATTTTGTAAAAAAAGTGTTTTGAAAACACTTCAATTCCCTTGTTCCTCATTCTTGAATGGATTAAGGTAGAATATTATGTAATTATAGGAAATTACAACATAAAAGTAGTAATTTCCTGTAAGATAAAAAAAGCAACAGTGAATTCACTGTTGCTTTGTATTTACAATTTAATTTTTGCTAGACCTGCCTCAGATGTTTCTTTGTATGATGAAGACAAATCATGACCGGTTTCTTTCATAGTTTGTACTACTTTATCGAATGAAATCTTTCGTGTATCCCATAAAAAGCTTGCAAGATTAACTGCATTTATGGCACGCATAGCAGCTACTGCATTTCTCTCAATACAAGGTATTTGTACAAGTCCGCATATTGGGTCACAAGTTAGTCCCAAATGATGCTCAATAGCAATTTCGGCCGCATATTCAATTTTATCAATGTTAAGTCCAAAAAGCTCTGCAAGAGCTGCTGCAGCCATAGCACAAGCACTTCCGATTTCTGCTTGACATCCACATTCAGCACCTGATATGGATGCATTTGTTTTTATCAGATTTCCAATTATTCCGGCAGTAGCCAGTGCGTGTATAATTTGTTCATCAGTAAATTTATTTTTTTGCTGTTGATAATAAAGAACGGCAGGTAAAACACCTGCTGCACCGCAAGTCGGTGCAGTAACAATTTTCTCGCCGGATGCGTTTTGTTCACTTACTGCAAATGCATATGAACACACCATACGGTTTTCCCTTGTTTCAGCAGTTTCGTCAATATGTTGATTGTTAAAAAGTGATTTAGCCTTTTTCTGTACTTCAAGTCCGCCTGGCAAAATACCTTCGTCCTCAATGCCGTTTTTAATAGATTTTTTCATTGCATCCCAGACATTTTTCATATATTCCCAGAAGTCAGTATTTTCATTTTGCTCGGCATATTCCCATATACGTATGGATTTGTCCTTACAGTATTCGGCGATATCTGTAAATTTATACTTGTTATATATTTTTTTAGGTTTTTCCACTTCGTTATCATCAAATACAATGCTTCCGCCGCCAACACTCAAAACCCTTGATTTATCAATTTCCGTTCCGTCTTTGTATGCAAAAATGTCCATAGTGTTAGGATGAGGGAGGTTTGTTTCGACATAATTAAATTCTACATCACACTGTGTTGGTGCCATAGTTTTTTTAATTACTGCATCTGTTCCGTGCCCTTTTCCTGTTTTTGAAAGAGAACCGTAAAGAACTATTTTAAATTTATCAGCATCCTGATTTTTTTCTTTAAAAGTAATACACGCCTTTTCAGGACCTATCGTATGCGAACTGGAAGGCCCTCTGCCGATTTTATAAAGTTCGGTTATTGACTCCATACCGTCAGCTTTTTTAACTGTTTTGTTGACAGTTGGACTGCTGATAAAATATTCAAACGGTACATTAAATATTTTTGATAAATGTAACATATTTTGGGATGATGGATTTGATAATCCAAGTTCCCATTTTGAAACCGCCCTATCGCTTACCCCCAATGCTTCAGCAAGACTTTTTTGGGACATTCCGCAAGATTTTCTAAGTTCTTTTATTTTTTCGGTATGAAAGTTATGCATAATCTTTTACTCCTAATTTTACTTTAAACCTATTATATACTAAAAAAATACAACTATAAAGGCTTATGTTAAAAAAATATATATCCAAATATCAACTTTTGGTTGAGCTTTACTTGGACACCGAGTATTGATATTCACGGGGGGTCATATTAATGTATTTTTTAAACACTCTTGAAAAATAATGTGGATTATTAAAACAAAGCATATCTGAAATTTGACTGATGTTATAAATGTTCTTTCTGATAAGCAATTTTGCTTCTTTGATTTTTAAATTTGTATAATATTCTATTATTGTACAACCGCAGATTTTATTAAAAATCTTTGAAATATATGTTTTACTGTAATTAAGTTCCTTACATATTTCATCTACACTTATTTTTCCGTAAATATTTTCATTAAGTAATTTTATGACAGAATCGACCAAATGGTTGTCCATTCCGTCTTTACTCGGAAAAATATTAATGTTGTCTGAATCGTTTATTTGTGTCCTTATCAGTAAAATTAAAAGCTGTTCAAGTGTAGTACGTATTATTTGCTGACCGCCAAATGGTGGGTTTTCATTAAGATTTAGTCCCTTTAATTCCAAATTTTTAAAAGGTAAATTAAATGTTTTTCTGCCTTCTTTTAAAAGAATTTCTATATAAGGTCTTAATTTGTCAGGAAGAACAAATTTTTTGTTTTTAAAATACATCATATTTTTTGAAGTTGATACAAAGGATATTACAAAAACATTTGCAGGAGACTTTTTGTTTGCGGAAATTGTGTGAAATACATTTGGTTTGTGAAATATGAGTTCACCTTTATTAAGAGTATGTGTTTCTTTAGCAGCAGTTACAAAAACTGTTCCGCTGTCAACATAAACTAATTCCCAAAAATCATGGCTTTCTCCTGAGAAATTAAAGTTTTTATCAAATTCATGATAGTGTATAGTAACTATCTTGCTGACGTTAATAACATTTATCAACTTGTGCTTTATATATTCAGGCCTGCTTGTATTTTTGTTCATAAATATACCTCGCAAAACTTATTTGTTTACAAAAGTGAACTTTTGGACTAAAAAAAAACATTTACTTTCCCTCATGGTTATTATATCATAATTATAGTAAAAGTCAATATAGGTTTTGTTAATAATTAATAGAAAGGGATGTTTGGTATGAAAAAAGGTATAAGTATATGGTCTTTTGCGGGCAGTAATTTAGAGGAAAATATGAAGCTTGCAAAGGATGCGGGTTTTGATGGAATTGAGCTTGCACTTGATGAAACAGGGGATGTTTCCTTGACGTCAACAAAAGAGGATATGTTGAAAATAAGAGAGATGGCGGATAAGATCGGTTTAGAACTTTACAGTGTTGCAAGCGGACTTTATTGGACATATAACTATACTTCCAGCAAGGAAGAAAACAGAAACAAGGCAAAGGAAATTACGAAGAAACAACTTCAGGTTGCATCTTGGCTCGGTTGTGACACAATTTTAGTTGTACCTGGTGCGGTGGATGTTGCTTTTGACCCTGCAAGTGAAGTTGTAGAATATGATGTAGCATATGAAAGAGCACTTTCAGCACTTAAAGAGCTTGCTCCTTATGCAGAAGAACTTAAGGTTTCTATTGGTATAGAAAATGTATGGAACAAGTTTTTACTTTCCCCTGTGGAAATGGCAGACTTTATTGATAAGGTTGGAAGTGAATATGTTGGCTCGTACTTTGATGTTGGTAATGTAGTTTATATAGGACATCCTGAACATTGGGTAAAGGTTTTGGGCAAGAGAATTAAGAAGGTTCACTTTAAAGATTACAGAAAAGAGGCAGGAAGTCTTTGTGGATTTGTTGATTTACTTTCTGGTGATGTAAATTGGCCAAAGGTAATGGAACAGTTTGAAAATATTGGATATGATAATTGGGTAACTGCGGAAATGCTTCCGCCATATACACATTATCCTGAAACAATTTTGTATAACACATCCAATGCAATGGATAAGATTTTAGGGAGGTAATTACTATGCTTAAGGTTGGTTTAATAGGTTGCGGATTTATGGGCGGTATGCATTCTGCATGCTACAAGGTAATTGATGGTGTTGAGATAGTTGCAGTAGCTGATGTAAGACCGGAAAAAGCAGAGGAAATTGCAAAGGTACACGGTGCACAGATTTTTTCAAGCGGTGAAGAATTGATTGAAAAGGCTGATGTTGATATAATAGATATATGTTTGCCTACATATTTACATACTGAACATGCCGTTAAGGCGATGAAAAAAGTTAAAAATGTATTTATTGAAAAACCTGTATGTCTTACAAAGGAAGAAGGTAAACTGCTTCTTGAAACACAGAAGGAAACAGGTGCAAATGTTCAGGTGGGTCAGGTTGTTAGATTGTGGGACGAATACAAGTGGCTTAAGGAAGTTGCAGACAAAAAGGAATACGGTGAAATTAAAACAGCAGTGTTTAAAAGACTTTCAAACACACCAACATGGGCTTGGGATAATTGGCTTCACAAGGCTGAATGTAGCGGTTCTGTTGCACTTGATCTACACATACACGATGTTGATTTTATGCGTTATATGATGGGAGAGCCTGATTCATTCCATTCTGATGCTGCAAGAAATGAAAAGGGTATTATAGAACAGATATTCACTACCTTTACATATGGTGACGCTGTGGTTTCAGTTGAAAGCTGCTGGGATTATCCTGCTGACTTCCCGTTCACTGCAGGTTTTTGTGTTAAATTTGAAAGAGCGACTGTTGTAAATGATGCAAATGGTCTTAATGTTTATTTAAATGACGGTGGTGTTATAAAGCCGGAAATTATCTCTGAATTTACAGGTGATAATGAAATAGGAGGTAATGTTTCAAGTCTGGGCGGATATTACAATGAACTCAAATATTTTGTTGAAAAGCTTACAGCAAACGAGCCTCTTGAAGTTGCACCACTTAGCGAAGGTGTTAAATCAGTCGAACTTGCACTTGATGAAATTGCAAGTGTAGGTGGAGCACAGCTATAAAGATTAATTTTCAGAGGGATGATACTTATGAAATTAGGGATGTTTTTTTCTCATATACACACAGTTGTTGAACAGGGAATGGCTACCTGTATAGATAATGCTTTGGAAATGATTGCACCATACGGAATAGAATATGTTGATATATCTGGAGCTGATATCGGTGTAAAGCACAGTATTAAACATATTAAAGCTTCTATTGACAACAACGGAATTAAAACAAGTACTGTTTTTTATGTAGCACCTTTTGATTGGAAAAATGAAAATATCTTGAATATTTTTAAAGAGCAAACAAAAAGACAACTGGAGTATTGTGCATATCTAGAAACAGATATATTTATGGCTGTTCCTAACATTATTGATGTTCATAAAAGTGTTTGTGAACGTGTTGAGTGTCAAAAGAAGATAATTGAATATCTAAATCAAACTGCATTGATGAGTAGGGAATATAATATATCTACTGTTGTTGAAAATTTTTCAGATCATACAAATCCGTATTCTAAACTGGAGGATTTTGAAATAATATTCAATAATACAACAGATGTTGGATATGTTTTGGATACAGGTAATTTCTGGTTTTCAGATGTTAATTATCTTGATGCCTATGAAAAGTATCATTCTATAACCAAACACATTCATTTAAAAGATATTTGTCCTAACGAGAATGGATATTTTAACGTAAATGGTAGGTGTGCAGATATCAGTTTTATTGGTAGCGGGGTTATTGATTTAAAAAAGCTTTCTGAAAGATTGAAAAAATACAATTATAACGGTGTTTTATCAATTGAAATAAATAATCCGGAAAATATGTTGGAAAATATTATAAAATCTGTAAATTATGTTAATGAGTTGTTCTAGGAGGTATTATTTTGAGTAAGAAAATTGGTATTATTGGCTTTGGTCAGCGCGCAAGCGGTGTTATGGAAAATGAATTAAAGTTCTTTCCTGAATTAGAAGTAGCTGCCATAGCAGATGTTGATTTAGAAAAAGTTAAAGCAAGAGTTCGTGAAATTCCTGAACTGTGTCTTGAAAAAATCAACTTATATGAAGATGCAATTGAAATGCTGGATAAAGAACAGCTTGATGGTGTTTTTGTTGCTACAAGATGTGACTTACACGCAGGCTATGCTGTTGAGGTTTTAAAGAGAAAGCTTCCTTTGTTCCTTGAAAAACCTGTTGTTACAAGTATTGAGGATTACAGTATGCTTAAAAAGGCTGTTGATGAAAGTGAGATAGGTGGTATAACATCATTTCCACTAAGAATTACAGTTCTTTTGCAAAAAGCCAAGGAGATTTATGACAGCGGCGTGCTTGGAACTTTGTCGCAAGTTCAAGCGTATAATAACGTTAACTACGGTAGAGTTTACTTCAAGGACTGGTATCATAATGATAATATAACAGGAGGTTTATTCCTTCAAAAATCAACACACGATATAGATTACATAAACTATGTTTTGGGCAAAAAGCCTGTTGAAGTGTGTGCTATGGAATCTAAAATGGTTTACAAGGGTGACAAGCCTGAAAAACTTTATTGTCCTGATTGTCCTGAATATGAAACCTGTTATGAAAGTTCAAAGATTATTACGGAAAGATATAACGAAAGACCTCGTGGGGAGCATTGCTCATATGCAAAGGATACCGGAAATCATGATAGTGCCACAATTATTATGCGTTACGATGATGGTATGCACGCAGTTTACACACAAAATTTTGTAGTTAGAAAGGAAGCGGGCAGACGTGGTATGCGTATGATTGGTCAAAAGGCAACTATGGAATTTGACTGGAACAAGGATGAGGTTTTAGTTTTCCAACACGAGGAAAATAAGGTCGACAGATATGTTGTAAAGCCTGCTACGGGCGGTGGTCACAGCGGCGGAGATTATGCTTTGATAAGAGATTTCATTGCCCTTATGAATGGTGATAAATCTGTTTCAAGTCTTCACGAAGGTTTAAGCAGTGCTTATATTTGTATGAAAGCGCGTGAATCTGCACAGACTCATAAGTTTATAACTTTATAATTAAAAAAGGCATTGTGGATTTTTTACCACAATGCCTTGTATTTTATAATTTTTAATATTTACATAAAATTAATATTGTGCTATAATTAAAATAGTTAATAAAGGGAGGATGCTGGAAATGGATAAAGCAGAAATGAAAAATTTAAAAAATCAGTACTACAATACATTAGTTAATGAAGTTGTTCCATTTTGGCTTAATAATGCAACAGACCCAAGCGGAGCATTGAATAATTGTATTGACGAGGACGGAACAGTACTTTCAAAAGAAAGGTATATATGGTCACAAGGTAGGGCATTGTGGACTTTCTCAGCATTGTATAACAAAATTGAAAAGAAGAAGGAATATCTCGATGTAGCAACAGGCCTTTTTAATTATCTTTTAAATACAGGCAGAGACAAAGACGGCAAGTGGCTTTATAGATTTGATGCTGATGGTAATATTCTTGATGAGGATATAAGTATATATGTTGATGGCTTTGTACTTGTAGGTATGACAGAATACTATAAGGCAACAGGCGACGAGAGAGCAAAAAATATTGCTTTAGAAACATTTGAGAATACACTTTGGAGACTTAACCATCCCGGAACATACAGTGTTGCACCATATGTTATTCCCGAAGGTTTAAAAACTCACGGAATAAATATGATTTTTTCATATTTTTATTATTTGTTGGGCAAGGCGATTGACAGACAAGATATATGTGAAGAAGGTCACAGACTTGCGCTAGAAGTTCTTGAACATTTTTACATAAAGGAAAAGGATGCTGTTCTGGAATTTGTAACTTTAGATGGTAAATTTATTGACATACCTGAAGGAAGAACCTGTGTACCTGGCCACGTAATTGAATGTATGTGGTTTTTGATACAGATTTTTGAAGACAGAAATGAAACAGATAATATTAAAAAATGCTGCAATATTATTAAAAGACACATTGAACTTGGAATTGATAAGGAAAAAGGCGGTCTTATTCTGGCAATAGATATAGACGGTAAGGAACCTTGTTTCTGGGGTAAGCCTACATACAAGCCATGGTGGGTACAGCTTGAAACACTTGTTGCAACTGCAAGTGCCTACAAGCACACAGGTGACGAATGGTTTATGGACATTCATAAAGAATTAAATGAATTCGTATATGCTAATTATCCTAACGGCTATGGTGAATGGTATAACTGGCTTGACAATGACGGCAAAGTTGGTGAAACCGCGGCACTTCCTGTAAAAGACCCGTTCCACCTGCCGAGAGCATTGATGATGCTTATAGAGCTATTGTAAAATATAAATATCAGGGTGTTGTAATATGAACCGACCTCCCAATCGTTAGATTTTTGGTCTAACTTTTGGAGGTCGGTTCATTTTGGTCCTCTTTATAGATTTAAAATTGTAGAATAAATGGGTTATGACACTGAAGAAATTGCAAAGGGATGTCCTGTTTGTGAAGAAATGTTCTATAAGAGATTTACACACTTGCCATTATACGGTCTAAGTGATGAACAGCTTAAATATATGGCAGATGCTATTTTGGAAGCTGTTTCTGAAATGCAGTGCGGAAAATAATTTTAATTATTAACTTACAAATGAGTTCGGTATAGTACCAGGCACATTTTTAGTTAATATTATTTGTTGATTTTTGCATAATAAATGATAAATATGATGGTATTTTAAATCATATAGATAAATATAAAAAATAATTTATTGTAAAATTTTAAAAAAAATTTTAAAAAATAGAAGACAAAATAAAAATTATGTGATAGAATATATTCATTGGGATAAATTTTATAATGTTAGGAGAATGTATAATGAAATTGGTTTACACAGGAAAAACAAAAGATGTTTATAGTCTTGAAAACGGAAATGTCCTTCTTAAGTTCAAGGATGATTGTACCGGTAAAGACGGTAAGTTTGATCCGGGTGAAAACAGTGTTGGTCTTACTATCGAAGGTATAGGTAAGGAAAACCTAAAGACATCTGTTTATTATTTTGACCTTCTTAAAAAAGCAGGTATTAAAACCCATTATGTAAGCGCTGATATAGACAATGCTACAATGGAAGTTCTTCCCGGCAAGGTGTTCGGACATGGACTTGAAGTAATCTGCCGTCTTGTTGCAACAGGCAGTTTTATCCGTAGATACGGTGAATATATTGAAGATGGAACAGTTTTAGAGGGCGGTTATGTTGAATGTACTTTTAAAAATGATGAAAAAGGTGACCCTCTTGTTACAGGAGAAGGTCTTGCTGCACTTGGTGTTATGTCACCTGAAATGTTTGAGAGTATGAAGGAACAGACCCTTAAGATTACCAAGGTTGTTGCTGATGACCTTAAGTCAATCGGCCTTGACCTTTGGGATATTAAATTTGAATTTGGTTACAACAATGATGAGGTAATTCTTATTGACGAAATTGCATCAGGTAATATGCGTGTTTATAAGGGTAATGAAATTGTTGACCCAATTGAACTTACAAAGCTCATTCTTAATAGATAATTTAACTTTTAAAGCCCTGCGTTTTGAAGACGTTGGGCTTTTAAGTTTTTTGACATTGTATAGAGAATATGCTATATTGAATTAAAATTGTTCATTAACTTTATATAAAAAGTGTCGAATATATATGAAATGGAGGAATATATATGGCATGGTATGATGAGGCGGTATTTTATCACATATATCCGCTGGGAATGACAGGAGCACCAAAGCAAAATATTTATGGTGAACCGGAGCATAGATTAAACACCTTACTTCCTTTTATTTCACAGATCAAAAAACTTGGGTTTAATGCTCTATATATTGGACCTCTTTTTGAATCAGTGGGGCATGGTTACGAAACAACAGATTACAAAAAATTAGATACAAGACTCGGCACAAATGAAGACTTAACTGAGTTTGTGTCAGAATGCCATAAACAGGGAATCCGCGTAGTTTTAGACGGGGTGTTCAATCATACAGGCCGAGATTTTTTTGCTTTTAAAGATATCAGAGAGCATAGAGAATATTCAATATACAAAGACTGGTATTGTAATGTGAATTTTAATGGTAACAATGAATATAACGATGGCTTTTCTTATGATAACTGGGGCGGATATGATTTGCTTGCAAAGTTGAATCAGCAGAATAATGAAGTCAAGGAGTATATATGTGACGTCATCCGTTTTTGGGTGAAAGAGTTTGATATTGATGGAATCCGTCTGGATGCTGCGGATGTGCTGGATTTTAGTTATATGCATATGATGCGTCAGGTAGCAAATGAAGTAAAACCTGATTTCTGGCTTATGGGCGAAGTTATTCATGGTGATTATATTCGTTGGGTAAACGGTGACACGCTGCATTCTGTAACGAACTATCATTTACATAAAGCACTATATTCAGGTCATAATGACCATAACTATTTTGAAATTGCACATACTGTAAAGCGTTTGTATGAAATGGGAGGAAAAAGACCGGACGGACTTAAATTATACAACTTTGTGGATAATCACGATGTTGAACGGATTTATACAAAACTAAATAACAAAAAACATTTTGTACCTGTTCATATTCTTTTGTATACATTGCCCGGTATTCCGTCTATTTACTATGGTTCGGAATTTGGTGTTGAAGGAAAAAAACAACAAGGTTCTGACGATTCTTTAAGACCGGACATTTCATACGAACAGTATATAAATGCTACTCAAAAGAATGACTTGACTAAACTGATTTCAAGGCTGGGAAAAATACGAACAGAAACAAAAGCATTATCTTATGGCGAATATGAAGAACTACTTTTAACAAATTGTCAGTATGCATTTTTAAGGAGTTATAACGAGCAGTCCGTAATAGTGACTGTGAATAATAGTGATAGTGATTTTATAATGAACATTCCTGCTAAAAATGAGAGGGAATATGTAGGTGGACTTTCCGGAATAAAAATACCCATAAAAGACGGATCTATCTCTGTGAATGTGAAGTCAAATTCCGGAGAAATCTGGTTGCCGGTATGTGCAACAGATAAATGTGTTCAGCCAATCGAACTTAAGGTTAATAATACAACCGAGACAACTATTCAGAAAAAAACATTTGAGCTTGAACTGCCTGTAAATGAGGATGCCCCTGTTAAAATAGAGAAGGCCTTCCAGTCAAAGCACAATAAAACCTATGAAGAAATGACAGTAGAAGAACTTCAGGAAGCAATAATTGAAAGAATGAAACAAAATGGACCTGTTACAGAGCAGATGAAAAAAGATGTCTTAGAGAATGTATATCATAATTCTTTAGTAACATGGATTAAGAGTTTTAATTAAAGAAGAATTGTTTGGATGAAGATAGCAAACATTTTTAGAAAGGGGAATGTATAATGGAATATGACAAATTGATTAGAGAAAGATATTCTGTTAGAAATTTTAAACCGGATCATTTGCCGGATGATTGTATTTCTAAAATTTTAGATGCGGCATATAAGGCACCTACGGGTTGCAATTATCAACCACAGAGAATTCTTGTTTTAAATACCGACGAATCCATAGAAAAACTGAAAAAGTGTACTAAGTGTCATTTTGATGCTCCCACTGCAATACTTGTGTGTTATAACGAGGATGAGAGTTGGAAAAGACCTTATGATGGTGCACTTTCCGCACCAGTTGATGCTGCAATTGTTACAACGCATATAATGCTTGCTGCACATAATATGGGGATTGGATGTTGTTGGGTTATGCACTTCAATCCGTTAGTCATTAAAGAGGAATTCCATATTCCGGATAACATCAAACCATTGGCTCTTTTGATGCTTGGCTATCCGGCAGATACATCCATACCACATGAACTTCACAACAAATTTCGTCCAATGGAAGAAATTGTATTTTATGATGAGTTTTAGGATTTGAATTTGAAATTGAAATGATTAAGGTACATATACCGGCTATTGAAAATGTTGTTGGTTTTGTTTTGATTATTGTTGTAATTGGAGAAATAGTTAGTGAAATTATTGTATAAGAATTTATTTACTCGGGAAAGTATAATTGATGCGGTACGAAATTATTTTCAAAAACCCGATCTTTCGTTAGGTGTAGTTATTGACAGTGTAGACAACAGAAAAGATTTTCTTAATTTATAATTGCATTATTTCCACTTGCATGGTATAATTGATATATAATTTTATACATAAGAGGAGGAAAAAATGAGAGTTTTAGCAATTACCTGCCATCCGGATGATATGGGGCGTGGATGCGTAGGAACTCTTACAAAATACGTTAAAAACGGTCATCTGACAATTGACTCTGCAAATATAGAACAGCTAGAGAAAATAACTGAAATTATACGTGATGCCAATCCTGATGTTATAACTACACATTCTTCAAATAATTATTGTTCAGACCACTTTAAGGCTTCGTTTGATGCTTACTGTCCGCATTTTAAACTGAAGCTAGGTGAAACAAGCGGTGTTGCTCCGATTTTCTATACTGATACCCACAAAGGAATGAACTTTGTACTAACAGAATATGAAAATTAATTACCAAAAAGTTCTTGATGATACAATCAGTAAAATCAAGGGGAATAAACCAACCTTGCTTTTGCACGCTTGTTGTGCACCTTGTTCAAGTTATGTGCTTGAATATCTAAATAAATATTTTGAAATAACATTGTATTTTTATAATCCTAACATTTATCCTGAAGGGGAATTTGTTTTTAGGGCTGACGAACTTAAAAGACTTGTCAGAGAAATGAAACTCGATGTTAAAATAGTAGTGGAAGAATATGATAATATTAAGTTTGAATCCGTTGTAAAAGGTTATGAAGATATGCCTGAAGGTTCATCACGATGCTTTAAATGTTATAGATTAAGACTAGAAAAATCCATAAAATATGCTGTGGATAAAGGATTTGATTATGTTACTACAACCCTTTCCATAAGTCCTTATAAAAATGCCGAAAAATTAAATGGAATAGGGGAAGAACTTGGAAAAGTTTACGGAATTAATTACCTTTTTTCTGATTTTAAAAAGAAAAACGGATATAAAAGGTCCTGCGAATTATCACAAATTTATAATTTGTACCGTCAGGATTACTGCGGGTGTAAATATTCTAAGCAATATGCTGAAAAAAACAAAGAGGATTAAATCCTCTTTGTTTATTTTTTATCCAAATATTTTCTTACATCAATAGATACTGCAAGTATGATAATTAGACCTTTTATAATATATTGAAAATAAGGGCTTATGCCTACATAATTAAGACCATAGTTTATAAACTGCAGTATTATTGTTCCTATTAATACGCCGGGTATAGTGCCTATTCCGCCTGTAAATGATACGCCGCCTACTACACAAGCAGATATTGCATCTAGTTCGTAGTTGATACCTGTATTACTAGTTGCGGAGCCTATTCTGCCGGCTTCCAAAAATCCCGCAGTACCATAAAGTATACCTGAAATTATAAAAATAATCATAATATTTTTAACAAGGTTAACCCCTGATACTGTCGCAGCCTCCGGATTACCACCTATAGCAAACATATTTTTACCAAGTACGGTTTTATTCCATATAAACCACATAATTGTAGCTACAATTAAAAGATATAATATAAGATAAGGAAATTCGAAATTACCTATATTAAAACCGCCGTTTACAAAGTTTGTGTATCTTTCATCAAGGTTTGCTACCGGCTGTGCACCCAGCGGAGGTCTGTCGATATAAATACAGGATATTCCGTATGCAATAAGCTGTGTACCCAAGGATATTATAAAAGCGTGTAATTTGAGCTTTGCTACACCAAACCCATTTATTGCACCGAATATACCTCCTATAGTAATTGCAATCAAAAAGGGTACTATTAAAGGTAATTTCGGTAAATCTGCATACATTCTCGATGCATAGGTTACTGACTGTAGTAGTGATGCAGACACAATTGCTGTAAGTCCTAAAATTCTACCGGCGGAAAGGTCAGTTCCCTGCAATACAATAAGGCCGGCAACACCTAACGCTAATATTCCACGTGTTGATGCCTGACTTAAAATATTAGTAATGTTTTTTGCTGATACAAAGCTTGGCTCCGTAATAATAACGGCTAAAATCATTATCCCAAGTATTATATAAAGGGAATAATTTATTAAAACCTCACCTATATTTATTTTTCCTTTATTCATAAATCTCACCTGAACTATATATATTTTGATGCAAGTTTCATTATTGTTTCCTGATTTAATTTATTGTCATTATTAACTATTCCTGCAACTCTGTAGTTAGACATAACCATAATTCTGTCACATATTCCAAGCAATTCCGGCATTTCCGAGGAAACTACTATAACACCTTTGCCGTTTGCTGCCAAATCAGTTATCAGCTGATATATTTCATATTTAGCACCTACATCAATACCTCTTGTAGGCTCATCAAGGAGGAGAATTTCCGGTCTTGTCAGCAACCATCTTCCTAAAATGACTTTTTGCTGGTTGCCTCCGGATAATGTTTTGATTTTTGCTTTGCCTCCTGCGGTCTTTATTTTCAACTTTTCTATGCTTTCTTCAGTCACCTGATGGATTAGGGAATTATCAATGTAAATACCCCTATTATACTCTTTAAGGCTTGATATTGTTGTGTTTGCTTCAATACTTAAAGCTGGGAAAATCCCATTTGCTCTACGTTCTTCTGTAAGCAAAGCAAAATTATTTTTTTTTGCCCGACGTGGGTTGTTGTTTACTACAACAGTACCATGTACGGTTATTGTTCCGCTTTCAATTTTCCTCATTCCAAATAATGCTTCAAGTATTTCTGTACGTCCTGAACTTACAAGTCCTGCAATCCCTAAAATTTCCCCTTTTTTTAGTGAAAAATTAATATCCTGAAGTTTGGGGGAGAATTTAGTGTATAAATTTTTAACCTCTAATATAACGTCAGAGGGTTTATTGAGTTTTGGAGGGAATCTTTCGTTTAGTTCCCTCCCTACCATAAGGTTAATTATTTTATCGGTTGTAAGCTCCTTTGCACTGTGTGATGAAACTGTTTTTCCGTCACGCATTATGGTAACAGTGTCAGAAATCTCAAGTATTTCAGACATTTTGTGTGATATATATATTATGCCACACCCTGCTTTTTTTAACATATTTAATATTTTAAATAAATGTTCAACCTCGCGTTCGTTAAGTGAGGATGTAGGTTCGTCCATTACCAGCACTTTAGCGTGATAGGATACTGCCTTTGCAATTTCCACCATTTGTCGTTGCGAAACAGAAAGTGTACCTATTCTCACATCAGGGTCAACGTCAATATTAAGGTTTTTGAAAATATTTAATGTTTCACCATACATTTCCTTTTTATTTATAACGCCAAAGTTGTTTTTAAATCTACCAAGCCATATATTTTCTAAAACAGTTTGCTGTAATACTTGATTAAGCTCCTGATGTACCATAGCTACTCCGTTTTCTAAGGCTTGCTTTGGGTTTGTGAAATTAATCACTTTGTCATTTAGCTTTATGGTTCCGCTGTCTTTACGGTAAACGCCGAATAGACATTTCATAAGTGTGGATTTACCTGCGCCGTTTTCACCCATAAGTGCGTGTATTGACCCACTTTCAAGATTTAATGAAACTTTATCAAGGGCAATTGTATTACCAAAACGTTTGCATATATTTTCCATAGAAAGTAAAGACATTTATTTTTCACCCTCGTATGATTGATAAGGAATTCGTATTGCTTTGCCTGTTTCATCAAATTCATAGATTGTATCCATTAGAAATTCATTTCCCTTAGAAATATTTATTGCAATAGTGTTGATTGCCTTTGCCATAGCCTTTCCATCCTGCAATACTGTTGCTGTCATATATCCTTTTTGAATTAGGTCTTTTGCTGCATCTGTTGCATCAACACCAACTACGGGAATATACATATTTTCGTCACCTTTGTTATAACCGATAGCTTGAAGTGCAGATATTGCTCCCTGTGCCATAGCATCATTATTTGCAATTACAAATTCAATACGGTCACCAAATTTACTTAACCAACCTGTCATTGCACTGTTTGCAAGCTCTGTATCCCAGTTACAAACCTGAAGACCAAGCTCCTCAATGTCAATTCCATTATCTTTTATAGTGCTCAAAGCATAATCTGTTCTTGCTACAGCTTCTGGATTATCAGGTTCACCTTTTAAAAGTACATACTGTAATATACCATCCTTGTTTCTGTCATATTTTTCATTACTGTCCCACGTTTTTGCTACTATTTCACCTTGTATAATTCCTGCTTCTTTAGCATTTGTTCCTATAAATATTGCCTTATCATATGACTTCAAAACTTCTTGACTTGGCTCTCTGTTAAAAAAGATTATGGGGATATCAGCATTTTTTGCCTTGTTAACTACAGTCTGTGATGCACCGACATCAACAAGATTTACTACCAAAACATCTACTTTTTTTTGAATTAAAAGGTCAATCTGGTCATTTTGAGTTCCCTGGTCACCTTTACCGTCGTTTAAATAAAGTTCTGCGTTATTTCCTACTAAATTTTCTAATTCCTGTCTTACTGTGGAAATGTATGTGTCGTCGTATTTATATAGACATACACCTATTATAGGCTTGTCAGACATATTATTGTTACATGCACTAAGTGATGTAATAATAATTGCTAAAATCAATATAGATAATGTTTTTTTCATTGTTTTACCTCCGTATATTTGATATGGTTATTATTTTTCTTTTTTAAAAAAATATGTATAAAAAAAGCCGCGATAATTTGCGGCTAAATACTTTTAAAAAATAATGATATTAAGTTGTTAAAAAGGAAAATTATTTTATCTTTATATGTTATTGTTTTCTCCTCTGGTATCCCGCACAGTGGCGCGATAGGAGAAGATGCAATTATTTCATTATCTAATTTTACATTTACCTTTCCCATAATCTGTCCTATGTACACAGGAGCCTCTACAGTGCCATTATATTTGTATTCAAGCTTAATTTTTTTATATTCTTCCTCACTTAGTGTTAAGTTAATCGCTTTACGAGTATAGAGTTTTAGTGTTTCCTCCTGAGCATTTTTTATATTTACTGATGCGACGTAATCGCTGATATTAACAATATTATAATGTTTATATATATCGAAGTATTTGTTGTATAATGTTATGTGGTCATTCCAATCATCTGGTGCATTAAGTGTAATGGTAACTAACTTTACACCATTTTTTTCAGAAAATGATACAAGACACCTGCCGCACTTCTTTGTAAACCCAGTTTTTACCCCGGAACAATATTCATACATAGATAAAAGCTTGTTATGATTTGTTAAATATTTATACTTATCATCTAGAGTTTGTATTATTTTATTTTTTGTTCCTGATATTTTTTTAAACGTTTCGTTTTTCATGGCATATTTTGTAAGCAGTGCCATATCGTATGCAGTAGAATAGTGATTTTGGTTATCAAGCCCGTGTGGATTTGCAAATAGTGAATCATTCATTCCAATTTCCTTAGCTTTTTTATTCATAAGTTTTGCAAATTCTTCGACACTTTCGGCAGTGTGTTCTGCTAACGCTGTTGCGGCGTCGTTACCTGAATTAAGCATAAGTCCGTATAATAAACCTTCTACGGTTATTTTTTCATTAGGTTTAAGGTACATTGACGAGCCTTCGGTTGTTGCTGCATTGTATGATACTGTTACGATGTCATTAAGATTTGCATTTTCCAACACAACCAAAGCGGTCATTATTTTTGTTGTACTTGCAATACCGCGTTTTTCGTAGGCGTTCTTTTCATATAGCACTCTACCGCTGTCTGCGTCGATCAGGATAGCACTTTCTGCAGATATTGCATACACGGTATGATGAGTAAAAAAAAGAATAACAGATATAAAAAAAAGCTTTTTTAACAAGTAAACAGCCCCTTAATCTATCATTTTATTTATTTCTTTTCTTAGTCTGTTAATTATTTTTTTTTCTAGCCTTGATATGTAAGATTGTGATATCCCGAGCATATCTGCAACCTCTTTTTGAGTTTTTTCTTCTGTGTTATCAATGCCGAATCTAAGTCTTATAATTTCAAGTTCTCTTGAAGATAGTTTATGCATAGCTTCTTTTAATAATTCTTTATCGACTTCTTCCTCAATTTCACGATGTATTATATCAGGGTCAGTGCCTAATATATCTGAAAGTAAAAGCTCGTTCCCGTCCCAGTCGGTATTAAGCGGTTCGTCAATAGAAATTTCTGTTTTAGAATTACTGTTTTTTCTAAGATACATCAATATTTCATTTTCGATACATCTTGAAGAATAAGTCGCCAGCTTTATGTTTTTATCAGGATTAAATGTATTTATTGACTTTATTAGACCTATTGTTCCTATGGAAATAAGGTCCTCAATATTTATTCCGGTATTTTCAAATTTTTTGGCAATATATACTACAAGCCTTAAATTATGCTCGATAAGTTTGTTTCGCGAATCATAATCAAGTATATTTTCTAGTAAGTCTTTTTCTTCTTCTGCAGAGAGCGGAGGAGGTAGAACATCATTACCTCCAATATAATGTATATCATTTTTCTGATAATTTATCAGTAGTTTTAAAAAATCACTTAATATTTTGTTCAATTTATTCATAAAAACCTCCGTTTATATGGTTTGCGGATTAACTATTGCATTGTACTTTTTATCACTAGACATAATAGTGGAAGATATTCCAATAACTGCTTTCGTTTCTTTATCGTCTATAAATACCCCGGTTGGCATAAAACCTAGCATAAAACCGCTGTTTGCTACAGTGTTATAGGGTATAAGCTTTAAATTTATATTCATACAATATGATAAATATATTTTAACTACATCAGTATTGTGCAAAAGTTCGTATATCATACTTTCCGGTAATAGTTTTTTTATTGTGCTTATATTTACTACTATCACAGGTAATTTGCTTATGGGGTCACGCAAATTGTTACCGGTATCATAAAAACATTCTGTTTCTGTTTCTTGGTCACCGTTTCTTATTTGTATCTTGTGAATTAAGTTGTCATACCTGAAATATTTTTCATATACACTTGATATAATACTTAAAATTATGTATGACAGAAAGACCGTAATACACAAAAGTCTTGCCGTATCCAAACAGTAATTTTTGTTAAACATATTAGCTAGTGCAAAACCGCAACCGCCTATTGTAAAACTGACAAAATAAAAAACAACCAGATTTTTAAAAAACTCCTTTAAGTTCTCCGACTTAAAGCTTATGGCTGTCAGAATGAGTGAAAATATAATTTTGCCCATTATTCCGGTTGCAATTTTTGTTTGAGGAAATAACAGTAGTACTGCAAATAGTCCACCTGCTAAGCTTGAAACAAATAACCTGGGATTAGTTGATTTGGATTTTATAATATTCTTTGTAATACGTAAAATAATAAAGTTTAAAATTACGTTAATAATTATGTATTGGTCAATATAAACAGTCATTTTGTCCTCCTTACTTTTTATTATACATAATTTGAGTGAGGAATTTTGTCAAAAAAATAAACGGCACTAAATTATTTTAGCGCCGTTTTATTATCACGATATTTTCTCAAATGTTTTTAAAAATGGTTTTATTAATATCAGTACAATTAATATTATGATTACCTGTACAACACACATTGGCAATCTTGTAACAAAATATGCATTAAATGTTGAACCATATGTTACAGATAATACAGCAGTTTTTAGAATCATATTTGCTGTAAATTGAAAAATGTTACATAATAAAATATTGGGGAAATACAATTTTGGATTTACTTTGTAGAAAAATAGTCCGTATATAAAACCGTACATAAATTCTATTGCCGTAAGCTGTGGCAAAAACGGACCCACCGGATTAACAAAGCAGGATATTATATCTGCCAGTGCGGCAACCATCCCCCCTGATATACCACCAAAGGAATATGCTGCAATAAAAATAGATATGAAGCTTATGGAAAGCTTGCTGAAATTACCAATTCTTAAATAACCGGATATTATTGAAAGTACCATGGTTATTGCTATAAGTAAGCCCAATGCACATACTTTTCCGGTTGTGAGTTTTGGGAAATGAAAAATCCTTTTTAAACTAAAAAAATTGGGCGTTGATTGATTTTTTGACATAAAAAAACCTCCTTAAAATGTTCTGCTCATTTACGGAGATTAAAGTTAAAAAAGGATAATCCTCGTATAAGGCAGCGGGATGCAAGATATGTATCGCTACAAAAATGTATTCGTCCAACAGCAACTCCCCGTCTGTTGACACTATACGCACATATCCTTACTCTGCGTTTTTATATAACTTAATTATATTATTTTTTTTATATTATGTCAATATTATGTTCTAATTTTATTAAAGCAATAATATGATAAAGTCAAGAGGTGTTTCAAATGAAAAATATCTATAATAAGTTACCCCAAGGCCTCACTGATAAAATTTGCCTTGAAAAAGTTAACGAAATTTCCTTAAGAGCAAACAAATGTGTTGTAATCAAATCGGACAACATATACTTTAAAACTGATTATGTTATGAGTCAAATTGAGATAGAAAACACATTGAAAAAATTCTGCGACCTTTCAGTATATGCTTATCTTGATGAGATTAAAAACGGATTTGTTACCATAGATGGAGGTCACAGAATAGGTATTTGCGGTACGGTGGTATTAAAGGACAAAGAAATATACAATATTAAAGATATAAATTCCGTAAATATAAGAATTGCTCATGAAATAATAGGATGTTCCGATAAGTTGAATTTTAATATAAATAATCTTTTGATAATTTCGCCTCCCGGTTGCGGAAAGACTACAATTTTGCGTGATTTGTGCCGTAGACTTGGAAAAACCAATAAAATAAGTATTGTGGACGAGCGTGGCGAAATAGCGGGGGTACATAAAGGGAATATATGCTTTAATATTGGTGAAATGACAGATGTGTTATCTCTTGCACCTAAAACCGATGGGATAGAGTATGTATTGAGGAGTATGTCGCCGGAATATATTGTTACAGATGAAATTGCATCGGCAGACTGTCGAGCTATACATCAAGCATTTTCATTTGGCGTATGTGTTATTGCAACTGCTCACGGTAATAATGTAGATAATACTTTAAAAAGACTTGGATTTGGGAAAGGTGAATTTGATAATATAGTTTTACTTGGTAATAAAAACGGTATAGGTACAATAGAGGAGGTAATTTATAATGATTAAGATACTTGGATTTATTATAATTGTAGTATCGTCCGCAAAAATAGGGTTTGATTTGTCGGAAAAATATTCTAACAGAACAAGGGAACTTAAGGCATTAATTAATGTGTTTGAAAGAGTAAAAAATGAAATCAGTTTTTCAAATTGTGTTATAAGTGATGCACTTATTAATTCCTGTAATGTAAAATCAAAAAATATAAGTTATATGATAAAGTTTGTGTCAGATGCAGTAAGTAAAAAGAGTATAACACTTGCAGACGCGTTTAATTCATACATAAAAATGGATAATACTTTATCTCTTAATAACAAAGATATTGAAGAAATAAATAGTTTTTTTTCGATGTTTGGAAGCGGTGACCGTGAGGATGAAATAAAAAATATTAATAATTCCATATCAAATATAAAATCAAATCTGCAAGCAGCAATTGATGATGAGAAAAGATATGTAAAATTGTTCAGGACATCGGGTGTGTTAGCCGGATTTTTAATTGCAATAATCTTGGCATAGGCGGTGAATTTATGGACAGCGGAATAGATTTAGTTTTTAAAATAGCGGCAATCGGTATAATTGCATCTGTTTTACATAATTTGTTAAATCAAGCAGGTAAGAGTGAGCTTGGGATAATGACATCATTGGCGGGGCTTATGGTAGCACTTATTTTAGTTGTTCAAAAGGTAAGTCAGTTATTCGAAACTGTAAAATCCCTTTTTGAATTATGATTAAGATTGTCTTTGTAGCATTAATTGGAGTTGTTATTTCATTAATGCTTAAAAAAATAAATTCCGAGCTTAGCTTTGTTGTGGCAATTTTAACGGGTGTTGTAATAATAAGTATGCTGTATGTGGATATTGGTAATGTTGTTGCAGTTTTTAATACCTTCAGCACCGGTTACGGAATATCCAATGAACATATTAAGCTATTGCTAAAAGTTTTGGGAATTTCATACATTACCCAATTTGGGTCCTCAGTTGCGGAAGAATGTGGGGAAAAGTTCATAGCCAAAAAAATTGAATTTGCAGGGAGAATATTTGTAATTTCTCTGTCTGTTCCGATTTTGCTTAACTTGATGAATACCATTATTGGATTGATATAAGGTGTTTTTATGAAGAAAATATTTTTTATTATACTTGTGCTTTTATCTGTTTGTTGCGTACAGGCTTATGCAGACGGCGTAGACAGTGTACTTGACAGTGAAGCAAGGAACAGTATTCAAAAAATCTTTGACAATGCAGAAATAGAATTTAATGCACTTGATGTTATTGATAAGCTCAACTCTGGAGATTTTACAGTAGAATTTGACAGTATCATAAAATATTTTAAGATAAATGTAACTAAAATATTTAAAGGTGATTTGGTTTTTATAACTCATATTTTTATTTTAGTAATGCTATCTGCATTGATTGAAAATATGTATACTACAATTAAAAGTGACCGTACAGTAAACTTGGTTGTAACCGGTATTGTTGTGTTAAGTCTTATTAACCTTACATATGATGTTGCAGAATTTTCCATACAGATGATAGACAGACTGATTATGTTTATAAATTCGCTGATACCTACTCTGATGACCTTTCTTGCAACAAGTGGGAAAATAGGTACATCAGGTGTGCTTAATCCTATAATGATTGGTGTTTCATCTGTAATATCCTTGATAATTAAATCCTTTGTGATTCCTATGAGTATTATAGGGCTTGTTCTTAAACTTACAGGTGATGTAACGGAAAAAAAGTATCTTGTAAATTTCGGTAATCAATTATATAAGCTTTTAAAATGGACCTTGGGCCTCGTTTTTACAATTTATGTTGGAATAATCAGTATAGTAGGAGTTGCGGCACCAAAGGTTGATGAAATCACTCTTAAAACAACAAAGTATGCAGTTGGTAGCTTTATACCATATGTGGGGGGAATGCTTGCGGATTCTGTTGATTTGATTTTAGCTTGTTCTACTGTTGTGAAAAATTCTGTGGGAATTGCAGGACTTGCAGGTATAATTTCCATAGTAGCTGTTCCCTGTATAAAAATTGTAGTTAAGGTCATAATTATTAACATTTTATCGGTTACTGTATCACCTGTAGCAGGTAAGGCTGTAGTCAGCTCAATTAACAATGTTTCTGCGTATCTTGGTATATTGCTTGGTATGTTGGTTGTGGTGTCTATAATGTATATTTTATCAATTACTGTTATTATTTTTGTGGGTGGTGCATAGTATGGATAGTGTAAGCTTGTTCGTAAAGACAATTATTGCAATAACCTTTATGTGGTCTATTGCAGAGTGTGTTTTGCCGGGTAATTCTATGCATAAATATTCTTCTTTTATATACGGCTTAATAATTATTTCACTTACTGTTTCGGTTTTTGTTAAAATTGATTTTGATGATGTCTTTGTATCTGTACAATCTAACAGTATTACTGAATATAACAGCAGTTATCTTAAGAATTTGTATGAGGAAAGGCTGGAAAACATTTTATCTCAAAAATTTGGGAAAAGCGTAGTAGATGTTGAACTTACTGAGGATTATAAAATCAAAAAAATAAGTTGTGATAACAAAAAAACTTATGATGATATTATGAGGTATCTTAATGAATGATAAAATTATTGAATTATTAAAATCAAAATTTAAATATGTAATTTTGTTAATCGCGGGAATATTGTGTGTACTTTTGTCAGTGGTTGGGAGTGGAGAAACATCAGGTACAAGTCTTGAAAAGAAATTGAAAAATACACTTGAAATGGCAGAGGGAGTAGGTGATGTAGATGTGATGTTGACATTCGATGAAAAAAATCAGGTAGAGGGTGCAATCATTGTTGCAGATGGTGCTGAAAATACTGTTATTAAAAAGACACTACACGATTCTGCTGTAGCCGTACTTGGTTTGCCGGATTATAAGGTTCAGATTTTATTAAAAAAGAAGTAGAGGAGATTTTTATGAGAAAGCTTAAATTTTCAAATATAAACAGACGTCATCTTACTTTGATAGGTTTAGTAGTTATTATAGCTGTTGCCGGCTATATAAATGTAAATTATACGGATGATGCAGTAGAAACCTTAGCCCCTGCAGAAACTGTGCAGGTTGTTGAGGAACCAGATGAATATACTGCTTCGGTTATGGAAAGAGATAGCAAAAGAAGCGAAAGTATGCAGGTCTATCGTGATATAATTGACAATTCTAATTGTGACCGTGAAACCAAGGATAATGCACAAGCTATGCTTACAGCCTCTGCAAAATATATAAATGATGAAAGTACAATAGAAAACAGCCTTAAAGCTAAGGGTGTTGAAAAAAGTATTGTTTATATAGATGGTGAAGAGGCTACTGCAATAATTTATGATATTGAACTTGACGAGGTTTTAGTATCTAAAATAAAAGATGTTATTGAGGATGTAAGCGGATTTTCTGCAGAAAAAATAAAAATAATTGAAAATAAGTAAAAAAGTCTTTTATTTTTTTAAAATATGTGGTAGAATATAACTAACGAAAGGGGCTAGAGCTAATGTACGAGGAAAAAATTATGGATAATACAGGTAAGATAAATATTTCGGAAGAGGTTATATCGGTAGTTGCAGGTGTTGCATCCTCTGAAGTTCAGGGAGTGGCTGGTATGTGTAACTCCATAAGCGGTATTTCTGAATTTTTTGGTAAAAAAAACTATACAAAGGGTGTAAAGGCTGTTATAGAGGATAATAATGTTAAGATTTCTGTTTCTATTACTGTTAATCACGGATGCAATATTCCGGAGGTTGCCGCCGAAGTACAGGAAAAGATTAAAAGAGAAGTTGAAACTATGACTAGTCTTAATGTTACTGCGGTAGATGTTTATGTAAATGCTATTGCTATGCCTAAAGAGGAAAAGGCTAAGGACTCACAAGATAAATAGTTTTAAAACCTATTATATTAGGGTACGCTCGACCGCGTGCCTTAATATAATAAAAAATTTTAATAAAATACTTGACATTGAGTTATATTAATGGTATAATATTTGAGTGGTTAGGGAAGGCCACATTAATTCAATATCGCGGGATGGAGCAGTCTGGTAGCTCGTCGGGCTCATAACCCGAAGGTCGTTGGTTCAAATCCGGCTCCCGCAACCAAAAATCGACAAGATTCGTCAGAGTCTTGTCGATTTTACTTATTACCTATTCACTCTTCACTATTCCCTGAAAATCGCTCTTGTGGATTTTGAAGTAACAAGTAATAGTGAATAAGGAAGAGGTAAAGTGCAAACTCGCTTTGGCGAGTTTGTTTGTATAAATATTACAGTTGAAACTTAATAGAAACAACAAAAAGAGGTTGCATCTATTATGTACATAAAAGCCATAAAGAATGACTTTTTTCTGCAGAGGAAAAAGTCATTCTTTGTTTTTCTCGAAAAAAGAACACCTTACTTGGTGTTCCTTGTAAATTTTACATAAATTATTTATTAAAAGATGGAGCAGTGGTTTCGTTACTGGCAAAGGCATTAGGTCCTGGGTCTGACATTGAAAAATACATTTTTGCCGCCTTTGTTGTACCAAAATCCCTGTTTGAACCACTATTTTGTACCTTGTTAAATGCATCACGGAACATTTGGTTGTGTGCTTCCTCACGGTTGAGAAGAAAGTCGATAGTTTCTTTTACTTTTTTATCATTTATCTGACGATATAAATATTCGTAAACTACTTTTGCGCGTTGTTCTGATGCAATATTACTTAAGATATCGGCACATAAATCTCCGGTTACTGTGACATAATCTGCGGTCCAAGAGTAGCCTGAGGCATTTATTAGCCCGGGATTTAAACCCAAAATAACATGTGATTGAATTTCTCCTGCCTTTACATTTGTTGCATCTACATCATGACCATTGAGTAAATTAATGGTTTGTGCAATCATTTCCATATGACTAAGTTCTTCTGCAGCTATATCAAGAAATAAATCCTTGATTTCAGGGTCCTTAATACGAAAACTTTGCGACATATATTGCATAGCTGCTTTAAGTTCGCCATTTCCACCACCGAGTTGTTCCTGAAGTAACACAGCGTATTGTGGATTTGGTTTTTCTATCTCTACAGGATGAAAAAGCATTTTTTCGTGTTTAAACATTTTGTTTACCTCCAATTACAGTTTTATTTATTTTTGACAATTTTATGAGCGTTATTCATAATGTTATTATTTTTTTGAATTATTTGTTTTACAAAAACTATTTATTTATACTTGACATAATTTTAAGAATATGGTATATTAAAAAAAAGCTTTGACGGAGAGGGCATATATACCGAACCTGCTAGAGAAGTGGCGGTTGGTGCAAGCCATAGGGGATTATATATGTTTGTAGCTTCCGAGCTGGGAGGAAGAAAGTGTTATACATAAGTAGAACCTCCTCGTGATTGCTGCGTTAATGCATATGAGTTGTTGGACTCGGAGAGTGGCGATGTAAATATCGCAATTTGAGTGGTACCGCGGGTGATTTTACGCTCGTCTCAAAGTTTTACTTATTCTTTGAGACGGGTTTTTTTTGTCTCATAGATAGGTACATCTGCTCAATAGGAGGAATTTTTATGGAAAATTCAATGGATATTAATTTGAAAATTAAAGAAATGGCGGAGCGTATTCGTGAGCTTCGTCTAATTGAAAATTACACACCGGAGGAAATGGCTGAAAAAACAGGCATAACTGTAGACGAATATCTAAAGTGTGAAAATGGTGAAGCAGACCTTAACTTTGCATTTATTTACCGTTGTGCTGCAGCTTTGCGTGTTAATGTAACAGATATTATTGAAGGTTTCAGCCCTAATCTGAAATCATACACAGTTACACGTGCAGGTGCAGGTCAGCAGATTGCAAAGGCACATGGTATGACATATCACAACCTTGCGTATGCTTTTAAAAACCGTATTGCAGAGCCTTTGTATGTTGTAAGCAATTATGATGAGGAAGCACAGAATAAGGATATAGAGCTTACTACCCATACGGGGCAGGAGTGTGATATAGTAATCGAAGGTCACCTGATGGTACAGATTGGTGAGCACAAAGAGGTACTTGGTCCCGGGGACAGTATTTATTATAACAGTGACACTCCTCACGGTATGATTGCTGTAAATGGTAAGGATTGTAAATTCTATGCTATTGTACTTAGAGATGATGTTGATGCAACAGAAGGTATGTCCTCTGACATTGTACCAACTGAGCAGATTATCGGTTCAATCCATAGAGATACAAAGGACAGAATTTATCACAAATATATTGATATTGTAGAGGATGAACAGGGTACACCTACATCAATTACCTTTAAAAATGAGGACAAATTCAATTTTGCATTTGACCTTGTTGATGAACTTTCAAGACGTGAACCTGAAAAGCTTGCAATGCTTCATATTTCAAAGGATAAGACCGAAAGACGTTTTACTTTTACGGATATGAGAAAGCTTTCAAGCCAATGTGCAAACTACTTTGCGTCTTTGGGTATTAAAAAGGGCGACAGAGTAATGCTTATTCTAAAACGTCATTATCAGTTCTGGATAGCTATGTTAGGTCTTAACAAGCTTGGTGCAATTGCTATTCCTGCGGTAGACCAGCTTCAGGAACACGACCTTGAATACAGATTTGATTCCGCGGGTGTTAGCGCTATTGTATGTACTGCTGATGGCGATGTAGCACGTCAGGTAGATATTGCTGCTGAAAAGTGCCCTAAGCTTACACTAAAAATGATGGTTGGGGGTACCAGGGACGGTTGGAGAAACTTTGATGTAGAGTACAAACGCTTCAGTTCTCATTTTGAACGTACTGAAAATTCAGCGTGTGGGAACGATACAATGCTTATGTATTTTACTTCAGGTACATCAGGCTATCCTAAGATTGCAACACATAACTACAAATACCCTCTTGGACATTTCCATACTGCGAAGTATTGGCACAATGTTGATCCTGATGGATTACACTTTACAATTTCAGACACAGGCTGGGCAAAGGCTATGTGGGGTAAACTTTATGGTCAATGGCTATGTGAGGCGGCAACATTTGTATATGATTTTGACCGTTTTGATGCGGCAGAGATTTTGCCAATGTTTGCTAAACATAAAATTACAACATTCTGTGCACCGCCTACCATGCTTCGTATGATGGTTAAACAGGATATTTCAAACTATGATTTTTCATCTGTTAAGCATATGACAACTGCAGGTGAAGCATTAAATCCGGAAGTTTACCGTCAGTTTGAAAAGGCAACAGGACTTCAGATTAAGGAAGGCTTTGGCCAGACAGAAAGTACAATGATTATTGGTAACCTTGTTGGTAAACCTCATAAAATTGGTGCTATGGGTAAACCTGCTCCTATTTATAAGGTTGAGCTTTTAAATGCAGATGGAGATCATGTTAAAACAAGTGAATCCGGTGAAATCTGTATTAATGTTAAAGATGGTGCACCTTGTGGTTTGTTTACAGGTTATTATGGAGATAGTGAAAAAACAGACGAAGTATGGTATGACGGATATTATCATACAGGCGATGTTGCGTGGTGTGATGAAGACGGTTATTATTGGTATGTAGGACGTGTTGATGACGTTATCAAATCATCCGGTTACCGCATAGGTCCTTTTGAAATAGAAAGTGTTATTATGGAACTTCCATATGTTTTGGAATGCGGTGTTTCTGCTGTTCCTGATGAAGTAAGAGGACAAATTGTAAAGGCAAGTATTGTTTTGGTAAATGGTACTGAGCCAAGTGAGGAGCTTAAAAAGGAAATTCAAAATTACGTTAAGGATAAAACTGCTCCTTATAAGTATCCTCGAATTGTTGAATTCAGAGACAGTCTTCCAAAAACAGTAAGCGGTAAAATTCAAAGAAATAAATTATAATTATCAAAGGCAATATTCCGTCAGGAATGTTGCCTTTTTCAAAAATAAAGCTTAGGGGAAATGATATGGATTTTGTTGCAAAAAAATTTAATGAATTATCAGCAAGTGAGTTGTATGAAATTTTAAAGGCAAGATCACAGATTTTTATTGTGGAACAGAATATAAATTATAATGATATGGATGATGTTGATTATAACAGTATGCACTGCTTTATAAAAGATAATAATAAGATTGTTGCGTATTTGAGAGCATTCTGTAAAGATGATTATACAGTAAAAATAGGTAGAGTATTGACAATAAATCACGGAAATGGCTTGGGACGCAAGCTTATGGAAGATAGTATTGTTGAAATAAAGAATAAATTAAATTGTAGAAAAATATGTGTAGATGCCCAAAAACATGCAGTTGGTTATTATAGAAGGTTTGGATTTAATGCAGTTTCTGATGAATTTCTGGAAGAAGGTATTGTTCATATTTCAATGGAATTAAATTTTTAATTTATACAGTCAACATCTGTTTAGAAAAACATCTAAATAGTTGTTGACTTTTCTTTTTCTGTATATTATAATATATTTAGAAATATTTCTAAATAGAGTGTGTGGAGTATGATGTAAATGGGAATGAATGAAGTATTAAAGGCCATATCTGATTCTGTCAGACGGGATATATTGCAAATGTTAAAAAGCGGAAGAAAGTCTGCAGGGGAAATTGCGGAACATTTTGATTTGACAGGAGCTACTGTTTCATATCACTTAGCTAAATTGAAAAAAGCGGACCTTATTACAGAACGTAAATACAAAAATTTTATTTATTATGAATTAAATACTTCTGTATTTGAGGAAGTATTAACATGGATTTATGGTTTAGGAGGTAATAAATGATGAAATTTATAAAGTTGAAAAGCTTATTTATAACTTGTTTTGTGTGTCTTTTGCCTATTCTTTTAGGATTAGCTTTATGGAATGATTTACCTGATACTATGGCTATTCACTTTGATTTATACAATAATCCTGACAACTTTGCATCAAAGGAGTTTGTAGTATATGGAATGCCATTTTTTATGGTGTTATTACAGATTTTTTGCTGTTTTGTTAATGATATAAATTCATATAAACACGGTGAACGTAAAAAGTTGGAAATAGCAACAAAATGGATAATTCCTGTTTTGACATTTATTCTTCAAATAATAACGTTAGGTTACGGACTTGGATGGAATATAGATATAAGAAAAATTGTAATATTGCTTGTAAGCGGGATATTTTTTGTAATAGGAAATTATTTACCTAAATTGGACTATGTTAAAAATTATAACATTGATACTGAAAAAGCAAGAAAGATAAACAGATTTCTAGGTTTTGAAATGGTAATTATGGGTGTTTTGGCACTTGTAACAATATTTTTGCCACCCTTTACAACATTTGTATGGTTAATTTTATTAATACCTTATACTGTCGTTGGTATTTTGTATGGAATTAAAGTGGGTCGAAATGTTGACTAGACAATAGTTTTATGTTAAAATTACCATATGTTGTTTTTATAGAAAAGAGGAAGAAAATGAATAAGGTTTATATTCCAGAGGGCTATCAGCCACCATTAGACAGATATGATACACAAAGAGCCATAGCTTATATTAAACAAAATTTTCAGGCTGAATTTGCAGATGCACTTAATCTTAAGCGTGTTTCTGCCCCCCTTTTTGTTACGGAGGATTCCGGACTTAATGATAATCTTAATGGCTACGAACGTCCTGTTTCCTTTGATGTTCCTGCTATAGGTACTGAGGCACAGATTGTACATTCTCTTGCCAAGTGGAAGCGTCTTGCCCTTAAAAGATACAATTTTGAGGTAGGCAAGGGCTTATATACTGATATGAATGCAATAAGACGTGATGAGTCTTTGGATAACTTACATTCTATTTATGTTGACCAATGGGATTGGGAAAAGATAATTACTCGTGAAAATAGAAATATTGATTATTTAAAGAGAACTGTCAAGGCTATTGTTAACGCAATATGTAATACCAATGAACAACTTCATGTACGTTATCCTCAGCTTAAAAGCAAGCTTTGTAGAGATGTAGCCTTTGTGACAACTCAGGAGCTTGAGGATATGTATCCGGATATGACTGCATCAGAACGTGAAAACGCTTATGTCAAAGAACATAAGACAGCATTTATTATGCAGATAGGTGGTAAATTGCGTTCTGGCAAACCTCATGACGGACGTGCACCAGATTATGATGACTGGCAGCTTAACGGTGACATATTCTTTTGGAACGATACTTTGGACCGTGCTATTGAGATTTCATCAATGGGCATCAGAGTTGATGAAGAATCATTGGACAGACAGCTTTCTATTGCCGGTTGTAATGACCGCCGTAATTTGACATTTCATAAAATGCTTTTAAACGGTGAATTACCCCTTACAATAGGCGGAGGAATAGGTCAGTCAAGACTTTGTATGCTTATGATTGGTAATGCTCATATTGGTGAGGTACAGTCAAGTATATGGGATGCTGAAACTCTTGAAGTGTGTGAAAAAGCAGGCATAATGATTTTATAAATATTTGATAGGGAATAATTTTTATTCCCTATTTTTTTATTAATACTTGATTTTGTTGGCAAAAATATGTATAATAGTAATGATATTGATTTTTAGAGGTGTTATTAGTGAAAATTAGAGATTTATTTGCAGATCACAAATCCCTTGACGGTAAGGAGATTGCCGTAAACGGATGGGTTAGAAATATGCGTGATTCCAAGGTTTTTGGCTTTATTGAGCTAAACGACGGATCATATTTTAAGAATATTCAGGTGGTTTTTGAACAGGATAAAATTTCAAACTTTGCAGAGGTTTGTAAGCTGAATATCGGTTCATCACTTAGAGTAAAGGGTATTCTTGTGGATACTCCTGATGCTAAACAGCCTTTTGAAATTAAGGCTACTGAAATTTGTGTGGAAGGTCAAAGTACACCTGATTATCCATTACAGCCAAAAAGACATTCTTATGAGTTTTTAAGAACTATACCACACTTAAGGGCTAGAACAAATACTTTTTCAGCAGTGTTCAGAGTACGTTCTTTGATTGCTTATGCCATCCATAAATTTTTTAATGACAGAGGATTTGTCTATGTTCATACACCAATTATCACAGGCTCTGACTGTGAGGGGGCAGGGGAAATGTTTAGGGTAACTACAATGGACCTTAATGATATTCCAAAGACAGAAGACGGCAAGGTTGACTATGCGGAGGATTTCTTTAAAAGAGAAACTTCCCTTACGGTATCAGGTCAGCTTGAGGGCGAAACTTTCGCTATGTCGTTTGGTGATATCTATACTTTTGGACCAACTTTCCGTGCTGAAAATTCAAATACTACAAGACATGCTGCGGAATTCTGGATGATAGAGCCTGAAATTGCTTTTGCAGACCTTAATGACAATATGCAGCTCGCAGAGGATATGCTTAAGTTTGTAATTAAATATGTTCTTGACAATGCACCTGCTGAAATGGAATTTTTCAATAAGTTCATTGACAAGGGCTTGCTTGACAGATTAACAGGCATCCTAAATAGTGAATTTGGTCACGTAACATATACAGAAGCTATCGAATTGCTTGAAAAGAGCGGTAAGAAGTTTGAATATCCTGTTAAATGGGGTATTGATTTGCAGACAGAACACGAAAGATACCTTACTGAAGAAATCTTTAAACGTCCTGTTTTTGTAACTGATTATCCAAAGGAAATTAAGGCTTTTTATATGCGTCTTAATGATGATGGCAAGACTGTTGCTGCTATGGATTGCCTTGTTCCCGGTATCGGTGAAATTATCGGCGGTAGCCAGAGAGAAGAAAGACTTGACGTCCTGACTGCAAGAATGGCAGAACTTGGACTTGGTGAGGAAGATTACGGCCATTACCTTGACCTTAGAAGATATGGTGGTACAAAGCACGCAGGCTTTGGCCTTGGCTTTGAAAGGGCGGTTATGTATCTAACAGGTATGGGTAATATTCGAGATGTACTACCATATCCAAGAACAGTTAATAATTTGGGTTGATTTTTAATTGGAGTTGCTTATGCAACTCCTTTTTTATTGATTTTTTTAACAGACAGATGTATAATTAAAGTATATATTGTCTAAAAAGGAGTAATGAAAATGATTATTGATACATTAAAAAATTGTGAGTGTTATTACGGAGTAAATGCAAAGTTTGAAAAGGCATTTGGTTTTATAAAAAATGCAGTTAAAGAAAATTTGCCTGTGGGTAAATATGAAATTGACGGAACAGATGTTTATGCTATGGTTCAGGAATATGATACAAAATTGCCTGACGAAGCAAAGTTTGAAGCACATAAAAATTACATAGACATTCAGTACATTATTTCGGGAACGGAAAAAATGGAAATAACTGATATTTCCAAGGCAAAACCAAATACAGAATATAATGCAGAAAAAGATGTAATCTTTTTTGGGGATACAGATATAGCAACTGCTGGTGTATTTACAGATGAAGAATATGCCGTATTTTTTCCTCAGGATGTACATAAGCCAGGTATGGCAAATAATAATATAAGGACAACCGTAAGAAAAATAGTTGTTAAAATAAAAGTTAATTAAATGTGTTAGGGAATTTATTTTTTTGTCCTGACTTGACAAAAGTCTATAAGGGATGTCGAATATTGTCGAAATCAAAAAAGCCTCCCTTGCCTAAAGGGAGGGGGACCACCGAAGGTGGTGGAGGGATATATGGATAGAAAACACAATACCGAATTAACAACAAATGCAAGAATTTTGCGTAAGAATATGACAAAAGAAGAAAGACATCTTTGGTATGATTTCTTGAAAACATATCCTGTTAGATTTTTGAGGCAAAAGGTAATTGATAATTACATAGTAGATTTTTATTGCCATAGTGCAAGATTAATCATCGAACTTGATGGCTCGCAACATTATGAAGAAAAAGGTTTATTGAAAGATAAAATCAGAACAGAAAGAATCGAACTAAGAAACTTGGTTGTTATCAGAATACCTAACAACGAAGTAAACAGAAACTTTGAGGGAGTATGTCAGTATATAGATAATGCTGTTAAAGAATCCCTCCGTCAGCCTACGGCTGACACCTCCCTTTAGGCAAGGGAGGCTTTGATGCACGGCATCTAAAATATACAGTCTTTATAGTAAAGAATGTCGAATATTGTAGAAAGGAGTAGAATATGAAGTTATTTATAAAATCAGATAATTATTCTGCTAAATTTTTTTGGGTTATTACTGCGGTTGCAGATATTGCACTTATAGTATTCGGAATTCAAGAAGATACTTTTAAATTTTCTTTTACAATAGCCTGTGGACTTATAATTCTTGCTACGGTGTTATGGTTGCTTTGCAGAAACGAAGGTTTATTAATAGAAAATGATAAACTGTGTTATAAAGGGTTAAGAAAGAAATATTATGAGACAAATCAAATAGCTGGGTTACATATTGTTAAAGACCAAATATACATTGGTAATCTTATAAGCATTGATTTAAAAATCAAAGGT
>JAZOOD010000070.1:0-7402 GCA_045654805.1 Clostridia bacterium | reverse complement strand
TCCACATGCGATTTTTATACCAGAATTACCAGACGGTTGAGTTGTGAAATCATCGGGTCCGGAGTGGATTATAAGAGTTTTTCCTATTATTTCTTCAGCGGTAAATCGGTTTGTTAAAAATGCAGAAAAACCAATTCCGTTTGCACCTAATATGGGTGGTAAGTCGCCTGCGTGGTAGGGGTGATTGCAATTATTTGGATTATAGTGTGTCATTGCATCAGCAAATGGGTCGGTGTTGTTACCTGTGCAACTACCTCCACTGTGGATATGAACTGCAAATATTGGGTTTTGACAAATACTATCTGATACAGGTAATCCTTTTAATTGTATGGAAACCAGTACACTTGCCTGTGCTTTATAAAAGTATGCAATACCCTTTATATATGGGTACTCATTACTTCCATTTATTTTTGCATACGCATAAGGTCTTTTTTTAATATTGAGTAAAGAATTGTTAAACATATAAATCACCTGCAAAATTCTTTTTTTATATAATATGTTTGTTTTTATGAAGTTGTGATTTTTAGTTCCAACATAACGCAGAGTGTATCAAATATTTTTGGGAGGAGTGTAGAAATGTCTGAAAAATATTATTTATGTATAGATTTAAAGAGTTTTTATGCTTCTGTTGAGAGTGTAGAAAGAGGTTTGGACCCTTTTAAGACTAATCTTGTTGTTGCGGACCCGTCGAGGGGAAAGGGGGCAATATGCCTTGCAATTACCCCTGCCCTTAAGGATATGGGGATAAAAAACAGATGCCGTCTATTTGAAATTCCTGACAGTGTGGAATATATTACTGCTATGCCAAGAATGAAGCTTTATATGGAATATTCCGCAAACATATATTCTGTTTATTTAAAATATATCAGCAAGGATGATATTCACGTTTATTCTATTGACGAATGTTTTTTTGATATAACATCGTATTTGCAACTATATAATAAAACACCAAAAGAAATGGCACGTATGATTATAGATGCTGTATATGAAGAAACGGGAATATGTGCAACAGCGGGGATAGGTACAAATATGTTTCTTTCAAAAGTGGCACTTGATATTACCGCAAAACACGTTGATGACCATATTGGTTATCTTGATGAACAGGAATTTAAAAAGACCTTGTGGCATTACAAACCTATTACTGATATTTGGAACTTTGGTAACGGAATAGTTAAAAGGCTTGAAAAATACGGTGTTTATGACCTTTATGACATTGCACATTTTGATGAAAAGATACTCTATAAGGAATTTGGGGTTAATGCCGAATTTATAATTGACCACGCCAAGGGGATAGAGCCTTGTACTATTGAGGAAATTAAGAATTTTAAAGCAAAAAGCAGTTCTCTTACAAACAGTCAGATATTATTTAACGACTATAATTTTGATGATGCTTTGCTGGCTGTTAAGGAAATGGTGGATTTGCTCGTTTTGGATTTGGTTGATAAAAATCTGGTTACAGATTCAATTTCACTTACAATAGGTTACTCAAAGGATGTAACAAAGTCAACGGGCGGTACTATGAAGATAGGTGAATATACAAATTCACGCAGAAAGCTCATTGATTATTTTGTGGATTACTATAAAAAGACCACTAAGCCAGATTTTCCTATTCGCAAGATTACTATAAGTGTAAATCATCTTGTTGTGCAGGAATATATTGAATTTGATATGTTTTCCGGTTTGGAATATGATGAAAAGGAGAGGAAGAAGCAGGAGGCCATAATCGGTATCCGTAAAAAATTTGGTAAAAATTCAATTTTAAGCGGTATGAATTTGCAGGATAAAGCCACTACCAAGATGAGAAATAAATTGATTGGAGGACATAACGGTGAGTGACAGGGCTAAACAGTTTATGCCATTTGCAGCATTAAAGGGATTTTATGATCTTATAAGAGAAAGGGAAAGAATAGTTGTCCCCAAACACGAATTGACGGATGACAAGGCAGCAGAACTTTCGGAAATAATTAAATCGGTTGAAAAGGGCAAGATGGTAAAAGTTATATATTATTCCGATGGAGAATATGTTTCAGCTGAGGGTATTGTTAGCAGAATAGATTTGGAATTAAGAAAGCTAACAGTTGTTAAAACAGAAATTGATTTGGATGATATATGGGACATAATAGTTTGAAAAATAAAAACGGAAGATGAAATTCATCTTCCGTATTTTTTATGATAAATGCTTTCTAACATATTGGTTAACTGTTTTACCGTCAGCCTTACCTTTAGTTCTCGGCATTATAACCGCCATAACTTTACCGATATCTTTCATTGATTTAGCTCCGGCTTCCTCAATAGCACTGATAACCAAAGCTTCAATTTCTTCCTCGGACATCTGCTCCGGAAGATAAGCCATCAAGACCTCAATTTCCTTATTAAGTTCATCAATAAGTTCCTGACGACCGCTTTTCTCGTATTCAGGAAGAACATCTTTGCGTTTTTTAACTTCCTTAGCAACAACCTCAATAACACCTTCATCATCTAGTGTTACTTTGTTGTCTTTTTCAACTTGTAATACTGATGCCCTGACCATTTGAACTGCATTTTTGCGGATAGTATCTTTATCCTTCATAGCAGCTTTAAGGTCATCCATCAATTTATCTTTAAGAGACATATAATACACTACCTTTGGTATTAGAATTTACGCTTTCTAGCAGCCTCTGACTTCTTTTTACGCTTAACACTAGGTTTTTCGTAATGTTCTCTCTTGCGGATTTCAGACAAAACACCTGCTTTTGAGCATTGTCTTTTGAATCTGCGAAGCGCACTGTCAAGAGATTCATTTTCTTTAACTCTAATTTCTGACACAAATTTCCCTCCCTCCGCTACCGATATAGTAGGCGGCTGTGTCGTAAAATCTACAACACTCATTATATTATACTTGATGAATTTTGCAATGTCAATACCTAAATTTATTAATTTTTCGAAAAATAATTTGAATGTTAATAATAAAGGTTGTATTTATTATTTTTTTGTGTTAAAATATATAAGGTATGGTATGTTGTTTTGTTAAACTTTTGGAAAGAGGGATAAATAATGAGTTTTTTAACAAAAATTTTCGGTACACACAGTGACCGTGAAATTAAAAATATAATGCCCATTGTTGAAAAAGTTATGTCCTATGATGAGGAATATTCCGCATTATCTGACGAACAGCTTAAAAATAATACAAATATTTTAAAAGAACGTCTTGCAAATGGCGAAACACTTGATGACATTTTGCCCGAGGCCTTTGCTACCGTAAGAGAGGCTGCTTGGCGAGTTTTGGGTATGAAGCATTTTAAAGTTCAGGTAATCGGTGGTATAGTTCTGCATCAGGGCAGAATTTCGGAAATGAAAACCGGTGAGGGTAAGACCTTGGTTGCTACTCTGCCTGCATATTTAAATGCACTTAATGGTAAGGGTGTACACATTGTTACAGTCAATGATTACCTTGCTAAGCGTGACAGCGAATGGATGGGTAAAGTCTATAGGTTTTTGGGTCTTGATGTTGGTCTTGTACTTCATGATATGGATGCCCCAGAAAGACGCGCGGCTTATAATGCCGATATCACGTATATTACAAACAATGAGCTTGGTTTTGACTATTTGCGTGACAATATGGTTATATATCAGTCCCAGAAGGTACAAAGAGAGCATAGTTATGCTATCGTCGATGAAGTTGATAGTATTTTAATTGATGAGGCACGTACTCCATTGATTATATCAGGTGTTGGTTCAAAATCAACACAGCTTTATGATATAGTTGATAAATTTGCACGTACTTTAAAAATGTTTAAAATTAAGGAATCCGACGATAAAACTCATAACAATGATGACATTGATGCGGATTATATAGTTGATGAGAAAGCAAGAACAGCTACTTTAACATCAACCGGTGTTAAAAAGGCAGAAAAAACCTTTAATATTGAAAATCTTACAGACCCTGACAATATGCTGTTGCACCATCACATTAATCAGGCTATAAAGGCACACGGTACGATGCATCGCGACCAGAACTACGTTGTTAAAGATGGTCAGGTTATAATTGTTGATGAATTTACAGGTCGTATGATGGAGGGCAGACGCTACAGCGATGGTCTTCATCAGGCTATTGAGGCAAAGGAACACGTTAAGGTAGAACGTGAAAGTAAAACAATGGCTACAATTACTTTCCAGAATTTCTTCCGTCTTTACAATAAGCTTGCAGGTATGACAGGTACTGCGGAAACAGAGGAACAGGAATTCAGGGAAATCTATGGTCTTGATGTTGTGGTTATTCCTACAAATAAGGAACTTAAAAGAATTGATTACCACGATATAGTGTATAAAAACGAAAAGGGTAAATTTAATGCTGTTTTAAAACAAATTATTAAGTGTAATCAAAAGGGTCAGCCGGTTTTGGTTGGTACAATTACAATTGATAAATCTGAAGAACTTTCAAAACTTCTTAAGAAGAATGGTATAAAGCATAGTGTTTTGAATGCAAAATTCCACGAAAAAGAAGCAGAAATTGTTGCTCAGGCAGGTAAGTTCGGTGCAGTAACTATTGCTACAAATATGGCAGGTCGAGGTACTGATATTGTCCTTGGCGGTAATCCGGAATTTATGGCTAAAGAACAGATGCGTAAAATGGAATATGCAGAGGAACTTATAAATGAAGCTACAGGTTTTGCTGAAACTGACGATGGAGAAATTATAGAGGCGAGAGCAACTTATAAAAAACTTTATGATGAATTTAAATTGCAGACAGATGCTGAACGTGAAAAGGTGGTTGAAGCAGGCGGTTTGTTCATTATTGGCACAGAACGTCACGAAAGCAGACGTATAGATAATCAGCTTCGCGGTAGAAGTGGTCGTCAGGGTGATGTAGGTGCTACAAGATTTTTTATTTCATTACAGGATGATTTAATGAGACTTTTCGGTGGTGACAGAATTGCACTTATGGTTGACAGAATGAACCTTGATGAAGATGACCCGATTGATGCTAAAATTTTGTCAAATACAATAGAAAATGCCCAGAAGAAAATAGAAGCCAGAAATTTTGATATTCGTAAACACGTTCTTAACTATGATGATGTTATGAATAAGCAAAGGGAAATTATTTACGGTGAACGTCAAAAGGTACTTTCAGGCGATGATATTCACGAAAATATTATGTCTATGGTTGAAAGTGTAGTAGATAATATTGTGTCATCAGTATGCGGTGGTTTGCAGTTTGCAGATGAATGGGCATGGGAAAATTATGAACCTATGATGATGCAGACTTTTGGAATTGCACCTGATTTTGCTGATGAAAAATTTGCATTTGATGAAATTGATTTTAAAAATGCTCTTATGGATAAAGTTACCGAATTCTACAAACAACGCGAAGAAGAATTTGGCGTTGAAGAAGACGGCGAATTTAAAATGCGTGAATTGGAACGCGTTGTTTTACTACGAACTGTTGATAATAAATGGATGGAACATATTGATGCTATGGACCAGCTTAAAAATGGTATCGGTCTTCGTGCATATGGTCAGCACGACCCTGTTGTGGAATACAAAATTGAGGGTATGGATATGTTTGAAGAAATGGTTAACAGCATCAAGGCGGATACAGTAAAAATGCTTTATCATCTTAAAACAAATGCGGAAATGAAGCGTGAACAGGTTGCACAACCGATAAATGCAACGCACGGCGGGGATGATTCCCTAAAAAAACAACCTGTTAAAAATGATGATAAAATCGGCAGAAACGACCCGTGCCCATGCGGAAGCGGTCTAAAGTACAAAAAGTGTTGCGGAAAATAAATTTTTTTAAATTATAAACTGAAAGGGTTGATAATATGTTAGAGTTTGAAGAATATCGTCTTTCTTTAGATGCTCTTGAAAAAGACATAAACGAATTGAGGGATTCACTTTGACATTTCAGGCACAGAATCTGAAATAAAACAGCTTGAGGCAAAGGCAGGGGAACCTGATTTTTATAATGATATGGAAAGTGCTCAAAAGGTTCTTCAAAAATCAAAACAGCTAACAGATAAAATTGGACGTTACAAAAATCTTTATACACAGTGGGAAGATTTGGTTACACTTGTTTCTCTTGGTAATGAAATGGAAGATTTATCTGTTTTGGATGAGGTTAAAGAAGGATATGAAGATTTTACTGCTAATCTGGAGAATATGCGTTTGGAAACTTTGCTTTCAGAACCTTATGATAAGAACAATGCCATTATGACAATTCATCCGGGAGCGGGCGGTACCGAGGCTCAGGATTGGGCAGAAATGTTGCTTAGAATGTACACAAGATGGGCAGAAAGACGAGGCTTTAAAGTCGAGATTCTTGATTATCTTGAGGGTGATGAAGCTGGCATTAAAAGTGTCACTATTATGATAGAGGGCATAAATGCTTTTGGTTATGCAAAATGTGAAAGAGGTATCCACCGTCTGGTGCGTATATCTCCCTTTGATTCGTCAGGCAGACGGCATACTTCATTTGCATCATGTGAGGTAATGCCTGAAATTGATGACGATATTCAGATAGACATTAATCCTGAAGATTTACGTGTTGACACATACCGTTCAAGTGGAGCAGGTGGTCAGCATATTAACAAAACAGACAGCGCTATCCGTATTACACATATACCTACGGGTGTAGTTGTTGCGTGTCAGCAGGAACGTTCACAGCATAAGAATCGTGAAACTGCGATGAAGATGCTTAAGGCAAAACTTTTTGAAATAAAGGAACGGGAACAAAAGGAAAAGATTGAAGACTTGAAGGGAGAGCATAAGGATATTGCCTGGGGAAGTCAGATACGTTCCTATGTTTTCCATCCGTATAATCTTGTAAAAGACCACAGAACAAGCTTTGAAGCAGGTAATATCGGTGCGGTTATGGACGGTGACCTTGACGGATTTGTAAACGCTTATTTGAAGGCGGCTTCAAAAAATGAATTGGGCAACTTTAGTTCCGACGATTAAAATTTAAATTTTTGGGTTTTGAATTTGAGTGGGGGAATTATAATGAAATTCTGGGCTACTATTCTGGAACTCCTGGATTCAAGTATGACTACACCTGAAATGTACGGGTGGTTTCATATTCTTTGGTTGGTTATCACCGTTGCATCGACCGTGTTGCTTTGCAAGTTTTGCGGCAAGGCGTCCGAACACGTGGTACATAAAATTGTTTCAATTATAACTATTGTAGTTATTGCTTTAGAAATCTACAAGCAAATCAACTACACTTTCGGCGTCGAAAACGGTCAGATTACGGCGGATTATCAGTGGTATGCGTTTCCGTTCCAGTTCTGTTCAACGCCGATGTATGCAGGCCTTTTGTTTATGCTGACCAAAAAGGGTTGGTTCCATAAGGCGATGGCAGCATTTTTGGCCACCTACGCAATTTTTGCCGGCGTTTGCGTAATGCTTTATCCGAGCACCGTTT
>JAZOOD010000069.1:0-39363 GCA_045654805.1 Clostridia bacterium | reverse complement strand
ACACCCAAAATCAAACGAGCTCAGTCTGCAAAATCTATGGGATTTTGTTTGCGGTATGTAATGGACCGTAAAAAGACTGAGATGTCAAACGGTAAGGCTTTAATATCGGGCGTAAGATGTCAGCCTGAACTTGCATATCAGCAGTTTATGTTGACAAAAGCTTTGGCAGGAAAAAACGAAGGAAGAATGTACTATCATTATGTTCAAAGCTTCAAGCCTGACGAAAATTTAAGCCCCGAGCATGCCCATAAAATTGCTCTTGAGCTGGCTGATTATTTTCAAGGTTTTGAAGTGGTCGTATCAACTCATATGGATAGAGCTCACCTGCACTCTCACCTGATTATTAACAGCGTGAGTCAGGAGACAGGTAAGAAACTCCATCTTGATAACAAATCAATTTTCAGAATCAGAGATTACTCGGACGGACTGTGTTTAAATCACGGACTGTCGGTTCTGAAAAAAAGCGAACCTAACTATAGAATCAAGTCAATGTCTCGCGGAGAATACCGAGCAGGTCTTCGGGGCGAGACAGTCAAGGGTAGCTTGATGCGAACCATCAACGAAGCAATGAGAAATTGCAATTCTAAAGATGAGTTCACGAAATTCATGGAGGACAAAGGCTACGAAGTCAAGTGGACTGACAGCCGAAAGAATATAACTTATACATGTCCTGACGGATTAAAAGTCCGTGATGACAACCTTCATGATGAACGGTTTTTGAAAGAAAATATGCAACTCGAATTTGACTTCCGACAGACGAAAGTCAAAGAGAAAGATACGGGTTGGGAATTTACACATAGACAAGAAGAGCGTACCATTAATAATATAAGCGATGTCTGTCTTCAAATTTTAAATCTCGCAAAAAGCGTTTCTAAAATGACCGAAGACAATAAAGATGATGAAGACTTACAAGGCTTCATGACTTTAACTGCGGTGGGTGTCGTGGTCGCAATCGAACTTGCAAAACGCCTTATGGAAATTCCAAAGGATGAGCTAAGCGCGGATGTGATACAAGCCACTGTCGAGGAGCATAAGATGATGCAAGACGAGATGGATGCTGAAATCGAAGACGAAATTGATGACGGAATGGACGGCAAAGTCGTTGATGAAAACGATGAAAACGTCGCAGAGGAAAGCGATGAAGAAGTCGCAGAAGAAAACGATAAAGACGTCGAGGAAGATGTCAAAGAAGAATTCGATGAAGAAGAGTATGAAGACCAAGGCTTCGAAGGAATGTCAATGTGGTAATGGAGGTGAATTTGAATTGACATTCAAGGATATGCAGATGATGTTTCCTGAATATCCTGACGCACTTGATGCGAAGCAAGTGTGCGAGATGCTCGGCACATCTACAAAGACTCTTTACAAGATGATAGACGAAGGTCATATCACGCCTGTAAAGGTTGGCAGAAAGTATGTATTTGCCAAGGTAAAAATTGTTGAATTTTTATTAGGCAAATAGCTGGATATATTAAAAGAACTGTGGTATAGTGTGTTGCTGACAAGCGGTACACTATACCACAGAAAGGAGAGATAATATGATAAAAGTAACAGGTAGTATACAAACAAAAAACGGTATGCTGTATGCACTCTTAAACTACAAGGACGAAAACGGCAAACGAAAGGTCAAGTGGATATCAACAGGACTTGCTGAAAAGGACAACAAGCGAAAGGCACAAAGAATGCTTCCTGAAATTATACTGAAGTTTGAGGAAGAGCTTGAAGCACAAAACGAAAAGGGTTCGGACAAGCAGGACTTCATACAGTTTCTGTATGACTATTTAAAAATCGCAAGGCATAATGTAACGCAAACCACCTATATGCATTACAAAAGAATGGTTGACGGACGGATTAAAGCATTTTTCGAACCGCTGAAATTAAAGATTGACGAAGTGACGGCAACCCATATAAATAAATTATGTGAAAGCATACTGTTAGACGGATGCAAGACAAATACTGCAATCAGATACAGAGGGCTTATCATGGTAGCCTTTGAGTATGCTTTCAAAAATGATATGGTAACTGCAAACCCATGTGCGAAATCCCAAAGACCAAAGAAGAATGCCTATTATGCAGGATTTTACTCAAAGGAAGAACTGAATCAACTTTTGAAAGTGGCGAAAGATGATCAGCTTTATGTTCCAATAACCCTTGCCGCATATTACGGCTTAAGGCGGAGCGAGGTAATCGGGGTTAAGTGGAGCAACATAGACTTTGATGCAAAGCGAATCAATATATGGCATAAGGTAATGCAAGAGGAAAAGGAAGATGGGGGTACTCAGATTGTAGGCTATGACACGATGAAAAATAAGTCAAGCCGAAGAACAATGCCTCTCATACCTGCGGTAGAGAAAATTCTTCTTGAACATAAGGCAAAGCAAGAGGAATATATGAAATTGTTCGGCAACTCATACTCAAAAGAGTATAAGGATTATGTGTGCGTGGATCCCCTCGGCGGAATAATAAAGCCCAACTTCGTTACAGATCACTTCAGGCATCTGTTGGAAGAGCATGGTTTAAAAAAGATTAGATTCCATGACCTAAGGCATACATGTGCTTCGCTTCTCCTAGCAAACGGCATATCTATGAAGCAAATACAGGAATGGCTCGGACATTCAGACTTCTCAACAACGGCAAACATCTATGCCCACTTAGAATACGATACCAAACTGCAGTCAGCAGAAATGATGGCAAAGGTGATTGGATATGAAGATTAACGGTCATACATACGGAGAATTTATCAGCATGGACAATGTCCGTATAGAATTGCATATGTCAAAGCGGAGATTGGCATATCTTCTGCAGAACGGATATATTCCATGCGAAATCAGAAACTCAGCAACTTGGAGGTACAAGATACGCACCAAAGATGTAGTAGCGTACATCAAAAGCGGAATATCACCTGATATTCCGCCGGGTGTGTTCAAAAGGAAACCGCAAGCAGAAGTAGAAAGAATTAAGTTTAATAAGAAAAAATTAAAAGAATCATTCAAAGAGAGAATGAGCGAATATCCCGATGCTCTGACCTATGATGATATAACAAAGATAACAGACCGTGCAAGAAGTTGCGTTTGGAAGTGGGTATCGGAAGGAAAACTTAAAGCGGTGAAACTCAACAGCAATGTAAGCATCGTGCCGAAACAATGGCTCCTCGAATTTATGCTTACGGATGATTTTATATATAACTATCCCAAGGATAGTAAGTTAAAAACTATACTCAACCAAGCAATCAGATGATGATTGCTTGGTCTTTTTTATACTAAATATGGCGGCGGATTTTCGTCAAAAATGTTGACTTTCCGACATCGATCTGCTATAATATAAATCGTATAATTGTAAAATTTTATCGTTCGAAAGGATGAGAAACAAATGGCAGTTACTTATAATAAATTGTGGCACCTTCTGATTGACAGAGGAATGAAGAAAAAAGACCTGAAAGAAGCAGCAGGACTCACAAGCCACGCCATGATGAAACTTCGTAACAATGAGGATATCACAACTCAAACAATTGGCAAGATATGTAAGGCACTTGGATGTCAGGCGGATGATATTATGGAGTTTAGTGAGAAATAATTTAGATTTATAGGAGTTGTCCTTATGAGCAATAACCCACGTTGTTTATATAATAGCGATTTTACATCCTTTTTGAATAGTGATATCGGCTCTGTTTTTGGAGCATTATGCGATAACTACCATGGCGATGCTCTCACCACAACGAGAGAGGCATGGAAATCTGAAATCGAAATAATGCGAAATGTAATTCGCAGTTTAAATGATTCAAATGGTCAAATTATATTTGAATACGACATACCCCGATTAGGAAAAAGAATTGATGTAGTACTTCTTTATCGTGGTATTGTTTTCTGTATTGAGTTTAAAGTTGGTGAATCTAAAATACTGGAAGGTGATATAGACCAAGTTTTAGATTATGCGCTTGATTTAAAAAACTTCCATAAATTCAGTCAAGATAACGTAATTGTGCCTATATTGGTTGCCACAAAAGTTTCAAAATCTACTACTGATATTCAAATGTCGGTTTATGACGATAGGGTTGTGAATCCCTTGGTTGGTGGCGAAAACGGCATTTCTGATTTGATAACAAAAGTATTGAACAGATTTCCCAACGAGACACCTGTAAATGAAAACTGGATTATCAGTCCGTATGCACCCACTCCAACAATAATTGAAGCGGCAAAGACTTTGTACGAAAGTCATTCGGTAGAAAATATAACAAGACACGAGGCGGACAAAGTTTCTACCGACACAACAATTGCATATATCATTGAGGTAATACAGAAAAGCAAGATAAACGGAGAGAAAAGTATTTGTTTTGTAACAGGGGTACCCGGTGCAGGCAAAACTCTTGTTGGTCTTGATGTTGCAGTACGTCAAACATATCAAGACAACGACAAACCGGCTGAGGATGAAGGCGCAGTTTATCTTTCGGGCAATGGCCCTTTAGTTGCAGTATTAAACGAGGCACTTGCACAAGACAATCATCAAAAATGTAAAGCACGAGGAGAGAGAAAGAATTTATCTGATTCTCGTCGTGAGGTCGGAAAATTTATACAAATAATTCATCGTTATCGTGATAATATGCTTGCGAAAATTAAAAATCCTGTTGAAAATGGCATTTTAGAAATTGACCCAACAAAAGCCGTAGAACAAGAAAAGTCTGGATATGGTGAAGTTGAACACGTTGCAATTTTCGATGAGGCACAGCGCGCTTGGACACATAAGCGAATTGCCGATTACCTCAAAAGAGGTGGAACTTATGGTAATAAATTAAAAGTTCCCAATTTCCCTGTTTCTGAATCTGCATTTTTAATTTGGTCCCTCGATCAACGCGAAGACTGGGCAACTATTATATGTCTTGTTGGCGGTGGACAAGAAATTCACGATGGTGAAGCTGGCATATCCGAATGGATTAATGCACTTAATGATAAGTTTCCTCATTGGAAAGTGTATATTTCGCCTAAATTGACAGAGCCGGAATATGCCGAAGGCAAAGTGAATGAATTACTTAAAGAAAATAAAAATGTTACATATTCCGAGAGTTTACACCTTGGAGTTTCATTACGTTCTTTTAGAGCCGAAAAGCTTTCTGCTTTTGTTCATGCCTTATTGGCTGTTGAGCCTGATAAAGCATCTGAGCTATACAATGAAATAAAAGAAAGGTATCCGATTGTATTAACAAGGGATATGGAAAAAGCAAAAGCCTGGTTACATAACAAAGTAAGAGGAACAGAACGAACAGGTGTACTTATAACAAAAGAATCATCACGATATAAACCTTTGGGAATACACGTATTGCCTTCTGGTGATGAAAATGCGGTGCATTGGTTCCTTGATGATAAAGCAAACACAAAATCATCGAATTATCTTGAAGATGCCGCAACAGAAATACAAGTTCAAGGTTTGGAGCTTGATTATACTTGTTTGTTGTGGGATGCAGATATGCGATATGATGATGGCGAATGGCGTTTTTATAAATTCAACGGAACAACAAAGTGGAATGAACAATTACCAACTACCGAAAACAAACAAGAACTGCGTAAGTATATGTTGAATGCTTATCGTGTCCTACTTACGCGCGCAAGATCGGGTATGGTAATATGTGTGCCAAAAGGCAATCCAAATAAGACATTGAGTGGTTTTTGGGAAGATAGTACTCGTTTGCCTGAGTATTATGATGCCACGTATGAGTATTTGAAGAGCTTGGGGATAGAGGAAATATAAATGATAATAGAATCAAAAATTCAAATCAGAGAATTGTGTTCAAAAATATACGAAAATGCCGGGAAAACGTATAATCGTATGAAGCGAGATATGGCTAATGATTCTTTTTTTGAATTGTTCGAAGATATAAAATTCAATAAATTCGGATATGATCCCATCAAAGGAACTCCATTAAATTTTATAGAGCAGCTTAATCAAATATTTTCAGACATTGTTGTTTTATATGGTGTAGAAGAACTTCTTTCAAAGTATCCAGATAAAACATTTGAAGTCAATTTCGATGCAAAAGCTGGATTTGATATTCAATCTACGGATAGAAAAGTAGTTGCAGAGTGTTTTGCGGTGACAAGAGTTAGCAGTAATAGTAAACTTCGTCAAGATGCCAAGAAACTTATGAAATTACCTGCAGACATAGAAAAACACATATTTTTCTACAGCCAAAATGATACAGATGAAAGGTTAAAAATCACATATGGAACTTTGCCTGAAATTTTCTTTAATAGAATGAAAAATTTTGATACGGTATGTAACAAATTGCTATAGATATAGGGAGACAAATATGGATGAAATTGTAAAGTATATGGCGGAAGGCAAATGGAAAGATGATGAAAAGGCCGAGCGAAAACTATATTTATTCAAATTGGCGCAAGCGAGCAAGAGTAATAGTGATATTTCGCATAAAATTGGTGGTATGCTTATCTATAACCAAGTTATAGAAGAGTTTTTAAAAGATATCGTCGAATATAGCGTGAATTATATTAAAGCAGAAATTTGGCCGGCTGATGTGCATATGAAATTTGATTTTTCTAAGACCACTTTTGGAAGTTTAATTAAACATTTTAAGCAATATGCTACCAAAGAATATAACAGAGAAATTGTTATTGAAGAGTTGATAAAATACAAAAAAAAACGAAATCAGGTAGTACATAATTTATTTAACATAGAGGATTTTGATAAATTGTCGGCGGAACTAGATGAATATGCATTGGTAGCTGATGAAATTGTACATTTGTTGATTGAATATGATAATTCTATATGCGAAAAGTTTTGTGATCTTGCTAATAGAGTTGATTTTAACGAATTTAAAGAATTATAAACTAACAAATGTTGAGTTGAGGTGTAATTATGGAAAGTACAAAAAACTCAAAATTAGATAAAAATTTATATAATGCTTTTTGGGGTAAATTGCAACAATTGAAATATGACATTTATTACTATAATGAACACTTTAAGAGGTGTGTCGCTGTTTCAAGAGGACTAAAGTACGCAATAGTTGCAATAACATCATTAACAACTGGAGCATGGATTAATTGGAATGACAAATCAACAATATGTCTTTCATGTGCCATTATGATATGGTTATTACAAGGGATTTCAGCTCTTTCGGAATGGTTGCCATTTGAAAAAAGAAAGCAGGAATTGAGAGAATTGTCGGAAGAGTTTGATGAATTGTACATAGAAATGGAGTCGGATTGGCGCAAAATTCAATCTTTGGAGGTTAGCAATGACGAAATAAGAACAATGCTTCAGGAGTATGCATCAAAGCAGAATGATATATGTAAGCATTATTTGAAAGATGATGCCTTACCTATGAAAGAGAAAATAAGAAAAACTGCTGATAATTTAACAGAAGAATATTTTAAGTATTTTATTTGAAAGGACGGAAACATATGGCTAATAATTCTAATAGTAGTACAAGCAATACACCTAAAACACCTAATACATCTACAAGTCATAATCACCGTGGAGGTGCACAGACTCCAGCATACAGAAAGCCTACACCTCCACCCGCACCTAAAACGCAGAAATGAGTTTTAGGATGGGTAAGTAATTCCTTGCGCTATGACTTGGAGGGAACACGCCGTGTCGGAATATAAAATTTGGGATACAGAAACATTTTTTCAAGAAAATTCTTTTGATTATGTTGAATATATGGTTGACTCGTGGAAAGTATGGATAAATAAGACAATTTCAGAACTTGATGAACTGGATTCTAGTACAATTAAGATTTTAACATACTTTTCTATAATGGATATGTTGTCACAAGAATATTTTAATTACCCGGATAAACAACTTCAAAAGTATTTTTGTGATTTTATCCTTGAATTTCAAGACAAATATAAATTTTTAGAACTTGTAGATCCAATCACACTGTATTATCATTTAGGAGAAAGCAATAAATTTGCACAAAATATTGGTGCTTTAGAAAGCAACAAAAATTTTAGTCCTCAAGATAAAGAAATACGTCAATTGTATGAGGATATAAAAAATGGTTTAGAAATTGATGAAAAAGATTTTTCTAAGTTAGCAAAAAAGCATAGATATGTTGATTTGCTATATCGAATGAGATGTAGAGTGACACATGAGTTTTCTGATGCTCATATAATAAAAAACTCCCAAATTAGGAAGCCGTACTACACAAAATGTTGTCGAGAATATATGACACAAACCGGAATCAGGAACGATAAAGTTTGGCAATTGATTTTTCCAGTGGGTTTTGTAAAGGATTTATGTGTAAATTGTTTTGAAAATTACTTAAAATACTGTATTGACAACCATATTCCGCCAGGACGAAATAATGGAATGGACAGATTGTGCGAGTTGACATGGTATAGTGAATAATGGAAAGAAGGATTATATGGCTACTGTTGAAAACATAGTATTTGGTGCAATTGGTAGTATTGTTGCTACTATTACACTTTTTTTGCTATCAAAGTTATACAACATTGGATATAAAAAAGATTTTAGATTTTTACTTGAAAAATCCTATAATGCTATATATCAAATTGAAAATTTGTGTACATATCCGGATGATTATAATTTAGTGATAGCTCAAATAGACGTCTTGCACCAATCTGCATACGATATGTTTAAAAGCCTCTCATTGCTTGCTTTATGGAGGAAGCGCGAATCAAAAAAACTGATTATAACGTTATTAAATGATATTATAAGTGTATGTGAACTGTCTAAATTTACGACACTAGGCTTTAGTGGCGATGATGAACGAGAGGCAAGATTGGATAGAATAAAAAAATATTTTTATCGTTATAAATATTTAGAAAATTCCAATTGCTCTACTGTAAGAACTGAATTGTCAATCATTAAAAATCTAATAGATAAAAAGACTATCGTGGAATCAATAAAAGATGCTTTTGGCAACAAGACAGAAGGCATCCCATATGAAGATTTAATTGTTGATGGATTTATCTATCGAAATTCTTTAAAACAAAGCAATGATGATATTGGATTAAGACGATATTGTTTTAAAGAGAAAGAGTTGGAAAAAATTTTACAAAAACAGTGATTATACAATTTGGTCACTTTAAGGAGATTAAATATGATTAATTTTATTTGTTATCCTAAATGTACAACTTGTCAAAAAGCAAAGAAATGGCTTGAGGACAATAAGGTTGAATACGAACTTCGTGATATAAAGGAAGATAATCCGAATTTTGAAGAATTAACTGCCTGGTACAAAATGAGCGAACTTCCGCTAAAGAAATTTTTTAACACATCTGGGCTTTTATATAAGTCAATGGAACTTAAGGACAAGCTTCCTGCTATGTCTGAAGAGGCACAGTTAAAACTTCTTGCAACAGACGGAATGCTTGTAAAGCGCCCGCTTGTAATAGGTGATGACTTTGTTTTAGTTGGATTTAAGGAAAGTGAATGGAGCGAAAAACTATGAGAAAGAATTTTGGAGCAAAAGCTGTTTTATATCCAATGCCTGTTTTGATAATAGGCACATATGATGAGAATGGAAAACCGAATGCAATGAATGCTGCGTGGGGTGGTATCAGCGAGGAAACACAAATTTCTATTTGTGTAGATGATGGACACAAGACGGCGAAAAACGTTGTTAAAACAGGCGCTTTTACGGTAAGTATCGCAGATGCAGAAAATGTTGTTGCTTGTGACTATGTTGGTATTGTTTCTGGCAATAAAGAACCTGATAAAATAGAAAAAGCAGGTTGGCACGTTACAAAGAGTGAATTTGTATATGCTCCACTTTTTGATGAATTACCTATGACTCTTGAATGTAAGCTTATAAGCTATGATGAAGAAACTTGCAGACTTGTAGGTGAAATAGTAAATGTCTGCGCAGATGAAAGAATTCTTGATGAAAACGGCAAAATTGATTTGAATAAATTCAGTCCAATTACCTATGATCCAGTACATCACACATATCGTAAGATTGGTAATGTAGTAGGTAAGGCATTTAGTGATGGGATGAAATTAGAATAGACAGGAAATTTTTTGATATTAAAACAGTTGATAGAGGAGAAAATTTAGATGTATAAAATATTAGATGAATCTGGTAATACTTATTCTTTATACAATTATGAAAAGGAAAGCCAATTTGAATCAATGATTATAGAAAATGTTGATTCGATTTTTGGTAAAAACGGAATATATTTTGATTTCAAAAAACTAATAGGAAAACAAAAGAAAGGTGCATCAATACCGGATGGATACTATTTGGACTTGACCTTTCATAATGAACCGCAATTATATCTTGTTGAAGTGGAATTAAGCGGGCATGATGTTTATGGACATATTGGAAATCAGCTGTTACGCTTCGGAACTTCCTCAGATACGGCAAAACACAAAATAAAAACACTATTGCTTGAACATATTAATTCGAATAGCGATAAAAAGAAAAAACTTATTGAGTTTGTTAAACAATCAAAATATGATAACATTAATGAATTACTTGATAAGGTTATATATGAAAACAAGCCTTCGGCAATAATCATTATTGATGAAGCTACAGAGGATTTATATACAATGCTGAACCAACTCACTATGCCGGTTGATGTAATTGAAGCCCAAACATACGTGTGTAGAGGAAAGCATCTTTATCGCTTCACTCCTTTTAATGATGATGTTTTAACAGATTTACCAGTTGCAGATGATGCAGACGAACTTAATACTGTTGTTGTCCCCGCTAGAGAAGATGGATTTAAAGAAGAATTCTTAAAAAATAATTGTTGGTATGCAATACGAATTTCTGCATCAATGATAGATAAGATCAAATATGTAGCTGCTTATCAAGTTTCACCAGTTTCGGGAATTACACATATAGCTGAAGTTGATCATATTGAAAAGTATAAAGATACTAACAAATACATAGTTTATTTTAAGGCTAATTCTGTGAGAAAAGTAAATGTTGTCTCTCTTGGAAAGTATAAAGAATTGGCACCCCAATCTCCAAGGTATACATCTTACAGTAAAATAACCGAAGCAAAGAGCATAGATGATTTATGGCAAAAAAATAACGACTGAGGCACTTAACAAAAATAATATTTTATATATAGGAGTAGCAAAATGACACATGTTTTTATCGTAAATGAACAAACATTCAAAGTACATTTAGAATATATGTTTGCAGGTACAGGTGCAAATTGTGATGCACCATTTTTAGAAGATTATGAATATCAGAATCCGCGAAAAAAACAGGATGGAATCACTTCAACCACTGAAAGAAATTTGATGGGAATGATAGCGGACATATCAAGGATTAATCCTGGTGATAAAATTATTTTTTATCTTCAAGCGTCAGGTGCGCCGGGAATGTTTTTTGGAACCTTTATTGCTGACTCTATAGCGTTTTATAATAGCAACGAAGATAACTATTTGTTTGATGAATTAGGAAAGACCTTAAATTTTAGAGTTATGATTAAACCATTAGAAATTTATTCTAAAGGTGTATCAGAATATGAAGCTTTGGATAGCCTGAAAGGTATTAACCATCCTAGTGAAATGTGTTGGAGTTTAATATACAGAAAGCTTAAAGGAAATAGAGGCTGCACGATGATCACTGATGCAGAATCTGACAGATTAATTTCGTTGATTAAAAGCAAAAACGAAAATGCCCTTCTTGCTGGAGAAAACTTTTCATATGACATAAATACAAAATGTATAATTCAAAATAATAACAGTCATACGTATATGGGCGTTCAAGAGTCAATAGATATAAAAAAACGTATGTTAGTTAAAGCTAATCGAAGAGTTGCTTTTGAATCACATTTGCAGGCGTATATAGTCCAGAATATAAAAAATGATCCATTAAATGAAATATTAGAACTTGCGTCAGATGATGTGTGGATTGGAAATGAAGTCTCGTGCGGCGTAGGAATGCAGAGAATTGATATTATGACATCACAAGACAATACCGATGAAGTTCATATCAATGTTATTGAACTTAAATCTGTTGAGGCTTACAAAGAAATAGTAGAATATCAGTTGCCTAGGTATATAGATTGGATTATCGATTATATCGTACCTACATATGATAAAAAAGTTATTATAACGCCTGTGGTGTTAGCAAAAAAATTTGCAAGTCCAACAGGTTTGGATTCTTTTATAAATGAATGTAATAGCATACCTCTTGAAAATAATGAAAAATATGAGATTAAACCAATTACACTGATATCTTTTTCATATGATATGGAAGAGATTTCTTTTGAAAAAACTTTCTGATATTGCTGGATATATTGTTATTCTTGTGGTATAATTACTATCGAAAAGAGGTGAGGTTGTGAATTACATAGGTTCTAAATATTCACTTATGGACTTTCTTACAGAAACTATATCTACAGTTGCAGGAACAGAAACAAATAAAGTGTTTGCAGATTTATTTGCAGGAACAGGAGTCGTGGGAAAAACATTTAAAGAAAAGGGCTACAAAGTAATAGCTAACGACATTCAATATTATAGTTATGTACTAAATAAGCATTTGATAGAAAATGTTCCTCCACTTGATATAAAGAAGTTAGAATATATAAATGAATTAGGAGAAACAGAGGGCTTTATATATAAGAACTATTGTGCAGGGTCAGGAAGCGGAAGGAATTACTTTACGGATAGAAATGGTAAGAAATGTGACTCTATAAGAATTGAACTTGAACGATTAAAGAATAGTGGTGAAATAGAAGAATCACAGTATTATTACTTGCTTGCAAGCTTAATAAATTCAATAGACAAATATGCAAACACAGCTTCAGTATATGGAGCATTTCTTAAACAAATAAAGAAATCAGCAGCAAAAGACTTTGAATTAGAGCTACTTCCTATAATACCAGGCGACAAAGAAAGTGAAGTTCATAATGAGAATATAAATGATTTAATTAAAAAAATTGAAGGTGATATTCTCTATCTGGATCCTCCATACAACGCACGACAGTACTGCACTAATTATCATGTACTCGAAACAATAGCAAGATATGATGATCCAGAATTAAAAGGAAAAACAGGGCTTAGAGAGTACTCTAAACAAAAAAGTGATTTCTGCTCGCCAAGAACTGTTGTAAATGCATTTGAAGAAGTAATAAGCGAAGCAAACTTTGATTATATCTTCCTTAGCTATAACAACGAAGGGTTAATGCCGTTCGAGGTCATAAAAAGTGTAATGGAAAAGTACGGCAAATACGAAATGTTCACCAAGGATTACAGAAGATTTAAAGCTGATACTGATGAAAACAGAAATCATAAAAGTGACAAAACGATTGAATATTTACACTGCTTAATAAAAAAATAATTACAAAAAATGACAAAAAGATAACTTCCGTATTGTGAAGTTATCTTTTTTATGTTATAATTATTCCATTAATGAACAAGGTGGGATAATTATGAATCCGTTTAAAGAAGGAAGCAATCAATATAAAGATTTTGAGACTATGTCAGATTGTAAATGGCATTGTTCTAAATGCGAACTCTTGAGTGGGCAAGCTAAAACCTGGCAGGTCTGGCGTCAAGAAAAAGGTATACAACTCGACCAAGATGAAAATGGCAACTGGTACAAAAATATTTTTTGCCCGAAATGCGGCATTAAAACAATACATAGAAAATTAAAATCGACTGAAATACTATCAACAGATCTAAAAGCACGTTCCGGAATTCCGGCTAAAATTGCAAAAAGAGCAAAAGAACTATATGGTTGTGTTGATGAATATTCAATGAGAACCGAACCTGCAAACAAATTAGAAATTGATCATAGAACACCACAAGTTAGATGGACAAGCAATGAAGATGACAATTCTAATTTGACCGACGAGCAAATAAAAGAGAAATTTATGCTTTTAACAAGTCCAAATAATCTTTTAAAATCTCGTGTTTGTGAGGAATGCACCAAAACAGGAAAACGCGGCAAGGGATATAAGGAGATTGAGTTTTGGTTTGAAGGTGGAGAATCATATGATAGCTCAGTTGGATGTCGAGGTTGTTTTTGGCATAATCCATCAAAATGGCGTAAAAAACTCAATAAAAGACTCAAGGAGAAACGGTAATGGTTACAAAAAAAGAACTAAGAAAAGCACTAGATTTAATTTCTTTACATTGGGGTAGGCAAAACAATTGTTTTGACAAAAGAAGCAATTTTATATATCGTGTAGAAACTGTTGATGAATGTTTGCAAGAAGCTCAAAAGTTGGGAATAGATGAAAATTATGTTTTGCATAGATGGTATAATTTTCATACATCAACGCGTTGTGAAGAGTTATTTGTAAAGCATGGTGCGATAAAAGAAAATGATCCATATAACCACGATATTGACATATATATTGACGATATACCGTATGATGTTAAATTAACTGTATATCCTGCCAAATTGGAAAAAGAAGGAATATTTTTTGATTTAAACACTCGGACGGGGAAAAACTCGCTTATTCGATGGATGTATGATAATCAATCTCAGGAAGGGCGTAAACACTTAAAAAATAGACTATTTCTAGTGTGTAATGCTGAGAGTGATTATGAAAAATTAGCATTAAAGTGCGAATTTGACATAATAGAAGAAAAAATTCGCAATTATTTTCGCTTTTTGGAAGATTTTGAACCTAATCAAATTGTAATTGAAGATAAAGGAAAGGAATATGATGTCTACTCAGAGATAATCAGTATAGAGTGATATGGCTAAATATAATGATATTGATATGAAAAAATGGAAAGAATATGACGATATATATATCGATTCTCTTTGGATAATAGACAAAAGAGATAAGTCGGGTGTTCACAACGCGTCATATCACGGCAATTTCATTCCTCAAATCCCAAATCAGTTATTTAAAAGATATACAAAGAAAGGTGATTGGATATTAGACCCTTTTTCCGGTAGTGGCACAACTTTAATTGAAGCTCAACGGTTGGGCAGGAATTCTATTGGAGTTGAATTGCAAGAAGATGTTGCAGCTTTAGCACTCGACTTGATCAAACAAGAAAATAACCCTAATGTGATGTCGAATATTGTTGTCGGTGATAGCGGAACGGTAAACATAAAAGCTGAACTTGACCGCTATGGTATTCAAAAAGTTCAATTTGTTATATATCATCCACCTTATTGGGATATCATTAAATTTAGTGATAATGAAAAGGATTTATCTAATTGTGCAACCATAGAAGATTTTAATCAATCTTTTGGTAAAATAATTGATAATACTTCGCAATATCTTGAAAAAAATAGGTATTGTGCGTGTGTTATAGGTGATAAATATGCAAATAGCGAAATTGTTCCATTGGGATTTCAGTGTATGAACCTTTTTTTACAACGAGGCTTTAAATTAAAGGCAATACTTGTAAAGAATTTTGAAGAAACAAAAGGGAAAGCAAATCAAAAAGCAATATGGAGATATCGCGCATTAGCAAGTGATTTTTATTTATTTAAACACGAGTATATATTTGTTTTTAAGAAAGTTAAGGAGAAATAGAAATGGATGCTGAAAATAATAAAGAATTTGATGTTATAATTGATGAAGAAAATAGTTCGGATGATTCTAAAATAGAGCGTTATCAGATTAATACATTCACTCAAGACAGAGCTATTGAAACACTATTGAAATGGTACGATAATAAAAAACTGATCTTACCAGAATTTCAACGCGAATATGTTTGGACATATGCCAATTCTTGCAGATTAATAGAATCTATATTATTAAATTTACCTATTCCGAATATTTTCTTATTTAAAATAAAAGATCAAAATGGAGAAAAATTCTTACTTATAGATGGATTACAAAGAATTACAACTATTAATCAATATGTAAAAGGAACATGGAAACAAGGCGAAAAAGAGAAAAAGTTTAAAATGCAATCACCAAATGAGAAATGGGACAAAAAACTGTTCAAGGATTTGTCAGAAGACGATCAGCAATTTATATATGATTACCCTATAGGTACAACTATTTTTGAGAGCTCAAGTGGAGCCGATGTTGATCAAAATAATATTATATTCTCTGTATTCGAAAGAATTAATACTGGCTCCGAAAAATTATCAGATCAAGAAATTCGTAACGCTGTTTATGATGGCGAGCTTTTGGCTTCTCTAAAAGACATAGTAACAAATAAAGATTACTTAAGTCTCGTGGAAAGAGATCAAGGAATTCGTAAACGAGGAAAAGACATTGAACTGTTCCTAAGATTTATTACCTACAAGCGAATATATGACCGAACTAAAGCAGGGCATACAAGCTTAGTAGATGAACAGCAAAGCAGCATAACAACATCAAAAAAAATAATGCTCAACAATTATATGTTCTGGTCTAACAAAAATATTATTGACTATAAAGAAGATATTGACGCTGTGTTAGAAGCGGTTTCTTGTATTTCTAACTTTGATCTCAGTGCCTTTGGAGGAAAATCAAGAAATTCCGATGAAATAAGTGCAAAAGTTCATGAACTTTTTGCCGAAGCTTTGATATTGGCTGTTATCGAAAATAATTATACTATAACCGCAAGCAAGGAATCCTTTATTGCAGAAAAACTTAAATTATGGTCTGACGAAATCCTGATTGAACCGTTCAAATACAAAACAACAGATCCGGAAACAATTGTAAAACGAGTGAACTACGTTCTTCAAATGATAAGGGGTTAGTTCATATGGAGCGATTAACAGTTGAAAGAATAAAGAACTTGTTAGATAATCGGTTAAAGAATACACTTAAACTTTCAAGTGATCTTGATATGTCCGATACAGAAATATACAACATAATTTATTTTCGCTTGTATTTTGATTTTTCTACTGCTATAGAAGCTACATTAGCAAATATAATGTATGAAAGATATGAAGATGATCGTTTTATTCTTACAAAATCTAAAATCAATTCAGATGCTATTTCGCGGTATCTTCCAAAAGACGAAATAGTACTTTTGGTGGGTGATTTTGGGGGAGATATTGAAGTAAAGGAAATTAAAAACGAATTATCAGTTCTAAACGGATTAATTAAAGAATCGTTTTTTCGCAACTTGGGAGTCGAGAAAAAACTATATGAAGTAGAAGCATTTAATAGTTTTTATACTCAAAGTAGGGATGTAAGAAACAAACTGGCACACGGGTTGGTTATGGAAAACGTCAAGTTTGACAACAATATGCTTTTTAAGTTTATGGCAAGCTATTACGTATTGATAAAGTTTTACGAAAGCATATGTAGTGTTACTTAATAAGACTATTTACTACAAGGATGTAATAGAAATGCAGCGCTTTTACTTTTTTAAAAATAATTCTCTGGACTTATGAACTTTTGTGTGATACTGTTTGTGTTACCAAAGGAGGTGACACGGATGGCGAAGTACACATTGGAAGAAATTATGTGTGGCGAGAAGTACAACATTGAAAGTGATGTATTTATGGATGTATTCAGATTGGTAGAACAAAAAGTTGATGCTAAGACGATACGAGAACAACTTAATACGATTTATGTTAAGCATGCATTGCTTGTAGCGAAGAAAATGCACGATGAAGGCGATTGTATTTCGGATGACGAAATTACAATCGTCTTTTAATATGCCTTAGAACTTGAAACATTGACAATGACTTTCAAAACGTATTAAGGACACACAGAGGTGTATAATAAAATTGAAAGGAGTTGTCAGTTATGCAAACAATAACACAAACACAAATTGAACTTTATAAGGAATATTTAATCAGCGAGGAAAAGAGCGATGTCACGGTTGAAAAGTATATCCGTGATATCAGTGCATTCTCAAGGTGGTTGGACTGTGGTGAATTAGATAAAACTGCAGTCCTTCATTATAAGCAACAGCTTATGGAGAACTATGCACCCACAACCGTAAATTCTGTTTTAGCATCCCTTAACGGATTCTTTGAATTCAATGAAAGATATGACCTGAAAGTCAAAAATCTCAAGGTGCAAAAACAGATATTCTGCCAGAAAGATAAAGAGTTAGCCAAAGCAGAATATGAGCGATTATTGAAGGCGGCACAAGAGAAAAAGAACGAAAGGTTATATCTTGTGATGCAGACAATATGCTCAACAGGAATTCGTGTAAGTGAGCTAAAGTTTATAACAGTAGATGCGGTAATGTCAGGACGAGCACAGGTTAGGTTGAAAGGTAAAATCAGAACGATACTGTTGACCAAAGAACTTTGCAATATCTTAAAAAGATATATAAGGGAACAGAAACTAACATCAGGCAGTGTATTCATAACAAGAAAAGGAAAACCGCTTGACCGATTTTCTATATGGAAAGCAATGAAGAGCCTTTGCGAGAGTGCTGGAGTTGAAAAAGAAAAGGTATTTCCTCATAATTTAAGACATCTGTTCGCACGGACTTATTATTCACTGCAAAAGGACATAGTTCGTCTTGCAGATATCCTTGGACACAGTAGCATTAACACAACAAGAATTTACACCATTGAAGACGGCGATATTCACCGCAGACAGATGCAAAGATTAGGACTTGTGCGGATGCAAAATTAAAGCCACATAATCAACATTATGTGGCAAAGTTATAAATTTATTTGAGTAAATTATACCACGAAAGTACATAAAGGTCAATGTTTCAAGCAGTTTTAGAAGAAAATCAGAAAATTTGAACACACCAAATTGACCAATGAAGATTTTAAAGTTCATTGGTCTGGAACTCTTTGAAAATAGTGGTAACCGATATCGCCAATCAGGGCGATTTTTTAATTTTTAGACTCAAAGTTACACACATAATGTTGATTATGTGTGTTAATGGAGAGGAATTATGAATCACGAAGAATTAAGATTACACAGATGTTGTTTTACAGGGCATCGTCCTGACAAAATGGATCTTGGAGAGAAAGAAATTAAGCCGTTACTTGAAAAAGCGATAGACGATGCTATTGCAGAGGGGTATGTAACCTTTATAACAGGTATGGCAATGGGAACGGATATATGGGCAGCGGAGATTGTGCTCGAGAGAAAGAAAACGAACAAGGAGCTGCATCTTATATGTGCTTTGCCACACCCGAATTTTGAGAGCAGGCGGAGTATAACAGAAAAGATGCGGTTTAACAAGATAATCAAAAATGCTGACCTTGTAAAAGAAATCAATGACCATTACTTCACTGGATGCTACCAGGTGAGAAATGAATGGATGGTTGACAGGTCAAATCTTGTGATAGCTGTGTTCAATGGTCAAAAGAGCGGGACGAAGAACACTGTCGATTATGCAAAGAGAAGAGGCATTCGTGTAATGAATGTCCTCGATACCATTTAAAATCGATTTTGAGGCCGAGTTGCAACAGCTATTAAAGGGGTTGTAAGGCAAAACTCTCTCGGGTAGGGTAGTTACACTACCCGGGGTGTTAAATCGCAAATAAGACGGCTGTTGAAGGGCGTGTGAGACAATGTTTCTGATGATAATTTAATCATAATAAAACATCTATTTTTACAGAATATTGCCAAAATATTGAAAATCATCAATTAATATGGTATAATCATTAATGTAGGACAGTGAGCGTAGATAAAAGATGGGAAAGAAGATGAAATATTATGGCAAAAACATCAGAAACTAAAACAATATTCCAAGAAGTTAGGGATGAACTTGGATTAAGCAGATTGGAAGCTGCAAATTTAATTGCAGATGTTGATAATGGAAAATATGGATATCTTGATGAAAATAAATTGGTTAAGATAGAACACGGAACTGTAAAGGTGCAACCGGATGATGTCGTTGTTCTCTCAAAAGCGTACAACAGACCGGAATTAAGGAATTATTATTGCTGTCATCAGTGCTCAATAGGCAAACTGGATGCTCCAGAAGTTGATGATGCTAGTAATGTCCACAAAACACTAGTTGAAATGTCAGTATCGTTAGAATCAATTAATGCAAAGAAAATGCGATTAATGGAAATACTTGCAGATGGAAAAGTAGATGATACAGAGATATTAGACTTAAATAAAATTCTCGACGAGCTTGAAAAAATATCGATGGCTGTTGAAGCAATTCAAATTTGGTGCGAAAAGATGAAAGTAATACGAAACGAAGAAAAGTAAATCCATAAATGTTGAAATAGCGTTTTAGGCATAAAAACCTAAAACGCTATTTTATTTTGCTGATTTAGTATAAAAACACACTGTTATTTTGCTGAAACAGATATTTCGGACATCATAAAGAAACTGTATAATTAAAGTATAGTAAGAACTGATCCTTCAGTTGAATAGGAGATGATGTATATGACTGTGAGGGAAAGAATTCTTGCCTTAAGGCTGCTAGAAAAACAAAAAAAGAATCCAGAATTGGCAAAGCAGTTGGGTATAAATGTTTACATGAAGAAAAAAGGAAAGGAAGAGAGACAAACATGAGGGACACATAGGATTTATTAAGTAGCATTGCTAGAATTAACTTAGTTTATAAAATAAAATTAAAATGGAGGGAATTAGAATGATTAAGATTTTAAGTTCAAAAAATTATGAGGAAGAAAATAAAAATTATGGAGACTGTATTGTATTTATAGATGATAAACAGGCTATTATTTATGATTGTGGGTCGGAAGAGCACGCTAAAAGAGCAATTGAATTACTTGATGAAAATTCGATCGATAAGGCTATTGTAGTTTTGTCTCATAATGATGATGACCATTTCAAAGGAATTCCATATTTAATAGAAAAAGATAGAGTAGATAAGTTATTCACTATCCTATTACTCAAATATAAGGATGAACTTCTAGAGGAATTAGATGATGGCAGAAGAAAAAGGGATTCAATTGCAAGAGCAATTACAGAACTATATGACAATATTGCATCGTTATCTAAAAAAGTGACATTGAAGGATGTCTATGAGAATGAAGACGAATTCCCATCTCAGATGAAGAGAATAGGACCAGAATTTGACTATATGATAAAAGCTGCAGCTAAGGGCATTAATAATTGTGAGGGCGATTCCATTGATGGAGAGACGATAACTAATGCTGCTAGTGTACAAATAGAGTTATCACTGAACTCGAAAAAGATATTATTAACGGGCGATTGTACTCCTGTAGCAATTCCAGAAAGTGTGAAATTGAATACATATGATTTTATTCAACTTCCGCATCACGGGAAACCAGCTTTAGCAGATGAAGTGTTTGAAAGAGCCGATGACAATATAGATATTACCTATATTGTTTCAGATAATACTGGCAATAGCAACGGAGGATCAGATGATTTAAACTGCACTGGGCATAAGGTCAAAAACACAAAGGATGGGGATATTTTGCTTACAGAAGAATCAGCTAAACCATCTTATTCAGGAAGAACGTTGAATGTATGAGATATTTAATTCATAGAGAAAGAAAAAACGAAATAGAGGCACGTAAGGAATATTTGTATAATACTTTCAAACTTTGGTTTGTCAAAATTGGTGTAATGGATAATTTTGAAATATTTAAATCATTTCCATTTAATGATGATAGTATATTGCTGGCATATGGTCATAATTCCGAAATAGCGAGACTGTTTAAATATTATGGTGATGAAATCAAAGAAAAAAATATTGCAATTATTTCTTGTGACGAAAATTGCTCCGAAGATTATCGTCTTAAGGGAAGAAATATATATCTTGCACCACAACGTAATAAAAGAGCGCAATTGTTTTGTGGCAAAGATTATAAGTTTAATTTTGATGTTACTGAAGCAGAAATTAGACTTCATAATTGTCGGGAACAGGAGCCATTAGAAAAAATAAAATCAGTTTTTGATAAAATATATTAGTGCAATTATGGGGGATTATCAATATGGAAGATAAAAAAGATTTAAAGTCATATAGAAACAGAGAGATTCCAATGTTGATTTTGGGGAATATATTAGTATTGTTGTTTTTTTTTGGTATCTTTAAATTTCCTGAAAATTCCAGTAATGATAGCGAGTGGATTTCCTTGGCTTTAAATATATTGAATTCAAGTATATTATCTTCAATATTATATATTTTCACATTGATATTAGATGGCGTATTTAGCGAGAAATTCAAGTCGAAATTAGTTTATCTTTTTTGCTGTAAGAGTCCAGGTGAAAAGGTATTTACACAAATAATGACCAATAACAAGGATAATCGTTTTTCGTATAATCAACTTAAAGAAAAAAGGCCTGATATTTTTTCGAATATGCCATCAGACAAAAAAGAAAAGTTTAAATATGAAAATAACGAATGGTACAAGCTATTAAATAAGTATAGAAATGAGGATATGGTTTTTCAGTCGCATAGAGATTGGTTAATGTATCGCGATATGTATTGTAGTACTATTTGCGTGTTGATAATATATTTGATTTTATCGCTGGCATTTAGAGTGATTCCATTTAATGTAAACTTTGTAGCATTTATAATAGTGTTGTTATTGTTGTTAAACATAGCAGCGCGCAATAAGGCGCGTCGTTTTGTTTATAATGTAGTAACGTGTGAAGCAACCAAACAATAATAAAAACTCAACCTGCAATATTTTGTAAAAAAACAAGGCTTTTGATATTTCTCAAAAGCCTTGTTTGGCGGACAGGGTGGGATTCGAACCCACGTGCCGGATTGAATACCGACAAACTGATTTCGAGTCAGCCCCGTTATGACCACTTCGATACCTGTCCGTGTATATGTTAATGCTCTTTTTTAGGGAGCAAAAAACAAGCAAATTATAGAATTTTGTTAGAAATGGCTAGAAAAACCGCTAGATAAGGGTGTGAAAACAAGGTTTGAACCTCGCTTAAACCCGCATGGTTAAGCCATTTGTAGGGGTACAGTTACAGTGTAACCGAGGGGATTTCGAGTGCGGACCCTTCAGCCTCTTGGGTACATCTCCATTTTATAAATTACCTAGAAATATTAGCATATTTCGATTAAAAAGTCAAGAGTTATAAATGTGAACAAAGTCTTGAAAATCAATTGTTACATTTTATCAAAGCATAGTATATTAGTTGAAGCATATCACACATCTGCTACGAAATATTACGGTTTTCCAATTCTTTTTTTACTTATACCCTTGACCGCAATTTGCATTTGTGATAGAATTGTTAGGAGATATTATGCGGACGTGGCGGAATTGGCAGACGCGCATGGTTCAGGTCCATGTGCTCGCAAGAGCATAGGAGTTCAAGTCCGTGAACCCTTTTTAAGGGAGTAACACAAAACGGCTTGTGTAAATGCTAACAATTTAAAATTTAATATATGCGGACGTGGCGGAATTGGCAGACGCGCATGGTTCAGGTCCATGTGCTCGCAAGAGCATAGGAGTTCAAGTCTCCTCGCCCGCACCACAAAAGGGATTATCTCATTATGTTTTATGAGACAATCCCTTTTTCTTTTTGCATCAAGCTTTAATTAATGTACAACATCCTTCAAAATATCTCTTAAGAGTCTTTTTTGTTGTTCGACATTTTCATCAAAAACAAAAGGAACCTTTAAAATTATTAGAGGGATAACTTTTTTATCCTCATCAAGCTTTATGTCATACCTTATATCAATTGTTTCAGGTTCCTCATTGCTTCTCAAAGGAAACAGTAGATAAAGACGTTTTGCATTCCGCTTTGCTGCATAAATTGCCATCTGCTTCATATCATTATCGCTTATGTCCAACTTTCGATTCTCCATGATTTTTTCAAAGCGTTCGATACTTTTATATTTTGTATCCAAAATCACAATTCCAGTTTCGGACTCAATTAAAATATCTTCACGCAAATTAAATGTATTACCTACAACCTCTCCATTTACTATAAGTTCAGCTAGATATTGGTCACTTGTTTGAGTCCTTATCCGTGCATCAGATGAAAACGCTTCTTTTAAAAATCCACCAATAAATCCCTCAAATAAAAGTTCAGCCGGAAATAAGAAGCAAAATGTATCAGAATGGCCCATGTTGTTGGAACTTGCATTTAAGAGAAACATTTTACTCATGCTCAAGATAACACGATATCTCGAATGTAAATGACTTAAACTTATTTTGTCACAATCGTAAGGTTGGGCGTGAATTGTTTTTACATCACTTAATCGCATAATTAAGTCTCGAAGAATCACCTTGCTAGCTTCGTTTGTGGTAATAGAATACAAAAACCTGCAAGTTGATTTTATAATGCGGTTCAAAGCATTATCGAATACAAAGCTTGAATATGTATATTTCATTTCTGCAAAATTTCCGTATGGATACCTCTTGGTAACATAATCTGTAAAGTCGATTTTGCCTTTTACCATACTTCCTATTTCAGAAACCTCTTCGTATCGGAAAAATCGCTGATGCTCAAACGCTGATTTTACATAATGTATATAAACAGTAATAAACAATTCCAACAGATTTGATGAATTGTGAAATTCACCTTTCATTGAAACAAAGGGGAAGTTAAGCCTGTCACAGTATCCAAGCCAAACAACCAAATTATCTATTAATACATTTGTATCAAGAAATGATTTGTCGAAATCGTTGTCATCTTCCATGAAAACCTTGGGGAAAATATTTAGCTGTTCTCCCTTATATATAATGGTTCCAATGTAATTCTTAAGTTTAATTCCATTTCTTACATCGAAATCAATAAATTGTTGTCGGCTCGTAATCTCTTGATCTGAATAAAAAATACTTCTTTGTTCCCAATTTTCTTGAAGAAAAGATTCGAGTTCTTGTAAGGTATTACCCTCTAGCCAAGTTTCAGGAAGGTTTGACGTTGTTATTTTTTCATGTTCAAATCCATTCATTATTCATCAATTCCTTTTTCAACGAATAACCTCTTACCCAAAATATCCTTAACAATACACGGTGTTCCATTCAAACAATCAAGCGCCTTTTTTACTTTACCAGCATCATCATAGAAGTATTCGTATAACAACGGTATAATGTGTTTATTCATAATATCGCACAGGTCGTCTACTGTTTTGTTGATAAAAAACGAATGGCCGATTAATAAATCTGTGCTTCGTAATTCTCGGCACAAGTGCATATTGAGGTTTTTCAGTACAGTATGAAGTGTTGTGTCTTTAACTAAATCAGGATTCGGTGGCATTTCGATAAAATCAAATCTTCTACGCAGAGCAGTATCGATAAGAGATATCGATTTATCAGCTGAATTCATAGTTCCTAAAATATATAGGTTGTTAGGAATTGAGAAATCATCACCAAGAGGAAGCGTAACAGAAATATGGTTAACTTCACCTAATCGTTTATCATCCTCGATAAGCGTGATAAGTTCTCCAAAGACCTTGGAAATATTACCACGATTTATTTCATCTATGATTAAAACAAAATTCTTTCTATCGTCTTTTTTAGCTGAATCAGCCAGCTTTTTGAATACACCATCAACCACTTTAAATTTAACATCGCCTGTTTTTGTTGTATCTGGACGAATTCCCTGAATGAACTCTTCATAGCCATAACTTTGATGGAATGTGGTAAATACAATTAATCCTTCTGATGAATACTCGTTATACTTAAGCATCAAGGCATCTCGATTATTATACTTTATATTTATATTTTCAATTGTTTCATTTTCAACGATAGCAACAGCGTATTCAGCAGACGAAAAAGTTTTTCCTGTTCCCGGCGCTCCATAGATAATTTGGTTTAATGGATGTACTTTATTTGTCCTCGGTTTAAATTCAACTTCGTTTTCCTCGCTCTTAGGCGCTATATCAACACTTTTTAATTTTTCTTTTCCATAGAAATAAGCTTTATATAAAAAGAGTATATTATCTTCATTTTTGAAATTTATGCACGAAGTAAGATATCCTTCAGTAGCGTGCGGAAGTTTCAGATCCGTTTCTGAGAAAGCATGCCAAGAAATAGGCTTGTAGTGTGCAAAAACCTTTGAATTGTCAAATTTATATTCACCAATCTCATCACCCAAAGCAAGAAGTTTTTCGCCATTCATTGCAACAAAAATTGTATTTTTATTTGTTTGATAGAACAAAATAAGCTCATTTGCTTTTCTTGAAGCAACCTGCTGTGTCAATCCATTTGCTTGAATTAAAGCATTAGCAAGAGCCGTTTTGTTTAGTCCATTTCCATCTTGATACTCTTCAAGTGACATGGTTCCATTCCAGCCGATAGCAGCAATTCCTTCTTTACACCAATCAGGAAATAAACACTTCTCATCGTTTGTGGTTCCAAGTCGACAAAACTGTTTAATATCTCCAAATTTGTCATAAGCTACTTGAATCATGGAATATACACTCATTTGTGCTAAACGTGCAATGATTGCAATTTGCCCGCTTTTCGCATAGTAAAGCTGGTTAGGTTTGATTTGCAATCCAAAAAGAATATGTTTTTGCCACTCCTCTGAATGGGTTGTTGAAAACAACTCTGGAAAGATCATATGATAATATTTATGTATCCAACCATAAGTTGCGTATTTGTCGATAGCCTCATTCAGCTTTTTATCTAAATCTTCATAATCTTTCACAGTCTGTAAGGTTGAAGAACGAATTATTTCTGCTCCAAGAACAATTTTATCCCTTATTTCTTTGCCGAGCAACAGTGCTTCTTCATCCGATAATTCTTGAGGCACTTTAGGACTTCCTGTTACCCATACAGCATCATCTTTTCGTTGGAAAAGGTTATATTTGTAAGAGGATCCTCCCGATATACTACCAAAACATTTTTTTAGCACGGGGTTAAATTCAAGGTGATAGCACATTGAATCATTCGTGCCTTCTGCAGTAATGAAAATATAAGTTAAAACATCTTCGTCCGAGAGATTTTTTAACACCTCTGGCGAAAATTTTTCTTGAAACTCTGCATATAATTTATTTATGTCGTCTTCGCTATACTCATCATCAATCCCTGCATTAAAGCTATGGTTATTTATTATGTTTGCTGCTATAGTATATTCATCGCCAAGAATGGTATCTTCCGATTTGCTTCCTGCAGGCGCCGAATAGCCAAGAAGTGTGCTCAAATTATCCATCGTTTCCGTAATTTTTTCTTTGTTCATATTATTACACCTCCATATATTTTAAATACTCATCACTAAGCACGAACTGCTTAAAATCCAACCTTGTCCCGTTATCTTTTATTGACCAAGGGTACTGAGTTACAGTATATAAACCAGCGTATTCATAGTATTGCGGTATGTATTGATGTCCCTTTTTCTTCTCTACAACATTGGCCATCGTGAATGAATATTTACCTTCTCGATAATCTGATACATATTTTTCAAATAACTCAAACTCACTAGGATTATCATTATGACGAACCAAGGTATTTAGCAAATACCATTCCCACTTATCCAACATTTTATATTTATTAAGGGCCCTTTGTGTTTCCCTCAATGGAGAAAAAAGAGAGCCATCATCATTTTTTATAAAGTAATGGAGTAATGCATCACAATACGCCTCTTCATATAGGTGCTTGATTTCTTTAACAGCTTTCTCGATTACATCTTCCTCAAGGGAAGTATCAGTAGCAACAATATGTTCAAGTGTGGCTGCTTGATGAACAAGGCGACCTCTATCTGATAAAAGAGTATCTTTTGTTGGGACAACATTGCTTTTAAGTTCAGAAGGATTAATAAGACCAAATAATTCACACATTGTTTTTATAGTTCTAACAACGCCTGAAGATTTTGTTCCAATAGCTTTTGCTACATCGTCTTGCAACTCTCCACACCATGAGCGACCAGCAACAAGGTTGGGGTCTGACAAGTAATCAACCATTAATCTAAACTGATTATGAAAATCTGATGATAAATTTCTTCCTGTATAGTTCCAACCTCTCAATTCCATAATTACACCTCTCTATTTCTTGCTTAAAATAAGCAACTCATCATAATTTATAATTCCACCTCTTCCGGCTCTTGGGAGATGCATATACCGGTCTCGTATAACATATTTGAAACTTAAATCAAAATCGTAGCCGAAATCTGTAGCAATTTCTTTTAGTATTGTTGCCGTTGGAATGTGCTGATTTCTAATATTGCTATCACCAACCACAATTACATATCGACCATTTTTTTTAAGAACTTTTCTTACAGCCTCCATATTTATTGCCATATCTTCAAAATACGTCGAAACAATAGCAGCTCTCTTCCTGTCAACCTCTTCAATCTTTTTAATAATAGGCTTCAGCGTATCCGAGTGTGTTATATATTTGTAATTTTCATAAAAAGAAGATGAAGACTCTGTTCCAACATAAAGTTTTTTGTTTTCACGCAATTCACTATCATCGGCTAATCCTAACCACATATCTTCAAATCGCAAACTTCTTACATAGTCATATGCATTAATATATGGTGGCGAAGTAACAGCAAGATCTACAACGCTTTTGGTTTCTATTTTACGAGCGTCATTGCTACCTAAAATGCTACTGTGATTATTGAAATTTTTTGTAGCTTCAAAAAATTCTATTATCGCCTTTCTGTACATTTCTTCAAACTTAAAAAACATAGTAAATGGTTCTTCGGGCGTTTTGGGATAACGAGTTGAAATATATGGCTTTGGAGACACTTCATCGGCATTTGAGCATTTTCTTATTATTCCTGCAATAACAACATAAAAATAATCTCTTATATGTTCGCAACATTGCGTTTCATCATCTACAAATTTTTTAATTGAAGCAAGTCCCTTTATTGAATTATGGCAAAACCATTTTTCAATATTAGGAATGTCCGGTATACAATGCTCATAATTTGAGAAAATTGAAGTGTTTTTAAGCTTTTCAACTAGTCTCTGGATTATCAATATATCTTCTGATGCATATTTAGTGGTCTTAACTTTTATTAATAATCTGGCAAAAGGATCTATGTCTATAGAAATAGCATTTCTATTCAAAAGCATTGCTTCAATTGCTGTAGTTCCTGAACCACAGAAAGGGTCAAGAATGGTTTCTTCATATGAAGAATACTTATTTATAGCAAATCTCGGCACAGCCGAAATATACCTTGTTGGGTATTTATTGAACAAACGATTTGTAGATGCTACTACCTTAGTTTTATCAGGATAAATCTCAAAAACTTGGTCTTGCTCGGCATCAATTGGAAAATCATCTAATTTAATAATCTCCATAATAGGCCTCATTTCTTTAATTTTATAATACTTTCTCTTAAATATTTTTTTAGCGGTTCAGTTTCTTTGTATTGCTGAGAACTAGTAATAATAAGTCTTTCAACTGAAATTTCATCGACTTTAAAGCCTATCTCACTAGCAACCCTTGCTAAAAGAGTATCCGTAGGAATGATTACTCCTGCATAAGAAGAATTGCTCACAACAATTGAACAAGACCCTCCTGGTTTAAGTGCAACATATATTTGTGATAGCACTTCATGCATATCGGCAAAATAACCATTAAGCATTCCAGGAATCCGATTTGTCCATAGTTTCTTTTTCTGAAGTATCGGCAATAAAGCTTCATGTAGTTCTTCTAAATAAAAGTTTTCGTATCTCTCAGGCCATGTGGCATGACAATGGGAACGAATAGATTTCATTCTAATCGAGCTTTGATCTTTCTTTTCGTTTATAAAACCACCAAACCATAATTCTAATATATAAATTTTCGTATAATCAAAACAGTTTGCGTAAGGCGGAGAAAACAATACCAAGTCAAGTGAGTTAGGAGAAACAACGTTTTCTATTGTAGAAGCACTGTCCTCAATCGTTATTACTTCGGCATCATTTATATTCTCTTCAAAATCTAATAAAATCACATCTGCGATTTTTTCTATGGCGGAGATGGCGAATTCGTCAGCATTTCCCTCTGCGTATTTTGGAGGGCGTGTTTTTTTCTTTAATCCATTTCCAGCCTTCCTATATAACGAACAACTTTCAAGTGTACATATCCACGCAAATCGCAATAAATTTTTTGCTTTACTTTCCTTTTGTGAAAGTACGAATGCTCTTATATTGAGTTGAACTTCCAACATTTCTTTGTCAAAAATTCGACACATATATTCGTTATCAATGGGTTCTTGTGGTAAATGCAATTCTAATTTTCTTAATTCTTTAACAAGCGTTGAGAAAATTTTCATATCCGCATTTGTGTAATCATCAGTTTTTACCTTTGTTATGAAAGTTGCAAACGGATTAACTTCAAATCCTATTGAATTTATTCCATTTGCTTTAGCTACCAACAATGTGGTTCCAGCACCGCAAAAGGGATCGCAAACTAAAGAATTTTCTTTCAATTCATACTCATCAAAAATTTTCTGAACTAAAACTGGCGAAAAACCCTCTTTATAATTGAACCACCTATGACGAGCATAACTAAAACTTTTCACAAAATTCGAATCTGTATTTATATATGTCGCATTTGTAAGTTCGTTGTTGGTAATGTTAAATTTACCATCAAGTTCGCAATAAAACGAATCAAGATTATTAAGTTTCATCGTAATTACCTGCTTTCTGAATAATATTATGCCTGTTAATCATCTCTTTTTACAGACACAATATCTCCTATATCGCACTTCAATATCTCACAAATTTTTATCAACACAGACATGGCAACAAGGTCATTTTTATTGAGTTTAGTTAAAGTTGCAGGCGAGAAATCTGCTTTTTTTCTTAAGTCAGCTTTGGACATTTCTTGCTCTGCAATTTTTACCCATAGTTTTTTATAACTTAATCCCATTATATCGCCTCCAAGACATTATACAAAGTCATTTTATATAATAACACAAATATCGACAAAAGTCAATAGAACATCGTGTTTTCGCAAGATGTTTTTTGACTTTATAAATATCATTTCGTTATGAATGCTTAATTGTAATCCGAGAAGTCGCATTTGTAAAACGAAATGCGACTTTTGTAATTGAAACGCAAGTTTGTAATCTGAAATGCACGATTTGTAAGTAAAATGCAAGTTTTGTAAACGAAATACACGATTTGCAAGCGAAATGCAATACCTATTTTCTCAAAATATAAGCATTTTTGCATACCAATAAGGGATAGTTGCTTTGGCAAAAAATTTGTAACCCAAAATGCTACCCCTATATCCCACCTAATATTGAGTGTATCCACCGTATCATTTTAAATTATCTTTTAAGTAACTTCGGGTTTAAAATAACCTGATTTTTTTCAACCTGTTTGTAGCCTAACTTTTCAAAAACTTCTGTACCATAATAAAACTCAAAGGCTTCAAATGGAGTTTTGTTTCCGAGCTTCAGTCTGCTATATGAGTTAATGTGATTCATCATAACATCAACATTCTCCTGAGTTAAATTATCAAAGGTAACACCCTTAGGCAATACTCTACGGATAAGCTCATGATTTACCTCAATAGAACCTTTCTGATGTGGGCATCCTGCATCGCAATAATATATACTTGTTCTGCGTATTCCGTCTTTGGTAAACTCTATCATTCTTGGATTAGAAAACTCCGAACCCCTGTCTGTAAGTATAACCGGGAAAATCTTTTCAAAAAGTTTTCTACCCAATTTCACATATAGCATTTCAAATATGTCTATAACCGATTGAGAAGTGTTAAAATCCCTTAAAAATCCCATCATAAAGCTCGTATGTGGAAAATGTATGGTTAACAGCACTTTGCCGCCTACAGTGCCTATTACAGAGTCCATTTGTGCAGGGTGAATATCTGTCTTTTTATTCAAAAGCTTCTGATATTCTTCGTAGCTTCTGCCGATATAACAACCCCTGTCAACCTTGAATTCTTTTTTCTTTCTGCGTGGTCTATACCGAACTTTTCTTGGAAGGTCTATGTTTCTTGCATCAAAGAAACCTACATCAATGTAATTATACAAAGTCTTTTCACTGCACATCAGTGTATCAGCATTGTTGCAGTAAATTTGATGAACAGATTGACCATTCAGAATTAAAGGTGTTACAAAGGCATTTAACCTTGCTATTTCTGCTTCATCACACAAGGCTCCTTTACGGGAGCTTGAGATTTCTTGTTCAGCCATAATGTTTGCCTGAACTGCACTGTAAACTGTTTTCTCAAGAGTGCATTTGTTTCTTTCATCACATCCGTTGCAAACATACGGAGGCTTAATTCTTAAGATACAAACTTGCTCTGCAAATTTAGGGCAATAGTCATTACAATGTCCACAGGTTCTGCACAACTTGCAAGAGGTTTTAACACACTTATCTCCGCACACCATACCCATTTTGCAGGTTTCTTTATGTACGCAAGCGTTAAAACCGAAACCGCTGTAACCACTTTTTTCAATAACAGAATGCCTTCTGATTTCTCTTGAAATAGTAGAACGGTCTTTGTTAATTTTCTTTGCAATTTCTCCAAAAGAGCATCTTTGAAATATCATACTCTCAATCTCTAATCTTTCTTCAAAAGTAATATATCCTGACATAAATGCCACATTCCTTTCCAATACATCTTTGGTGGATACATTTATACAACACACGAAAACACAGGCAGGTGGGTTCCTACATTTTCTGTTGTAAGCAAAAATTAGGTTAATAAAAAAACAAACGGAAACGAGTTTGTAATCATTCAACTTCATTTCCGTTTAATATATTTACATATTACTGAGTAAACAAATAGAAGCCCCATTTGAAATTCGTTCAAACGAGGCTTATTTTATTTGTCAAGCGTTTCAGCTAAACGTTTATTTAGGCTTTACACAATTATTAAATTACTAGTCCTTAAATATATGTATCAACCACCCGTTTTATCTGTGTCATAGAAATTTACTTTATGTATGTACCCCTGCATTATTTCTCTCCCTGAAAATCTGATACAAATATAACACCGCAAGCACCGGAACCAACATGCGCACCAATTGTTGCACCGATATTTATTATGTTTTCAGGCAATATCTCAAAACCTAATTTTCGAACTGCTTCTGCCAACAAATCTCCGTTTTTACGATTATTAGAATATACGATATAAATTGGATAATCCAAATCAGGAGTATATGTTTGCAGTTTTTTCGAAACCGTACTTATACCGCCTTTCATACTCATTGCCTTAGAAGATACTTCTACTTTACCTTCTTCGGAAATGCGAATAACAGGCTTGATATTAGCAAGTGTTCCAACAGTATATGCTGTTTTTGACAATCTACCGCCTTTATGAAGGTACTCTAATGTATCAACGCAAGCATACAACTTGATTTTAGTTTTAACAATTTCCAATGCATCAAAAATCTCTTTTGCAGATTTGCCTTCGTTGCGAAGCTTCACAGCATAATCAACCAAAAGTCTTTGTCCTGCCGTTGCATTCAGGCTGTCAACCACATAGCAATTTTCGTAATCAAGCATGTGCTTAACTAAAAATGCGTTTTGGTAGGTTCCGCTTAATGCTGATGATATGGTAATAATTATACATTCATCGCCATTTTCCATAAATTCTTCAAGTAGCACTTCAAAATCGTATGGAGTAGGCTGTGAGGTTTTCGGGAAGTTCTCGCATTTTTCCAACAAATCATAAAATTGTTGTTTGGTCAAATTTTCATTTTCCTTATACTCATTATCATCAAATGAAATTTGCATCGGAACACAAGTTATATTATATTTTTCTAATTCCTGTGGCTCAAAATCTGCCGCTGAATCCGTAATAATTCTAACCATATCAGCCCTCCGAGATATTTGCACCGATTTTTCTGAACTTGTTATATCTATCTTCAAGAAGTTGTTCTATTGAAAGAACTTGTTTCTTTTTCAATTCTTCTACAAGATAATTTTTTAAATCAGAACAAATTTCTTCGGCTGATTTATCTTTTTCGTCAATTACTTTTTCCACTATGTCAAAAGAATATAAATCGTCTGCGGTAAGTTTTAATGCATCAGCCGCATCAGAAGCTTTGGAGGAGTCCTTCCACAAAATACTTGCACAGCCTTCAGGTGATATAACAGAATATACAGAGTTTTCAAGCATTACAGTTGTATCACAAACACCGAGTGCTAACGCACCGCCTGAACCACCTTCGCCAACTACAACGGAAATAATAGGAGTTTTAATCCCCATCATTTCAAAAAGATTTTCAGCTATCGCTTCGCCTTGACCTCTTTCTTCAGCGTCAATTCCGCAATATGCACCGGGACTTCCTATAAAGCAGATTATCGGTCTTTTAAATTTCTCAGCTTCTTTCATAAGTCTGAGTGCTTTTCTGTATCCTTCGGGTGTGGGACAACCAAAATGTCTTTGAATTCTTTCTTCAACCGTTGCACCGCGCTCCATCGCAATTGCTGTTACGGGAATGCCGTTAAGCATACCAACACCGCCTACGATGGCTCCGTCATCACCGAATCTGCGGTCACCGTGGAGTTCAACAAAATCATCTATCATTCTTGAAAGGTAATATCCACCCATATTTCGGTCATTGGCTCTTGCTGCCAATACTCTTGTATATGCATTTACTTTTGTTTCCATCAATTATCACATCCAATCTTAAATGGCTTTTGCTGAATGAATCTTAAGGAGCTTTCCGATTGTATATTTAAGTCTTTGTCTATCCTCAATCATATCAATAAATCCGTGCTCTAACATAAATTCAGCTCTTTGGAATCCTTCAGGTAGTTTTTTCCCTGTGGTCTGTTCAATAACTCTTGCACCGGCAAAACCAATCAAAGCTTTGGGTTCAGCGATAATAATATCTCCTTGCATAGCAAAACTTGCCGTTACGCCTCCGGTTGTAGGATCGGTAATAACAGTAATATATAAGTTGCCGCCATCCGAGTGTTTCTTTGCGGCTCCGCTAACCTTTGCCATCTGCATAAGGCTAAAAATTCCTTCCTGCATTCTTGCGCCACCGGAAGTAGTAAAACCGACAACAGGAAGATGTTCCTTTGTTGCTTTTTCAAAAAGTCTTGTTATTTTCTCACCAACAACAGTTCCCATGCTACCCATCATAAATTTGGAGTCCATAACGAATATTGCACAAGGAAATCCGTTTATTGTAGCTGTTCCGCAGACAACACCTTCGTTAAGACCGCTGTCTTTAACAGCTTTTTTGATTTTTTCATCATATTCAGGGAAATCTATGGGATTTTGGCTTTTCAAATTACCATCACATTCAACAAAGCTATCCTTGTCTGTAACAATAGCAATTCGTTCCATTGCGCCCATTCTTAAATATGCTCCGCACTGGGGACAAATCATAGAATTATTAAAGAACACAGAATGTTTATTAGTATTTTTACATTTAGGACAAGCTATATCTTCATCCTTATTTAGAAAATTAAATATCTTTTTTAATTCCATTACTTTTCCTCCGATTTATTTGCTATTGCAAATGAAAATTCAGCACTTACACAGAGCTTTCCATCAACATATCCGCATCCTTTTGCAAAATAGAAAGGAGAACGGTCTTTGGTTATTTCACACTCCGTTTCAAATATATCACCCGGTTTAACGGGATTTCTGAACTTTACCTTGTCAAGTCCCGTAAAATACGGAAGCTTACTTTCATCAATAACACCATCTAAGCACACACATACAGATTGTGCAAGAATCTCGCAAAGAATAACTCCCGGAACTACAGGGTTATCAGGAAAATGACCTTTTAAAAACCATTCATCACCGGTTATTTTCTTTTTTCCGTGTGCAATACCATCGACAAGTTCCACCTCATCCAAAAGAAGCATATTGTCTCTGTGTGGCAAAATATTTTTAATTTCTTCTCTATTCATAGGCACCTCAGATTTTCGCAAATGCAACACAAGCATTGTGTCCACCAAATCCGAGAGAAGTGGACAACGCAAAGTCAATCTCTGTTTCATTTGCTTTATTCGGTGTATAGTTCAAATCACATTCTTCGTCTTTTTCCTGATACCCGATTGTAGGGGGTACAATATTTTCGCCAAGTGCAAGCACTGCAGCAATTCCCTCAACCGCACCGGCTGCACCAAGAAGATGACCTGTCATCGACTTAGTTGAGCTGATATGAATCTTATATGCATCATCACCAAACACATTTTTAAATGCCTTTGTTTCTGTTTTATCGTTAAGAGGGGTGCTTGTTCCGTGGGCATTGATATAAATTTTTTCAGGTGCGAAAGTTTTGCCTGCTTCTTTCAAACAATCGTTAATTGCTCTTGATGAACTTTCAGCAGAGTCATCGGGAGCAGTTACATGGAAAGCATCACAAGTGCTTCCATAACCGACAACTTCTGCATAAATTTTAGCACCTCTTGCTACTGCATGGTCGTAATCTTCTACAATGAGTGCTCCGGCACCTTCACCCATAACAAAACCATTTCGGTTTTTATCAAAAGGAATTGATGCTTTTTCAGGGTTATCGCTTTCAGAAAGTGCCATACAGTTCATAAATGCAGCTACTGCCAAAGGAGATATACTTGCTTCAACACCTCCGGCGATGATTGCATCTGCATAACCGCCTTTTATTGTTCTGTACGCTTCGCCAATTGCTGTTGTTCCTGTAGCACACGCTGTGCTCACGGCAATACAAGGACCTTTTGCACCAAATTTAATAGCAATATTTCCTGAAGCCATATTGGTTATAAGCTTTGGAATAAAGTGCGGAGATACACGAAGCGGACCACGATTAAGAAGATTATTATGTTCATCTACAAAGGTGTCAAAACCACCTATGCCACTACCATAGTAAACGCCAAAGCGTTCAGGAGCAACATTATTCTCTATACCGCTGTCATTTACTGCCTGTGCTGCAGCAGCTATAGCGTATTGCACAAATTTATCACTTCTTCTGATTTCTGCCTTTTCCATATATGGAGTTGGATCAAAATCTTTTATTTCTGCAGCAACCTTTACACGATACTCACTTGTATCAAATTTTGTTATGTAATCAATTCCGCATTTACCTGTCTTTAAGCTATCCCAAAATGTAGGAACATCACATCCTACCGGTGTTACTGCTCCAAGACCTGTTATTACAACTCGTTTCATACATTTACCTCCTTAATTAAATGGCAAGACCGCCGTCAATACGAATAACTTCGCCTGTAATATAATCAGAAATATCATCAGCCAAAAATGCTGCCAGGTTTGCAACATCTTCCGGTTTACCTAATCTTTTGAGTGGTATCAATTTCAAATATTCTTCTGACTGTAAATCCTTTGTCATATCTGTAGTTACAAAACCGGGAGCAATTGCATTACAACAAACATTTTTTGATGCAAATTCCCTTGCTGTTACTTTAGTTAAAGCAATTACACCTGCTTTTGAAGAAGAATAATTTACCTGTCCTGCAGTTCCGAGCAGAGCAGACACGGAAGATACATTGATGATTTTTCCGTATTTCTTCTTTATAAAGTTTCTGCCACATGCTTTTATCATATTAAAGCAACCTTTTAAGTTTGTGTTTATAACATCATCAAATTCTTCTTCACTCATTGATATCAAAAGGTTATCACGGGTTATACCTGCGTTATTTACAAGAATATCTATACCGCCAAAGTTTTCTGTAATAGCCTTTACAGTTTCTTTGCATTCTTCTGCATTTGCTACATTGCATTTATAGATTTCTGCTTTAACGCCGTTTTTTTCTGCATTTTCTTTTACGGCGTTTGCGGCATCTTCATTACCGTTATAGATTATTGCTACATTAACCCCTTGGCTTGAAAATTTCTCTGCAATTGCAGCACCTATACCTCGTGATGCACCTGTTATAACAGCAACTTTTCCATTAAGCATTATTCTTCACCGCCTCTACAGTTTCCAAAAGTGTTTCTGCATTTTCAACCGAATATACATTTACTTCTTTTGAAATCTTCTTAATCAATCCACAGAGAGTTTTACCGGGACCAACTTCAATAAAATCTGTAAATCCGTTTGCAATCATATTTTCGATTGTTTCCTGCCACTTTACAGGAGATTGCATCTGCATTTTGAGTGTTGATGCAATATCATCTTCGTATGGTTTTGCGGTAAGATTTGCATATACCGGAATTTTAGGTGCAGTAATTTCATAAGCCTTAAGCTGTGATTCAAATTTATCAGCAGCATCACTCATAAAAGGAGAGTGAAAAGCTCCGCTTACAGCAAGTGGAATACATCTGCCGCCGAGTTCTTTTACCTTTTCCTCGAAGGCAGGCATACTGCTCTTTAAACCTGATACTACTGTCTGTCCGGGACAGTTATAATTTACTGCATAAAGATTATCAAATTCTGCTGCAGTTTTAGTAACAGTTTCACTATCAAGTTTTAGAACTGCACACATTGCGGCATTTTCAGGATCAGCCGCTTCATTCATAAATTGTCCACGAGAAGTAACTATTTTAAATCCGTCAAGGTAGGAGTAACTACCGCCATACGCTAGTGCTCCTATCTCACCGAGAGAAAAACCTGCAACGCCATCTGCATAAATGCCTTTTTCATTAAGCGACAATGCAGCCGAAAGCTCTACAAGATACATACAAGGCTGAGTGTTTGCCGTAATTTTTAATTCTTCGTCAGTACCCTCAAATGACTGCTTCATTGTGCCGTAACGAATTTCTTCTGCATCATCATACAGTTTCTTTGCTATACCTTCCATTTCGTACAAGGATTTTCCCATACCGCTGTATTGAGAACCTTGTCCTGAGAAAACAAACGCTATTTTACCCATTTTTTTGCTCCAATCAATATATTTTCAGCTTCAGTAACAATGTCTGCTATTATATCCGAAGCATTTTCTTCTTTGTTAATAAGGCCTGAAATCTGACCTGCTAAAAAGCAACCTTTTTTACTGTCACCGTCAACCACTGCTGCTCTCAAAGAGCCAACAGCCATCATTTCAAGTTCATCATCGCTTATACTTGTATATTCAGCTTTCTGATATCCTCTTGAAAACGGACTTTTAAGACTTCTTACGGGATGTCCTAATCTTCTTCCCGTAACTATGGTTGCAGTGTCGTTTGCTTTTAAAATTTTGTCCTTATATTCACGACTTATATTACATTCATAGGCTGCGAGAAATCTTGTTCCAATTTGAACACCTACACTGCCTAACATCAAGGCTGCCGCCATTCCTCTGCCGTCTGCGATACCACCTGCGGCGATAACGGGAATGCTCACGCTGTCACAAACCTGCGGAACAAGTGCCATAGTTGTCATTTCGCCTACATGACCGCCTGATTCACCGCCTTCTGCTATAACCGCATCTGCACCGCTTCTTTCTACAAGCTTTGCAAGAGCAGAAGATGCTATAACAGGAATGACTTTTACACCGGCTTCTTTCCACATAGGTATGTATTTTTCGGGATTACCTGCACCTGTGGTAACAACTGCTACCTTTTTTTCTGCAATGAGCTTTGCAATTTCATCAATATTTTCGCCCATAAGCATTATGTTTACGCCAAAGGGCTTATCAGTTAGCTTTCGTGCTGTGTCTATCTGTTCCGAAAGCCAACTGACATTACCGTTCGCAGCAGAAATAATGCCAAGTCCACCACCATTTGACACAGCAGCAGCAAGGTGAGCATCAGATATATGTGCCATACCTCCTTGCAGAATAGGGTGCTTTATTCCAAGCATTTCACATATTGGTGTATTTAACATTACTCCACGCTCCTTTTTTACTTACGCCTTCTTAGAATCGATGTATGCAATC
>JAZOOD010000068.1:0-69821 GCA_045654805.1 Clostridia bacterium | reverse complement strand
CAATACGATAATCGATGTTCCCGCATATCCATTATAACAGATGCTTTGAATTCTGGCGAGTACTTTCTTTGTTTTTGCCCTTTTTTACTCATAAAAATATGCACCTCCAAAAGTGTCTAACTTTTGGGGTGCATATCATTTTTGAAAAATCTCTGTATTCTTATGATTACGACAGCGAAACTTACGGATATGAAACATTTATTGATGTAGACTCCTTTGTTGATTATTTTTTAATTAATGAGCTTACTGTAAATTACGATGCAGGTGGCCGTTCTACCTTTATGTATCGGGATATGAGCAATTTATATAAGATGTGCATTTGGGACTTTAATGCCTGTTGTGGAAATTATATTCGTGATGTTTCTTCAAGAACATTTTTTCTTACGGAACGAACGTGGTTTTCAAAGCTTGTGACGGACGAAGATTTTACCCAAAAAGTAGTAGACCGTTATTATGAGCTTAGAAGAAGTTATTTTTCCGACGAATATCTTTTGAATTATATAGATGAAACGATTGAATATTTAGGACCTGCCATAGACCGAAATTTTGATAAGTGGGGATACACCTTTAATGAAGATTTTCCGATGCTTTATCCTAGTGAAAGAAATCTTCACTCCTACGATGAAGCGATAGCGCAGCTCAAAAATTTTATAACCGACAGAGCAGCATGGCTTGATGAAAATATTGAAACACTTAAGAGCTTTTCGGCGGAATCGGCAGTAAAGCAATATACACAGATAAGTCAGTAAATTTGAGGTAATTTTATGAAGAAATATATAATCGCCGTATCGGTCATCATTTTAACCTTTCTTGCGGCAGATTTTATGTGGTTTAGGTTAGGATGGTATGTGGATTTCAGCCCGGGGACGCAGGTGGAGGCCTTTGTTAAAACCGAAGGGGAATCCATAATTTTAAATAAAGACGGCAACGAGAAAGATTTTTTTATAAAAGGTGTTGATATGGGTTCTTCCTTGCCGGGAAGTTGGTCGACGGAATATAATATTGACGAAGAAACATATTTAAGATGGTTTGAGCAAATTCAAAATATGGGTGCAAATACCATTCGTATTTATTCGGTCTATTCAGAAGAAGTTTACAATGCTTTTTATAAATTTAACAAAAATAATCAAAACCCATTGTGGCTTCTTCAGGGTGTAAGAATTGATGATTATACACTTAATAACAGAGTTAGTGGCACAGATGACAGCTTCTTGGGGCAATTTACGGAAAATTCAATTATTGCAGTAGATGTTATTCACGGAAGAAGAAAACTGTCCCTCAGTAAAAATGGGGTTTTTGGATATGGTGATTATACAAAAGATGTTTCCCCTTGGGTAATCGGCTATATCATAGGTGATAATTGGGAGCCGACAACTGTTGCATATACCAACGAAATGTACGGACATCTTGATGAGTGGACATATTTTGAGGGAGAATATATGTCTGCTAAAACTGGCAGTAAACCCTTTGAGGTTGTTCTTGCAAAAATTGGAAATGAAGTTTTGAAGTATGAAAGCAGAAAATATAAAACTCAACGTCTTATTGCTTTTTCAAATTACGCAATTACAGATCCTTTTGAATACGGCGAGGAAATAAAAAAATTCTTTACAAAAGTGGATGAAATTGATGTTGAAAATATAATCTGTACTGACAAGGTTATTTCGGGGCAGTTTGCCTCCTATCATGCATATCCGTATTTTCCTGATTTTTTAAGATATATGGATGATTGGTCGCCACTTGGAATAGAAAAAGAATATTTTGCAGATGGAAATACATACAGAGCCTATCTGACTGCTCTTACAAACCACCACAAAGTCCCTGTGGTAATATCGGAATTTGGCACATCTACAGCAAGAACAATGTCTTACAGGGACGTTAACACAGGTAGAAACAGCGGTCAAATGACTGAAACAGAGCAAGGAGAGGTTTTGAAAAGAAGCTTTGAAGATATTGTATCGTTCGGTGCAAATGGTGCTTGTGTTTTTTCGTGGCAGGATGAATGGTGTAAAAGAACTTGGAACACAATGCACGCTGTTGATTTAAGGCGAACGGCTTATTGGTCTGATTTTCAAACGGGAGAGCAGTTTTTTGGTCTCTTGGCTTTTGATCCCGGAAAAGACAAGTGTGTTTGTTATGTTGATGGTGATGTTTCAGAATGGACGAATGAAGATAAAATCATTGTTGATAGTACTGAGCTTTCAGTCAAATATGATGAAAAGTTTATCTATCTACTTGTGAAAAAAGAGAATTTTGATTTTGATAATGAAACTGTTTATATTCCCCTTGATATAACACCGAAAAGTGGCAGTAACTACTGCGAAAATCTAAATATAAAATTTGACAGAGATGTGGATTTTGTAATTATTATTGATGGGTATGATAGCAGTCGTGTATTGGTACAGGAGCGGTATGATGCTCTTCGTTCAACGTACAGTAATATAGTATATAAGTATAATACTTATCAGAAAGAAAGAATTCCCGAAATTAGTTCGCCAAAGTTTGTTCCAATAAATCTTCTTCTGGAGAAAGTAAAGTTTGAAGATGTGTTTATTGGTGAAAATTTCATTATGGAAATGTAGGCCCAGGGAAATGAAGAAATAGTTGCAAATTGGAGAAAGCCTGTAACCTTTGAAACAGGAATGCTTATTTACGGCAACGCAAATCCCGAAAGTCCGGATTTTAATTCAATTGCGGATTTTTGTATAAGCGGAGATTATATAGAAATCAGAATACCGTGGCAGATGCTAAACTTTTCCGATCCCTCAAGAATGGAAATTCACGATGACTATTATAACGGAAATTATGGAATTAAATATACTGAGATTAATGAAATATTTGCAGGTATCAGTGGCTTGAATGAAAGAATAGAATTAAAGCCGATTATACTTGAAGGTTGGGGCAACAGCGTGACATATCACGAAAGATTAAAAAACTCATATTATATAATGCAGGATTTATGGAAGGAGGGCACGCAAAAATGAAAATTGAAATAATGATTTATGTTTATATTGCAATCTGCGTAAGTATGATTTTATATAATATCATTTATGTTTTCATTTTGAAACACAGAGAACGCGCTCTCGTTTCTGATTCTGAAAAATTAGAGGCTATTGTTTACGAACAGATAGAGGTTTTAAAAAGTGGCGGTGAAATATCCGAAAATCATAAAAAGTATCTTTGTTGTAAACTTGACAAAACTTCGGGAATAACCGCCTTTGATAAGGCACTCGAGAGTGTGTTTGCAAAGGAGCCTGAACTGACAGAGAAATATCTTGTGGATACATTCTCTGCTTTTGAACATCTTACTCATAGATACATAAGCAAGGATACTCTTAAAATCGCATATTTTCCGTATATACTGCATAAGTACGGAATTTTAAAGCATAACGATGGAGAAAGGCTTACAGATGCCCTTTTGGACCTTTTACGTTCTGTTAATGTATATTGCAGAGAAAACACATTAAAGGCCCTTTACAGTATGCGAAGACCTGATATTGTCGCAAAAGCTCTTAAAATAATTGATACAAATTTGACATTTCATCACCCAAAGCTTATTTGTGACGGGCTTATGTTCTACAAGGGAGATAAGAATGAATTAAAGGATATATTTTTTGAAAATTTTAAGGATTACTCTGTACAAATGCGAGTTAATATCTTAAATTATTTAAGATTTGCAGGCGTAAAATGTGATGAAGAAATGCTTTCAATGCTTAAAAACGAGGAAGAAAACCAAGAAATCCGTTTTTCCGCTATACGCTATTTCGAAAAGTTTCCAACAAATGAAGCAGAACCTGTTATATTGAATTTGGCAGAGAATTTAGAAAATCGAACTTGGGAATATCAGGCGATTGCAACATCGGCATTAAAATCCTATCCCGGAGATTCAACATTTAGAATATTAGTAAAAAATCTTTCAAGTTCAAACTGGCATATAAGGCTAAATAGTGCAATTTCGTGTGAAAAACTTAGATATACATATCAGGATTTAATAAATGTGTTTGATGGCAATGACAGATATGCAAGAGAGATTATGCGCTACCGTCTTGACAGAAGAAATGCGGAAAGCGAGGTAGCAAAAGTATGATAGATATGGAAACAATCAAGCAGATTTTCGATATTATAGGTGTTTGTTTTATATTATATTTGATCGGCTATTCCACCTTTCTGTTTTTGTCTGTTGTTATTGGTGCAACTACTCTTTACAAACGAAAGATGCAGGATAGACTTATGAACAAGTTTACCGAAAACTACTTTGTTCCCATTACAATCGTAGTTCCTGCATATAACGAGGAGGTAACCGTTGTACAGACGGTTAAATCACTTTTAACACTTGATTATAAGCTATATGAAATTGTAGTAGTTGATGATGGCTCAAAAGATACTACATCACAACAATTAATTGATGCATATAATATGCATCAGGTAAGGAGACCGCTTCACAGGTCAATTAATTGTCAACCGGAGGAATTTATATATGAATCACACGAGCATAAGGTTCCTCTTACTCTTATACGTAAGAAAAACGGCGGTAAGGCGGATGCACTCAATATGGGAATTAATGCATCTCAATACCCATACTTTATCTGTATGGATGCAGATTCGGTGCTACAGTATGACTCCCTTCGCAAATTGGTTGTGCCTGTATTGGAGGAAGAAAATGTTGTGGCTGTTGGCGGAACTGTAAGACCGTCTAATGATGTTGAACTTTTCGAAGGAAAAGTAAAAAAATACAGACTTCCTAAAAATATATTAGCTTGTATGCAACTTTTGGAATATGACCGTTCTTTTTTAGCATCGAGAATTTTGTTTGATAAATTCAACGGCTCACTTATTATATCGGGAGCGTTTGGAATGTTCAAAAAGGAAACGGTTATTGCCGCAGGCGGATATGACCACGGCACTATGGGGGAGGATATGGAGCTTGTTGTAAAGCTTCATTCATATTGCCTTACAAATCAAATTCCTTATTCCATAAAATATGCTACAGATGCAGTTTGCTGGACTCAGGTTCCTGAAAAGCTTGGTGATTTAAAAAAGCAAAGAAAGCGCTGGCATTTAGGACTTTTCCAGACAATGTGGAAGCATAAAAAGATGATGGCAAATCCAAAATACGGGGCAGTTGGATTTATATCCTATATGTATTTCCTTTTATACGAACTGCTTTCGCCATTTATAGAGGTGTTCGGAGTATTTACGATGATTATGGCTTACTTTGTTAACCTTTTGAATTTGCCGTTTATGTTACTCTTTATGCTGATTTACGCATCTTATAACTCGATTTTAACATTGACTGCATTTTTTTCGAGGATACAGACCATTGACTTAACTGTAAAACTCAAAGATTGCATAAAGGCAATTATGCTTTGCTTTTTTGAGGTTACAACCTTAAGATTTATTATGGCGTTTGTACGTCTTACGGCATTTAAGGGTTACAAAAAGAAAAAGCTTAATTGGGGTCGAATTGAGCGAAAGAAAATGAATGTATAGGGAGGCTGTACAGAAAATGAAAAAATTTATTTTAGTCCTTTTTACAGTGCTTGTATTTTTTGTACAACCTGTCTTCGCTGAAGTTATAACCACACAAAAAACAGAAGGCTACGCAAACTATGTATATATAGCAGGTAATGCTGATAATTATCCGATAGAGTATTATGATGAGAATGTAAAATCCTACAAGGGTGTTATTCCTGATTTGCTTGAAAAAATATCAGAATATTCAGGGATAAATTTTGTTTATATTAACGGAGATAAAAAGGACAATAATATCTTAGGACAAAATTTGCAGGTTGATATTGTTTCTTCCGCAGGAGAAATTACCTCTTACGGCAAGGATTATCTTGAACTTATTTCCTATGAGCAAGACGGCAAACCAAAAAAATCGGGACTTATCTTCACAACACTCGCGAAGGAGGATAAAATTACTGCAATAAAATCTGCAGCAAACAAAATATCTCTTGATGAGAAAAATGGCATATATTTGTCGTATGCATCGCAAAATGCAAAAACTAATTACAAATGGCTTGTTGGTGTGATTATACTGTCAATTCTTCTCTTTGTTTTTGTTGCAATTTTAATTATTCGTATAAGAAGAATACGAAAAGAAAATGAGGCAGACAAAATGACCGATGTTGAAACGGGTATGCTAAATTTGCAATTTTTCAAAGTATAAAGATATTTCAATTTCTTGTAATTTTACAAGAATTACCCTTTCTGAGAAAAATTTTGTCCATAAGCTTAAAATGATTGCAGACGGTTATAAATTTGATAAGTCAAAGCTTTCCATAGAGATAACTGAGGATGCCATTGAAAAGGATAGAGAAACTGCAACTAAAAATGTTACTCTTTGCAAAGAACTTGGATTTAAGATTTACCTTGATGATTTAGGGAGCGGTTACACTTCGCTTTCAAATCTGTATGACTATCCTATTGATGTTGTTAAAATTGACAGGGACATTCTTTTAAAAGCTGATACACAAAGAGGTAAAGATTTGTTTTCTGGCATCATAGCTCTTGCACACAGTTTGAAGATATCTGTCATTTGTGAAGGGGTTGAAACAGATGAACAAGATGCACTTGTGACAAGGTCTGATTGCGATTATGCTCAGGGATGGCATTATTCAAAAGCGTTTCCATTGGAAGAGTGTGAAGCGTTTATAGAAATATATAATAAAAGATAAATTAAACACACAATTTGGACATAAAACCATTTTGTGTGTTTTTTTAATATAGTTATGAATTAGGCATATTTTCCATCCTCAAATTGACTATTCCGACAGTTTATGATATAATTGCCACATACAGAATTTGTGAATGGAGCTTTGTACACAATACTGATTTTGGGAGTGATGTTGTGGAAATAAATGAGGTTTTGGAAAAATTTAAAAATGACGAAATAACATTACAGGAGGCAGAACATTTTTTTGGCAGAAAAACATTCGAAGAGCTTGGATATGCAAAGCTTGATACACACCGTAAAATCCGTACAGGTGTTAATGAAGTTGTTTTTTGCCAGGGAAAATCTGACGAATACCTTGTTAATATTTACAAAAAGCTCTATGAAACAGATGGAGAAGTATTTGGAACAAGAGCAACGGATGCACAGTTTAAACTTGTAAAATCTGTGATTCCTCAAATAGAATATGACAGCATATCAAGAATTTTAAAGATTGAAAAAGCTGACAAAAAATGTATTGGTAGTATAGCAATATGTACAGCAGGTACTGCAGATATTTCAGTAGCGGAGGAGGCAGCACAAACTGCTGAGTATCTTGGCTCAAATGTCGAACGTATATACGACGTTGGTGTAAGCGGGTTGCATCGATTACTGTCAAAAATTGATGTTATACGTCAGGCAAACTGTATAGTTGTTGTTGCAGGTATGGAAGGTGCCCTTGCCAGCGTAATAGGAGGTCTTGTTGATAAGCCGATTATTGCCGTACCTACTTCTGTGGGGTATGGTGCAAGCTTTGAAGGTCTTTCTGCATTGCTTACAATGATAAATTCCTGCGCAAATGGTATATCTGTAGTGAATATTGATAACGGCTATGGTGCCGGATATATTGCTTCACAAATTAATCGTATTGCTTATAAGAAGTAAATTAATTCGAAAGGTTAAATAGATATGGATAAAACAATTTATTTGGAATGCTTTTCCGGTATTAGCGGTGATATGACGGTTGCGGCACTACTTGATTTAGGTGCTGACAAAGATGTTCTTATAAACTCACTGGACAGCCTTAATTTAACTGGGTATGAAATAAAAATAAGCTACGTTAATAAAAATGGAATAAATGCCTGTGATTTCTCGGTTATACTCGATGAAAAGCACGAAAATTACGATCACAATATGGAATACCTCCATGGAAATAAGGATGTACATATTCATAATCATTCACACGAACACAGAAAATTGACAGAAATTATCAATATAATAAACAAATCAGCGATTTCCGATAATGCCAAAAATATTTCCCTGAAAATATTTGATATATTGGCTGAATCGGAGTCAAAAGCACATAATGTGCCAAAGGAACAAGTTATTTTTCACGAGGTTGGTGCAGTAGATTCCATTGTGGATATAGTTGCAGTTGCAGTATGTATAGATAATTTGCAGATTACCGATGTTATAGTACCCGTATTGTACGAGGGAAAGGGCTTCGTGCGTTGTCGACATGGTGTATTGCCTGTACCTGTTCCTGCTGTACTGAATATTGCTACAAAACATTCAATTAAGTTGAATATTACTGATTATCAGGGAGAATTTGTAACTCCGACAGGTGCTGCAATAGTTGCAGCTCTTTCTACATCTTCGAAATTACCGCAAAATTTTGTAATTAAAAAGGTTGGCATGGGAGCCGGAAAGAGAAATTATGATAAACCAAGTTTGTTGCGTGCAATGCTTATAGAAGAAGACAAAAAGGATGAAATCTATAAGCTGGAAACCAACATTGATGACTGCTCCGGAGAAATAATGGGTTATGTAATGAATAAAATTTTGAAAATAGGTGCAAAGGATATTTACTTTACACCTATATATATGAAAAAAAACAGACCTGCCTATGAATTGGGAGTTTTATGTGAATATAAGGACATTGATAAAATTGAAGAATTTATTTTTAAGTACACAACAACCATTGGTATCCGCAAATATAAAGTTGAAAGAACGGTGTTGAACCGCGAAATTATTGATATTTCTACAAAATATGGTATTGTCAAGGTAAAAAAATGTATACTGAAAAATGAGATGAGATATTACCCTGAATATGATAGTATATCTAAAATTTGTGATACGTTTGATATACCATATCAGCAAGTTTATTCAGATATAGTAGAAATCTGTAAATCTATGGAGTAGAATATGAAAGATTTTGATGATAAATGTAATAAATTGACCAAAATAATTGATAATTGTACAAAAAATGACATTGTTGTTGCTTTTTCAGGAGGAGTAGACAGTAGTTTACTTCTTAAAATTGCGTGTAATTGTGCCAAATTTAATAATAAAAAGATTTATGCAGTAACTGTCTTTACTATAATGAACACTGCAAAGGAATATGACTTTACACGCAACAGTGCTGAAAAAATTGGTGCAATATATAAAAATATCGATGTTGATATACTTAATGAAGCGGGAATTATAAATAATCCAACTGACAGGTGCTATCTTTGTAAAAAATATATGTTTTCTAAAATATACGATTTTGCAAAATCCGTTAAAGTGGATTGTATAATAGATGGCACGAACTTTGATGATTTGCAAGCATATCGTCCGGGGATTAAAGCTCTTAAGGAATTTAATGTATTAAGTCCTCTTGCTCAGGTCGGGATGACCAAGGAGGAGGTACGTAGGCTTGCGACTGATTATAATATTCCTGCTTGTGACATACCGTCGACACCTTGTCTGGCTACAAGATTCGAATACGGAGCAACGCTGAATTATGAAAAAATAAAAAAAGTTGAACAGGCTGAAGACTATATTAAATCATTGGGATTTTATAATGTTCGTTTGCGTGTACATGGTGATTTAACAAGAATAGAGGTTGATTTTGATGATATTTCGAAGATTGTTAAATTAAGAGTAGATATCATTAACTTTTTAAAAAAATTGGGTTATAAATATATCACACTGGATTTAGAAGGATTCAATAGTGGGAGTATGGATAGGCACATTGGAATTTGATTTCAGTGTGCCTAAAATATTAATTTTTAGTAAATTAATTGATTTTTTTAAATAAAGGTTGTATAATATTTAATAGGTAGGAATTTGTAAAATTTTGTAATGGTGATAATATGTTTGATAACTTATTTTTTAAAAATATTAATGGAATAACTTTGGGAATTGATGTTGGTTCTACTACTGTGAAGGTAGTGCTTATTAAAGACGGTAGGATTGTCTATAGTTGTTACGAGCGTCATATGTCTGAAGTCCGTAAAAAAACCGTAGAGATGGTTAATAGATTAAAAACTTTTATTGTAGATGAAAAGATAAAGGTGTGTATTTCAGGTTCCGCAGGTCTCGGGCTTGCCAATGCAACTGGCATACCTTTTGTTCAGGAGGTTTTTTCCACAAGCGAGATGGTTAAGACACTTGCACCTGATACGGGAGTAGTTGTTGAACTGGGCGGTGAGGATGCTAAAGTTATTTTCTTCAAGGGAATTACTGATGAGCGTATGAATGGTACGTGTGCAGGTGGTACCGGTGCATTTATTGACCAGATGGCTACACTTTTAAATGTAGATAATGATACATTAGATGAACTTAGTTTAAAGCACGAAAAAATATACTCAATAGCTTCAAGATGCGGTGTTTTTGCAAAGTCTGATGTTCAGCCTCTCATCAATCAGGGAGCAAAGAAAGAGGATATTGCCGCAAGTATTTATCAGGCTGTGGTTAATCAGACAATTTCAGGACTTGTGCAAGGGTATGAAATTTCCGGCAGAGTTATGTTTTTGGGTGGGCCTCTGCACTATTGTAAGGGATTGCGGCATAGATTTATCAAAACACTTGGACTGTCTGAAAGTGAGGCAATTTTTCCTGAATATGCCCTTGTTTCTGTTGCATTAGGATGTGCATTGCTTGCAAATAATAATTCACCGGAATATGATTTGGATGAATTGATTGATAAACTTGAAAATGTCGGCTATTCAAATGATAATGTTACAAAATTAGAGCCTCTTTTTGAATCTGAGGAGGAATATAGAGAGTTTGTTGGACGCCATGCAAAGGCTACGGTTCCAAATTCTGATATAAGTATATATTCAGGTGAAGCTTATCTTGGCATTGACTGCGGTAGCACTACGACGAAGCTTGTTTTGTTAGATAGTGATGATAAAATTCTTTACAATTATTATGGCTCTAATAAGGGTAACCCCACGGAAGTTATCAGGGAGGAGCTTATAAAGATATATAATATGTGCGGTGACAGGATAAAAATTGTTTCAGGAACTGTTACGGGTTATGGTGAAGAACTTATAAAACACGCCTTTGGTGTTGACAATGGCATTGTGGAAACTATGGCACATTTTTATGCTGCACGTCATTTTAAACCGGACGTTGACTTTATACTTGATATTGGCGGACAGGACATAAAATGTTTCAAGATTCATAATAATGCAATAGACAATATAATGCTTAATGAGGCATGTTCTTCAGGATGCGGTTCGTTTATAGAAACTTTTGCAAATATAGCCGGTTATAATGTTGAGGAATTTGCTAAGCTTGCTCTTAAGGCAAAAAATCCTGTGGACTTAGGCTCAAGGTGTACTGTTTTTATGAATTCATCTGTTAAACAGGCTCAAAAGGATGGTGCAGAAGTATCTGATATTTCCGCAGGACTTTCTGTAAGCGTTGTTAAAAATGCTATCTATAAAGTTATCCGTGCGAACAACGCAGATGAACTTGGCAAAAATATTGTTGTACAGGGCGGAACTTTTCTTAATAACGCTATACTCCGAAGCTTTGAAAAAGAAATAGGACGCAATGTTGTAAGACCTGCAATAGCGGGGCTTATGGGGGCTTATGGTGCTGCTTTGTATGCCAAGGCTGTCAGGAAAGAAAAATCAACAATTTTGTCGTTGAAAGAACTTAATAACTTTAACCAAACGGTTAAGGCAGTAAATTGTAAAGGGTGCGAAAATCATTGTAACCTTACAATTAATATATTTAACGATGGTAAAAAATTTGTTTCGGGTAACAAATGCGAAAAGGGTGCAGGTGCTACTAACACAAAAAATGACTGTCCTAATGTATATGAATTCAAGCGTAATAGGCTTTTGGAATTGAAGGATAATGGATATAAGCAGACAATTGGGATACCTCTTGCTCTTAGTATGTATGAAATGGCACCCTTGTGGCATACAATATTTACAAATTTGGGATTTAAGGTTAAGTTCAGTAAATTTTCTACTCATAAAACATATACAAAGGGGCAGCATACCATCCCCTCGGATACAGTGTGCTATCCTGCGAAGCTTATGCATGGGCATATTGAGGAATTGCTTGATTGCGGAGTAGATGCGATTTTCTATCCCTGCCTTACATACAATTTTGACGAACAATCAGGAGATAATCACTATAATTGTCCCGTTGTTGCTTACTATTCGGAACTTTTAAGGTCAAATGTAAAAAGACTTTCAAGAGTTAAATTTCTTGCACCATACCTTAATATAAATAATAATTATGAATTTGCAAAGGGTTTGTATAAAGAAATTAACAAAAATTTCTCTCATATTCGTTTCACAAAGGTCTTTGCTGCCGTTAACGAGGGATGCAGGGTTTATAATGAATGGCGTGAATCTTTAATAGAGGAAGGTCGCAAAGCAATAACGTATGCTGAAGAAAATAATAAAAGAATAGTTATTTTGGCAGGTCGTCCTTACCATGTAGACCCTGAAATTTGTCATTTGATTGACAAGCTTGCTTTGTCACTTGGCTTCGTTGTAATAAGTGAGGACAGCATACCTATTAATGATGAAAAAATACACGTGGACGTCCTTAACCAATGGACTTACCATTCAAGACTCTATAATGCGGCAAAATATGCCATACAACATAAAAATGCAGAGCTGGTACAGCTTGTATCCTTTGGCTGCGGTATAGATGCTATTACCACAGATGAGGTTAAAAGTATACTTGAAACCAATGGTAAGATTTATACACAGCTTAAGATTGACGAAATTAATAATCTTGGTGCAATTAAAATAAGACTACGCAGCCTTGCTTCGGCGTTGGAAGAAAGGGAGAATTTATAGTTGGAATATACAGTATTTACTGAAGAAATGAAAAAAGATTATAAAATACTTGTGCCTACAATGCTTCCGATTCATTTTGAGATGCTTATAGGTATATTAAAAAAGTATGGCTATGATGCTGAACTTTTAAAAACAGACCACGAAGCTATCAAAGAATATGGTCTTAAATATGTTCACAATGATACCTGTTATCCCGCTCAAGTTGTAATAGGTCAACTTATTGATGCTATTGAAAACGGCGGATATGATAAGAATAAGATTGCCCTTATGATTACCCAGACTGGAGGAGGATGTAGAGCGTCGAATTACATATCCTTGTTACGTAAAGCACTTAGTAATGCAGGATATGGCAACATACCCGTTATTTCCATTAATTTTTCAGGACTTGATGATTCGTCACTTAAAATTAATATGCCTATGCTTATACGTTTTGTGTATGCAATTATTTTTGGTGACCTTATTATGTGTCTTAAAAATCAATGTATCCCTTACGAGATTGAAAAAGGTGAAAGTGACAGGGCTTCCTTGCAGTACATAAATGAAATTATCGGTATATTGTCGGAAGATAAGCTTAACAAAAAACGCATAAAGCAGGAATATATACGTATAATAAATGCTTTTAGGGAAATCAAACTTGATAAATCTGTCAAAAAGCTAAAGGTTGGTATTGTTGGAGAAATTTTTGTTAAATTTTCACCTCTTGGTAACAATGACCTTGAAAAATTAATTGTTGATAACAATGGTGAGGTCGTTATGGGTGGTTTGCTTGACTTTTGTCTGTATTGTATTTACAATACAATTTTGGATACAAAATTCTATGGCATAGGTAAGCTCAAGTCATTGATATACAGATTGGTTTATAAATATGTTCTCGGTAAGCAAAGGCTTTTGATTAGAGTTATAAAAAATAATAGTGATTTTGCTGCACCATCTTATTTCAGTGATACTGTAAATATTGTTAAGGATTACATAAGCCTTGGTGTAAAGATGGGTGAGGGATGGCTTTTGACTGCGGAAATGTTGGAACTTATACATCAGGGAGTAAAAAGTATAGTTTGTACTCAACCATTTGGATGTTTGCCCAATCACATAGTTGGTAAGGGTATGATAAAAATTATTAAAGAACATAATCCCGACGTTAATATTGTGCCGATAGATTATGATGCAAGTGCGTCAAAAGTTAATCAGGAAAACAGAATAAAACTAATGATGGCTTCAAGCAGAGATAATGCAATAGTTTAAGAAATTTATTTAATATGTGTAAAAGGATGTACCTTATGTAAGGTACATCCTTTTTTGTTATGCATCATATATGTTTGTAGACCCCATTTTTCGCTTCCAGTTACCTTTTAACAAAATTGTGGATTGACACTTTAATGATTCGGGAACGTCGATTATATTTTGATTTGACGAACCTCGGAATATAAGGGAGGCATCTTTTAATTCCTCCACAAACTTTCCATCAACCAACACGTCTATTAGTGAAAGTAATTTTTTTGTTGTTTCTGTTCCGCACATTAAATCTTTTTCGAAGGTAAAGCCAGTATAACACCATACATTTTTGTTTGGTAGTTCATTACGTACTTTTTTAAGGAGTTTTATTAAACCCTCCTGATTTTCAGGCTCAAAGGGTTCACCCCCCAAAAGGGAAAGACCTTCCACATATTCGGGGCTTAATGATGTAATTATTTCATCAATTACCTCATCTGTAAATTCTTTGCCATAATTAAAATCCCATGCTTCACTATTAAAACAGTTTTTACATCTGTGTCTGCAACCGCTTACAAAAAGTGATACGCGTATGCCGGGGCCGTTTGCAATGTCATTTTTTTTTATTGTAGCGTAATTCATAATATCAATCCTTAAAAAACGGGCGTTTTAACGCCCGTTTGTATTTTGTTTACAGGTGCAATACACGTTCTTTAATTTCCTGAGTTCTGCCCTGATTCCAGAACTGTGTTCCAATGTAACCGCAGGTTCTTCTTGCAACGTTAAGCTTTGTCTGGTCATTGTTTCCACAGTTAGGACATGTCCATATAAGCTTACCATCTTCGTCCTCTTTAATGTCTATTTCACCGTCAAAACCGCAAGTCTGACAATAGTCGCTTTTTGTATTAAGTTCCGCATACATAATATTGTCATAGATAAATCTCATAACTGAAAGAACAGCTTCAAGATTGTTCTGCATATTCGGAACTTCAACATAAGATATTGCTCCTCCTGGGGACAATGCCTGGAACTTAGCTTCCAAAGCAAGCTTGTCAAATGCGTCGATATCTTCTGTAACATGTACGTGATAACTGTTTGTAATGTAGTTTTTGTCTGTAACGCCTTTGATTATACCGAATCTGCTTTGTAAGCATTTTGCAAATTTGTATGTTGTACTTTCAAGCGGTGTACCATAAAGTGAGTAGTCAATAACTTCGTCAGCTTTCCATTTAGCAGTATATTCATTAAGTTTACGCATAATTTCAAGGCCTAATGCTTCACCTTCGGGTTCGGTAAGTTTTTTACCGATAAGACTGTAAACACATTCCCAAAGACCTGCATAGCCAAGAGAAATTGTAGAATATCCGCCGTGCAGGTATTTGTCTATACTCTCACCCTTGTCAAGTCTTAAAAGTGCACCATGTTGCCATAGTATAGGAGCAGCATCGGAAAGTGTGCCTGTAAGTCTTTCATGACGACATTGTAATGCTCTATGGCAAAGTTCCATACGTTCGTCAAATATCTTCCAAAACTTGTCCATATCCTTTTCTGCAGAAAGTCCAATATCAACCAAATTTACAGTAACTACACCCTGATTGAATCTGCCATAGTATTTTGGCTTGCCGTTTTCATCAACATAAGGTGTAAGGAAACTGCGGCAACCCATACAGGTATAGCAATGGCCTTCACCGTTTTTGTCAATTTTGTTCTGAAGCATTACTTTTTCAGAAATATAGTCAGGAACCATACGCTTTGCAGTACATTTTGCAGCAAGTTCTGTTAAATAATAGTATTTGCTGTCCTTGTGTATATTATCTTCTTCAAGAACATATATAAGCTTAGGAAATGCAGGAGTAATCCAAACACCCTTTTCGTTTTTAACACCTTGATAACGCTGCTTCAAAGTTTCCTCGATAATAAGTGCAAGGTCTTTCTTTTCCTGTTCATTTTTAGCTTCGTTTAAGTACATAAAAACAGTAACAAACGGAGCCTGACCATTAGTAGTCATTAATGTTACAACCTGATATTGTATCATCTGTACGCCGCTTTTAACTTCGTCACGTAATCTTTTTTCAGTAATTTCGTTAATTTGTTCTTCTGTTGCACTTTGGTTTATTGATTTAAATTCTTCAATAACTTGTTTTTTGATTTTTTGACGGCTAACATCAACAAATGGAGCGAGATGTGTAAGGCTTATGCTTTGTCCGCCGTATTGACAGGAAGCTACCTGAGCAATAATTTGTGTAGAAATATTGCAAGCAGTAGAAAAGCTGTGTGGCTTTTCAATCATAGTACCGCTTATAACAGTACCATTTTGCAACATATCTTCAAGGTTTACAAGGTCGCAATTGTGCATATGCTGTGCAAAATAGTCCGCATCGTGAAAATGTATAATACCCTGTTCATGTGCAGAAACAATGTCGGAAGGAAGAAGGATACGTTTTGTAATATCCTTACTAACCTCACCTGCCATATAGTCACGCTGGACACTGTTAACAGTTGGGTTTTTATTGGAATTTTCCTGTTTGACTTCCTCATTATTACATTCAATCAAACTCAAAATCTGTTCATCGGTAGTATTGGATTTTCTTACCAAAGCACGAGTATAGCGGTATGTAATATAACGTCTTGCAACATCAAAAGCACGTTGATTCATAATCTGGTCTTCCACCATATCCTGAATTTCCTCCACGCTAAGTGAACGGTTGATATTAAGAGCCGCACTTTCTACATCTTCTGCAATTCTCTTAATCTGTACCGGAGTCATTCGTGCACTGGGAACAACGCTTTCGTTAGCTTTAGATACAGCTATAATTATTTTTTCAGGGTCAAATATAACCTCTGCGCCACTTCGCTTAATAATCTTCATAACAATTCTCCTCTTTATATACTAAAATCTTTTAATCAGACTAAAAAACCCCAATATCTTGGGGGAATGCGTACTCTTATTATAACAACATATAGTTGCTTTGTCAATAGTGAATATCTATATATTGTATTTATTTATGAGAGGGCAAAAAACAAGCAAAATGCCTGTCTTAATGCATTTTGCTTAGCTTTAACAGTTTGTTTTTATTAATTTTTTTGTCGAAAATAAACAAAAACACAAATGAAGTTACCATCAATATCAACCCAACATATAGTGTGAATATGGCGTACCCTGCTATTAACAAAATAATTGGTAGAATATAAACCATAAACGCCCAGAGCAGGATATGTTTTGAATTTGTTTCCATTAAAACTTTGTCGTTTACCGAAAGGGGAATATCTGTTATCATGGTAATTGACATATTTTTACTTGGGCAGGCGTTACACATTGCACAATTTTCACCGCAGGAGGAATCTCTTGTAATTTTTATAGTAACATTGTTACCATCAATTTTTTCCACAATACCCTGTTTATTCAATTAATCACGACCTTTTAGTTTTTCTGCCATTACAATCATTTCCGAGGCTGCCTGAATTGTGGTGTCCGTAATTTGTGCACCGCCAATAATTCTTGCAAGCTCACTTTTTCTTGAATCTTCGTCAAGTAATTTTACATCAGTATATGTATGTTCGCTGTCAGTGTTTTTTTCAATAAGGAAATGAGTATCCGCCATTGCAGCAATCTGAGCAAGGTGAGTAATACACAATATTTGATTTTTTTTTGCAATTTTATTAATTTTTTCTGCAATTTTTTGTGCGGCACGCCCGCTTACACCTGTGTCAATTTCGTCAAATATCAATGTATCAACGGGGTCTGAATCTGCAAAGATTGTCTTTATTGCAAGCATAATTCTTGACATTTCACCACCGGATGCTATCTTCGACAATGGCTTTAAAGGTTCGCCCGTGTTTACGGAAATTAAAAATTCCACATTGTCGCATCCGTTTTTATTATATGCACACTCTTTAATCTGTACGTCAAACTTTACTTTAGACATATCCAAATCAGCAAGTTCTTTGCATATTCTTTCGCTAAGTTCTGATGCGTATTTGGCACGTATTTTTTTTATTTCGTCGGCAATGCAGTTACGCTGCATACTTGCAGTTTCAAGCTCTGCCTTTAAATGTTCAATTTCCTCATCGCTTTTTGTTATAGTATATAGCTTGTCTTCAATTTCTTCTTTATATGCAATTATTTCCTCAATTGTACCGCCGTATTTGCGTTTTAATGTGTTAATTAAGTCTAATCTTGATTCAATTTTGTCAGCTTCGCTTTCATCGAAATCTAATTCGTCACGATAGTCTCGTATCTGGTAAATAGTGTCATCGAGTTCAATAGCTATACTATTAAGACGCTCGTATATTTCGTAAAGTTTTGAATCATATTCTGTTATTGACTGGAAATTGTTTACCACGGCTGAGAGACGGTCATACACATTTCTGTCTGCACTGTATAACATATCGTGTGAACAATTTAATGTTTCGGAAATTTTGTTTATTCCGCTTATAAATTTTCTGCGTTCTGCAAGATCTTCATCTTCCCCAATAACGAGCTTTGCATCATCAATTTCTTTTATCTGGAAAGAGTATAAATCTGTTTGTCTTCCCTTTTCACGTTCGTCAAATTGAAGTGAATCTATTTTATCATTAATTTCATTTACTCTGTTGTAATATTTTCTGTATTCTTCAAGTTTAAACTCCAACCCTGCATAGTTGTTTAAAAACTGAATGTGGGAGGAGGGGGTTAAAAGTGATTGGTTATCCTGCTGTCCGTGTATGTTAATGAGCATATTTGCAATTTCTCTTATGCCCGACGCAGTAGTCATTGAGCCGTTTATCTTACACAGGCTTTTTCCATCTGTGTTAAGGTCACGATATAGTATAACCATACCGTCTTCAACTTCAATACCGTTGTCATTAAGAGCTTTTAAAACTTCCTGATTATTAATAGAAAACATCGCTTCAACAACTGCTTTTTTTTCACCGTTTCGGATAATTGATTTACTTGTACGTTCGCCCAAAACCATATTGATTGAGTCAATAATAATAGACTTACCTGCACCAGTTTCGCCTGTAAGTACGTTAAAACCTTTATAAAATTCAATTTCCACCTCATCAATTACGGCTATGTTTTTTATGTGTAGTCGTTCAAGCATTATTCTACATCCTTTGTATGTTATATTTATTTAATAAGTTGTGTTATTTCTTTTTTGACAATCAAAGCCTGCTCAGCATTTTTTACAATAACAAGTATTGTGTCATCACCGGCTATTGTGCCCAAAATCATACTGTTAGACATTGCGTCAATGGCAGAAGCAGCAGCATGGGCAGTACCGCTTAATGTTTTAACTACCAATAAATTTTCAGCTTCTTCTACAGATACAACGCTATTACTGAATATATCTATCAGCTTTACCGCATGAGCAGATGATGTCTCTTCAGGAAGAACATATCTCACAACCCCACCAATTGATTGTTTAATAAGGTTTAAATCTCTTATATCACGTGAAACAGTGGCCTGAGTAACCATATATCCACGGTCATTAAGCTTTTTTGCAATATCTTCTTGTCTTTCAATTACCTCTGTTTTTATAATTTCAAGTATTTTTGTATGACGTTGTTTTTTAGTATACATATCCTATATTTCCTTTTCAAAGATTTTTCTTTTTAGCTTTTTGTAAAAAGAATTTTTATCACGCTTTATTGTATTTATATATCCGCCTTTTTTAATAATTATTTCGTGATTACCCTTTATTTCGGTAATAAAATTGCCATCAACTGAAAAAGTGCATTGTTCAGAATTTTTAAGCTTTATTTTTATTTCTGTCTCTGCAGAAACAACAACGCTTTTTATATATACATTGTGCGGGCATACAGGAGTTACAACAAAAGCATTAACTAGCGGGTCAATAATTGGACCGCCTGCAGATAATGAATATGCAGTAGAGCCGGAGGAGGTGGCAACAATTAAGCCGTCTGCACGGAATTGGTCCATGGATACATCCTCAATAATAATATCTATGTCAAGCATTTTAGGTGAATTGCCTCTGTGTATTGAGGCTTCATTAATTGAATAATATGTATTGTCAAGATGTTCAACTTTTATTATAGGTCTCTTTTCCAAAGTGAAATTACCATTTATAATATCCTCAAGACCTTGCATATCATCTTTTTCAAGCTCTGTTAAAAAACCTACGTTACCGTGGTTTATTCCCAGGATAGGAATGTCAGTATTGATGTAATTTTTGCTTGCGGACAAAATTGTACCGTCACCGCCTATGATTATTGCCATATCAATTTTCTTACATTTATCAATATCAACATATTCAGCATCAAACCCATGTGCTTTAAGGCTGTTATCCATATAAATCCGGATGCTTTTTGAGTTAAGATATTTAATTATAGCTTTTGTACCCATACCGTCGATATCTCGTAAAAGGTTTGGGATAACTGCAAATTTTTTCATATAACCACTCCTTTAAAGGGTGTGAGAATTTTCAACTATTCCTATAATATCTATTTCGTTATCTTTACCCTGTTTGGATATATGCATAAGGTATTCTATATTACCTTCGGGACCCTTTATGGGTGAATAGGTAACTTCAGATACTTTAAACCCAAAACTACGGGTAAATTCCAACACGTTCTCAAGAACTTCGATATGGACATTTTTGTCCCTTACAACACCTTTTTTTCCTACTTTTTCTCTGCCGGCCTCAAACTGTGGTTTTATAAGAGCCACAACCTCACCGTCATCTTTTAAAAGATTGTAAACTACCGGCAAAACAAGCTTTAACGAAATGAATGCTACATCAATAGATGCAAAATCAAGCTTTTCATCTATGTCGTTTTCTGTTACATATCTTATGTTTGTACGTTCCATATTACGTACACGTTCATCCTGACGAAGCTTCCACGCCAACTGACCGTAACCTACATCTACACAGTAAACCTTGCTTGCACCGTTCTGGAGCATACAGTCCGTAAAACCGCCTGTTGATGCCCCTACATCCATACATACCTTGCCATGTAAGGTAAGGTCAAAATTTGTCATAGCCTTTTCAAGCTTAAGCCCGCCACGGCTAACATATTTTAAGGCATTACCCCGTACTTCCACGGTGTCCTTTTCATTTACCATATCTCCGGCCTTTATAGCTTTTTGGTTATTTATATATACAATACCTTCCATAATTATGCTCTTTGCCTTTTCACGGCTTTCGGCATAGCCATTTTCAGTAAGGTATATGTCTAATCTTTCTTTCAAACGTTGCACATCCTTTCAATTTCATCTGCTATAGACTGTGCATCTACATTATTTTGTTTATATAAAGTTTCAAGGTCGCCATGAGTAACAAGTTTATCAGTGTAACCGATTTTTGCTACCGCTGTACCAAGAGCGTTTTCAACAATACTACCAAGACCTCCGCTTGTTGTGTTGTCCTCAACAGTAATGATTTTACCTGTTTTGTTGTATGAATTTTTAATTGTTTCAATATCAACAGGCTTAACTGTACGTACATCAATAACTTCAACACTGTATTTTGACATTTTAGCAGCTTCAAGGGCATTTAAAAGCATATTACCCTCTGTCACAACTGTAATGTCTGTACCCTCTTTTTCGACAACAGCTTTTTGATACACAAATGGTTTTTTTGTTTTATAATCTGTATAAAAAATCTTTGGGTATCTTATTACAATAGGAGCGTTGTGATTATTCACCGCATAATCCAACATTTCCTCAAGCTGAGAGGAAGAGGATGGTGCAAGTATTGATATGTTTGGAAGTGTGGAGAGGTATGACAAGTCAAAAATTCCGTGATGAGTTTCACCATCTTCACCTACCAGACCTGCCCTGTCCACAGCTATTACTGCGTGGGCACTTTGTAAAATAAGGTCATGAAATATATTGTCATAAGCACGCTGTAAAAAAGTGGAGTACACCGCCACAACGGGTACTGCACCGCCCTTTGACATACCACCTGCAAAGGTTATCGCGTGACCTTCCGCAATACCTACGTCGTAAAAACGTTCGGGATATACTTTTGAAAATTCCGTAAGTCCTGTACCGTCGGGCATAGCGGCAGTAATGGCCACTACCTTGTCATTGTCCTTTGCAATTTCAATTAATTTTTTGCCAAATACTTTAGATGGAGATACACTGTCTGAGGATTTTTTTTGTAATTTTCCCGTCTGTTTGTCAAACTTGCTTATTCCGTGGAATTTGCTTGGGTTTTCTTCAGCATAAGGATAACCCTTGCCCTTTTTAGTATAAGTGTGTACAATTACAGGGCCTTTAATATTTTTTGCTCTTTTTAAAACTTCAGTCAATTCTTCAATATTGTGCCCGTCAACAGGCCCCACACAAGTAAAGCCCAGTTCGTCAAACAAAGGGGTTTTAACAATAAAGTGTCTGAAAATTGCTTTTACACACTTTATGGCTTTAGAAATTGGCTTACCCACAACAGGTATTTTGTTAAGTGTTGTGGAAACGCCCTCTTTTGTCTTTACATATCTTGGGTTTGTTCTTAACCTAGTTAGATATCTGGACATTCCGCCTACGTTTTTAGAAATAGACATTTCGTTATCATTTAAAATAATAATAAAATTTGTCTTTAGCCTTGATGCGTTGTTTATACCCTCGAAGGCTAGGCCGCCGCTTAAAGCACCGTCGCCTATTACGGCTACAACGCTGTTTTTCTCGTTTTTTAAATCCCTTGCACAGGCATAACCCAATGCGGCAGATATAGAATTACTTGCATGACCTGCGTCAAAAACATCGTGTTCACTTTCCAATGCACGTGGAAAACCGCTTAATCCGCCGTATTGACGTAAGGTGTTGAACTTGTCCTTTCTGCCTGTTAAAATTTTGTGTACATAGGCCTGATGCCCAACGTCCCACACAATTTTGTCCTCGGGTGAGTTGAAAACCCTGTGTATGGCTATTGTAAGTTCAACTACGCCAAGGTTTGATGCAAGATGTCCGCCTGTTTTTGATACATTGTGTACAAGAAAATCTCTTATTTCTTCAGCCAGAATATCAAGACTTTCACTATTGAGTTTTTTTAAATCTGACGGATTGTCGATGTGTTGCAAAATACTCACGGATTTTATCCTCGTTTCGTTTTTTAATCTAATTTTTTCTGGAAAGTAACATATCTGATAATTCAAGCAAAAATTCAGCCTTTTTACCAAATACCGAAAGTGCATCCTTAGCGAGCTTTGTGTGGTGTTCAAGCTTTTCCTTTGCACCGTCAATGCCAAATAGTGTAACGTATGTTGTAAGACCGCGCTTGTCATCACTGCCTGTGGGCTTTCCTAGCTCGGCTACTGTACTTTCTACATCTAATATATCGTCTTTTATCTGGAATGCAATTCCTAAATTATCTGCAAATTCATCAATGTGTTTAAGATTTGCATCGTCACATCCTGCCGCTATTGCACCAAGATATGCAGACAACCTGATTAAGGCACCTGTCTTCATTTTGTGGACGGTTTTTAATTCATCATAGGTTTTTGCACCCTCAATATCTATAACCTGACCGCCTATCATACCGTTTATTCCTGCTGCCTTTGATATTGCATTTATCGCCTTTACCGTAGTTTTTGGTGGGTTATTTGATGCTGAAGCGCATTCAAAGGCATATGTCAAAAGGCTGTCCCCTGCCAAAAGTGCAATTGCTTCACCAAATTTTTTATGATTAGTGGGCAGACCTCTGCGTAAATCGTCATCGTCCATACAAGGCAAGTCGTCGTGTATAAGTGAATATGTATGGATAAATTCCACAGCACAGGCATAGTTTTTAACACTTTCTTCATCGCCATCAAGCATTTCACACACCCCATATGCTATGATTGGTCTTATGCGTTTTCCACCTGCCTGTATGGAATAATTTGATGCTTCAAAAATAATTTTGTGCAAGCCGTCACCCTTTGGCGAAAGCTCGTCTGTCCATTTATTAACTGTTTCCAGAATTTGTGCAAACCGGGTTTTAAAGTCCATTATTATTCCTCCGAAAGTTCAAATTGCTGTTCTGTAATTTCACCATTGTTTTTCATGAGAATATTTATTTTGATTTCAGCTTCGTCCAAAAGCTTGTTGCAACTTGCGGAAAGCTTCATACCACGTTCAAAAAGCTTTATCATTTCATCAAGTGACAAATTTCCACTTTCTAACGTTTTAACTATATTTTCAAGCTCTGTTATGGATTTTTCAAAATTAACTTCAGCCATTTTAATTCTCCTTACGTATGTTTTCTACGATACAATCTAATTTACCGTCTGTTAGTATGACGGTAATTTCATCACCTTTTTTGGTGTTGTCAATACTCTTTATAAGTCCGTCTTTGTTTTTTGCGACAGAATAACCCCTGGTCATAACTTTAAGTGGGCTTATGGCATCAAGCTTTGCAATATTAATGTCAAGCTGCTTTGATTTTTGTGAAATAATGTTGTCAGCAAGTGTGCTGATCTTTTGTGCAGATACTTCTGCTCTGTACCTGTTTTTTATAATCGTTTCACTTAATATGTTTGAAATTCTTTGCACAGCATTGTCTGTTCTTAGTCTGTTCTGGTTAATAAAGTCAATGGGGTTTTTAAAAGAAAAGCTTGATATTATCGACCTTTTTAAGTCTACGGTCTGCTTTGTGACAGATAATATCCTGTTAAACAAGGTTGATATATTAGACTTTATTTCTAATGAAGACGGTACCGCAAGCTCTGCTGCTGCCGATGGAGTAGGAGCCCTTAAATCAGCAACAAAGTCAGCTATTGTAAAGTCAGTTTCGTGCCCTACTGCGGATATTACGGGTATTTTGGAATTGTATATTGCGTATGCAACAGCTTCCTCGTTAAAACTCCACAAGTCTTCAATTGAGCCGCCGCCACGACCGACTATAAGTACGTCAGCCATATTCTCCCTGTTCATATATTCTATTGCGTTTGCAATCTGTTTTGCAGAATTTTCACCTTGCACCAAAACGGGGCATACTATAATTTCTGCCAACGGAAAACGTCTTGTGGCAACGTTAATTATATCCCTTATGGCGGCGCCGGTGGGGGAAGTAATTACCCCAATAGCTTTTGGTGTTTTAGGTATTAATTTTTTATGTGTATCATCAAAAAGACCTTCCGCCAATAGCTTTGCCTTAAGCTTTTCAAATTCCAAGTGCAAATCACCTAAGCCGTCAGGCTTCATTGCAAATACATACAACTGGTACTGGCCGTCACGTTCATAGAGTGAGATTTTGCCTGTCGCAATAATTTTTATACCATTTTCGGGTGTAAATTTTAGTGCAGATGCATATGTTTTGAACATAACTGCACGTATTGCGGAGGTTTCATCCTTAATGGTCATATAACAATGTCCTGATGAATGGAGCTTAAAATTGGATATTTCTCCTTTTATGGAAACCTGGGAAAGGTTAATGTCGGTTTCCAAAAGGTTTTTGATGTATTTATTTAATTGGGTAACAGTAATAGCCAACTGAATTACCTCCGTCAGGCTTTTTCCTTAATAATCACGGACAATATACCGTTTACAAACTTTGCAGATTCTTCACCCTCATAAAGCTTCGCAATGCCTACCGCTTCGTTTGCAGCAACTACGTCAGGTATGTCGTCGCAATAAAGTATCTCAAAAATACCAAGTCTTAAGCAGGCAATAGATATTTTTGATATTCTACTTAATTTCCAGCCTTCAGACTTTTCTGAAATAAGGCTGTTGATTGCTTCGGCATTTTCATCAACACCGTACAAGATATTACCAATATACTCTTTTGATTTGTCATCAATTTCGTATTCATTCTTTGCGATATCAAATATAACGTCGCCGTCTTCCTTTTGAATATCAACCTGGTATAAAAGTTTAAATGCTAAATCACGAGCAGTTTTTCTTGTCATTTTATCATTTCTCCTATGAAAATATACATTAATAATAAACATTATACAATAAATATGCAAAAAAATAAATAGTTTTTTAAAATTTTTTGCAAAATATTTTACAAGTTTCTATTTTTGTGCTATAATTTTACACAAAAGAATTTTTTGGGGGGTTATTATGAAAACATATAATAGAGTTTCATTGTTTCCAGCGGATTTATTGTTGCCGAGGGATGTTGATATGACAAAGTGGAGTGTGGTTGCCTGCGACCAATACACATCCCAGCCTGAGTATTGGGAGGATGTTAAGAACATAGTTTCAGAATGTCCGTCTACATACAACCTTGTTTTGCCGGAATTGTATCTTAATGGTGAAGATGTAGATAAAAAAATAAAGAGTATAAACGATTGTATGAAAAAATACCTTGATAATGAGTTTTTTGTAGAGTGTAAGGCATCATTGCTTTACATAGAACGAACGTTGAATAATGGAAAGGTGCGTAAGGGTATTATAGGTGCAATAGACCTTGAAAATTATATGTTTGAACCCGGTAATAACGCTATGATAAGGGCAACAGAGGGAACAGTTTTGGAACGTATTCCTCCAAGAGTTAAGGTTAGGGAAAATGCGTGTCTTGAACTGCCACACGTTATGCTTTTAATTGACGATACTGATGATTTGGTATTTGGAAATATAAAGCCCGCTGAACTTGAAAAAGTGTATGATTTTGACCTTATGAAAGAAAGCGGTCATCTAAAGGGTTGGAAGATTGATAACTGCGAGGCTGTTGTAGACAAATTGGCGGAACTTTATGAAAAGAATTATGCACAAAATAATACAATGCTATATGCAGTAGGTGATGGTAACCATTCACTTGCAACTGCAAAGGCTTGTTGGGAAAATGTTAAAAAGAGCGGTGTGGATGTTAATAATCACCCTGCACGTTATGCGTTGGTGGAAATTGGAAACATACACGACAGCGCACTTGATTTTGAACCAATTCACAGAATTTTGTTAAACTGTGATGCAGATAATCTTTTGAAAGAGCTTAATACATATTGCGGTATTTCGGAAACGGGTAATGAAAATGATCAACAAATAAGCAGTGTTATTAAGGGTAAAGCTACAAAGCTTTACATTAAAAACCCAACTTCAAACCTTGCAGTTGGTACATTACAGAACTTTTTGGACGAATATATAAAAAAATATAACTGTGAAATAGACTACATACACGGTGATGATGTTGTTGAAAACCTTTCAATGCAGGATAATTCTATTGGATTTTTATTGCCATCTATGGAAAAGTCAGACTTGTTTAAAACAATAATTACAGACGGTATTTTGCCTCGCAAGACATTTTCAATGGGTGAGGCATGTGACAAAAGATTTTATGTAGAGGCACGTAAAATCAAATAGGAAGAAGTGTAATGAGAGGTCTTGGGACAATAATAAATATTGTAACAATACTGGTTGGTGCAACAATCGGTATGCTTTTAAAGGGAGGTCTGCCACCGCGTTTTGAAAAAACAATAAAATCTGCAGCGGGGCTTTCCACGATAATTATTGGTATTACAGGTACGTTGTCGGAAATGTTTTCCGTATCACCCGACGGCACAATATCAACAAGTAGTATTATGCTTATGGTAATTTCACTTGTAATTGGTGCAATAGTGGGTGAGGGGTTGAATATTGAGGAAAAACTTGAAAGACTTGGGAAATTTTTTAAGGGAAAAGCAAATTTTTTGTCTAAGGACAACCCTAAGTTTGTGGAGGGCTTTGTGTCCACCTCATTACTGTTTTGCGTTGGAGCAATGGCAATTGTAGGCTCGATTAAAGACGGTCTTACAGGTGACTACACTATTTTGGCGGCAAAAGCTGTTCTTGATGGTGTTATGTCTGTTGTACTTGCGGCATCATTGGGAAGTGGAGTGTTTTTTTCAATATTGGCAGTTGGGATATACCAGGGCGGTATTACATTACTTGCAACGTTACTTGAGCCCGTAATGACTGCTGCGTTGATAAGTAATATGTCATTGGTAGGGTCCGTTTTGGTACTTGGAATAGGCTTTAATTTGTTATTTGATAAAAAGGTTGTGAAGGTAGGAAATTTGCTACCCTCAGTTTTAATACCTGTTTTTTACCATATGGTACTTAATTTATTTATGTAAATATGTAAAAATCACTTGACGAAATAAGACTTTTTTTGGTATACTATACGTTAATACAACATACTAACAAGGAGGAATATATAATGGATTTTAATCAAAAGTTCGGAAAAGAAGGTTTTACATTTGACGATGTCTTGTTGGTACCTCAAAAGTCAGAGGTTACACCTGATATGATTGAGCTTGGAACAAACCTTACAAAAAAAGTAAAACTTAATATACCTATCATATCTGCCGCAATGGATACTGTTACGGAATCTGCTCTTGCAATTGCTATTGCAAGGGAAGGTGGATTGGGTGTTATCCATAAAAATATGACAATCGAACAGCAGGCAATAGAAGTAGACAAGGTAAAACGTAATGAAAACGGCGTTATTGTTGATCCATTCTATCTTTCACCTGACAATACATTGGAAGAAGCAGACCAGCTTATGGGCAAATTTAAAATAAGCGGTGTGCCTGTTACGGTTGATGGTAAGTTGGTTGGTATTTTTACAAACCGTGACTTACGTTTTGAATCAGATTTATCAAAAAAACTTGGAGAATGTATGACTAAGGAAAACCTTGTTACTGCTCCTGAGGGTACAACTTTGGAAGAAGCTGCTGTCATTTTGCAGAAGAAAAAGGTTGAAAAATTGCCTATCGTTGACAAAGATGGTATGCTAAAAGGTCTTATTACTATAAAGGACATTGAAAAATCACAGAAGTATCCTAATTCTGCGCGTGACAGCCAGGGCAGACTTGTAGTTGGTGCCGCTATCGGTGTAACTGCAGACGTTCTTGACAGAGCTAAGGCGTTGATTGATGCAAAGGTTGACGTTTTGGTATTGGATTCTGCTCATGGTCATTCAAAGGGTATTATAGAAACTGTAAAAAAGGTTAAGGCGGCGTTCCCTGATACTCCTGTTATTGCGGGTAATATAGCTACTGCTGAAGCTGCTGAAGATTTGATTAAAGCAGGTGCAGATGCTATTAAAGTAGGTATAGGCCCCGGTTCTATCTGTACAACACGTGTTGTTGCAGGTATTGGTGTACCGCAGATTACAGCTATTTTCGATTGTGCTCAAGTTGCTAAAAAATATGGTATTCCTGTAATTGCTGATGGTGGTATTAAATATTCGGGTGACTTGGTTAAGGCTATTGCCGCAGGTGCTGATGTTATTATGATAGGCAGCTTGTTTGCAGGCTGTGAAGAATCACCCGGTGAATGTGAAATTTATCAGGGTAGACAGTTTAAAGTATATCGCGGTATGGGTTCACTTGCTGCCATGAATAAAGGTAGCAAGGACAGATACTTCCAGACTAATACCAAAAAGCTTGTTCCCGAAGGTGTTGAAGGTCGTGTACCTTATAAGGGTGCTTTGTGTGATACAATTTATCAGTTATTGGGAGGTATCCGTTCAGGTATGGGTTATTGCGGAACAAAAACTATTCCTGAACTTAAAGAAAACGGCAAGTTTGTACGTATTACTGGTGCAGGTCTTGTTGAAAGCCATCCTCACGACATCAATATTACAAAAGAAGCTCCAAACTACTCAATTAGTGCAAAATAATTTATGAGAGTAGCTATTATAGATTTGGGTTCCAATTCCATAAGGATGAATATTGTGGATATTGTAGATGATAAAATTTGCGTAATCAGTAACATCCGCACTATTGTAAGGCTTAGTGAAGGAATGGGGGACCAATGTCTTTTACAGCAAAGGGCAGTTGACCGCACGCTCGAGGTTTTGGCTGATTTTAAGACTATAATTGATGATATGAATGTTGATGAAGTACGTGCTATTGCTACCGCGGCGCTACGTACAGCTAATAATAGAGAGCTTTTTACCGAACCTGCCAAGGCTATGGGTATTGATTTTGAAATTATATCCGGTGAAAAGGAAGCTTATTATGACTATATGGGTGTTATAAATACCCTTGATGTCGATGATTGTTTAATTGTTGATATCGGCGGTGCAAGTACGGAGCTTATATATGTAAAAGACGGTGTTAACTGTGATATGGTCAGCATACCTATGGCTGCTGTTAATATAACTGAAAAGTACTTTTCTGACACGGTGGCAAAGGATGACGAGCTTTCCTTTGCAATAGCTGAATTTACAGACAAATTAAAGCAGGTAAAATGGCTTGAGGATGTAAAAAATATAGCTGTTGTAGGCTTGGGTGGTACAATAAGGGCACTTGTGAAAATGCAGGATATTGATGATTCGCAGGTTCACGGCTTTACAATGGACAAGAAATTTACATTCGACAAAATATATGACCTTGTGAAGATGCCTATTGAAAAAAGAGTCTGTATGGATGGCATAGGCAAAGGTAGGGCGGATATAATTTTGGGCGGTGTCGTGCCATTACTTGCAATAATGGATTATATTGATTCACCAAAACTAATATCATGTGTAAGTAGTTTACGTGAAGGGGTAATGTATGATATCATTAAAAAATAAAATTGTGCTTGCTCCGATGGCAGGTATTACAGACAGAGCATACAGGGAGATTTGTATGCAAAACGGTGCAGATATGTGTTTTACTGAAATGGTAAGCACAAAGGGTTTGTTCTATAACGATAAAAAGACAGGTTCATTACTTGAAGTCTCGGACATTGAACAGCCTGTTTTTGCACAGATATTTGGTCATGAACCTGAAATATTTGAAAAGGTGGCTGCTAAGGCAGCCTCTTTTGGTGTAATGGGTATTGATATAAATTGCGGTTGTCCTGCAAATAAAATTATCGGCAATGCTGATGGTGGATCACTTATGAAAAATCCACAGCTTATTTATGACATCATATGTGCCGTAAGAGATAATTGTAGTTTACCTGTTTCTGTAAAAATACGAAAGGGATGGGATGATAATTCCGTAAATGCGGCAGAGGTTGCAAAGCTTGCTGAAAAGGCGGGAGCTTGCCATATTACTGTACATGGAAGGACCGTTAAGCAGGAATACAGGGGTCAGGCAGATTGGTCTGTTATTTCTGACGTTGTAAAATCCGTAAACATACCAGTTATCGGTAATGGGGATATTAAAACCCCGGAGGATGCAAAAAATATGATGGAACAGACGGGATGTGATGCCGTTATGATAGGCAGAGGCATACTTGGAAATCCTTTTTTGCTGAAAAGGATAAAACATTATTTAGAGTGTGGCGAAATATTGCCAGAACCTGATAACTTGGAACTTATAAATACAGCGCTTTTACACATTAAAAAAATAGTGGAATATAAAGGTGAGTATGTGGGTATAAGAGAAGCAAGGAAACACGCTATATGGTACATCAAGGGGATGAGGAACAGCGTTGCAGTTAAAAACAAACTGACCGCTGCAACATCCTATGATGAAATGAAGCGTTTACTTACCTCTCTGATTGATATTTGATTTCCTCATCTTTAAAAATAAAATCGTCTAAATCCATTATGGGTTTAGGCTTTTTTTTATTGAATTCATCACTTGTTTTTTGTTCTTGTTTTATATTCATTTTAAGCTCCTTATATAGATTGTTTCTGATTATTATATGTTACAATACTGTTAATATTCTTGTTTTTTCAAAAAAATATGTTATAATTTATTGTGAACAGGTAGGTGATGGTGTGAAAAAGATTATATTATTTTTTAGTATTATGTTTTTTGTTTTTAATTCAATGTTAATAATATGCTATGCAGACGACAGTTCCTTTGTTAATAAGGCTATTTTGTCTGTTAAGAAAAAAATAGATATTCCGGCAAATTATACTAATTTTAACAGTAAACTTACTGTTGAATCTAATGCTCAGTTTGCATATTTTACATGGTATGGTGACGAAAATGAATCAAATCCCGGTGGACAAATAAACGTAACTGTAGATAAAAATCTTCGTATATTATCCTTTAGTCAATATTTTTACGGGGAATTCAGCGGTAATTATAAGCTTTCTGATTATTCTTCGATTGACGCAGAGAACGAGGCGATACGTTTTCTTTCAAGGGCTTGCCCGGAAATATTTGATGATGTAAAATTAGTTGCCCAGGAATATTCAGTTCATCGTAATTTTGAACCGTATGAGTTTAAATTTATCCGATATGTAAATGATTTGCCCTGTTATGATAATTACATAGATGTTAAGGTAGATGCCGTAAGCGGTAAGGTGTCATCTGTGGAGGTTAAGTGGATAGACTATGACAAAATTTATCCTGCCAGAACCCTGTTAAATCCTGTAGATGCACAGGTGGATATGTATGACAATATTGGTGTGGTGCTTGAATATGCAAAAAAACCTGACGGTGAAATTTATGTACGTTACAGAGATTTGTCCGACGGTATTAATTATATAAACGCCTATACAGGTAATATTATAAATACAAATATTGTTTCAACTGTGGGTAGTTACAGAAATGCCCTTACTTCACATAAAATATTTGACTTCTGGATTTGTGATGAAATTGAGGATATATCCCTTGTACACTATGCTATGGTAAATAATCCGTATATCCCCCTTGATGCATCATATAGTCCTTCGGGCATACAGTATCTGCAGGATAATCACAGTAAATATGTTTATTTTGAATGCGGTGATACAAAGGGTAATGTAAAAACTTATATTATAGATGCTGTGTACGGTGATATCCGATATTACAATTACTATCAGCGCGAGGTTGGGGACGTAAACCATAACTATTCTGCAGAGGAATGTAAGACTATTGCAGAGGCATTTGTCAATAATTACGAAGTATCAATTATAGACGGATGCAGGCTTTTGAATTACAACAAGGCTAAAAGCAATATTGGCGAAGAGGTGTATTATTTTAATTACACAAGGTATATAAACGGTGTGGCATATGACGAAAATGGTGTTGTAGTAGGTGTTTCACGTTCAACAGGTGACGTTGTAAGTGTAATATCAGGTTGGGAAGATGTAAATATTCCCCAATATTCTCTATCTCTTTCACCTGAGGAAGCATTTGCAAAATATATTGATGCAACAAGTTTTGAACTGCAGTATGTTTCGTCATATTCTATGACACGCCAAATGGAACTCAGGCTTGTATATGCACCCAGTCCATTACATGATTATTATGTTGATGCCATGTCGGGAAATGTTGTTGATAAAGATGGTAATTCCATTAATACAGATAAATTTATATATACAGATATAGGTTCTGATGTATCAAAAGAGCAGATTATGACATTGTATGCTTGTGGTATATTTGATGGTAACGATAAATTCTATCCTTATGATAATGTAGTGCTTTGTGATTATTTATTGTGGATGTGCAGGGCTGTAGATTGCGTTGATTATAAAAATATAGAGGATGTTTCTGATAAATTAATTGGCTCGGGAATAGTCTTATACGAAGATTTAGCTCTTAATCAACCAATTAATATGGAAATGGGTATTAAGTACATTGTAAAATACTTAGGTTATGATAAAGTTGCATCATTAAAAGATACTTATAAAACAGGATTTGTAGACGAAGGGATGATTTCTCCTGACTTGATTGGATATGCTGCAATAGCTAAAGGACTTAAAATTTTTGAGGGTAACGCTTTTTTGCCAAAGGAACATATGAAGCGAAATGTTGCGGCTCAAATAATTTATAATTTGATATCAAATTGAAAGAAGGATAAATATGAAAAAGAATTTGACAATGCTTACAGACTTTTATGAGCTGACAATGGCTAACGGCTATTTCGAAAACGGAATAGGAGATAAGATTGGGTATTTTGATATGTATTTTCGCAAAATTCCCGACGATGGAGGTTTTGCCATAATGGCGGGTGTCGAGCAGGTAATTGATTATATCAAAAATCTTAAATTTACCGATGACGACATTGAATATTTAAAGAGCAAAAATATGTTCAGTGAAGGCTTTTTGAATTATCTTAAAAATTTTGAGTTTGAGTGTGATGTTTGGGCAATAGAGGAGGGGACTCCTATTTTTCCAAACGAGCCTTTAATTGTAGTTCGTGGTCCAATAATCCAGGCACAGTTTTTAGAAACTATGATTTTGTTGACAGTTAATCATCAGTCACTGATTGCCACAAAAGCTAACCGCATAGTGCGAGCAGCAGATGGTAGACCTGTTATGGAATTTGGCTCAAGACGTGCTCAGGGTTATGACGGTGCAGTTTATGGTGCCCGTGCTGCATATATCGGAGGTTGTTTGGGTACGGCCTGCACAATTTCGGAACAGATGTTTAATATACCTGCTTTAGGTACAATGGCTCATAGCTGGATACAGACATTCCCTGATGAATATTCGGCTTTTTGTGCCTATGCATCTGTATATCCCGACAACTGCACTCTTTTAATTGATACTTATAATGTTTTAAAGTCAGGCCTTATTAATGCTATAAAGGTGCATAACGACGTTTTGGTGCCTGCGGGACACAGACTAAAGGGCGTGCGTATAGATAGCGGGGATATTACTTACCTTACAAAAAAAGTTCGTAAAATTCTTGATGAAAATGGTATGGAGGATTGCGGTATTGTTGTATCCAATTCTCTCGATGAATATATTATTCGTGAAACACTGATGCAAGGTGCACAAATTAACAGTTTTGGCGTAGGTGAAAGATTAATTACATCAAGGTCCGAGCCTGTTTTTGGAGGTGTTTACAAGCTTGTTGCAATAGAAAGCGGTAACGAGATTATACCAAGAATCAAGCTTAGCGAAAACGTTGCAAAAATCACAAATCCCGGCTTTAAATCGTTATACAGACTGTTTACAAAGGATGGTAAGGCTATTGCCGACGTAATAACCAAGTTTGATGAAACAATTGATGAATCAAAGCCATATACAATCTTTGACCCTGAACATACTTGGAAAAAGAAGACTCTTATTGATTTTGAAGCAAAGCCTTTACTTGTACAGATTTTTGACAAAGGTAAATGTATTTATGAATGTCCGGATATAAAGACGATTCAGCAAAAATGTAAGGAACAGATTGAAAATTTGTGGGATGAAGTAAAACGTTTTGAAAATCCTCACCGATATTATGTTGACTTGTCAAGGGAATTGTGGGATATGAAACAGAACTTACTCGACAAATTTGGTTGATTTTCATTATAAAATATGTAAAATTATGTAATATAGTTTGTTGACAAATATATGCAGATGATGTACAATTAAACTATAAATTATTTTGGAGGTAATTGTAAAATGGCACAGTATAAAAGATATACTTATGAACAGTTGAAAAAATTCTGTAACGACGCATTTGAAAAAATCGGTTTTACACCTGATGAAAGTAAAATAATTTCAGATGTATTGTTACTGTCTGACCTTTACGGTATCGAATCACACGGTATGCAGCGTATTGCAAGATACCACAACGGTATTAAAAAGGGTCTTATTAAAATTGAATCAAAGCCTGAGGTTGTTTTTGAAACACCTGTATCAGCAGTTATCGAAGGTCATGACGGTATGGGTCAGCTTCTTAGCCACTATGCTATGAGCCTTGCTATCGAAAAGGCTAAAAAGTCAGGTATTGCTATCGTTAACGTACGTAATTCAAACCACTTTGGTATTGCTGGTTATTATTCAAAAATGGCTTGTGATGAAGGTTTAATCGGTATGGCTATGACTAACTCAGAAGCTATCATGGTTCCTACAAATGCAAGAAAAGCTATGCTTGGCAGTAACCCTATCGCTATTTCTGTTCCTGCTGAACCTTATGACTTCTTCTTTGATGCTTCTACAACAGTTGTTACAAGAGGTAAGCTTGAAGTTTACAACAAGGCTGGTAAGGAACTTCCTAACGGATGGGCTTTGAATGCTGAAGGTAAGGGCTCAACAGACGCTGCAGATGTACTTAAAAACATCGTTGGTAAAGTAGGCGGTGGTATTATGCCTTTGGGTGGCGAAACTGAACAGACAGGTAGCCACAAGGGTTATGGTTACGGTATGTTCTGCGAAATCTTCTCATCTATCCTTTCAATGGGTATTACATCTAATCATACTCATACAAACGGTAAAGGTGGTACTTGCCACGGCTTTATGGCTATTGATCCTAAGATATTTGGTGATCCTGCTGCCATTAAGGAACATTTTTCAACATTTCTTCAGGAACTTAGAGAGGCTCCTAAGAGCGAAGGTGCTGAAAGAATCTATACACACGGTGAAAAGGAAATCATTGCTATGGAAGACAGACTTGCTAACGGTATTGACGTTAACATTAACACCGTAGTTGAAATGATTGATTTTGCTGAATTTGTTGGTATGGATGCAAAGGCTTATCTTGGTGAAGTTGACCTTGAAGGTGCAAAGGAAAGCTCATACAAATAATTCATAAAAATAATCATAATTAAACACCTTTTGATGTATTTTATATCAGGAGGTGTTTTTTTATTGCAAAAAGGAAGATTATTAGTAAGGACATATATTTCCAATATGCTTATACCAATCGAAGGTACCAGGGTTACAGTTACACAAAATAACAGTAATAGAGAGGAAATACTTGCATTTAGATTAACTGATGAAAACGGCAAGACAGAAATAATCGAAATTGATACACCTGATATTGAACTGTCTTTGGACCAGACAAACACAACCACACCCTTTACAACGGTTAATATCAAGGTGGAAAAGGAAGGCTTTGTAATTTTTATTATAAAGGATGTTCAGGTTTTTGCAGACCGACTAAGTGAACAAAATGTTGAGATGATACCTCTGCCCGAAAAGTCCGAATATGACGAATTTAACAACGTATTTATAGTAACACCACAAAATTTATAGGAGTGATTGTATGCCAACTGTTATACCCTACGTGCCTGAACAGATTACAGTACATCTTGGTGCTCCTAATCAACCCGCCGAAAATGTTACATTATCTTTTAGAGATTATATAAAAAATGTTGCATCAAGTGAAATTTATCCAACTTGGGATCAAGATGCTTTGTATGCAAATATTCTTGCTCAAATTTCTTATGCTCTTAACAGAGTTTATACAGAATTTTATCGTTCGCAGGGATATAATTTTGATATAACAAATAACACAGCATATGACCAAAAATTTATTCAGGGACGTAATATTTTTTCAAATATATCTGACATTGTAGATGATATTTTTGATTCTTATTTACGTATTATGGGGAGAGTTGAGCCTCTTGCGGCAAAGTATTGTAACGGAACAACCGTAACCTGTCAGGGACTTTCGCAATGGGGGAGCGAAAATCTTGCCCGTGATGGACTTGACTATGTGGAAATATTGAGGAATTATTATGGTGACAACGTTGAAATTGTAGATAATGCTCCTATTCGGGGTATAAATGAATCATACCCCGGTTACCCAATACGTAAAGGAGATTCGGGAGTATATGTGCAGATAATACAAGTAATGTTAAACAGGATATCAAACGACTATCCTGCCATCCCCAAGGTAAGGCCTGTTGACGCCATTTTTGGTGATAATACAGAGGCGTCGGTTATAAAGTTTCAGGAAATTTTTAATCTTACCCCCGATGGTATAGTGGGCAGAGCAACTTGGTATGAAATGGTATATTTGTACGTTGGTTTGCTACGACTTTCGGAACTGTATTCCGAGGGGCAGACCTTTGTTGGTATTGACCTGCAATATCCCAACGGACTTTCGGTAGGTGACAGGGGTGAAAAGGTTGCGGCACTGCAGTATATGCTTGCGACACTAGCACAGTTTGACAACAGAATACCCCCTGTTACCCGTGACGGAATATACGGTGCAAATACAGCTTCAGCGGTGGAAAGCTTTCAGGCTATTTATGGATTACCTGTAACAGGAATAGCAGATGCCGAAACATGGGACCTAATGTATAGGGTACTTAAAAACTCCTATGACATAGTGTTGTTTGACAGTAGGGAGCTTAATATTGAAACAGCACCTTACCCCGGTACTGTTTTACAGATTGGTTCAACGGGGGACAGTGTAAGGATATTACAACAGTATATAAATGCAATTTCTACCATAAACAGTAATATAACACCTGTCAGCGAAACCGGGGTGTATGGCAGAGCAACGCGAGGAGCCGTAATGCAGTTGCAGGGTGAAGCAGGGCTTATCCGTACGGGAAATGTAAATGAAACAACCTGGGATGCCATAGCAAATGAGTATAAAAATGTAATATCTTCACAACAGACAGAAAGCAGACAATTTCCCGGCAGCACCTTACGTCAAGGTGATTCAGATAATTAAGGAGTGATTATATGATAGTTGAAAATACAGATGCAAAACCTGTAAGAGGCTTGCAAAATATGTTAAGAAACATATCATATTATGTTGAGGATGTGTTGCATGTAATTCCAGATGGCAACTTTACCGAGGATACCAAAAACAGTGTAATATCCTTTCAAAAGGCATACGGACTCGAACCAACAGGGGAAGTAGATAGTCAAACATGGGAAAAAATCCGCAATGTTAATAATGAAGTTGACAAAGTGTATGCACAACCTATATTATTCCCTGTTTTTGGAAAAAGAGTGTTGATAAATCCAGGGGATGAAAGGGGTGAATTATATGTTGTTCAGTCTATGCTTTACAACATATTTTTACTTTTTCCAAATGCCCCTGATGTTAATATAACAGGTGTCCATGATGAAAAATCGGTCGAAGCGGTTATATTTGTTCAGAATGTTACGGGGATTGAGCCTACAGGGGTTATAGATACACCTACATATAATAATATTGCTAATCTTTATACCTCTCACGTAGCAAAAAAGTTATAAATAAAGAGAACACAAACAATTTATGTTTGTGTTCTCTTTATATTTATCGCATTATAATGTATGTTGCATAAACAATATATCCGATTACCATTATAGCACCGGAAAGTCTTGATATTTTTTGTTTTTTTACAATTGGTATATAAACCAATAATGTTGAAAGAGCCACTATGATTATATCGTACATTGAGTTTATAATTTCCTTTGAATCAATAACGATAGGGGTTATAAATGATGATACACCAAGGACAAATAAAATATTCAAAATGTTTGAACCTATTACGTTACCGATTGCAATATCACTTTCACCCTTTTGTGCCGCAACAATTGAAGTAACAAGCTCGGGAAGTGATGTACCTATGGCAACAATTGTAAGACCAATAAGGCTGTCTGACATACCAAAGTTGCTTGCTATAACCGTTGCACCTGCCACAACTCTGTTCCCGCCTATGCAGATGCCTGCAATACCTATTGCAATAAACAATAATTGTTGCCATAAAGGTATAATTTTTTGATTTTGATCTTCCTCAGGTGCAGGAGCGGACAGAGCTGAACGTATTGTGTAATACATGAAGATTGTAAAGAATAGCAACAATATTACTCCGTCTGCTCTTGAAATAATATTATCAGCTGGTGCTGACGGGAACACGTTAAAACTTAGGAAAAGTAATGCCAAAGTTATAATAAATGAAAATGGCATATCTTTTTTTATAATTGATTTGTCAACATTAACAGGGCAAAAAACGGCACTTGTCCCTGCAACAACCAACAGGTTAAAAATGTTAGAACCAACAACGTTGCCTAATGAAATACCGCTGTTTTGACTAATCGCTGCGGAAATACTAACCGATGCTTCCGGCATTGATGTACCGAATGCAACAACTGTAAGTCCGATAACAATTGAAGGAATGCCAAACTTTTTTGACAATGCAGAAGCACCGTCTACAAACCAATCTGCACCCTTAATTAACAATACAAATCCTAAAATTAACCATAAATACTCCATAAACAAACCTCCTGAATTATCAATAGGGCAAAAAAATAAAGACCTCTATTGACAGTAAAATCAATAAAAGTCTTGTTATTTAATGAAAAACCGTGTTGTATTAAGTACAACAGTGATGACGATGTTTCAACATCAATATGATGCCAACTACTCCCTTTTACGGATTTATTATATTATAAAAAATTTATTTTGTCAATAATTTGTTAATATTATTGACTAAAAATCAAAAAATGATATAATTAATATATAATAATAAATGGGGTAATGGAATGGAAAAATTACTAAATCAAAATAATGAAAATATTGAAAAAATAGAGCAAGCCTTTGGTGAGTTTAATAAATTTCGCCAGTTTATGATGATGTACAACTGTGCGATTAAAGAGGTACAGACCAAGTTTGAAATTTTAAATGACGAGCTTTCTACAATGCACAATCGTAATCCTATTGAAATGATTAAAAGCAGGATTAAAACCCCTGAAAGTATTATTGAAAAATTATATCGTAAGGAATTTCCGATGAGTATGGAATCTGTGCTAGAAAATATCAATGACGTTGCAGGAATCAGGGTGATTTGTTCCTTTATTGATGATATATATGAAGTAGCACAGATGTTAGTAAATCAAGATGATGTAAATCTTGTGGAAGTTAAGGACTACATAAAAAATCCTAAGGAAAATGGATATAGAAGCTATCATATGATTATCGAGGTTCCTGTTTTCTTTACAAATAGAAAGCAATATATGAAGGTTGAAGTTCAGCTTCGCACAATTGCAATGGATTTTTGGGCAAGCCTCGAGCATAAGATGAAATATAAGAAGGATATACCGGATGTTGATGAAATTTCTAATGAATTAAGATTATGTGCAGATATTATTGCAAAAACAGATCTTAAAATGCAAAATATCAATAACAAAATTGCGAATTTGTGATTTTTGGATAAATAGAAGGGTATTCTTCAAATTATTTTAGACCGATTGAGGAAAGCGTACCTACGCATATGGACATTGGCGATATGTATAAGAATTAACGGAGGTTATGGAATAATAAGAGGGAGCTTATGCTCCCCTTTTTTCTTGATATTTTACTTTTATAATTTACCGCCTTTTTCTATTTGAAATTTTAATTATTTGTAGTATGATAACATTTTTTGTGTCGATAATAACCCACTTAACCCATTTTTTAACCCATGTTTTACATTTTGCAAAAAATAATAAATCTTTTAAAAAACGAAAAAAGCCTTGATTTACAAGACTTTTTCGTGGTTTTCAATATTTTTAATTTTTGATAATTGGTGCAGGTGGTGGGAGTCGAACCCACACGGTATCACTACCACAGGATTTTGAGTCCAGCGCGTCTGCCAGTTCCACCACACCTGCATATTTAATGTGCTCTAATCAAGCAACGTCTATATTATACTATATATTTTTAAAAAAATCAATAGTTTTTTAAAAAAAAATCAAAAAAATTCAATATTAACCTGTTGACTTTAAAATATTGGGGAAGTATAATGTTTAATATATAAAAAGTTTCAGGAATAGGAAAGATTAGCTATGTTGAATAAATTGTTTGCCCTATATGATAGCATTGTTGTTCTTGACACGGAAACAACAGGCATAAACTTTAAAAGTGATAAAATTATTGAATTATCCGCAGTAAGAATAGTGTATGAAAACGGAGTAATTAAGGTTACTGACGAACTTGATGAATTTATTAAATTGCCTTTGGGTATGACAGTTTCCCCGGAAATTGAAGAATTAACAGGTATTACAAATGAAATTTTACTTACTCAGGGTGATTTGTCGCATAATGTTTGCAGTAAGTTTGTGAAAATGTTTAATGATGATAAAATATTAGTAGTTGCATATAATGCACAGTTTGATATGAATTTTATCTATTATTTTCTTGTCGAAAACAACTTTACATCAATACTTAAGAAAATAAATATGCTTGACGCATTAACTGTATATAAAGACAGAGCAAAATACCCGCATAAGCTTGAAAATGCTATAGAAAAATATAACCTGGGAAATAAGGTTGTTAACAGTCACAGAGCCATTGACGATACATTAGCATTGATTGAGGTATTAAAAGCAATGGCGGAGGAGTGTGACGACCTCCACAAATACATTAATTTGTTTGGATATAATCCTAAATATGGTGTAAGCGGTGCTAAAATTTCATCAATTACATATAAACCACAACCATATAATTCAACCACAAAGCTTTACGGTGATATATAATGAAAAACTTGTTGATTAAAAAAATTAAATCTTCCTTAAATTATGTTAGAGCCTTTATAAAATGGGGTATAATTTCAATTGTTGTGGGAATTGCAGGCGGTCTTGTGGGTACGGCATTTCACAAGAGTATAGATTATGTAACAGAGCTACGTACTGAAAATTCGTGGCTTATATTTCTTTTGCCAATAGGTGGTTTGATTATTGTTGCTTTGTATAATGTTTGCAAAGTGCATTCGGGCACCAATAGAGTTATAGAATCTGTCAGAACAGATAAAAAAGTTCCTGTTCTTATGGCACCATTAATATTTGTAAGTACAGTAATAACTCATCTTTTTGGTGGTTCTGCCGGCAGAGAGGGTGCTGCCCTTCAGCTTGGAGGAAGTATAGGGTATCAGTTTGGGAAATTATTTAAGCTTGATGAAAAGGATATGCACCTTATAGTAATGCTTGGTATGAGCGGCGTGTTTTCTGCCTTATTTGGCACACCGCTTACCGCAACCTTTTTTGCATTGGAGGTTATCAGTGTAGGAGTAATATATTATGTTGCCCTTGTGCCGTGTATTTTTTCGTCAGTTGTTGCGTATAATGTTGCACTTATGTTTGGTGTAAATCCCGTCAGATTTGATAATGCTGTAATGCAAAATTTAAATATAGAAGTACTTGCAAAAACAATCACCCTTGCCATACTGTGTGCGTTGGTTAGCATAGGTTTTTGCCTGGCAATAAAACATATTTCTTGTATTGCAGAAAGGAAGATATCCAATGATTACATCAGAGCATTTATTGGTGGTTGCATAATTGTTTTACTTACTTTAATTGTGGGCACAAATGACTATAATGGTGCGGGGATGGATGTTATTTCCCGGGCAATAGGAGGTAGTGCAAATCCAGAGGCGTTTATACTTAAAATTATTTTTACTGTTATTACTATCAGTGCTGGGTTTAAAGGGGGAGAGATTGTCCCTACATTCTTTATTGGTTCGACATTTGGTTGTGTAGCAGGTACATTGTTAGGACTTGAACCGGGTTTTGGAGCAGCAATAGGCTTTGTTGCGTTATTTTGCGGTGTCGTAAATTGTCCATTTGCGTCTATAATGCTGGCTCTTGAAATTTTTGGAGCAAATTCGATATTGATTTTTGCAATAGTATGCGGTGTAAGTTATATGATGTCCGGATATTACGGACTTTACAGTAGTCAAAAGATTATGTACTCAAAACTTGAAGCAAAATATATAAATATTAATACAAAATAAAAAACTGTGACAAATAAATTTGTCACAGTTTTTTGTTAAATAAACTTGGAAACAACACCAATTATAAGTAATATTAAGATAATTGCAGGTAGGATAAATGTCATATAAAAACGCATCCAGTTTACAATTTTTAAGCCCTTGCCCTGATTAGCCTCGACAGTAAAATTTTTCCAACCCCAACCGTATCTTGTTACACAGAATAAAATAAACAAAAGCGAACCAAGAGGAAGAAGAAGGTTACTTACAATAAAATCTTCAAGGTCAAGTATAGTACTACCCGCACCAAGTGGTTGAAAACCGCTTAAAATGTTAAATCCTAATACACATGGTAATGAAAGAATAAACATTGCTATAGCATTAATAAGGCAGGCTTTTTTTCTGCTCCAGTTTGTAAGGTCAAGCGTACACGAAATTATATTTTCAAATACTGCAAATACTGTTGATAAAGCAGCAAATGACATAAATATAAAGAATAATGTACCCCAGATTTGACCAAACGGAAGGTTGTTAAACACATTTGGCAATGTTACGAAAATTAACGGTGGACCTGCATTTACAGGAACATTATAAGCATAGCAGGCAGGAAATATAATTAACCCCGATGAAACAGCTACAAATGTATCAAGTAAAGCAATATTTACAGATTCACCTAAAAGCGAACGTTCCTTTCCTATATAACTGCCGAAAATTGCCATAGAACCAATACCGATACTTAGTGTAAAGAATGCTTGATTCATTGCAGCTACAATAACATTGAAAATGCCGGCTTCTTTCATTCTGTTAATGTCAGGTTTAAGATAAAATTCCAAACCTTCCTTACCGCCATCTAAAAATATACTGTTAATTGCAAGTATCACCATTATCGCTAAAAGTGCAAGCATCATATATTTTGTTACACGTTCCAAACCATTTTGTACACCTATTGAACATACAAAAAAGCCTATTGCTATTGTAATACCTGTGTATATAATCATAGTAACAGGGTCAGCAAGCATAGAATTAAAAGATTCACCAATCTGTTCAGGAGATAATCCGGCAAATTTACCGGTGGCTGTGGATACAAAATATTGAAGCATCCAACCTGAAACAACAGTGTAAAACATCATAAGAATGTAATTACCTAAAATGGCAAGATAACTGTGCCAATGCCATTTTTGTCCGGGTTTTTCTAATTGATGGTAAATTTTTGCGGGACTTTTTTGTGCGGCACGTCCTACAGCAAATTCCATGGTCATTGCAGGAACTCCCATAAGTAATAAAAACAGAAAATATATCAGTACGAAAATTCCTCCGCCGTATTCTCCTGTAATGTACGGAAACTTCCACACATTACCGATACCTATTGCACAACCTGCACTTAGTAGTATAAAGCCTAATCGGCTACCTAATCGGTCTCTCTTCATTGTATTTCCTCCAATTTTTGTTAACATTGATTAATTATAACATTTTAAAAATAGTGTGTCAAGGAATAAAAAAAGCCCTGCATTTTACGTACAGGGCTTTGTAATTAAGCTGATTATTTAGCAAGTTTATTCTTCTTTAACATTGACCAGATTGGGCTGGCAATGAAGATAGAAGAATAAGTACCAACTACGATACCAACGATAATTGGTAGTGCAAATTCTTTAATTGACTGTACACCAACAAAGTACAAAATGACTATTGTAAGAAGTGTTGTTACAGAAGTGTTTATTGAACGAATAACAGTTTCATTAACACCTCTGTTTACAATTTCAGTAAACGGAGTCTTTTTAATTTTTCTTGAAATTTCACGTATTCTGTCGAATGTAACTATTGTATCGTTGATTGTGTAACCTACAATTGTAAGAATAGCTGCAATAAATGTTGTGTTGATGTTAAGTTGGAATATAGCGTATATACTCATAAGAATCAATACGTTATGAGCCAGTGATAAAACAGCAGCAATACCTGACCAGAATTCAAATCTGATTGAAATATATACCAACATCAAAAGCAAAGCAACTATACAAGACATAATAGCACTATGCTTTAATTCACCGCCGATAGTAGCATCAATACTGTCATAATCTGTCAATGCATCATCTGTAAGTTCATACTTATCCTTAATTGCATTAAATAATTTAACACGATCATCAGTTGACAAAGCAGCGTCGTTGTTAATTGTCTTTGGTGTGCTTATGCTGATGATAATGCTACCTTCAGACTTTTGAACATTAGATGCAGGGAACCCGATTGTATCATTTATCAATGTTTTTATTTCATCAACATTGTAATCTTTACCCTGCATATCAACTGTAATGGTTGTACCACCTGTAAAGTCAATATCGAGGTTAAAACCATCGTTGACAACATAGCCTACAATACCTGCAAGAATAATAATTATTGAAATACCGAGGCAAATCCATTTAGATTTAATAACATTAAGCATCTTTTTTGCCTCCTTTCAATGAAGCACCGTAAAGCTTAGGATTTCTGACATTAAGTCCGATAAGTGATTTAAGTAAAAAGCGTGTTACAACAACTGCTGTAAATAAGCTGATTATAATACCAAGACCTAAAGTAACTGCAAATCCCTGAATAGTACCGGTACCAAAAATGAAAAGAATTATTGCAACGATAAGTGTTGTAACGTTACCATCAAGAATGGCTGTAAAAGCTCTCTTAAAGCCGGCTTCTGTTGAAGCACCAACAGTCTTACCTGCCTTAAGTTCTTCTTTAATTCTTTCAAAGATAATTACGTTAGCGTCAACCGCCATACCTACACCAAGTACAATACCGGCAATACCCGGAAGTGTTAGGTTGATAACAGAACCTGTGATTGTTTCAAATTCACAAAGAATAAGAAGCAGTATTGAGACATAACTAATTAATGAAATATCTGCAACGAATCCAGGCAGTCTGTAGAATATAAGCATAAAAATTAGTACAAGTAAAATACCAATTCCGCAAGCCATCATACTTGTTGTAAGAGCTTTTTCACCAAGTGTAGCACTTACACTGCTTGTTGATTTTAGAATAAGGCTGAAAGGCATCTGCCCTTCTTTAATAGTGTTTGCAAGCCATGCTGCATGCTCAGCATCAAAATCACCTTCGATAACTGCTGATGAATCATTAATTACAGTTTGAACAGTAGGTGCTGACTGTACAGTTTCATCAAGATAAATGTACAATTGGGATCCAACAGTAGCGGAAGTAGCAGATGCAAAAGCATCCTGACCTTTTTTAGTAAATTCTAACTGTACAAAGTTACCCATTGATGCATCAAATTGTGCTGTTGCATTTTTGATGTATTCATCAGTACCTTCCATAAGTACATCTCCGTTACTGTTACGGAAAGTCAGTTTGCCGGGTGTACCAAGCTTTTCAATAGCTTCGTTGTTAGAAACGTTAGGAATTTCTATACGTATCCTCTTATCACCCTGTTTTGTAACAGTAGCTTCTGTATAACCAAGATTTGTTAATCTTGTCTGAAGCATATTAATAGCAGTGCCCATTTCTGCATCACTTACAGATTCAGCATCCGCTTCATATGTGATAACTGAACCACCACTTAAATCAAAACCAAGTTTAATACCTGATTTATCCATGTTCAGAGCCCCGCCGACAAAAGAATTGCCAATCTGAACTCCAAATAAAGCTACATAAGCCAATAATGCAATAACAATTATTGCAACCATAAGCTTTGTAAGACTTTTAGACTTAGATGTCATTTGTTATTCCTCCTTAAAATTTACATATAGTTATTATATAACTTTTATCCTGAATAGTCAAGTATTTTGTTTGTCAAAGGAGGTATAGACACAATATTTTGTGTATAATTATTGTCTTTTGTATTTTTTCTTGTTGTTTATGCCTATTATACTTCCTAAAGCGCCCGATATTATTCCAATAATAATCATAATAATACCATTCAAGCTTATTCCGGGGTTTCTAAATATTATGCTGCCAATAATGTATAATGTTAGCATATATATTAGGCCGGTTATACATCCTGTAAGCCATCCTTTTTCACTGCTTTTTTTACCGCCCATTATTCCGGCAATCAAAATACTTATGATTGTAATAATTACACTGGTGGTAGAAACAATAGAGTAGGGGATACTTGTATATGTAATGATAAAGGCAAAGATAAAAATTAAAATTAACGATATTCCATAGCTTATAAGTATGTTTTTAAATAATGTTTTTATGGGACAAGTGAGAAAACCTGTACCTTGTGATATAGTTTTGTATTCCATAAATAATCCTCCTTTTTATATGTCATTAAATTATATGATGACTATTAAGGAATTATTTGAAATAAAAATCTTCTCTTTGGAGAACAGGAAAAAATGATAGTATATAAATAAAAAACGTACTGAAAATTTCAGTACGTTTTTATGGTGCACCATCAGGGATTCGAACCCGGGACACCCTGATTAAGAGTCAGGTGCTCTACCAACTGAGCTAATGGTGCATATGAATTGTGCTTTTCTTAAGCACAAGACATATTTTAACATAAGAATTGATGTTTGTCAACACTTTTTTTAAGTTTTAATTAAATTTCCTGTTTTTCTTCTATAATATCCATATCAATATTAAGCTGTGTATCCACACTTTGTTTTTGTTCTGTTACAGGTAGCTTAATAATTACTTCGGTTCCCACCTTATATTCGCTGTTTATTTTAATTGTACCTCCGTGGAGTTTAACAATTTCATATGCAATTGCAAGACCAAGACCTGTACCTCCCTTTTCTCTGGAACGAGCCTTGTCAACACGATAAAATCTTTCGAAAATCCGTGGTAGGTCTTTTTCGGGAATACCAACACCGTTATCTTTTATTTTAATATAAGCTTCATTATATATGTATCCTGTAAATACTTCAATTGTACCGCCTTCGGCTGTGTATTTTATTGAATTTGAAATTATATTTGTTATAACCTGTTCGATTCGGTCAATATCTGCGTTTATGATGGGACATTTGATAAGAGGCGCATACGTTAATGTGAGCCTATCATTTTCTGCCTGAAACTTCATTTTTGTAACTACATCACTAACCAAATCTTCAAGAGCAAAGTCTGTTTTCATTATTGTAAGCTTATTGCTGTCAAAACTACTTAAGGTTAAAAGTTCTTTAACAATACGAGTCATTCTGTCAACTTCACGTATAATAACATTTAAAAATCTACGCTCATCAGGATTGTTAGAAGTGTCAGATAAAGTTTCTGCATAAGTCTTAATAGTAGTAAGAGGGGTACGAAGCTCGTGTGAAACATTTGCAACGAACTCTCTACGTGAAATTTCAAGTCTTTCACTTTCTGTTATATCCTGTATAACTACAACGACTCCGTCTGTTTTTTCATCGTCAATTTTGAAGGATGCAAAAAAAGCTTTAAAATATTGACCGTTTACAGTAATATTTTTACTAACTGTTTCAAAATGGTCAAGGTATAATATTTCTGCATGACATACAGCTACGTCATATTCCTTGAAATATTCATCAAAAATTATTGTATCTACATCCTCGTCAGAAATATTAAGCATTGTTTTGGCTTCGGGATTAATGAACATAATATGCTGTTCTGTATCGAAAGCTATGACACCGTCATTCATATTTCTAAGAACAGTTTCAAGCTTTATTTTTTCCTGATCAATTTCCTCCATAGAGGACTTTATTACGGAAGACATATAGTTAAATGCCTTTGCAAGCTTACCAATTTCATCGCGGGAATTTACTGAAATTTTTGTATCAAATCTTCCTTTTGCCAATGCTTCGGCTTTTCTTGTAATATTTTTAATGGGTTTTGTAATGGTTCTTGACATTATAAGCCCTAAAATTATAGATATCAAAATACCTATAAATAAGGCCTGAGCGACAATTAGCATCATTGATTGTGTAATGTCCAAAACTTCAGTTTTGCTATCGCGTATATATATAATGTAGTTTTTTGTAGGATACGCATAGTCTATATAATTTGTATCGCTATAAACTTTGTCTCCTGTTTTGGATGACATTGCGGAAATAATGTTTTCGGTTTTTTCAATGGTATTTGCAATATTATCCGGACTGTAAAGTACATTACCGCTTTTTTTATCTAAAATATAGTAGCTTCTGTTGGAATCTATGCCCATTCGTCCGGAATACGTATTCAATAGTGATTTTATACTTTCCAAAGAATTATCAAAATTTTCAGCAACAGACAATTGTTGTGTTAATTCTTCTGAAAAGGCGATTGAAATTTCCCGTTGGAATCTATTGAGATAAAAAGTGGAAATCTGCTCCTTCATTACAATACCAAAGACCATAATTATTGATAATACAACAAGAAGGAACATTGCAACTATTTTCCATTGTACTGATGATTTAAACATTGTATCAATCCTTTATTTCATTTAACTTTTCTTTTATTAATTGTAAAGCTTTTGCACGATGGCTGATTTTGTTCTTTTCTTCAGCACTTATTTCGGCGGATGTCATATTATATTCCGGTAAATAAAATAAGCAATCATATCCAAAACCGCCTGTCCCCTTCATTTCGTAGTCTATTTGACCGTGAAATTCTCCCTCAACGTTTATTATTCTTCCATCAGGGAATGCTAATGCTATTGCACATACGAATTTTGCTTTTCTGTTTTTTATATTTTTCATATTATTAAGCAGAAGAAGGTTGTTTTCCAAATCATCGCCGTGTTCTCCTGCATATCTTGCAGAATATACACCCGGAGCACCGTTAAGTGCATCTACAATAAGACCGCTGTCATCTGCCAGTGTTATTTCGTTGCAAACTCTCATAATTTCAACGGCTTTTTTTGTTGCATTACCTGTGAAAGTATCTGCGTCTTCATCAACCTCTACATCAACTCCAATATCTTCCATAGAAAGTATTTCATACTTTTCGTCATTTAATATTGCTTTAATTTCTTTCATTTTACCTTTATTTTTTGTTGCTACAACAATTTTCATTTCATAATCCTCTTTTATTTTAATATATTCAATGCTTTATTTATGTTTTCTACGGGTATAATATCAATAGCGGAGGAAGAGATACTTTTTGCATTTCCAGCAGGAATAATTATACGTTTAAATCCTAACTTTTCCGCTTCTGTTATACGTTTGTCTATGGCTGTAACTGAGCGTATTTCACCAGTAAGGCCGATTTCACCTATTGCAACAGTATCTGTGGGCATTATAAAGTCCATACAGCTTGATGCAATAGCAATCGCAATGCTAAGGTCTATAGCAGGTTCATAGAGCCGCATACCTCCGGCAACATTAACATATATATCATATGTAGATAGTTTTAATTTTGCGTGTTTTTCCAAAACGGCAATAATAAGAGCCATTTTGTTATAATCTACACCTGAAGCAGTTCTTCTTGGTGCGGGGTAATTTGTTTTTGTGGTAAGAGCCTGTATTTCTGCAAGAATGGGTCTTGTGCCTTCAAGTGTGCAGGTAACAGTTGTGCCGCTAACGTTGTTGGGCATTTCCGACAGCAACATTTTAGATGGATTATCAACCTCAATAAGTCCATTATTGCACATTTCAAATACGCCAATTTCATTTGTAGAGCCAAAACGATTTTTAACACCCCTTAATATTCTATGAAAATGGTGGCTTTCTCCCTCAAAATATAAAACACAATCAACCATATGTTCTAAAATTTTAGGACCTGCAATTGTCCCCTCTTTGGTTACGTGTCCAACTAAAAACACAGATATGTTATTGGTTTTTGCAATTCTCATTAAATTAAGAGTTACTTCACGTATTTGTGTAATACTTCCGGGAGCAGAATCAAATTCGGGACAAAAAATAGTTTGCACAGAGTCTATTATTAAAAATTCCGGTTTGACAGAAGATATTGTGTTTTCAATATCAGTCATATTAGTTTCTGATAAAAATAAAAGATTCGGGTTATTTACCTTTAATCTTTCTGCACGGATTTTAATTTGCTTTTGCGATTCCTCTCCTGATGTATATAATATTGTAGATTTTGTCTTTATTGTCTGGCACATTTGGAGCAAAAGGGTAGATTTACCAATACCAGGGTCTCCTCCCACAAGCACAAGAGATCCTTTTACAATACCTCCACCCAATACGCGGTCAAATTCTGCTATTCCCGTTGAGGTACGGTCATCTTCAATAATTTCAATTTCAGATATTTTTTTAGGTTTTGCAGATTCAGTCGGAATAATTGTGGATGTTTTCGTATTGTTTTGTTTGATAACTTTTTGTTCAACCATAGTGTTCCATGCACCGCAAGCAAGACATTTTCCTGTCCATTTTGAGGATTCATTTCCACATTCGCTGCAAAAAAATATTGTTTTACTTTTCATTATAAAAACCTCATTACGTAATATATGTATATTCTACACCATTTTAAGTATTTTGTCTATGATAAGAAAAATTTTTTTGAAAAAAGTAAAAATATGATTGACATTTTGAAAAATATGGTGTATATTATCTGTGGTGTGCTAATTGCACAAACATTTTCCCATATTTTGGGCAGATGTTATAAAATTATGTTTATTAAGTATTTTGAGAGGGGAATTATATGACTGACGTATTATTATGGGTTGGTTACATTGTTCAAATTTTGTTCTTGATGCTTGGTGCATACTACTTTACTATTTCTATTTTTGCATTTGTTCCAAAGAGAAACAGACCAGTAGTAAATGATAAAAATCATGATTTTGCACTTGTTGTTGCAGCACACAATGAAGAACAGGTTATTGCCAATATGGTTGATAGCTTGACAAAGCTTAATTATCCAAAGGATAAATACAGTATTTTTGTTATTGCTGATAATTGTACAGATAATACTGCTCAGATTGCAAGAGATGCCGGTGCTGAAGTTTTTGAACGTTTTAATGACGTTGAAAAGGGTAAGGGTTTTGCTCTTGAGTGGATGTTTGATAAAATTTATGAAATGGAAAGAAAATATGATTCAATTGTAATATTTGATGCTGATAATATTGTAGATAAAGATTTTCTTTACCATATTAATGAACAGAATAAGAGAGGGTTTAAGGTTGTTCAGGGTTATATAGATAGTAAAAATCCTAATGACTCATGGGTTTCCTATTCATATTCTTTAGGTTTCTGGTCAACAAACAAATTGTTCCAGCAGTCCAGATACAACCTAGGTCTTGGATGCCAGCTATGCGGAACAGGTTTTTCTGTTGCAGTTGATGTGCTTCGTGAGATAGGTTGGGGTGCAACCTGTCTTACAGAGGATATGGAGTTTACAATGAAATTGTGCCTTAACAACATCAGGGTTGCATGGGCTTATGACGCAATTGTATATGATGAAAAGCCTATTACATTTAAACAATCATGGAATCAACGTATCAGATGGATGCAGGGTCATGCAGATGTTTTCTGCCGTTTCTTTAAGAAATGTATTAAAAAAGCATTTGTTGAAAGATCAATATTCCCACTTGATTGTGCTTTGTATTTGTTTATGCCTATAAGGATTATTACTATGGGTGCTATTACAGTTATGGGATGGGTTCAGAACGTATATCCTGACAGTACTCTTATTATAAACGGAATGATTCCTACACCGATATTAAATTTGTTCGTTATCGGCCAGTTTTTCTGGTTACCTTTTGTTATGTATGTGGAAAAAAGAATTTCTAAAAGAACAATTTGGGGTTATATAACGTATCTTGTATATTCATTTACATGGGTGCCTATTGCAATCATTGGTTTTGCAAAGAAGAATCAGCACGAATGGTATCATACTCAGCATACAAGACAGATTAAAATTAACGATATCAGCTAATAAAAAAGTCATAGAGCTTTGTGCTCTATGACTTTTAGTTTTGAAGGATTAGTCGTTATTTATAACACCTTTAATTGCATTTTTTTCAAATTCAATTGGGGTTTTGTCAGCACCGGTTTCAATAACAACATAGTCGTCCTTAATTTTGCGGATTTTACCTCTTATACCGCCGATGGAGATAACTTCGTCACCAACCTTAAGTGCTGCCAGCATTTCACGCATTTTCTTTTCCTGTTTCTTTTGTGGTCTGATTAGCAGGAAGTAAAAAACTGCAACGATGACAACGATATAAATAACCATGCCCATAGTTCCGTTTCCCATAAATGTAAATCTCCTTTTCAAAAAATTATAATGGTATTATATAACAAATTACCAATAATTGCAACTAAAATTTTAAAAGTAATAAAAAATTTACAATTTATATATATTTATTATGAGGTGTTTATATGAATTTTAGATTTTATGTTGTAAAATTAAGAACTTTGATAATTATACTTTTTATGATTTTAATGCTTATTTATACTTTTTATGTATGTTATACTGTTTTCTTTTCAGAATGTTGCGGTACTTTTATATAAAATTTGGAGGTACATATGAAAATAATTGTAGATGCAGACGCGTGTCCTGTTAAAAACATTATAAAAGAAACTGCTGTTAAATATAGTATTCCCGTGGTTATGGTGTGTGATACATCACATATTATTAATGATGATTATTGCGATGTAATAACAGTAGATAAATTTGCTGATAGTGCCGATATTTATCTTATTAATATTGCTGAAGAAGGTGATTTGGTAATTACTCAGGATTACGGAGTTGCCGCTATGACTTTGGGCAAAAAAGCTTATGCAATTAGTAACAATGGTATGGAGTATACTGATGATAATATGGACAAACTTTTGTTTGAAAGATTTCTGGGTAAAAAAGTGCGCCGTGCAGGACAAAGGACCAAGGGACCCAAAAAAAGAAATGAAGAAGATAACCGTGATTTTGCTGATGGATTAAACAAAATCCTATCCAAGATTGGTATTGACAAGGGTTGATTATTGTGTTAATATTATAAAAGATATTTTTTAGGAGAAATAACAATGAGCAATAATTCAGTTTTGAACAACTTATATTATTACTTTGCTACTTACTTTGTGTATGTAGCTTATTTTGGTTGCTCAAAAATGAATATTACTGTATGTTAGTTCTTAAATTGTTTATATAAATTCTGAATGCATTGGGCAGCTTACATACAGTAAGCTGCTTTTATTTTGTGTTCAATATGTTGGAGGCCTTAAAATGATTATTGTAACAAAAAATGATGTAACTGAGCAACAAATTGAATCTATTGCTAACGAACTTTCGTCTAAAGGTCTTATACTTCAGGTGAATCGTGGAAAGCATTCCTGTATTATAGGGCTGTGTGGCGATGTATCCTGTGTAGATCCAGGTTCTATAACGAGTAAATACGAGTTTGTAGAACAGGTTTTAAAAGTCAGTGAACCATATAAAAAAGCAAACAGACGTTTTAAACCTGAAAATACCATTATTAAAATAGGCAACTTTGAAATTGGTAATCCACACAGACTTGCATTAATTGCCGGACCATGTTCAGTAGAGTCAGAGGAACAGATTTGCCACATAGCTGATGGGGTAAAATCTTTAGGAGCAAAAATGCTTAGAGGAGGGGCATATAAGCCGCGTACTTCTCCATATTCTTTTCAGGGGATGGAAACGGAAGGATTATTTCTTCTAAGCGAAGCCAGAGATAAATCGGGATTGCCAGTTATATCTGAAATTACAAGTCCTACTCATATAGATAAATTTCTTGACTATGTAGATGTATTTCAGGTGGGTGCCAGAAATATGCAGAATTTTGAACTTTTAAAAGAACTTGGGAAAACCGATAAACCTGTACTTATTAAAAGAGGACTTGCTAATACAATGGAAGAACTTTTGATGTCGGCAGAATATGTTATGAACGGCGGTAATGAACAGGTAATTCTCTGTGAAAGAGGTATAAGAACTTTTGAAGATGCTACACGTAATACATTGGACATAAGTGCCGTGCCAATGCTTAAACGTATGACACATCTTCCCGTTGTAGTAGACCCATCGCATTCATCAGGTATTGCGTGGATGGTAGAGCCACTTGCTAAAGCAGCAGTTGCAGCAGGTGCAGACGGACTTATGATTGAGGTCCATAACGATCCTGCAGCAGCATTATGTGACGGAAAACAGTCGATTACTATTGAACAATTTGGCACTTTGGTTGAAAAATTAAGAGTAATTGCAGCAGTAGAGGGTAGAACAATATGAGAATAGAAGTTAAGACAATTGGTGTTGTAGGATATGGACTTATAGGAGGCTCTTTGGGTCTTGCTTTAAAAAAATATACCGATAACTATATAATTGCAATAGATAAAAATAAAAATGTTTTGGATTATGTTATTAAGAATAACCTTGCTGATGAAATATCCGATGTTAATGCTGATATTTTAAAAAAATGTGATATTCTCTTTATAGGGTTATATCCTGAAGATATTATGTGTTTTATGGATAATTTTTCAAGTAAATTCAAAAAAGGTTCAACTGTTGTGGATTTGTGCGGTATTAAGCAGTTTGTTGTTGAACGATACGGTAATCTTGAAAATGCACATTTTAATTTCATTGGTGCACATCCTATGGCAGGTAAGGAAAAGAATGGTATTACAGTTGCTGATGCAGATTTGTATAAGGCTGCATCGTTTTTGTTAACTCCTACAGAAAATACAAATCCTGAATCACTGGAGTATATAAAATATCTTGCAAAAAAGATTGGATTTGAAAATATAGTTGTTACAACTGCTGAAAATCATGATAAAATTATAACTTATACTTCACAGTTGCCTCACATAATGTCTGTTGCATATGTATTGCAGGAATGTCATAATAAATGTGAAGGATACTATGCCGGAAGCTTTAAGGATATGACAAGAGTTGCTGATATTAATTCGGCATTATGGACACAGCTTTTTAAGAATAATAAAGATGCTTTAACTGAACAAATTGATGAATACATTAATTCACTTGAAGTTATTAAAAATTATATAAATTCCGACGGTGATGAACTCAAGGATTTGCTTGTAAAATCAAGAAAACTTAAGGAGTGGCAGGATGAAAACTATAAATATTAATACATCTTCCAAAAGTTATAATATACATATTGGTAAAGGTATTTTGTCAAAAACAGGTGAAATTATAAAAAAACTTAACTTTAAAGGTAAAGTTATGGTTGTTACAGATGATAATGTTGCTCCGCTTTATCTGGATATAGTTAAAAATTCTCTTGAAAATAGTGGATATGAAGTATTAAGTATAATTCTTCCAAGTGGAGAAGAATATAAAAATATGGATTCTATAATGAAAATATATGAATCTGCCGCTCAGAACAATTTTAATCGTAAGGATATGTTTATAGCTTTAGGAGGCGGAGTAATTGGTGATATGACAGGCTTTGCAGCAGCTACATTTCTACGCGGTATCAAGTATGTTCAAATTCCTACCACTTTACTTGCTCAGGTTGATTCGTCCATAGGTGGCAAGACGGGAATTGATTTACCGTTTGGTAAAAATCTTGTGGGAGCATTTTGTCAGCCACAGGCTGTAATTGCAGATACTTTAACGATAAAAACACTTACTGGTGAACATATTGCAAGTGGTATGTCAGAGGTTATAAAGTCTGCATTTATAAGAAAAAAAGATTTTGTGGATTTACTTTTGAATTCAACTGATTTTGAAGAAGATGCAGAGGAATTTATTGTTCGTGCAATGAATGTAAAAAAAGAAGTTGTAGAAATTGATGAATTTGAAAAACATGAACGAATGATGCTTAATTTTGGGCATACCCTTGGTCATTCTATTGAAAAGATAATGAATTACAAAGGGATTTCTCACGGTCAGGCTGTCGCAATTGGTATGTCATTGATAACTAAAAATCTCGAAGTTAAAAAAGTTTTAAATGAAATTTTGCATAAGTATAACCTTAAAACCGAAACCGATATTCCTATAAAAAAGCTCATTGATGCTGCAAAAAATGATAAAAAGACAGTAAGTGATGGAATAAATATTGTAGTTGTGGAAGAAATTGGTAATGCAGATATTAAAAAAATTAAATTTGAGGAGTTTTTCAAGCTATATGAATAAAATTGTTTTAAAACCATCAAAAATTTGTGGAAGTATTGCTGTACCCTCATCAAAAAGCGTTGCGCATCGTGCGCTGATTGCATCTGCATTCAGTGAAAAACCTGTAAAAGTTAAAAATATAGACTTTTCTAATGATATTTATGCAACAATGGATGCGCTTAAGCAATTGGGTGTAACATTTGTTGAAGAAGAGGATGGGATATTGGTTGATGGTAGTACAATTATACGAAATTCTGATGTACATATTAATGCCAATGAATCGGGCTCAACTCTTAGGTTTTTAATTCCTGTTGCTGTTATGTTGGAAAATTCAGTAATTTTTGATGGAGAGGGGAGACTTCCTGAAAGACCTTTGGATGACTATTTCGATATATTTAATAAATGTGGTATAGATTATTCACATCCATCAGGGAAATATTTACCTTTGAATGTATGTGGGGATATTAAATTAGACTCAGTTAATGTTAAAGGTAGTACAAGCTCACAGTTTATAACAGGTCTAATTTTATGCGGACTTATAAAACCCGTTAAAGTAAACATTACTACAGAATTACAGTCAAAACCTTATGTTGATATAACCGTTGATGTTCTAGAAAAATTTGGCTGTGAAATTTTTGAGGATAATAATACATATACAATTAAAAAGAATATAACGACAATAGATGAATATAAGGTTGAAAGAGACTGGTCACAGGCGGCTTTTTATATGTGTGCGGCAGCAATAAACGGTTGTATAACATTAAAAGATATGAACTTTAATTCGGCACAGGGCGATATAGAAATTATTTCTCTATTGAAAAAATTCGGTGCCAATGTTACAATAAATGATAGTGATTTGATAATTGAAAAGTCGGATATGAAAGGTATCGACATTGATGTTGGTAATATTCCCGACCTTGTACCTGTACTTTCGGTACTTGCGTGTTTTGCAAAAGGTACAACTAAAATTTTCAATGCCGCAAGACTTCGTATAAAGGAAAGTGACCGACTACAGGCTATGTATGTGGAACTTACCAAGCTTGGTGCAGATATTGAAATTGGTAATGATTACCTTATTATAAATGGCGGTAAGACCCTTTATGGTGCAGAGGTAGATTCTCACAACGACCATAGAATAGCTATGGCTATGGCTGTTGCATCTTCAGGCTGTGTTGGGGATATAACTTTAACAGGATATAAAGCAGTAAGTAAATCTTATCCAAACTTTTTTGATGATTGGAGTAGTTTAAATGAGTAGTATTTCACTTAAAAATTTAAGTTTTACAGTATTTGGAGAATCTCACGGGAAGTGTATCGGTGCTGTATTGACGGGTTTCCCCGCAGGTGTAAAGATTGATTTTGATGCAATCCGTGAAGATATGGACAGAAGAAAGCCCGGTAAGGATAAACTTTCTACCCCACGTAAGGAAGAAGATGAGTTTGAATTTGTAAGCGGAGTGTTGCATGGTGTTACAACCGGTGCACCAATATGTGTTATGATTTATAATACATCTCAACATTCTTCTGACTATGATAAGTTGAAGAATATTCCAAGACCATCCCATGCAGATTATACTGCATATGTAAAATATAACGGGTGTAACGATATAAGAGGAGGAGGCCATTTTTCCGGCAGATTAACTGCCCCTATTGTATGTATAGGTAGTCTTTGTAAGCAGTATCTTAAAAAAATGGATATAGATGTTGCTGCATCTGTATACAGCATTGGTGGAATAGTAAATAACACTTACGAATATGTTTCTGAGGATATTCAGAAACTTATTACCGAAAAGGCACAGGAGGGTGACTCTGTTGGGGGAAAGGTTCTATGTAGCGTATCTGGTGTTCCAGCGGGTATAGGAGGACCACTATTTGATGGAATAGAGGGCAAGCTTTCATATTTGTTATATGGTATTCCTGCGGTTAAAGCTGTGGAATTTGGTTTGGGTGGAGAATTTTCAAATTCTGTGGGCAGTCAGGTAAATGATCAGTATAGAATATATGATGGGAATGTTGTTACTACATCAAATAATAATGGCGGTATAACAGGTGGAATTACCAACGGTAACTCTATTGATGTTAAGGTTACTTTTAAACCGACCCCATCTATTTTCAAAATGCAACAAAGTGTTGATTTGCAAAATATGCAAAATTTTGACCTTAAGATTCAGGGCAGACACGACCCTTGTATAGTTATTCGTGCAGTTCCTGTTGTAGAATCTGTTATGGCAATAGGTATTTTGGATATGGTGATGTAATATGAGAGATTTAAATGATATAAGACACGATATTAATAAAGTTGATGAAAAGTTGAAAAATGCATTTCTTGAGCGTATGGAATATGTTGAACAGGTAAGGGAATATAAAGCTGCAACAAATACCCCTGTAAAAAATAAGTCAAGAGAGACAGACATTATTAAATCAAAATTAGACGGTGTTGAAAAGTTTGTTGGTGAAACTAAGGAGTTTTTCAAAAGTATGATTGAAATCAGTTGTAATTATCAGGATAGAAATTTATCTGATTTAACATACAAAAAAACTTTTGAAAATGTTGATAATGAAGATTTCTTTAACGGTATTAATACTGTTTGTCATCAGGGAATAGTAGGATCATATTCCTACGAGACAGCTGAAAAATATTTCCATGGTAAAAAAATAATCAGTGTAGAAACTTTTGAAGATGTTTTTGATAATGTTTCAAACGGGATATGTGATGTAGGTGTCTTGCCTTTGGAAAATTTATGTCAGGGTAGTGTAAGTGATGTTTTTGACTTACTTAATAAGTATGATGTTTCAATTACTCATAATGTGGATTTATCTGTAAAACATTGTATTGCAGGTATAGGCAGTAAAGATGATATAACTTCCGTTGTTTCACATCCTCAGGCCTTGGGGCAATGTAGTGAATATATTAATTTAAAAAGATTTTTAAAAAAAGAGTCAATCAATACGGCTATTGCTGCACAAATAGTTTTAAAAAGTAATGATAAAACTATGGCTGCAATATGTAGTCCTTTGGCGGCCCAAAAATTTGGACTTACTATTTTTGATGAAGATATTTCCAATATAAAAAATAATAAGACAAAATTTATATTTATAACTAAAAATAATATTATTATTAATGATGCAGATAAAGCCAGTATAGTGTTTACTATTCCTCATCAGTCCGGTACTTTGTCAAGAGTATTGAATAATTTTGCAAATAATGATATTAATATGAGTAAAATTGAGTCGAGACCATCTAATGACGACGAATGGAAATATGTTTTTTATGTGGATGTTGATTTACCTGAATTTGATATAGTTGAATATTTTTCAAAAATAAGATATATGTTTGAAGATTTTAAAATTTTGGGTATTCATAAAACTTTGGAGTGATTATTTTGAATTTTGGATTGACCGGTAATCCTTTGGGACATAGTCTGTCAAAGGTAATACATACTGAATTGTTTAAACTGAAAAAAGCAGAATGTGAATATAAATTGTATCCTGATGAAATTTTGGAAAGAGTTTTTAATGAAAAACTTTCGGCATTGGATGGGTTTAATGTTACAATTCCGTACAAAACAGATATAATGGATTTTATTGATGAAGCGGATGATAAGGTAAAACTTTACAATTCCTGTAATACCGTTGTTCACAAGGATAATAAGTATTATGGATATAATACTGATGTTTATGGTTTTTTAAATTCACTTAAAAGATGCAATGTTGACTTGAATGGTAAACGAGTTTTAATTCTTGGTTCCGGCGGTGTGTCAAGAATGATGGCCTTTGAATGTGTTTTAAACGGTAGTGATGTGTATATTACATCAAGAAACAGCAAAAAATGTTGTGATATTAAAGATGAAATATTGCAACGTTTAAATAAAAAAATTAATGTAATATCCCTAGGTGCTGTTGATAATAATTTCGATATTGTGTTAAACGGGACTCCGTGTGGTATGTATCCTAAAGTAATTAATTTACCAATACCGTTTAGTAAAATTAAAGATGTTCCATTTGTCTTTGATACAATATACAATCCTAAGGAAACTTTGCTTACAATAATGGTGAAGTATTGTGGAAATAAAGGGGAAAACGGACTCTTTATGCTTGTTGAACAAGCTGCTGTTGCTCAAAAGCATTTTTGCGGTATGGAGTATTCTGTAGAAGAAGTAGAAGAGGTAGCATCAAAAATTGATGTAAATCCAATAAAAATTGATAGAAATATTATTTTAATTGGACCGCCAGGAAGCGGTAAAACAACAATAGGCAAAGAACTTGCGAAGATATTTAATTTGAAACTTGTTGACCTTGATACTGAAATAGAGCGTCAATATGGTAATATTACAAATATTTTTGATACATATGGAGAAAAATACTTTCGTAATATTGAAAGCAGTATGTTGCTTAAATATGCAGAAAAAGATAATCTGTTAATCAGCACAGGTGGAGGAATAGTTGAAAGTAGTGAGGCTGTAGAAAGACTTTATGATGATGCAAATAATATAGTTGTTTTTATAAATCCTGCTTTTGACATATTAGTAGAACGTACATCGCGTTCCAATAATCGTCCGTTGCTGAGAGGAAATATTTCTAATAAACTGAAGGCACTCCTCGATAGACGTTTGCCGTTGTATGACAAATTTTGTAATGTAAAAATTGATATCCCTTGTGAGCAGGAAATTAAAGAAACAGCAATACAATGTGTTGATTGCATAGTTGGGTATGCAACTAATTTATACTAACAAAAAGGCGTGTAGCAAATGGAGTTATATTTTGCTACACGCCCGTGTTATATATATTTACGCATATTGTTTAGTGCGGATTTTTCCAATCTTGAAACTTGAGCTTGAGATATTGATATTTCTTCGGCAACCTCCATTTGGGTTTTTCCTTGAAAAAATCTCATATTTAAAATTTGTTTTTCTCGTTTGTTTAGTTTTTTCAAAGCTTCCTTTAATGCAATTCGTTCCAACCAAGCTTCATCAGTGTTTTTTTCATCTTTAACTTGGTCTACAACAAATACTGCATCCCCGCCATCGTGGTATATAGGCTCAAATAACGATATTGGATCCTGTATTGCATCCAATGCCATTACAATTTCTTCCTTCGGTACATCAATTTCCTTAGCAATATCGTTAATAGTTGGCTCTTTAAAATTTGACGTTGAAAGTCTTTCCTTTGCAGACAGAGCTTTGTATGCAGTGTCACGCATTGAACGGCTTACTCTTATTGAATTATTATCCCGTAAATATCGTCTTATTTCTCCAATTATCATAGGTACTGCATATGTGCTGAACTGTACCCCTTGAGTAATATCAAAATTGTCTATTGCCTTTATTAGTCCTACACAACCTATCTGGAATAAATCATCAGGGTTTTCTTTTCGATTATTGAATTTTCGTATTACGCTCAGTACAAGCTTAAGGTTACCGTTTATATATTCTTCACGTGCTTTTTTATCTCCTTGTTGAATTTTTATGAACAATTCGTTTTTTTGTGCCTTTGTTAATACAGGTAATTTTGATGTATTTACACCGCAAATTTCAACTTTGTTATTCATATGTTCACGCTCCGTTTTTTTGAATAATATAATTATTTCCAAAGGAGCGTTTATGTATTCAAAAAGCTCTGTGTAAATTCACAGAGCTTTTAAATTAATTTTTAGATCGAACAATATTTCTCCAGTCAAGATCGCCTCTTTCAAGACCATGGATCAAAACTTCAGCAGTAGCAACGTTTGTTGCTATTGGAATATTATGTACGTCACAAAGTTTCAATAAACTTGAAATTTCAGGTTCGTGAGGCATTGGAGTAAGAGGGTCCCTGAAAAACAGAACAAGGTCAATTTCGTTGTATGCAATCCTTGCACCTATTTGTTGGTCACCACCTTGGGGTCCTGTTAAAAATTTCTGTATTTTAAGTCCCGTAGCATCAGAAACTAATGAACCTGTTGTTCCTGTTGCCACCAATGTATGCTTGGATAATATGCCTGAATAAGCTATACAAAATTCTACCATTAGTTCTTTCTTTTTGTCATGTGCAATTAATGCTACGTTCATTAAATTCAACCCCTTTTTATCTTTTGCGTAAAAACCTGAAAAATCTTTTTTTCTCATCCTGTAAAATAGGCACCTTAACACCTGTAATACGTTTTGCAATGTTTGCATATGCCATACCTGCTCTCGAACGGCTCTTTAGTACAACAGGTTTCCCAATATTGTTTGCATATATAACATCCTTTTCGTCAGGTATTGCACCAATCAGAGGAACGGCAACAATATTTATAATATCATCGATAGATATCATTTCACCAGATTTCACCATTTCAACACTTATCTTGTTTATTATAAGATAAATTTCATCAAAATGCAAGTCCTCAAGTTTAGAAATTGTCATATCAGCATCTCTTACAGATATTAGTTCGGGTGTCGCAACGATTAATGCCTTGTTTGCTTTAGATGACATAAGCATAAATCCGTCATGAATTCCTGCGGGACAATCTATTAAAATGTAATCATAATAAGGACTTAACTTATCTATTAAATTATTAAGCTTTTCCTTGTCAATTTCACTTATATCTGCATTTTGAGGAGCAGGAAGAAGATGTAGTCCGGGATATTTTTCATCAGCGAGTATTGCTTGATCACTTGTGCATCTGTCATTGATTATATCATTAAAGTCATAGGCAATAGAGTTTTGCATTCCTAAAATCAAATCCAGATTTCTAAGTCCTATATCACCATCAATCATCAGTATTTTTTTGCCCATCATTGCAAGTGCTGTTCCAATATTTGCAGTTGTCGTTGATTTTCCGACGCCGCCTTTTCCTGATGCTATTGCTATAATTTCAGCCATATGAATTATCCTTTCCTTGTCAAGGTATTAGTGTGTTTTGTGGTACAGTTGTTTCTGGTACAGTATTTAGTTGCATGTAGTATGAAATAATGTTTTTTGCTATAGGAGCAACATAGTTACCATGGCCGCCGTGTTCGACAACAATGGCTATTGCTATCTGCGGGTTATCTAATGGTGCAACTGCTACAAAAAGAGCATTTGCTGTACCTGTCGGAACAGAAGCAGTACCTGTTTTTCCTCCTACCGGAATTGGATATCCTGCAAATACATTACTTGCAGTACCTGTTTCTGAAACCGCTTTCATTCCTTCTATGATTGCTCTGTAATTTTCATCTTCTATATCAACTGTGTCCATGATTTCCGGCTCATTTTTCAATATAGTTTTAGAGTCAGCTTCACTTTTAACTTCTTTTATAAGGTGAAGCTTATATCGTGTTCCACCGTTTGCAAGAGTTGCAACGTAATTTGCAAGCTGTATTGGAGTGAATAAATGGTCGGATTGTCCTATTGAAGCCTGTAAAGTATCACCGGGATACCATATTGAATCAATTTTTTTTCTGTATTCTCTTGATGCAAAGATACCCTTTGATTCACCGGTAAGTTCTATTCCGGTATATTCACCTAATCCGAACTTCTTGCCGTATTCCGTAAGTGTATCAATGCCCATACGTCGCCCTACTTCATAAAAATAGTAGTTACAAGAATTTTCTATTGCCTGTACAACATTCTGGTTACCGTGAGTCCTGCCTGTATCAGTAAATATCCAGCAGGCAGGTGTATAATTTGATGATTCGTAGTATCTGTATATGCCAAGGTCGTTTATAACCTCTTGTGTATTAGTTACTCCGGATTCCAATGCGGCAACTGCAGTAAGCATTTTAAAAGTTGAACCCGGGGCATATGTTCCCGAAATAGCACGATTCCACATTGGCTTAGCATCATTTTCCAATAACAATTTATAATCTTCATTAAACGTATTTTGGTTAAAAGTAGGGTAGGATGCAATAGCCAGGATTTCACCATTATTAACATCTGTAACTACGACGGCACCTGCGGAAGCTCCGTAACTTTCCGAATTTGTACTCATTTTTTTTATTGTATCAGCCAGTGATTGTTCTGCTATTTTTTGTAATTCTAAATCAAGTGTTAATACAACATTGTTTCCCGGTATAGCTTCTTCAGTTTCCAATACTTTCAGAGTACGTCCGTCTATACTTTGTTCTATGCTTTGTACACCATCTGTTCCCTTTAAGTAGTTTTCCATAATTTTTTCTATTCCATCTTTGCCTAGGGTGTCATTCATACCATAGCCTTTGTCTTTTAATACGTCATATTCCTCTTTGTAAATACGGCCTACCCTACCAAGTATATGTGAAGCAATTGTGCCGTTAACATTTACACGTATGGGTTCAACAGATACATTTATACCACTGAATTTTTCGTTTTGTTCCCTTATATATGAGACAACTTCCATAGGAACATCGGTTGCGATAGTATATGGGGTACTGGAATTGAATGACCTTAGTTCCATTTCAAATCTGACGCCGGCTATTTTTCTTTTTTCTTCAGCAGAATATTTGTTATCAATTTCGTATTTTTCAAATAGTTCATTTAAAATTTGTTTTGCGGTCATTGAATTGTGAAAATCATTATCTTTCTTAAATTCTTTTATGTTTTTATCAATTGATTCTTCAGAATAATCAGGAGAGTTAAAGTTGAATTCTCCATTGTGTGATATAGGAAGAGTATCATAGTATGAAACATTATATTGTTCTAAGATATTTATAGTATCAAGAACAAGTTGATTTAAGTTTTCTTTTTCAATATATTCCTTATATGCCACTAAATTAAAACCCATTCTGCTTGTAACAAGAGGTCTGCCGTATCTGTCGGTTATTTCACCTCTCGATGCAGTTATAGTAGTGGATTTTAAAAGTCTTCTTTCCGATTGTTCTCTGTATGTAACACCGTTTACAACTTGTAAATTAAACAACTTTGCAAAGATTAAAGCGGTCAGGATGACAACGATTACTGAAATAATATAATATCTGCTGATTTTGTTCTTATGCACAGTAAATTATCCCTCCCAATTTGATGGTTTAAATAATTTTAAAGTAATATAATAGACGGGCACAGTGAAAATAAGTGTGTATAAAGCAATAAGTAAAATTGGGTTTAAAAGTGCCAGAAAAAAATTAGATACTCCCCATAATGCAAAGTGTATAAAGTGCACACTTGCTTCACAAACAATAGTGCCTAGAAAAGTAAATAATGCAACAACTCCAAAATTTTTCCTTAAATAATTTAGATTTAAAATTCCGCCAATAACGGCAATATACATATATGTAAGGCTGTTTATAATTGTTGTCCCACTACTTAATGAATCCATAAATATTCCACATATTAAACCGATTATACCGCCTGTTACGGGGCCATTAATAATTGATGTTGCGATGACAAATGGTATTACAAGATTAGGTTTAATATTTCCAATTGATAAAAAATTGCACAGTGACACCTGCAAAGAGCAAATAAGAAGAATTGTTATTGCATATTTCAGCACCTTCATAAATTTCACTGCCTAATCTCCTTCGTTATTAATTAGTAATGATAAAAACTTCATAAATCCTATTGAAATTAACGGAAGGTTCTATTTCCGCATATTGAGAAACGCCTTTGTTTTCAGGATGTATTTTTACTATTTTACCCACTGAAATTCCCTTTGGATATACACCACCTAATCCTGAAGTTTTTGCAATATCCCCCACAGTAATTGTTGAATCCTTGGAAATGTATGTCATCTTACATAATCCATCGGCAGATAAATCAATATCACCATCAATTGTTGCAAGGTCTTCGGTTCTGTCAACAGATACAGCCACTGTACTTTGTGAATCTAAAATTGTAGTAATTCTTGCCCAATTTGTTCCTATATCAGTGATATGTCCTACAAGTCCATCTGGGGTTATAACGGTGTCAGACATTGCAAGTCCGTCATCAATTCCTTTGTCTATAGTCAAAGATAAAAACCAGGTACTTGAATCCTTTCCGGTTACATTTGCGGCAACTAAATCAAAATCCTTATATGTGTCCTTTAGATTAAGCATAGTTCGTAATCTTTCGTTTTCAATCCTATATATATCGTTTTTTTCTATATCATCTTCTAATCGTGTTATTTTGTCCTTTAATGCCTCATTATCTTTTTTTAATTTGTACACATCACCAAAATGTGAGAAAAAATCACGTGCACCTGATGATATGTTGTAAAAAAATTTTTGTGCCGGCATAGTAATCTTGGTAATTATATTATCATTGGCTTTGGTTTCGTATGATTTATTGATGCTAAAAATCATAGAAATAATCAAAATAATCGTCACAATCAACAAGATGACAAAATATTTGTTGTTAAATAACTTTCTTATCATCGTTTAGAGGTTAACAACACCTTTCTAAGAGAATTTATTTCGTCAAGTACATGTGCTGTACCTAAAGTTACGCAATCAAGAGGGTTTTCTGCAATGTTTGCCTTAATTCCGGTTTCCTCGGTGATTAATATATCTAGTCCTTTTAGTAAAGCCCCTCCGCCGGTTATCATTATTCCCCTTTCCATAATGTCCGCAGAAAGCTCTGGAGGAGTTTTTTCCAAAGTTGTTTTTATGCAATCAACAATCATCATAACTGCTTCAGATAAGGCTTCTCTTATCTGTTCGGAAGTAACTACAATTTTTTTCGGTAAACCAGTAAGCAGATGTCTACCGTTTATTTCCATAGCTTTTTCTTCATCTAACGGATAGGCAGAACCAATCTGAATCTTTATCTGTTCGGCAGTCCTGTCACCTATCATTATATTTTGAGTTCTTTTAATATAACCGACGATAGCATTATCAAAGTAATCTCCTGCAACACGAAGAGAAACGCTGGTTACAATACCACCCAACGATATAACAGCAACCTCGGAAGTTCCGCCTCCTATATCTACAACCATTGTTCCCACAGGTTCTTCTACGTGTAGTCCTGCACCCATTGATGCCGCCATAGGCTCTTCAATAAGATAGGCCTCTTTAGCACCAGCCTGCATAACGGAATCTTCAACAGCTCTGCGTTCAACTTCAGTTACACAGGATGGAATGCATACAATAACTTTTGGTTTAACAAAGCCTTTTGTGCCACAAGCTTTTTGTATAAAATATTTAAGCATATGTTGCGTATAGTTATAATCAGCAATAACGCCGTCTTTCATTGGCCTTATGGCTATAATATTACCGGGTGTTCTTCCAAGCATCAGCTTAGCTTCATCACCAACAGCTAAAATTTCATTTGTATCTTTGTTAACAGCAATAACAGAGGGTTCGCGAACGACGATTCCTTTGCCTTTGACGTATACAAGAGTATTTGCTGTGCCTAAATCAATTCCTATGTCTTTGCCGAAAGCTTTCATTTTTTTATTCATCTCCTTTTACATTAAATGAATTGTACAAATATTTACTTAGTTTGTATATTGGTAAGCCAACAACGTTGTTATAGTCACCAATTAAAGATTCCACAAAGGAGGAGGCGGTACCTTGAATACTGTATGCTCCTGCTTTATCCATGGGGTCATTTGTATTTATATAATTAATTATTTCATCATCAGATAGTTCTTTAAATCTAACATCGGATTTTTCGTAATCTGTTATTGTAGTATTATCGCTTGTTCTTATAATTGTAAAACCAGTATACACACTATGAGTGTTACCGCTTAATAACTTAAGCATTCTTATAGCATCATCCCTGTCTTTAGGTTTTCCTAAAATTTCATTTTGATACGAAACAACAGTGTCAGCACCTATTATAAGGCAGTTACAGTCTGATTTTTTTGCAACAGCTTGTGCTTTTTGTATCGACAAGGACATAACAATGTCTTCAACGTTATTGTTTTTATCAATTATTTCTTCACAGTTACTTATTTTTATTTCAAAATCAAGTCCTAATACATCCATCAGGTTTTTACGCCTTGGAGATGCTGATGCTAAAATTATTTTCATATTTTAAAGTTCTTTCTTATTTTTTGTATTTTTGTATAATTAGTGTTGAACAAAATCCTGTAAAATATCCGCTTATTACCGATATAATCAATAATGTAGGAAGATAATTGTAAATATGTATGTTAGAATACATAAATACTGCCACGGTTACCTGAGCAAAATTATGCGCCATAGCGCCAATTATAGCTGCACCAATATAGCTGAATTTATTTATTTTTTTTATAATGACAGCCATTAAAATAAATGACAGTATACTGCCTGTTAAACTGTATGGTAATTGAGTTAAACCACCGTATAAAAGCGAAGACAGTAGTGGTCTTAAAATGCTTAGTAAAAGCGACGTCTTTACATCAAATAAATTTATGCACAAAATAGTTACAATGTTTGCAAATCCAAATTTTCCACCCGGAACACCTGCAATAACAGGCAGATTACTTTCAAAAATCTGCAAAACAATTCCCATAGAAAGCAAAAGTGCAATTAGTGTAAGTTTTTTAGTTTTCATATTTTCTCCTAATATGATACAGCATCTATGCTTTTATTTCCTGTAATATTTACTGTTAATCTGTGTGGTAAACAAACTAACACCTGATTTGGTTTGTTTATCATACCGGCCTTAAGTTCAATTTTATCTTTGCAGTCTGTTTCAATACATTTTATACCGTTGTTTTCATATAAAAATTTATTATATCCGTATTCAGTGTTGATTTCTATTATTTCACCATTTTTCAATTCAGCAAAGGAATAGGAAGAATGCAATTTTCCATCAACTATAATTTCAAATCCTGTTGCTGTTCCTGAATTTGGTACAGATGATAATATGATAATTAAAACGGATATTATTAATACGAATATAATGAGAATTATATCCGCTTTTGTTGGTTTATTTACCGGTTGAGCCAAATCCACCTTCACCTCTGTCTGTAGACGGTAATTCATTAACAACTTCAAT
>JAZOOD010000067.1:0-90985 GCA_045654805.1 Clostridia bacterium | reverse complement strand
CAAATAATTTACAAAAATTATATATAATATTCAAAAAATAGTGGATTTTTCAAAACTTTGTGTTATAATATAAAAAGAAGGAATATGTTTAATTATTCCTACAGAAAAGAGGGATTGTATGAAAAAACCGGTAAATACTTTCTTAAAAGTTTTTTTATCAATAATATTGATTGGAATAATTCTTGTAGTTGGTCTATTAGCTGCATTTTTTTCGGGTATTATAGATACCACTTCTTCACTTAATATTGAAGATATAAGTATGGATTTATCTTCATATGTGTATTGCATTGACCCTGAAACAGGTGAATATGACGAATATGAGAGGTTATATGCAGAAGAAAACAGGAGTTGGGCTGATTTAGAAGAAATTCCTCTCCACGTAAGACAAGCTGCGGTTGCTATAGAAGATGAAAGATTTTATTCACATTCCGGTGTTGATTTTAAAAGCACATTGAAAGCTGCAACAAATTATATTTTTAAAAACAGCACATCTCGTGGTGGGAGTACAATCACTCAACAGTTGGTGAAAAACTTAACTGGTGATTCGCAAAAAAAGGTTGGCAGAAAAATTCAGGAAATGATGCGTGCTATACAATTGGAAAAGAAACTGTCTAAAGATGAAATCCTGGAACTTTATTTAAATTCATTTTATCTTGGACAAGGGTGTAATGGTATAAAAAGTGCAGCACTATATTATTTTGACAAGGATGTTGGTGAATTAACTATAGCTGAAGGTGCATCTTTGGTTGGTATAACACAGTATCCTTCATTATATGACCCTTTGGTTAATCCTGATAAAAATAAAGAAAAACAAGAACTTGTTCTTGCTAAAATGCTTGAACACGAGTATATAACACAGGAAGAGTACGATGATGCAATTGCTGAAGAATTAGTGTTTGTAGGTAGCGACAGTGCTGACGGAATAAGCAAGCAATCGTATTTTGTTGATGAAATAATACGAGAGGTTTTACGTGATTTACAGGATGAACTTGGATATACAGAAGCTGTTGCAACGAAGATGTTGTATTCCGGCGGTTTAAAAATTTATTCAACTGTAGACCCTGAAATTCAGAAAATAGTTGACAAAGTCTTTTCAAATCCTGATAATCTTGCGGCGGGATCAAAGGGGACTCCTCAGGCTTCGATGTGTATAATGGATCCATATACAGGAGAAATAAAAGCTTTGATGGGAGGTTTTGGTGAAAAAACAGGTTCTCTTACCCTTAACAGGGCAACACAGACTTTAAGGCAACCAGGTTCTACTATTAAACCTATTGCAGTATATGCACCTGCTCTGGAAAATGGTCTTATAGAACCATCAACTGTTTATGAAGATAAGTCAATTACTATTGGAGATTGGTCTCCTAAAAATTATTACAATGGTTTTAAGGGGAAAGTAAGTGTTAAATATGCTGTTGACCAATCAATAAATACTGTTCCTGTACAGATTTTACAAAAGCTTGGAGTTAATAAATCGTATGATTTTCTAAGTCAAAAGCTTGGGGTTACATCTTTGGTTTCTTCAGACCGAAATCTTGCAGCCTTAGCATTAGGTGGTTTGACAAAAGGTATATCAAACATGGAACTTACTGCTGCATATTCTGCATTTGCCAATGATGGTGTTTATAACACCCCAATAACTTATACTAAAGTTGAAGATAGTGAAGGTAACGTTATTTTAGAAAAGAAATCTAACAGCAATGTTGCTATGAAATCTTCTACTGCAAGAACAATTAACGGTTTGTTAAAATCAGTATGTGATTCTGGTACGGGCACGCCTGCACGTTTTAGTTCTTCATATACAATAGCAGGTAAGACAGGGACTACTGATGATGATATGGACAGATGGTTTGTTGGTTATACTCCGTATTATTGTGCAGCTGTATGGGTTGGCTATGATACGCAATCTTCATTAAGCTTTTACAGAAGCAATCCAACAATACCTTTGTGGAAAAAAGTTATGTCTGAGGTGCATGATGTTAAAAATCTTGCTTCCAAATCTTTTAAGTATACACCAATATATGTTGATGAAGAAGCAATACGTGCTTTAAATGATATAGAAATATTGGAAGGTAAAATTTGTACAGAAAGTGGGCTTATTGCTACTGCAGATTGCCCTCAAGAGTTAGTTGTTGAACAAGACACAGACGGAATAAAGAATTATTGTGAAATTCATATTAAAAAAGATGAAGATGAAAATACTGAAGAAAAACCAAATGACGAATCTTCTGATAATGCAAATAATACTGAGATAGACGATTCATTATTATCTGATACAGGATTATAAAAATTCACCGCAACAATATCTTTTTCATAGTATGAAATATATTGTTGCGGAGGTGTTTTGCTTGAAAAAAATTTTAATACATGGCAATACGAAACTTAATGGTAATGTTAAAATACAAGGTGCAAAAAACGCTGTTTTACCAATTTTATCTGCATCAATACTTGCAGAAGGTGATTGTATTTTAAAAAATTGCCCTAGGCTTTCGGATGTATTCAACACTGTTAATATTTTGAATTTTATTGGACACGATGTTGATTTTACAAATAATGTTCTTACTGTATATGAAAATAATAGTTTTAACAGCGTTCTTCCTGACAGTTTAATAAGAAAAATGCGTTCATCAATTTTATTTATGGGTGCATTATTAAATAAATACGGATATGTCAAGATAACGCTTCCCGGCGGATGTGAACTCGGTGCACGTCCTATTGATTTGCATCTTAAAGCCTTTGAACAGTTAGGGGTTAAAATAAACGAACATTACGGTTATTACGAATGCTATTGCGACATAATTAATGGAAATGACGTTTATCTTGATTTTCCAAGTGTAGGTGCTACTGAAAATATAATGATTTTAGCCTGTAGATGTAAAGGAAAAACCATTATACATAATGCAGCAAAGGAGCCGGAAATAATTGATTTACAGTTTTTCTTAAACTCTATGGGGGCCAATATCAGCGGTTGTGGTACTGATACTATTGTGATTGATGGTGTACCAAAATTATATGGTACTGAATATACAATAATGCCTGACCGTATTGTAACTGCCACTTATTTGATTGCTGGTGCAATAACAAATAGTGAAATTTTTATAACAGATACCTGCACAGAAGATTTGGTGGCTGTAATTTCAATATTAAAGCGTTGTGGATTCAATATAGTTTATGATGATAAAAATATAAAAATATATAGGAATATTAAAATTAATTCTGTAGATTTGATAAGGACAATGCCATATCCGGGGTTTCCTACGGACGTTCAATCTATTATTACCCCACTTTTATGTCTTGCTGACGGAACAAGTATTATAACCGAAAATTTATTTGAAAATAGATTTAAACATATTAGTGAGCTTAACAGAATGGGCGCTGATATATGTGTTATGGAGAGAAATGCTGTAATAAGAGGTGTTGATAAACTTTACGGAGCAAATGTAACTGCATCGGATTTAAGAGGTGCCGCAGGCCTGATTGTTGCGGGACTTGTTGCAGATGGGGATACTGTAGTTGACGGTATTGAATACTTGGAAAGAGGATATGAAAATTTTATTGAAAATTTAAATGATTTAGGTGCTGAAATTATATATACTTCTTAATGGAGGAAAATATGAAACTTATAGATAAAACTACTGAAAGTGGAAAAGTTGTAAAATTAAATGACTATAAAAAAAGAGTCAGACGAAATAGATTAAAAAGAAAAATACTATTATTTATATTTATTTTAATTATACTGTTTACTATACTTTTGTATGCACCCTTTATGAAAATAAAAACAATAAATTGTACAGGTAACGAAAAAATTTCTGCTGAAGAAATTATTTCATCTTCAAATATTTGTTTTGGAAATAATATTTTTAGAATAAATAAAGGTAAAGCTGAGGATAATATTGAAAATATTTCCTACATAAAGAATGTTTCTATTGACAGAAGATTACCGAATTCGATAAATATTAATGTTGAAGAATGTCAGGTTAGGGCATATATAATAAATAATAAAGACTATATTTATATTGACGAAACCGGTAAAATACTCGAGATTGCCAATACGCCGCCCAAAAATCAGGCAGCAATTGTAGAGGGTATTAAGTTGAAAAATATAAAAATTAATGAAATTTGTGAATTTAAAAATAAGCTTCAGCTTGGGTGTTTAACTTCGATATTATCAACTACCGTAAATTCAAGATTCAATGGCTTAATAACGAATATTGATTTGACCGATTTAAAAAAAATCAAATTTGTTGTAAATGGTAATTTAGACATAATTATAGGAGAAACTGATAATCTGGATTATAAGATTAATTTTATGGCATCTGGTGCCTATGATAGTCTTGGCGCAAACCGAGGCGGAATATTGGATGTTAGTTACGGAAGTAGTGCCGTATTTAAAGAAAAAAATGATTTTTAGGAGTGATACTTTTTGAAAAGGAAATATAATATTGCCGTTTTATCTATTGGCATTGTATGTTTGTTGATGGCTTTTCTTGTAACAATGCAGATTAAAAGTGTTATATATAATCATGCAATTACAACTGAGGAATCCTTACGAGTTGAGGACCTACTTAAGCAATTAAATGATGAGAGAGCCAAAAATGACAGTATGTCAGAAATGATTACCTCTTTAAAATCTGATTTACAATCATTTAAAGATGAGGCTGCAGAAAATAGTGAATATTCTAAAACGATTATTAATCAGTTGGATAAAGCTGAAATCCTTGCGGGATTGGTAAAAGTAGAAGGAAGCGGTGTGACAATAACCGTAAAAGACAGTACTCTTAAGAATACTATAGGAGACGCTAACGCTTATGTTATTCACGATTCTGACTTGCTTATGATTATAAACGAGTTGTGTGATGCGGGAGCTGAAGCTATATCTCTTAATGGTGAAAGGATAGTTTCAACAACGGAAATTAGATGTGCAGGGTCTACTGTCAGCGTAAACAACAGCAGATATGCTCAGCCATTTGTGATTAATGCAATAGGTGACCCTGTAAATCTTGAAAATGCACTTTTGATGCGCGATGGTGTATATGATACTTTAACTACCTGGGGACTAGAAATAAACATTAAAAAAGTAAGTAATGTTGTGGTTCCGGCATATATTGGTTCGCTTAACTACAAGTACGCCAAACCGGTTATAGAAGAGGAAGGAAGTGCAGAATAACAAATGTTAGTTATAGTTTTTTGTCTAATTTTCGGTACAATGCTTGCATTATTTGTTCCGTTTAATATCCCTATTGAAGTTACTCAATATGCTGCTGTTGCAATTCTTGCAGGTTTCGATTCCATATTTGGAGGTTTGGTAGCATATTTTAATAATAATTTTAAACTCAATATTTTTCTTAGTGGTTTTTTTGGTAATGCAATTTTAGCGGCAATTATTACGTATATCGGTACACTTTTAAATGTTGATTTGACAATTGCTGCAATTGTTGTTTTTGGAACAAGACTATTCCAAAATTTTGCTATTTTGAGAAGATTTTTTATAAGTAAATACCTTGAAAAAAATATTAGCAAAAAAATATAAAAAATTACTTTACAAAACAAAAAAAATTATATATAATGTTATTATGTATATAATGTGAGGAGGATTATTGTGATTGAACTTGAAATAGAAAATGAATCTCTTGCCAATATAAAAGTAGTAGGTGTCGGCGGTGCAGGTAATAATGCTGTTAACAGAATGATTGAGGCAGGTCTTAGATCTGTAGAATTTATTTCAGTTAATACTGATGCACAAGCGTTAAAGCGTGCTAATTCCAATACAAAAATTCAGATTGGAGAAAAAGTTACACGTGGACTTGGCGCAGGTGCTAACCCTGAAGTAGGCAGAAAAGCTGCTGAAGAAAGCAGAGACGATATTGCTGCTGCAATTAAAGATGCAGATATGGTGTTTGTAACTGCCGGTATGGGCGGTGGTACCGGTACAGGTGCTGCTCCTGTTATCGCTGGCATAGCAAAGGAGTTAGGAAAACTCACAATTTCCATTGTCACAAAGCCTTTTACAATTGAAGGTAAAAAAAGAATGTCCCAGGCTGAAAGAGGTATTGAGGAATTAAAGAAGAATTCTGATTCTTTGGTTATTATACATAATGACAAACTTTTGGATATTGCTCATGAAAAGAGAAATATTACTTTTGAGGAAGCTTTACGTGTTGCTGATGATGTTTTGAGACAGGGTCTGCAGGGTATTAGTGAGCTTATCGTTGCTCCTGGTCTTATTAACCTTGACTTTGCTGACGTCAAAGCAGTTATGAAGAATACTGGTCTTGCCCATATGGGTATTGGACGAGCTAAGGGCGAAAACAGAGCTGAAGAAGCTACAAGAATGGCTATCAATAGTCCTTTACTTGAAACCTCTATTGCAGGAGCAAAAGGTATATTACTTAATATTTCCGGTGGACCTGATTTGGGTATGCTTGAAATTCAGCGTGCAAATGAACTTGTTCAAGAACTTGCTGATGTTGATGCAGAATTTATCTTCGGTGCAATAATTAAAGATTCTCTTGAAGATGAAATTGAAATCACTCTAGTTGCTACAGGGTTTGATAATGACGATAATGATATAGATATTCCTTTATTTGGTTCCAAACCAGAATACGTAACTCCTCATAGAGTTGAACCTGCTCAAGAAACAAAGTTGGAAAATAATCCTTTTGACAGTATTGTAAAGAAGACAAAGCAAGAGGATGATTTGGATATACCTGATTTTCTTAAAAACAAATAATAATTTAAGGCTTTAGAAATCTAAAGCCTTTTTTTCATTTTTAGTTTACTTTACAGAAAAAATGTGATAATATATATTATGGTATTATGGAATTTGGAGGTGTTTTCTTGAAAAAATTAATGATATTGGACGGCAATAGTATAGTTAACAGAGCTTTCTATGGTGTAAGGCTTTTATCAAATAAAGATGGTATTTATACAAATGCTGTTTATGGATTTTTAAATATACTTTTTAAATATATTTCTGAAGAAAACCCTACACATTTATGTGTTGCTTTTGATGTACATGCACCAACATTTCGCCACAATGCTTACGCTGAATATAAAGCTAAGCGCAAGGGGATGCCAGAAGAATTAAAGCAACAAATGCCTTTGTTAAAAGAAATTCTTTATGCGATGAATATTAAAATGTTAGAATTAGAAGGATACGAAGCTGATGATATTATAGGTACAGTTTCAAGGATTTGTGACGAGAATAATATAATATGCAGTATATTAACAGGGGATAAAGACGATCTGCAACTAGCCAGTAAAAATACAATAGTTAAACTAATTACTACAAGAAGCGGTGTTACGGATACAGTTGACTATACCAATGATACTGTTTATGAAAAATATGGTGTCACACCATCAGAATTTATAGATGTTAAAGGACTTATGGGGGATACATCTGATAATATACCGGGGGTTCCAGGTATAGGTGAGAAAACAGCGTTTTCCCTTATTCAAAAATTCAAGAGTATTGAAAATATATATGAAAATATTGATGATAAAGATATTTCAAAAGGTGTTCGTTCAAAGCTTATTGATGGGAAGGAATCTGCATTTAACAGCAAATTTTTAGCTACGATTGTTCGTGACGTCCCTATACAGTTTTCAATAGAAGATTGCCTGATAAAAGAATATAATAACGACGTTTTGATACCACTTTTTACAAAACTCAACTTTACCAGCTTTTTTAAAAAGCTTGATGTTAAAACAGAAATTGTAGCAGATGTAAAAATAAGTAATGACAAAGAAATTTTATTTAGAAATATCAATACAACAAAAAAACTATTTTATTATTTTAATGATGGGGTCTGTTATGCGGCAACAAGTGTAGATGATATTACATCATTAAACGTTGAAGATTTAAAAATTTATTTTGAAGATAAAGATATTAAAAAGATATCACATAACATAAAAGAACATATTGTATATCTTAATGATAAAAATATATCTTTTGAAAATGCATATTTTGATACAATGATTGCCTACTATATAATAAATCCATCTGCAACTGATTACACATTAGACATAGTTTCCCTTGAAATATCAGGAAATACCAGTTCGAACAAACTTGTAGAAATTATTGATTTATATGAGAAATTAAAAAAACAAATTGAAGAAAATAATCAAAACGATTTGTTTTATGAGATTGAAATGCCGCTGGTTGAGGTACTGGCAACTATGCAATTATGTGGGGTTAAGGTTGATAAGGATAATCTTGTTGAATTTCAAACCATGCTTTCATCACGAATTGATGAATTGACTAACAAAATATACTCAATATGCGGTGTTGAATTTAATATTAATTCCCCCAAACAATTAGGTGAAGTTTTGTTTGAAAAATTACATCTGCCTGTAATTAAGAAGACAAAAAGCGGTTATTCAACTAGTGTAGAAGTTCTTGAAAAACTACGAGGTACTCATGACGTTATTGAATTTATAATGGAATACAGACATATTGTTAAACTTAAGGGAACTTATGCTGACGGATTACTTGCCGTAATCAATAAGAATTCAGGAAAAATACATTCTAACTTTAATCAGACAGTCACCGTCACAGGAAGAATAAGCAGTACAGAACCGAATTTACAAAATATTCCCATTAGAACTAAGCTAGGAAGAGAAGTAAGGAAGATGTTTGTTGCATCTGATAATGATCATATATTAGTGGACGCTGACTATTCACAGATTGAACTACGTGTATTGGCACATATATCTGGTGATATTAATATGCTTGATGCTTTCAACAATAATCAAGATATTCATACACGTACTGCATCCCAGATTTTTAATGTTACTGCATCAGAAGTCACATCCGAAATGAGGTCAAGAGCAAAAACTGTTAATTTTGGAATAGTATATGGTATGGGAGATTTTTCTCTTGCGCAGGAATTAGGTATTAAAAAGAGTGAAGCAAAGAAATATATAGAAAACTATTTTACCAATTTCAATGGTGTTAAAAGATATATGGAAGATATTGTTGAAACAGCAAAAAGAGATGGTTATGTTACCACTTTGTTTAATAGAAGAAGATATTTACCGGAGCTTAATTCAGGTAATTTCATTCAACGTTCATTTGGTGAACGTGTTGCTATGAACACTCCCATTCAAGGAACTGCAGCTGATATAATTAAAATAGCAATGGTAAATATATATAAGCGTATGAAAGTTGAAAAATTACATTCTAGGCTTGTATTACAAGTTCACGACGAACTTATTATAGATGCGCACAAGGACGAATTGGAACAGGTAAAAAACATTTTAAAATCCGAAATGGAAAAAGCAGTTAAACTTAATGTCCCGCTTATTGCGGATATGAACGTTGGTGAAACATGGTATGAAGCAAAATAAACTAATAATAGGTCTTACAGGGGGGAGTGGCTGCGGCAAAAGTGTTGTTGCTAAAGCCGCAACTGATCTTGGTTTTACACATATTGATACGGATAAATTAGGCCATAATATTATTTTAAAGCCAAATAAACCATATTATGATTTAATTAAGCAATTTGGCGAAGAAATACTTTCTGAAACTGGTGAGATAGACCGTAAAAAGCTCGGAGAAATAGTTTTTTCGGATTTGGAAAAACTTAATTTACTAAACAGCATAACTCATCCGGCAATTACAGAAAAAGTTATTGGAATGTTGAAAGAATATTCCATAATTGACGGGGCAGTATTACATAAAACTCCTGAGATTGTTGAATTGTGCGATTGCATAATTGCCGTAACTAATTCAGATGAAAGAAGAATACAGTTTATATGTAGTAGAGATAATATTGAAAGCGAAGTGGCGAAAAGAAGAATAAACAGTCAGCCTGATAATGATTTTTATGCTGATTTTGCAGATATTGTAATACATAGCGATTGCGATATTAATGAATTATATAACAAATCTATTAATGTTATTAAGAGGTGTATTAGTGAAAAAACTGTTTAAATTTATAATTTTTCTTATAATAGTTGCAATTTTATTATTTGTTAGCGGAAAAGCAATATATAAAACAGATTATTTAAGTATAATCGGCGTAGAATGTCAAAAATATAATATTGATAAGTATGAGATTTTGTCAATAATAAAAGCAGAAAGTAATTTCAAACCTGATGCAGTATCTTCTAAAAAGGCTATTGGGTTAATGCAGCTTACCCTCGATACAGCAAATTGGTGTGCAGAAAAGATTGGTATAGATAAGGTTACTGAAAGTGATTTATATGTGCCGGAAACAAATATCAAATTAGGTGTTTACTATTACAGTTATCTTTTTAAAAGATATGATGATTTTGATACAACTCTTGCAGCATATAATGCGGGTATGGGGAATGTTGATAAATGGCTCATAAACAGTAAATACTCCGATGATACTAGACACATTAAAACAACACCATATCAGGAAACCAATAGATACATAACTAAAATCAACAACAATTTAAAAATATATAAATTTCTATATAAGGAGCTAAAGTTATGAGATATGAACAAAAAAACGGTTGGGAAATAGTTGATGATAAGGAAAAAAAACAAATATTTGATTTTTGTGATTTATACAAAAAATATTTAGATAATGGTAAAACTGAAAGACTTTGTGTGAATTATACAATTGAATTAGCAAAAAAAGCTGGTTTTATTGAATTTGATGAATCTAAAAAACTTAATCCGGGTGATAAGATATACATTAACAACAGAAACAAAAGCATTGTGTTGGCTGTAGTAGGTAAAAAACCGGTTGCAGATGGTATTAACCTTGTGGCAGCACATATTGATTCGCCAAGACTTGACCTTAAACAAAATCCGTTGTATGAAGATACTGATTTGGCATTATTTAAAACTCACTATTACGGTGGTATAAAAAAATATCAGTGGACAACTATTCCTCTTGCAATGTACGGTGTGGTAGTAAAAGCAGATGGTACAAAGGTAGAAATTTCAATGGGAGATAATGATGATGAGCCAGCTTTTTGTGTAACTGACTTGCTACCTCATCTTGCTCAAAAGCAAATGAGTCAGAAAATGTCTCAGGCTATTCCGGGTGAAAACTTGAATGTTCTTATCGGCAGTATGCCAGCTGATACAGACAAGGAAAAAATCAAAGAAACTGTGTTAAAAATTTTGAATGATAAATATGGCATAGAGGAAGAAGACTTTTTAAGTGCAGAAATTGAAGTTGTTCCAAGCGGAAAATCGCGTGATATAGGTTTTGACAGAAGTCTTTTGGGGGCATATGGACATGATGACAGAGTATGTGCATATGGAGCTTTAAAGGGCATTTTAGACATTGATAATCCTGAAAAAACTGCGGTTTGTTTGCTTGCAGATAAAGAAGAAATAGGAAGTATGGGCAATACAGGTATGCAGTCAGAGTATTTTGAATATGCAATATCTGCTATGATTAATACACAGATTAATAATTTTAATGAGTTTATGTTAAGGAAATGCTTTGCAAATTCCAAGTGTTTATCTGCAGATGTAGGAGCCGCACTTGATCCGACATACAAAGAAGTTTCAGAACCTCGTAATGCTCCAAAAGCTAATTATGGCGTAATGATTTGTAAATATACAGGGGCAAGAGGAAAGAGTGGTTCTTCTGATGCAAGTGCAGAATTTATGGGTGAAATACGAAAAATATGTATAGATAACAACATTGTATGGCAAATTGGAGAACTTGGAAAAGTTGATGAAGGCGGAGGAGGAACAGTAGCACAATTTGTTGCAAACAGAAATATTGATACAATAGATTGCGGCGTTCCTGTATTATCAATGCATGCACCCTTCGAGGTTGTTGCAAAACTTGATGTTTATATGTCTTATAAATTATATAAATCATTCTATTTAATTTAAATTTCGAGGTGGAACTTATGAAAAAAGGTAATATTGAGGTACAGACACAAAATATTTTTCCAGTAATTAAAAAATGGTTATATTCCGATAAGGATATTTTCCTAAGAGAACTTACAGTAAATGCTTGTGACGCAATAACAAAGATAAAAAAATTACAAAGCATTGGTGAATGTAAGAGTGATGATACAAATTATAGAGTTGATATTTATTGTGATAAGGAAAATAAGACAATTACAATTAAAGATAACGGCATAGGTATGACTGAAGATGAAATTAATAAATATATTAATCAAATTGCATTTTCCGGTGCCGAAGAATTTTTAGCAAAATATAAAGACAAGGATGAAGAAAATCAAATTATAGGGCACTTTGGTCTTGGCTTTTATTCAGCGTATATGATTGCTGACCTTGTGGAGATAGAAACAAAATCCTACAAAGATGAATCTGCAGTAAAATGGTCCTGCGATGGTGGTACAGAATATGAAATTTCAGAGTCTTCAAAAACAGACCGCGGTACGATTATAACTTTGCACGTTTCTGATGCTGAAGAGGAATTTTTACAGCCAGAAAGATTACGAAGTGTACTGTTAAAATACTGTGCATTCTTGCCATATCCTATTCATTTAAATGGTGAAGAAAACCCAGTCAATGATACAAATCCGCTATGGACAAAATCTCCAACTGATTGCAAGGATGAAGAATATAAGGAGCTTTATCATCGTCTATTCAGCGATTATAATGATCCACTTTTTTGGATACATTTAAATGTTGACTATCCCTTTAATTTAAAGGGTATTTTGTATTTTCCAAAACTTACACACGAGTTTGAATCAGCACAGGGACAGATAAAGTTGTTTAACAACCAGGTATTTGTTGCTGACAATATTAAAGAAGTTATTCCGGAGTTTTTAATGCTCCTAAAAGGTGTTATTGACTGTCCGGAAATACCGCTTAATGTATCAAGAAGTTCATTGCAAAATGATGGTTATGTAAATAAAATTTCATCTCACATTACAAAAAAGGTTGCAGATAAAATAATTTCATTACATAAGCTCGAAAAAGAGCATTTTGATGAATATTATGACGATATTTCACCATTCATTGAATACGGATGTATGCGTGATGAAAAGTTTTATGACAAATTAAAGCCTGTTTTACAAGTGAAAACAACATTGGGTGATTATGTTTCACTTTGCGAATATGCCGAGGCACAGGACAAAAAAATAACATACATTTCTAACGAAAATCAACAGGCACAATATATTAAAATGATAAAGGAAGAGGGACGAAGTGCTATTATAATGCCTCACCTTATAGATACTCATTTTATAAACTTTCTTGAAATGAAGGAACAATGGAAATTTACACGAATAGATACATTGCCTCAGGAAACAAAAGATGACGAATCGATAGTTGACGTATTTAAAAAAATATTGAATGTTGATGATTTGAAAATAACAGCATCTTCACTTAAAATATCATTACCTGCAATTATTGTTGAAGACGAACAGGAACGCAGAATTAATGATATGACCAAAATGTTTGGTAATGCATTTTCTAAACAGAAATATACTCTTGTTTTAAATACTGACAGTGAAATAATCGGTAAGATTGAAAAAATTGAAGATAATGATAAAAAAGAACTTATTTGCAAGCAAATATATGATATTGCAAGGGTTTGTCATAATCCTTTAACAACAGAGGAAATGACAGAATTTATTGAAAGGAGCTCGGAAATTTTAAAGCTTCTTATGTGAGGAACTGATTAAATGGAAAAAATTACTCTTAAAATTGGTGGTATGCATTGTGCAGCATGCTCATCATACCTTGAAAAAGAACTTTCAAAAACTGACGGTATATCAAATGCAACTGTTAGCATAGCTACAAATACAGCGACCTTTGAATTTGATACCGATAAATTATCATTGAAGGATATCGATGCTGTTGTTAAAAGCTGTGGATTTTTTATTGAAAAAGATAAAGAGGAAGATGTAAAAAAGAAATATAATATTAACCTTATTATCATAATTGTATTTGCTTTATTACTTTTATATGTAGCCATGGGCCCAATGGTAGGATTACCTGCAATTCACAGTAATATGATGATTGTTGCGTATATTCAGATTATTTTGCTAATACCTGTACTGATTTGCGGTAGGGAAATGCTGTTTGACGGTTTCAGGGCTTTAGCAAAATTTCATCCTAATATGAATAGCCTTGTTGCAATAGGCTCTGCAGCATCAATCATTTATAGCTTATATATAATGTTTACAAATATACACATTCATCATTTGTATTTTGAAAGTTCAGCAACTATAATTATGTTTGTTTCAATAGGAAAGGAACTTGAAAAAATATCCAAGTCACGTACAGGTGATGCAATAAAAAAACTAATGAATGTCTCGCCTACAAAGGCTACGCTTTTAGATGGATATAAACATATTATAATTGATGTTAAAGACATCAAAATAGGCGATATACTTTTATTAAAACCCGGAGAATCCGTTGCAGTAGATGGTGTAGTTGAAAGTGGGTTTACGACAGTTGATGAAAGTATCTTTACCGGGGAAAGTATGCCTGTTGATAAAAATATAGGTGACAATCTAATCGGCGGTAGTATAAATTATAACGGCAGCATTACTTATAAGGCGACAAGCGTGGGTGAAGATACTTTGTTAAGTAAAATCATTAAGCTTGTCCAGGATACTCAGAATACAAAAGCTCCAATCCAGCGAATTGCCGATAAAATTGCAGGGATTTTTGTACCTACTGTATTTGCAATAGCTTTAATAGCTTCAGCTATTTGGTTTATATCAGGTAAAGATATAGATTTTGTATTACAAATTTTTGTAGCAGTTCTTGTAATTGCTTGTCCATGCTCACTTGGTCTTGCAACACCTATGGCTATTATGGTTGGAAGTGGACTTGGTGCATCTAACGGCGTTTTATTCAAAAGTGCGGAAGCTATCGAATCCCTAAATGCAGTCAATTGTATTGTGTTCGACAAAACAGGTACACTGACATATGGTAAACCTAAAGTTATAAATGTTGTTTCAAATGACATAAAAAAACTTATGACATATGCTGCTTCATTGGAAAAATTTTCACAGCATCCATTGGCAAATGCAATTATTAAATACTGCGATAAAAATAAATTTGCAATAGAAGAAGTACAAAATTTCAAATCACATAACGGCTTAGGTCTTAGCGGAGTAATAAACGGGAAAGAAATAGTGCTTGGAAGCCCAAAATTTATAAATGAAGTTATTGAATCCGATAATACTGTGATTGGATTAAAATGTAATAATGAATTGTTGGGATATATAGAGTTTGCTGACACAATTAGAAAAGAAATACCTGATATTATCAAATTTCTCAATAAAAATAAAAAAGTTGTAATGTTAAGCGGTGATGCAAAAAATGTTGCTGAAAAAATCGCAAAACAGGTTGACATAACATTGGTTTATTCAAATGTTATGCCTGATGAAAAAAGCAATGTTGTAGGTAAGCTTATGGAAGAATACAAGGTAGCTATGGTTGGCGATGGAGTAAATGATTCACCGGCATTAATAAAAGCGGATGTTGGAATAGCGGTTATGAACGGGACAGACATTGCAATAGATTCTGCAAATGTTATTTTACTTAATGAAGGATTAGATACAATTTTAAAAGCTATTAATACAAGTGAATTTACTATGAAAACAGTTAAACAAAATCTTTTCTGGGCTTTTTGTTATAACTGCATTTGTATTCCGATTGCTGCTGGAATATTGTATCCATTTACCGAAATTTTATTAAATCCAATGATTGCTGCATTAGCAATGAGTTTTTCATCAGTTTCAGTTGTGTTAAATTCATTAAGACTTAAAAATAAGAAAGTTATATAAATATGGAATATAAGGTAATACAAACAAATAAACCACTTAGTTGAATTGTAGCTTAACAAGATATATATACTTATATAAAAGGTAGATATAACAACTTCGCTAAATAAATATTTCGCGAAGTTGGATGGAGGGTTAAAATGATAAATTTTGATGATTGTACCCCTGAACTTAAAGATTTTATAACATATTTAGAGGTTATTAAAGGTAAATCTAAAAATACAGTTAATGCGTATTATTATGATTTAAGATTATTCTATAGATATATAAAAATTAAAAATAATTCTGATTTATCCTTAGATGAAATTGATTCAGTAGATATTTCAGATGTACCGTTTGATTATATAAAAAAAATCAGATTAACTGATTTATATGATTTTATGAATTATGTTAATCGTAACCGTTCAAATTCTTCTTCTGCCAGAGCTCGTAAGGTTTCGTGCTTAAAGACATATTTTAAATATCTAACAAATAAAGCTGAACTTTTAGATATTGACCCTACAGTTGAGCTTGATGCTCCAAAATTGAGTAAGAAATTGCCAAGATACCTTGATTTGGACAGTAGTATTAAACTTTTAGATGCTGCAGAAAATCTTAACCAACGTGATTTTTGTATACTAACAATACTTTTGAACTGCGGATTGCGTGTATCTGAACTTGTAGGAATTAATATAACGGATATTCAGGGAACTAATTTACGTATTACCGGTAAAGGAGACAAGGAACGTCAAGTATTTTTAAATGATTCCTGTACTAAATCCATTAATGAATATTTAAAAGTTCGTCCAAAAGCTAAACCGATACATTCCAATGCATTATTTCTCAACAAAAATAATGAGCGAATAAGTGTACGTGGTATACAATTGATTGTAAAAAAATACTTAATGCTCGCAGGGCTTGATTATACAAGCTATACAACACACAAACTCCGGCATACTGCAGCTACACTTATGTACAAGCACGGCCATGTAGATGTTTTGGCTTTGCAGAAAATTCTAGGACATACTAACCTTTCTACAACACAAATATATACTCACACAGATGATCAGGCAATTGAAAATGCATTAAAAAGTAATCCTTTAGCTAATTATTCAGAAAAAAAATAAAACCGTTATACATAAAGTATAGCGGTTTTACTTATTTACTTATCAATTTCTATTGAATCAATTCCAATTTCTGCATAATCAGATTTGAGTTCAATACATTTTCCACAGTTATCACATATCTTCCCAGAATCCAAATCACACATATTACATTCTCCACACTCTATACATTCTCTTTCGTATAATATACATTGTTTCATAATAAACCTCTTTGTTTACATAATAATTTTATGGTAAAATAGTTTCAAGTAAAACTTTTTTTAGTATATTTATATCACTTTTCGATACAACTTCATTGAAACAACCCAAAAAATTGACCGGTATTCCAACAGAAATATTTTTTTGAGTTGTATAATGTTTTTGATAACAACCACCCTCACAGACAAAATTTGAGCTAATTAATTTCTGAAAAGGTTGTACATTTTCAAATTTCTTAATCAAATCTCTATCTGATATAAGCATTTTGTCTCTTAAAATTAATACCGGTCCACTATTAATACTTACATCTTCATTCTCTGTATCAACACAACAAAGATTATAAAGTTCATCAATATTAATGCCAAATGTGGCAGTTAAAGCTCCTTTTTTATCACAATAGTTTTGAGCAGAAAACACAAAATAATATTCGTATAATGAATTTGCAACCATTCGTGCTATATCACATAAAATTGAACAACATACTGACCTTTCCATAGCTTTCCCAATATAAAAATCATCAGTCTCATTTAAATTATTATTATATATAAGTGTTTTTGCTATAAAATTATTGTTAAGGTAATCACCTTTACATTTGTTTAAATTTTCAAATTCAATATTTCTTATTTTTTCAATATTATCAGTAATATTTTGACATTTTTTACATATAAATAAATTCTTGTTTTTGTCAACTGTTGTAATATTCTGTAAACTTTTAGACTTTACATTGCAAATTGACGTTGCTATTACATTATTAACATCCTTTATATGGGTAATTAAAAAACCAACTTCATCCATAGAAGCAGTAATTGCAATAGATTTTAATTTCCCCGGTTTATGAATAATCAAATTACCTAAATTATCCACGCGGATTTCTGTATAAAAATCAGCAAGTTCTTTGATGATAATATTACGTACTTCTTCCTCTCTTGCTGACGGTGCATACGCATTTGAAAGTTTTTCAATCATTATTATTCACCTTGCTTTCGACAAATGTATATAGTATATCTTCCATTGACTTTATATCGCATAATTTTGCAACATTAGACTGTGAATGAATATATCTGCAGGGTACAGATATTGCAGCAACCTTAACTCCATTGTTGGATAACTGAACTGCAGATGCATCATTTCCACCCATTGTCGTTTGTTTATATTGACATTTAATTTTATTTTTTATTGCAACATCCATTATTTCCTGAGTAAGTTTAATATCTGAATATGCACCGTTATCTCTTATAGAAAGTGCCGCTCCACATCCAATGTGTGTAGAAAATCCATATATATCCGTTCCCGGAACATCAGAACAGGTTGTACCCTCTAGAATAATTGCAAAAGCTGGATTAATTTGTTTTGAAACTATAATTGCACCTCTATGTCCAACTTCTTCTTGAACGGCAAAAACATAGTAAATATCGGCTTTTGGATGTCGCTTGGCAATATTAATCATGGCAAGACAGCCTACTCTGTCGTCAAGGGCTTTTGCCTTAACAAAACCATCACCAAACTCAATATAATTACTATCAAAGCAAGCGTAATCACCTAAATCAACATATTTTAATGCATCATCGCGTGACTTTGCACCTATATCAATATAAAGGTCTGATATCTTTAAATCTTCTTTACTATTTTTGTTTAAATGTATCGGTTTTGTCCCAATAATACCACATATACGGCTATTACCAATAAGAATTTTTTTTGAAATCAACACATTGGGATCAATTCCTCCCACCGTTTGGAATTTTAAATAACCTTCTTTTGTAATATAACTAATTATTAAACCAACTTCATCCATATGAGCAGTTAACATAATACTTTTATTGTTAATCAAAATACCTTTTTTATGGCAAATAAGATTACCAATACTGTCTTCATATATTTCATCACAGTATTTTATCATTTCATCCCTAATAATGTTACGTACTTCATCCTCACATCCCGAAGGGCCAAATGCATTTGTAAGTCTTGAAAGCATCAAAATATTCCCCCTTCCAAGGCAAGACAGATAGCATTTATTGCATCATTTATGTCCGATTTATTCGCTGTTTCTACAGAGGTGTGCATATATTTAATCGGCACAGATATCAAAATGCACCTTACACCTTCGCAAGCAACCTGTATAGGCCATGCATCAGTTCCTGTGTGATCACTGCACACTTCTTTTTTGTAAGGAATATTATTTGTTTCACATATATTAATAAAACTGTTTGACAGCTTTCTGTCAAGATTTGGACCAACTGCAACAGTTATTCCGTCACCAACCTCAAAACCATGTTCATCATCGGTATAAGGTGATATGCCAAATGTTACATCAATAATTATCGCAATATCAGGTTTAGCTATTTCTACACCCTTCTTTGCGCCTCTGCAACCTACTTCTTCTTGCACAGAATATAAACCAATCAAATTATAAGCTAAATTTTTAGTTTTAAGCCGTTTTAAGCATTCAGATACAATGTAACAACCAATTCTATTATCTAGTGTGCCGGATGTAAAAAAATCATTTTTGAGGACATTATATTTTGATAACAGACTAATCGTATCACCGACAGAAACGTATTTAATAATTCTTTCATAATCAAAGCCACAATCAATATACATATTTTCCACAGAATTTTTATTTTCATCTCTATCTTCCTTGGTTTGTAGGTGGGGTGGTTTTGCACCGACAACACCAAACAAGTCTTTTTTACCGTGAATAATAACCTCAGCAGTAGGCAATATACTTGAGTCAACACCACCGGAGCAGACAAATTTTATAAATCCCTTATCATCAATTTCTTTAACAATAAGTCCAATATTGTCTGTATGAGCTTCCAATACAATGTTTATGTCTGAATTATTATTTATTTTTGCAACAACATTTCCCATTCCATCGATATCAATGCAATCGCAAAAATCCCTCATATATTTTGTTATATATTCATTCATTTGCGTTTCGTTTCCAGAAACCGAATGTACGGAACACATTTCAATCAGTTTATCCATAATAAAGACCTCGTATCATAAAATTTAAAGCACCTATATATTATAGGTGCTTTAAGTGCATAATTATTCTTCTGCTGCAATTGATTCCTCAACAGTTTCTTCCACAACATCTTCAACAGATTCTTCAATCTTTTCAGATTCGAGCAAAGCTCTCATACTTAAGCTGATTTTCTTGTTTTCAACATCAAATTCAGTAACCTTAGCCTCGACTTCATCACCAACTTTAAGTACACTTGAAACTGTGTCGATATGTTTGTTAGCAATCTGTGAAATGTGAATCAAACCATCAACATTTGGAATGATTTCCGCAAAAGCACCGAAAGAAACAATTCTTACAATTTTAACCTTAACAACATCATCAAGGGCAATTTTTGTCTTGATGATTTCCCAAGGATTATCTTCAGCTCTCTTATAGCCAAGAGAAATCTTATTCTTTTCTTTATCAAGAGCAAGAACAAATACCTTTACTGTGTCTCCAACCTTTAAGACATCTGAAGGATGTTTAACTCTTCCCCATGAAAGTTCTGAAATATGAACTAAACCGTCAACACCGCCGATATCAACAAAAGCACCAAAGTTTGTCAATGACTTAACTGTACCTGTATATTCTTTACCAATTTCTGCAGTTGCCCAGAATTCTTCAAGCATCTTAGCGTTGATTTCATCTGTAACAGATTTGATTGAACCAACTATTTTTCTTCTTCTTGGATTAAAATCGATTAGTCTAAACTGTACAGTTTCACCAACTAATGTTTCCAAATCTTTTACAAACTTAGATGCAGCTTGTCTGGCAGGAACAAATACTCTTGTACCGTTTGAAATAACAATAACACCGCCATTAACAGCCTCAACTATTTTGCCTTCAAGAATTTCTTTTGTTTCAACAGCTGATTCAAATTTTTTCTGACCAGCAATAATATCAAGTTTCTTTTTAGAAAGCTTGATTGTACCTTCGACATCGTTTACTCTAACAACGAATACGTCGATTTCATCGCCCACCTTTACTATATCTTCAGGTGAAACAGACGGATCCTCTGTAAGTTCTCCGACCGGGATAATACCATCAGCTTTTGAACCAAGGTCTACATAAACCTCTGTTGGTGTAATGCCTATAACAACACCTTTAACGATGTCGCCAGTTTTTAGGCTAACCAATGATTTCTCCAATTCTTCAGCAAAGCTGATTTCGTCTGTTACTTCCATTACTTTTTCTTCTGACATTTTACTAATGACCTCCTTAATTATCCATTCCGGTGTTGATGCGCCAGCCGTAACACCGATGCAACGGTTATTCCAAGTCTCATTAGGTAACTCGGATACCGTTTCTATATGATATGTATCAGCACAGTGGCTTTTACAAATATCAACTAATTTTTTTGTATTGGAACTATGCCTACCTCCAATAACAACAACAGAATCAACAGACCCCGCAATTTTTTCAGCTTCTAACTGTCTATCTTCCGTCGCACTACATATTGTATCAAAAACTTGTACACTTTGGCAAGATGTTTTTACAAATTTCTTTATCTTATTCCAAACTTTTAGTGAAAAAGTAGTCTGCACAACCAAACATATGGGTCTTTCTGTGTTAATTTTAACAAAATCTTCCAGACTTGATATTATAATAGCGGAATTATTGCACCATCCATTAATTCCAATTACTTCCGGATGGTTAGCATCACCCACAATGATAACCTGCATACCATCATTATAATTTTGATGTACTATATTGTGTATTTTTTTAACAAAAGGACAAGTTGCATCAATGATTTTGCACTCTTTGCGTTGTAAATCATCATAATATGACCTTGGCACACCGTGTGTGCGTATTACAACAGTGCTTTTATCAGGAATATCCTCAATATTGTCTTTTGCATAAACATTTTTGTTTTCAAGATATTCCACAACTTGTTCGTTATGAATCAATGGACCTAATGTGTAAATGTTTTCATTAGTTTTTTCGGCATTGTCAATAACAATATCCATTGCTCTTTTAACGCCAAAACAAAATCCGGCATATTTTGCAAGTTTAATGTTCATTTTCAACACTCGCCTTTATTTCATCATAGTAACAACATTTATCTTCAACCAAATCATATATGTTAAGCATTAGATTATTTGTTAACATCCTATATTCATCACCCGAAATTTTTTTATCATAATATTCATCATAATAAATCGGCTTACCAAATGTAATTTTCGTACGTCCAAATAATTTTAAATTGCTTATACCGACTGGAATTATAGGAACCTGGGATTTGGTTGCAAAAAGCAAGGCTCCCGACTTTACATCCGCAATATGTAAGCAAGACCTTGTACCCTCCGGAAAAACTAACAGAGGATTTCCTTCTTTTAAAATTTTCATACAAGTTTTCATAGCCTTTATATCTCCGCCTTTGCGGTCAACAGGAACACATCCGACATTTTTAAAAAACCAAGCAAAAAATTTATGCTTAAATAATTCTGCCTTTGCCAAAAATTTAAATTTAACTTCTGCAAAAGCCGCAATGACCACCGCATCGTGAAAGGTTTGATGGTTACCGCAAAAAATCATTCCTCCCGACTCAGGTATATTCTCAACACCTTCTGCCTTTGCAAAAAACAAAATTTTATAAAAAATTTTAACAAAAAAAACTGCAACATTGTAAAGCAAATTATATATTCTCCTTTATCAGCTTGTATAAATATTCAACTGATTCTTCAAAATTATAGTTACTGTTATCAAATACAATAGAATCATCAGCGGGTCTTAAGGGTGCTATAGGTCTGTTTGAATCCTGTTCATCACGATATGCAATATCAGTCTTAATATCTTCAAAATTGCATTCTGTTCCTTTTTCAATCATTTCCTTATATCTTCTTTTAGCACGTTCATCAATAGATGCTGTAAGGAAAATTTTGACGGTTGCATTGGGCAGAACAACTGTGCCGATATCCCTGCCGTCCATTAAAATATTGTTTGTATCGGCAATGTTTCTTTGTATAGATAATAGTGCTTTTCTTACATCCGGTATTGCAGAAACATCAGATGCTCCCTTAGAAACTTGAGAAGTTCTTATATAATCTGTAACGTCATTTCCGTCTACAAAAATATGCTGTGCCGAATCAATATACTTTAATTCTATTTTACAACTATTCGCAAGAGCTGAAATTAAATCCATATCCTTTTTTGTATCATATCCAAGACTTATCGATATATATGCCAAAGCTCTGTATATAGCACCTGTATCTACATAAATATAATTTAATCTCCTTGCTAATTCTTTTGAAATCGAACTTTTACCCGCACCGGCAGGCCCATCGATTGCAACTGATATATAATTCACAAAAACCACCTACTAACAATAATAGGTTAATTATACATCATTTTGGTGAATTTAACAATACTTATTTTACAAAAAATCTGCCCAAAATTTTTATGTTTGATTCTACATTAACAAATTCTTCATAAAAACCGTCAATATTTTCTGATAATTCTATAATTTTAACAGTACACTCTTTATCAATATTTCTTCCGTCAATTTCTATCACAGAATTGTCTGATATTGTAAATTCAATACTCTCCTTATTAAGAACATTGGTTTTCTCACCATTTTCAAGTAAAAATAAATTGTCCGAAGGATTAGAAATATTAATTTTAATATGACCATTTAAAAAATCCATCTCCGAATAAACATATTGTGATTCCATATCATAAAGTGGTGACAATTTATTTTTAATCGTAGAACTTCTTAACAGCATTTGTGTTACAAACATAACTACAAATGCTGTTATCAACGAAGATATGAAAACTTTTTTAACAATATGCATAATATCACCTCAATATTAGCATATTTTAAAAAGTTTATTTTATACATTGCTTCCTGCAAGATATGCAGTACTGAAAGCTATCTGCAAATTAAACCCGCCTGTGTAGGCATCAACATCAATAACCTCTCCGCAAAAAAATAAACCTTTCACGATTTTGGATTCCATTGTTGAAGAATTAATTTCTTTTGTGTTTATTCCACCGCGAGTTATAATTGCTTCTTCAATGGGTCTGACACCAGTAATTGAAAATGAAAAGTTTTTTAAAAGTGTACATAAATCAATTCTTTGTTGCTTATTAATTTGATGTACTTTTGTAAACGGGTCAATGTTACTTAATCTGATTATTGTATCAATTATCTTACTTGGCAGAAGGTCATTTAATGCATTTGAAAAATTTTTATTTATATACTTTTCAAAATCCCTCTGTAATCTTTTATCAAGTTGTTCAAATGTAAGTGCCGGTTTTAAATCAATAGAAATTTTATAATTGCTGTCTTCAATGTTCTTTAGATTGGAACTTGCACTTAAAATAACAGGCCCTGAAAGTCCATAGTGTGTAAAAATCATTTCACCAAAATCCTCATACACACACTTAGTGCCTTTATAGATTTTCACAGCAATATTTTTTAACGAAAGTCCTTGTAATTCCTCAACATATTTTTCTCCAACAATCAATGGAATCAATGATGGATAAGGCTCTATTATTGTATGTCCAAGTTTTTTTGCAAATTTATAGCCATCTCCTGTTGAGCCCGTAAGGGGATATGATACACCGCCTGTTGCAACAATAACTTTATTACATTCTATTTTCTTCGTACTTTTAGTTTCTACTCCGCACACTACATTGTCTTTGGAAATAACCTTAGTAACAATATCTCTCATTATCACTACACCATTGTTTTTTGCATAGTCAATTAACGCCTGAGCAATATCTTTAGCACGGTCAGAAACCGGAAAAATTCTTCCTCCTCTTTCTTCCTTAAGCGGCACTCCTTTACTTTCAAAGAAATCTATTGTATCCTGATTTGTAAATGAATAAAAAGCACTGTACATAAAGCTTGGATTAGAACAAACCATTTCTATAAAATCTGATATATCTGCAGAATTTGTTACATTACATCTTCCTTTACCGGTAATCCTAAGTTTACGTGCCAAAATTTCATTTTTTTCAATTAAGACAACTTTCCTTCCGCCTTTGGCTGCAATTGCTGCACTAAATAATCCGGCTGGTCCTCCTCCGATTACAACTACATCAGTTTTCATTATTTATCAACCTTTTCATAAACATTGTATTCGTCCCATATATTTTCAAGCTTATTAAAATTATCATACACGTTTTCTTTGTTAGTCATACCCAAGGCAACAATAAGAGCATTAATTACGCTAAGAGGAGCAACTAACGAATCTACAAATGATGCAATATCACTATGTGCAATTAAAGTATGATTGGCATACTTGGTGAGAGGTGATGTTTCGCTGTCAGTAATTGCTACAACCTTAGCATTCTGATTTTTAGCATATTGTATAGCTTTTATTGTTCGTGCAGAATAACGTGGAAAGCTTATACCGATTACAACATCATCCTTATCTATTTTCATTATTTGCTCAAAAATTTCACTTGCACTAGTAGTGTTTATAAGCCTTACATTATCAAAAATAATATTTAAATAAAAACCTAAGAATCCCGCTAGTGATGAAGAACTGCGTACTCCTAATATATATATCTTCTTTGCATTCACTATTGTTTGAACAGTATGTTCAAAAGCATCTTTATCAATTTCATCCAGCGTTTGTTTAATCTTTAAAATATCATAATTTAGTATTGTTGATAAAATATCACGATCACCCATACGGCTTGAGGTAACCTCCATACGTTGTACGGCAGTTAACTTTGTACGTACCATTTCATGTAAAGCTTTTTGAAACTGAGGATAACCCTCATAACCTAATTCAACAGCAAAGCGAACAACGGTTGAACAGCTTACGCCTGTATTTTCACTAAGAGATGCTGCAGTCATAAACGCTGCTTTTTCATAGTTTTTCATTATATAATTGGCAATTTTCTTTTGACTTTTACTGAATTTGGGATAAGATTTTTCTATCTTTTCCAACAAATCTGCAGTATTATTCATCATTAATCTCTCCTCAAAAAACGGTGTAACGAACGCCTGTTATCATTACACCGTATTTTAAATAATTATTAGAATGGATGGGTTTTTGCCTCGGTATCTGCTAAATTAGGATCTAATTTGTATTTTGCAGCACGTCTTTCTTTAAAGAATTTAATTGCAACCTGGTCAAACAAAGCGTATGACAATACATCTTCATCCTGTTCAATATATTCCGCAATTTCACTGCGTAGTTTATCAAGTTCTGGTTCAAGTAAATCTGCAGGACGACATGTTATAGGTTCTTCATCACCGATAATCTTTTTGACAAATTCCGAGTCGATAGGTACAGGAGTTGAACCGTATTCACCTTTGGCAATCGCTTTGGATTCTTTTGTAACCATCTTGTATCTTTCACCCATAAGAACATTAAGAACAGCCTGTGTACCAACAATCTGGCTGGAAGGTGTTACAAGTGGTGGATACCCGAAGTCCTTACGAACTTCAGGAACTTCTTTCAAAACCTCATCAAGCTTATCTTCCTTGCCTTGCTGTTTAAGTTGTGAAACCAGGTTTGAAAGCATACCGCCGGGAACCTGATATTTAAGTGTATTAATATCAACTCCTAAAAGCTTGGTATCCAAAAGACCGCTTGCAATGTATTTATCTCTTAATGTTTTAACATATTCTGAAACATCAGACAATTTATCAAGTGAAAGACCTGTGTCATATTCAGTACCTGCCAATGTAGCTACCAATGGTTCTGTAGGTGGCTGTGATGTACCCAAAGCCATAGGTGACAAAGCACAGTCAACAATATCCACACCTGCTTCAATAGCCTTAAGATATGTCATTGAAGCAACACCACTTGTATAGTGTGTGTGTAGTTCGATTGGGACTTTAACGGCAGACTTGATATCTTTTACCAAATCATAAGCTACATAAGGTGTCAAAAGACCTGCCATATCCTTGATACAGATAGAATCTGCACCCATATTTTCCAAATCTTTAGCTAGCTTAACAAAGGATTCGTTGTTATGTACAGGGCTGATTGTATAAGACAAAGTAGCTTGTACATGTCCTTTTTCCTTCTTTGTAGCATTAATAGCAGTCTGAAGGTTTCTGACATCATTAAGTGCGTCGAAAATTCTGATAATATCAATACCGTTTGCAACACACTTTTGTACAAAATATTCAACAACATCATCTGCATAATGTCTGTAACCTAAGATATTCTGACCTCTGAAAAGCATCTGTAAAGGTGTTTTTTTAGCCTTTGCCTTAATTTTTCTTAATCTTTCCCATGGGTCTTCGTTTAAAAATCTAAGGCAAGAATCAAATGTAGCACCGCCCCATGCTTCCAAAGCGTTATAACCTATATCATCAAGCATCTCAATCATAGGCAACATTTCGTCAGTTGTCATACGAGTTGCAATAAGTGACTGATGAGCATCTCTTAAAACTGTTTCGGTAATTTTTACTTTACTCATTATATTTACCTCCAATTATAAAATCTTAAAGAATGTCAGGAATACACCTGCTGCAACTGCAGAACCAATAACACCTGCCACATTTGGTCCCATAGCGTGCATCAAAAGATAGTTAGTAGGAACTTCCTTTTGACCTACATTTTGTGCAACACGTGCAGCCATAGGAACAGCAGAAACACCTGCAGAACCAATAAGTGGATTAATCTTACCCTTTGTAAGAATGTACATTACCTTACCAGCCAACAAACCACCTGCTGTACTGATTGCAAATGCAATAAGTCCTAAAAGGACAATGAATATTGTCTGCCACTGTAGGAAAGTGCTTGCTGATGCAGTAGCACCAACGGTTGTTCCAAGGAATATTGTAACTATATTCATAAGTTCGTTCTGTGCAGTTTTTGAAAGTCTGTCTGCAACGCCACTTTCCTTGATAAGGTTACCAAGCATCAGCATACCAACCAATGGAATTGCATCAGGTACAATCAAAGCGACAACTATAGTTACAATAATAGGGAAGCAAAGTTTTTCAATTCTGGAAACAGGACGCAGAGTTGACATTTTAACTGAACGTTCCTTTTTAGTTGTTAAAAGCTTCATAATTGGCGGCTGAATGATAGGAATCAATGCCATATATGAATATGCCGCAATAGCTATAGCAGGCAATAATGCTGGAGCTGTAGTCTTTGTAACCAAAATAGCTGTAGGACCATCCGCACCACCGATAATACCAATAGCAAATGCTTCATAAATTGTAAAAGGAAGGAACAACGCACCCAAAAAAGCTACAAATACGCCAAGCTGTGCCGCAGCACCAAGCATCAAACTTTTTGGATTAGCAATAAGTGGTGCAAAGTCTGTCATTGTACCAATACCAAGGAAAATCAATGACGGATAAATACCAAGCTTAACACCCATATAAAGCAAGTCCAAAAGACCGCCTTCCTGCAATACCTGTCCATAATTTACGACAAAATGTTCCTGTGTGCCATCACCAACAAACAATTCGTTATGTAACAAATTAGCACCTGGCATATTTGCAAGTAACATACCAAAAGCAATAGGTAAAAGTAATAATGGTTCAAACTTTTTACCAATTGCAAGATAAACTAACAAACATGCTATTGCAATCATTATAATTGTACCAATATCAACACTACCTATTGTAATTGCACCTGAACTTGAGGCTGCAGATATTATTTTATATATACCGGTACTTTGAAAAAAACTTGTAATACCTTGTAACAAAAATTCAAACAAAACATTCACCCTTTCTTAAGTAGAAATTCGCTTAATTACCACTTAGTTAAGAGTAACAAGTACATCGCCTGAATTGATACTATCACCCACAGAAACATTAACTGATGCAACTGTACCTGCACTTGGAGCAACGATATCATTTTCCATCTTCATAGCTTCCAAAACTGCAACAGCCTGTCCTTCAGCTACTGTGTCGCCAACTTTAACATTAAGTTTCAAAACATTACCTGGCATTGGAGCTTCAACCTTAACAGAACCTGCAGAACCTGTTGCTTTTAGAGCGGCAGGAGCTGCCTGAGGCGCAGGAGCAGCAACAGGTGCTGTAGCAACTGGAGTTGAAACGGCAACACCGTTTCTGATTTCTTCTACTTCTACATCATAGGATTTACCATTTACATTTATAACAAATTTTCTCATTTTCATAATCCTCCAAAATTAAAACTTATTTATAGCATCATTTCTTGATGCATTTGACCAAGCATTATTTTTTGTATCAATTCTTTTAAACGATTTTATTCTTAAATTATATGTTGAAGTGTTAAGAGATGCGGCAACAGCGGCAGTTAAAACTGCAACTAATTCACCCTCTTCAACCTGTTCTTCCTCCACAACATTCTGTACAGAATTTTCAACAGGTTTAACTTCTGCAACCTTTGTTTTTTTAGGTGTAAGAATAACTCTCATTAGTTCTATAACACCCCAAAGAATTGCCAAAACCACAAACACCATTACATACCCGATTATAGCAATCGGTAAGCCTTGACTTAATTTATCTAATAATGACATAAATTCACATCCTTATCAATTAAAGTGGCATATTGATATGCTTTTTAGCAACGGATTTAACTCTTTTTGCATAAAGCATTTCAAGAGCGCTGATAAGGCGAGGTCTTGTGCTGTCAGGCTCAATAACATCGTCAATATATCCTTTTGATGCAGCAGTATACGGAGCTGCAACAACATTTCTGTATTCATCAATTTTCTGTGCCCTGCAAGCAACAGGGTCAGAAGATGAAGCAATCTCATCATTATACATTATATTTGCAGCAACCTCGGGTGAAGTAATTGCAATTTCAGCAGTAGGATATGCAAATACCATATCAGCACCACATACCTTTGAACCCATTGCAAGATAAGCACTACCATAAGCCTTACGAACAATAACAGTTACTTTTGGAACAGTAGCATTTGAATATGTAGCCAACAATGTTGAAGCAGCATCAGAAAGACCGTTGTTTTCCTGACATTTACTTGCAACAAAACCGCCGCAATCAACAAAGGTAACAACAGAAATATTGAATGAATCACAGAAATTAATGAATTTTGATGCCTTCTTAGCAGCCTTTATGCAAAGTTCTCCATTATGTTTTTTAGAATTATTTGCAACTACACCAACAGTTACACCGTTAAGCTTTATAAATCCTGTAACTATACTTTCCGCATATTCAGCAGCAATTTCATAAAAAACAGCACCGTCAGCAACTTCTTTAATAATATTTTTAATATCAAAACCCTCTCCATTATCCGGAATCATATTGATGATATTTTCAGAAATTCTGTTAATATCGTCTGTTGGAACTTCAAATGGAGCTCCATCCAAATTGTTTGAGGGTAGATAATCAAGAAGTTTCTTAACCTCAGTAAAACATTCTTCCTCTGTCGCAAACACAAAATCCGCACTACCGTTTTTAGCACATGCTTTTGCAGAACCAACTTCTTCTGCAGTACAACCATCATCACAATTGCCTGCAATAACAGATGGACTGTTCATATACATATTTGTATTCTTTTCAGACATAAAAACAAAATCCGAAATTGAAGGTGTAAACACAGCACCTCCTGCACAATCACCAAGCACTACTGCAATTTGTGGTACCAAGCCTGAAAGTTCGGTGTTTTTTGCATAAATTTCACCAATAGCAGCCAATGCATCAATGCCTTCAGCAATTTTAGCACCCTTAGAATCAAGAATACTTACAACGGGTGCACCCATTTTTGAGGCCATATCTAAAGTGTATGTAATTTTTTTTGCATTAGCACCGCCTAAAGCACCACCGGTCGCACTATAATCCTGTGAATATGCATACACAAGACAGTCATTTACTGTACCGTAGCCGGATATAACACCTTCTGCAGCGTCTTCACCGGTAACAAATGCATTGATTTCAACAAAACTTCCTTCATCAAACAAAAGTTTTATACGCTCTCTTGCTGAATTTTTATCGTTATTACTTTTGCAAGCCACTTCAATATTTTTGCGTCTTGACTGTAATTCAGCAAGCTTATCCATATTGTTCATAAGTTTACCTCCATTTTTTAATCAACATTAGAAATTATACTATAAAAAGAAAATATCTTCAATAGTTTTTGACATATTTTCTTCATTTTCAACAAATAATTTATACACTATTTCAAAGATTTTAAATAATTAATTTCTGCACTACTAAGATGTCTCCATCTACCAAGTGGAATATTGCCCAAAGTTAATTTCCCCACAGATATTCGCTGTAAAGCAACAACATCATATCCAATTGCCTCAAACATTTTACGAACTTGTCTGTTTCTACCTTCAGATATTGAGATTTCCACAACATTATCCTTTAGCCAATTTACTTTTGGTTGTTGAGTTTTTTTTCCGTCTATAACAACACCTTTTTTTAGACGCTCAATATCCCTGGGATGAGGAACATCATTAAGAGTAGCAACATAGGTTTTATATATAGAATGTTTGGGGTGTGTAATCTTATATGTCAAGTCCCCATCATTTGTCATTATTAGCAGACCTTCAGTGTCAAAATCCAGCCTACCAACTGGATAAATTCTTGTGTGTATTTCGTCTTCTACAAGATTCATAACCGTTGGTCTGTCAAATTCGTCAGAAACACTTGTGATATAACCAACAGGTTTGTTCAGCGCGATATATATTTTTTTAAAAACTTTTTTGATAGGTTGTCCATCTACGGTAACATCATCATTATCAGTAACTTTTGTTCCAAGTTCCGTAATTTTATTACCATTAACTTTAACTTTTCCTTGAATAATAATTTCTTCACATTTTCTTCTGGAGGCAACGCCACAATCTGCCATAAATTTCTGCAGTCTAATTTGTTCCAACCCAAATCCCCCCATTTTAAAATTCAACACATATATTCTAACATAAGTGAATAGAAGTGTCAATCGAAATAATTTGACATAAAAAGATTTTGTATATATAATATAAATAATTACGACAAAGGAGTAAAAAAATGAAAAATAATATATTGACTAATAAATTCGTTGTTTGCATTATAGCTATTGTATGCTGTGGTTTATGGGGAAGTGCCTTTCCTTTTGTAAAAATCGGTTATGAGCTTTTTAACATTATAGATACAGCATCGCAGATTCTTTTTGCAGGTCTAAGATTTTCGATTGCCGGTATAATGACAGTTATAATTGGCAGTTTATTGAACAGGAGATTTTTGTTTCCCCAAAAAAAATCTTGGAAAAATATTGGAACACTTGCTTTTTTTCAAACTTTTGTTCAGTACCTCTTCTTCTACATAGGTCTTTCGATTACGACAGGCGTTAAGGCATCATTAATTGAGGGCACCTGCGCTTTCTTTTCAATTTTAATTGCAAGCTTGATTTTTAAACAGGAAAAACTTACTCTACTTAAAATCGCAGCATGTATAATAGGTTTTGGTGGTGTAATTATTTCTAATATCAATGGTGTGAGTTTTGAAACCGGCTTAGCTGGTGATTTGATGATATTTATTTCAACAATATCATATGCATTTTCATCTGTATTAATAAAAAAATATTCTCAAAAAGAAAACCCAGTTACCCTAAGCGGATATCAGTTTTTTATAGGAGGTTTAGTTTTGACCTTAATTGGGCTGTTTATGGGTGGCAAACTAGCGAACTTTACTGTTCAATCCGTATTTGTTCTTTTATATTTAGGTTTGCTTTCCGCGATAGCGTATTCATTATGGGGTATAATATTAAAACACAACAAAGTTTCAAACGTTACAGTATACAGCTTTATGATTCCTGTATTTGGTGTAATTTTATCTGCATTACTGCTCGAAAGTGAACGCAGTGGGGCATTTAAAGTTGAAAATATTATTGCTCTTATTCTTGTTTCAACAGGCATAGTTATAATAAATAAATTTTCTGATAAAAAATAGCAAAAACCTGTTCCACATAATATGGAACAGGTTTTTTATATTATAGTTTAGTGATTTTTCCCGAATAACAAGATTCATAAGCTACTTCAGTTATCTTTTGAATGAAAATACCCTATTCAGTTGTAATAACCGTCGCAATTGATTACTCCTCACATAACTTTCTTCATTAAAACATTGCCTTTTGAAATTAGTTACATTCTGCAGTCAATGGACCTGCTAGTTCTTTAAGATAGAACAATTTGCCCGGTAAAGTCGGCATAAATGTTGATGTAATATTCATATCAGGTCCATAGTGTAATGTTGTAAGGAAGCTCATTCCCTGCCAACCCATACCACGACCTAAAGCACCGTCGGCACCGCCGATAATATAGTCAGCTTGCAAAAACAGACCAGGTCCGATTGTGTTTGCAGTACAAGGAACAAGTGTTGTGCGGCTCTTGAAGCTTGTAATAGCATTCTGTTCTATTGTTAGAGGATGCAGTTTTGCACCAATACGGTAGCACTGCTTCTTCCACTCATCAACAGATGAAAAATCATCAGCAAAATGTGGTTCCCAGAATGCAATATGACACATTCTACCAATACCGAAAACCAAAACAAGCTTTACACCTTCAGCCTTAAGCTTTGCAATCTTTTCTGGATATGTAGGCAAGTTTTCCTTTGTTGCAAAATTTCTCTGTTCAGGAGGAATTGTGTTTTCACCCAACTTGTCGAAAAAAGCTTGTTTCATACTGTATTCAAATGAAGCAGGATTATCACTTGGTAGTGTATTACCTTCAGCATCTGCCCATTCATCCATATTGAAAGTATAAACGTGGTCACATTTCACATTCCACTCTGTAAGGAAATATACTGCCCAACGGTACATACCCATAGGTCCAACTGGCAAAATCATTGCAAGCTTTTCGCCATTGTCTCTTGCTTTTTTAATCTGCAAAGCAATTTCATGACCCATATAGGTATCAAATTCATTAATATTATCACATTCTATTGGCCGAAAATCTTTATGCCAAAAATCTTCTCTCTCAACACCCTTTTCACAACATTCGTCGATTTTCTTAATGTCCCAACCCTTAGGGAAGAAGTTTTCAAGTAAACTACCCTTCACTGTGCTTAAAAAATCCATTTCAAAATCCACCTTTCATTATATAAAATTGTTATTTTTCATCCATAAACTTAATTATTTCATCATAGGATTTAATACCCGTTGTTGCGCCTTTTCCCATAACGCAATGTGCTGCAACAGCATTTGCAAATTTTGCACAAAAATCCAATGATTTACCACGGGCATACGCTGCAATAAAACCTGAGCAGAAACTATCTCCTGCACCAATAGTATCAACAGCCTTAACTTTATAGCAAGGATATATTTGCCCCTCCGTGTCAGTATTTTGCTGTACGAAACATCCTTTGCTACCCATTTTTATAACAACATTTCCAACACCTTTTTCAAAGAAAACCTTTGCCATTTTATCAACATCTTTTTCACCCGATATACAGCTTGCCTCGTCTATACTTGGCATAAAGAAATCGATATACGGCATTGAGCTGTCAAGCAAATTACTCCAACGTCCATTTGCATCCCAACAAACATCAAGGAAAGTAGTCTTACCCATATCCTTACATTTTTTCAAAAATTCAGTTGTCTCAACACCATCAAAAGTATCCATAATGAAGGTACCAGTAACAAATACAAGGTCTGCTTTTTCTATAACACTCCAGTCAATGTCCTTTATTGAAAAAATATTATTTGTACCACAACAATGAAGAAAAGACCTTTCTCCATCACCATCAACAATAACAGCAGAAACAGATGTCTGTACTTTATCATCAATTTTAAGACCAGAAATATCCACTTCTTTGCTTTCAAGAACACTTTTTAAATAAGTGCCAAACATATCATTACCGATTTTACCAACCATAGATGATGAAACACCTAGTTTTTTCAGATTAATAGATGCAGTCATCGCATTACCGCCATTGTGTACAGTAATTGAATTTACAGGAAGCAATTCACCTTTTTTGGGATAACTTTCAACGGCGTCTACTATAACATCAGCAACAAGAATACCAACACATGCAACATTCATCATGGCAATAATCTCCTTGTTGTTATCTTAGGCCACGCATATTCCTGTGTAAAACCTTCTGCATACTGTACTCCGCTCTGCAAGCCTCTGAATCTTGAGCAACTGCGTACAAATTCAGCAAAATCTATATGGTCGTGATCACGCATCCACTTAAGCTGACTTTCATGACATTCAAGCATTTCAATTTTCAAATCAATTTCGTCAGTTATATCAACATACTCTGTTGGAAGAAAATTCACTCCGGCAAGATTATCCATATAATACAATGGTGTTACAGCAGATTTACCACCGTTACAATATTGCGGAACACTGGCAACAAAACTCGCATCAAAAACAAGCTTTGAAACTGCACGGTGGTCAGGCATATAATCATTAGGGCTATGAGTAATTATAAAATCCGGCTGAACTTTAATAATTAATTCAGCAATTCTATCACGTTGTGATATATCACAACCATTAGGTAACAAATCACCAATATCCAAAGTTACAACTTCAATACCTGCAAGGGAACCTGCTTTTTTTGCCTCTCCAATGCGCATATCACGAAGTTCATCAGGCGGTATAATTTCATGACCCATATTCCCGTTTGTAATATGACATACAGTTACCTTATCACCTCGTTTAACACATTTTGCAAGAGTTCCGCTACATCCAATCTCAATATCATCAGGATGACAACCAATTGCTAAAACATTCATTTTTCAAATTCCTCCTAACTTCATTTATAATTTGACTTTAGTCTATATTTATTGTACAATAAATATATAAATTTGTATTTAGCAATAGTCTATAAATTTTTATCTTTTTTTCCGGAGTGATAATAATGTTTGAATTACAACCAGTAAAATATGATATTAATATAGAAGGGTTTAATAGTATTTATTATTTTGAATTTGGTAAAGACTTTACACACTCACCTGAAAAACATAATTCCTGGGAAATGGTTTATGTTGACAAAGGGCGTGTTATAGCGGTAACCAACGGCATTGGATGTGAATTAGAACAAGGTCAGGTTATATTTCATGAACCCAACGAAGTTCATGCTCATATTTCAGATAACAGAGTTTCAAACAATATGCTTGTAATATCTTTTACTGTCAACGACAACGCAATGAACTTTTTTTGTAAAAAATGCTTTACCCTTGATAAAACGTCAAAAACTCTTCTATCTCTTTTTTTACAGGAAGCACAAAATGCATTGGGTAGAGTTCCTAATAAATATGAAGATAAAAGAAACTTAAATTTTAACTCTTCTCCCTTTGGCTCAACTCAACTTCTACAATGTTATTTTACTGAATTTTTAATTCGATTAATAAGAAATGGGGATTCTCTTAACGAACATATTTATTCAAATGAGGAATCACGTTCAATTGCAGGAAATTCCTTGACAGAACTTATAAAAGACTATATGCAGGAAAACATATACTCTTCTATTACACTTAAAGAAGTATGTCAAAATTTCATGGTAGGTAAATCTCAACTAAGCAAAATTTTTAAAGAAAATACAGGTAAAAGTCCAATGGAATATTATCAACACCTTAAAATAACTGAGTCTAAAAAATTAATTAGAGAAGAAAAATTTTCTATAAGTGAAATATCGGATATGCTTGGATATTCAAGTATTCATATTTTTTCAAGGGCATTTAAAAAAGCGGTTGGATTTTCTCCTATGGCATATAAGAAAAGTATCTTATGAAAAATTTCCTCATATTATTAAGCACTAGTGAAATAAAAGTCAACAAAATACACGAATTGCCCACAAAAAATGTCTAGTAATAAAATAAAGGTGTAATCAAAAGATTACACCTTTTATAGTTTATTGATTTGATTCTGCAACTACTTTTTGCTCAACATCTTTTGGAGCAATTTCATATCTTACAAATTCAAATGTAAATTCACCTCTGCCCTGAGTCATTGATCTTAAATCAGTTGCATATTTATGCATTTCAGACATTGGAACATCAGCTTCAACCACAAGATTTTTATCTCCGGGATTCATACCGAGAACGCGTCCTCTGCGTTTGTTTATATCACCTGTAATATCACCCATCAAATCAGACGGAACAGTAACAGCAAGGTGACCGATAGGTTCAAGAAGCTGAACTCCACCCTCTTCCATTGCCTTTTTAAATGCAAGTGATGCAGCCATCTTAAACGCCATTTCCGAAGAGTCTACAGCATGGTAAGAACCATCAACCAATACAGCCTTAAGACCAACTACGGGATATCCAGCCAAGGAACCTTTCTGTATAGATTCTTTTAATCCCTTTTCAACTGCAGGGAAGAAATTTTTAGGTACAGAACCTCCAAAAATTTTTTCTTCAAAGATTAAATCATCTTCCTCTGTTGGTGAAAACTCAATCCACACATGACCATATTGACCATGACCGCCTGATTGTTTCTTATGCTTACCTTCTACCTTAACAGACTTTCTCAATTTTTCTCTGTATGCAACCTTTGGTTCCTTAAGATCTGTATCTGTACCAAACTTTGTTTTAAGCTTACTCTTAAGTACATCAAGATGAACTTCACCGATACCGCTGATAAGCATTTCCTTTGTTTCGTGATTTGTATAAAATTTAAATGTTGAATCTTCCTCCATAAGTTTTTGCATACCAGTACTTATTTTTTCCTCATCGCCCTTAGCCTTTGGCGTAATGGCTAATGAAATATTTGGTTTAGGAAAGTCGATTGGCGTATAAACGGTTCCGTTTTCATTAGAACTTAAAGTATCTCCGGTTTTAGCGGCAGAAAGTTTTGCAACGGCACCAATATCTCCTGCAACCAGTTCATTAATTTCAATCTGTTTCTTACCAAAAACATAGCATAGTTTACCAACCTTTTCCGGCGCCTTAGTTGTAAGGTTTATAAGCATTGAATCAGGTGTAATCTTACCGGACATAACTTTAAAGTACGAAAGTTTACCAACAAACGGGTCAGCAATAGTTTTGAATACAAATAATGATGGTTTTCCACCAATATCATACATATTTTCAACATCATCCGGTGATGGAAAATATGAATTAATAGATTCAAGCAATACACCTACACCTTTGTTATGTAAAGCAGTACCACAAAGCACAGGAACAATTTCCATTGAATCAGTCGCTTTTCTAAGTGCCTTTTTGATTTCATCCACAGTAAATTCTTCGCCATTAAAATATCTGTCCATCAAGGCTTCATCTGTTTCAGCAACTGATTCAATAATCATATTGCGGACAGGATCAACCTTATCCATCATAATTTCAGGTATATCAACATCAAGCAACGGCCCATCCTGTTGGAACAATCTACCTCTCATTCTGACTATATCAACAAAACCAATAATCTTTTCTCCGTTATCAATAGGTAGCTGGAATGGAGCAACTGTTTTACCAAATTTTTCTCTCAACTGTTCCAATACTGCCTGGAAATTACATCTTTCATCATCAACTTTGTTGATGAATATAATTCTTGGAATATTTCTTTTCTCACAAAGTTCCCATGCTCTTTCAACGCCTGCAGATACACCTGATTTACCACTTACAACAATAACAGCCGCGTCAGCAACTTCTATTGCTTCCAATGTTTCACCAACAAAATCATATGATCCGGGAGTATCTAATATATTATATTTGCAATTTTCAAATTCAAATGAAACAACTGATGTATTAATGGAGATTTTGCGTTTTATTTCTTCTGCATCATAATCAGATACAGTTGTTCCGTCTAAAACTGAACCACGTCGTTCTATTGCACCTGAAAATCTAAGCATAGACTCAACTACCGTTGTTTTTCCGGCATTACTATTACCTAAAATACATACATTTCTGATTTCCTCTGTTAAAAAATTTCTCATTTTTACATCATTCCCCTTCCGTTAGAAAAAACACTATAATATTTATATTTGATATATTTTTTTTAAATCCTATTAATCTAAAATAAAAAGTGTACAATATTTTATAAAAATACTGTGCAATTTGCACTAAAAATAAAGGTCGTAAATATTAATATTTATTTTTTTGCTTAAAAATGATATAATCTACTGAGTGCTTAATGATTGTGAGGGGAAAATGTGAACATAATTGAAATAATTTTTATTGGTATCGGTTTGTCTATGGATGCATTTGCTGTTTCAGTTTCCAGTTGTATGAATGTAAAAAAATTTAAAATCAGTAATGCATTAAAGATTGCACTTTGCTTTGGTATATTTCAGGCTGTTATGCCTCTTATAGGGTGGTTTGCAGCTGGTTCTTTATTCAGTGCATACATTGAAAGATTTGACAGATGGATAGCCCTTATTTTACTTGGTTATATAGGCGTCAAAATGCTTTTTGACGGCATATTTAAGAACAATGAGGAATGTATGGATATAACAGATAATGTTACACTTTTTATACTTGGAATTGCTACAAGTATTGATGCACTTATGGTAGGGGTAACTTTTGTATCCACATTTAAAGGATTTGAAATTATAAATCCCATATCAATTATCGGTCTTACTACTTTTTTGATTTCATTCTGTGGTGTGTATTTAGGTAAAAAATCCGGTGATATTTTAGGTAATAAATCTACAATTGCCGGTGGTATAATTTTGATATTAATAGGTTTTAAAATATTCTTTTTCTGAAATTAATAAAACAAAACTCCTGTGGGATGTACCCACAGGAGTTTTTTATTCAAATACTTGTAAGGATTATTCGAATAGTTTGCTGTATTTTGACCAATGTTCATACTTTTCTTTAGCCTGAGCTTCAGCAGCCTTGAACAATTCTTCTGCCTTTTCAGGGAACTTACGAGCCAATGAGCTGTAACGAACTTCGTTCATAATAAAGTCATTGTATGATGCTGTAGGTTCTTTAGAATCCATCTGGAAAGGATTCTTTCCTTCTGCAGCAAGTGTTGGGTCAAATCTGAATGTATGCCAGTAACCAGCCAAAACAGCGTTTTTGATAACTTTCTGAGTATCTGTCATACCACCCTTGATACCATGGTTGATACATGGAGCATAACCGATAATCAATGAAGGACCGTTGTAAGCAACAGCTTCTTTAATAGCTTTAACTGTCTGGTTAGCATCATAACCCATAGCAACTTGTGCTACATATACATAGCCGTAGGACATAGCGATTTCAGCAAGATTCTTCTTCTTGATTGGCTTACCGCCTGCAGCAAACTGTGCAACAGCACCTGTAGGTGTAGACTTAGAAGCCTGACCGCCTGTGTTTGAGTAAACTTCAGTATCGAATACCATAACGTTTACATCTTCACCAGAAGCAAGAACGTGATCAAGACCACCAAAACCGATATCATAAGCCCAACCGTCACCACCGAAGATCCAAACTGCCTTCTTGGACAAGTATTCCTTCATATCAAGGATTTCCTTAGCAGAGTCACAACCGCATGCTTCTAAAGCAGCAACAAGTTTCTTAGTAGCGTCAGCGTTTGCGTTAATATCTTCGTAAGTTGCTTTCCAATCTGCAACTGCAGCTTTAACGTCAGCATTTTCAAGCTTTTCAAGTTTTTCAGCAAGACGAGCTCTTAGCTGTTTTGCTGCAACAGCCATACCAAGACCATGTTCAGCATTGTCTTCGAACAATGAGTTAGCCCATGCAGGACCGTGACCTTCGTGGTTAACTGTGTATGGTGTTGAAGGTGCGGAACCAGCCCAGATTGATGAACAACCTGTTGCATTTGAAATATATGTTTTGTCACCGCAAATTTGTGTAATCAACTTAGCGTATGGTGTTTCACCACAACCAGCACAAGCACCTGAGAATTCAAGCAATGGCTGACGGAACTGTGAATTCTTAACATTAAGTGGAGCGTTTATAACATCATCTTTAACAGATGTCTTAATACCATATGCAAAAATAGCTTGTTCTTCCATCTGTGAAGCAAGAGGCTTCATTGAAAGAGCCTGTACCTTTTCAGGACAAACTTTTGTACAGTTACCGCAACCTGAACAGTCAAGTGGTGACACAACCATAGCAAATTTGTACTGTGGCTTACCTGTCATAGGCTTCATCTTCATACCTTCAGGAGCGTTAGCAACTTCTTCATCATTTAGTACGATAGGACGAATTGCAGCATGAGGACATACAGCAGCACACTGGTTACACTGGATACACTTTGTAACATCCCATTCAGGAACGTCAACAGCAATACCACGTTTTTCATATGCAGCCATACCCTGTGGCAAGTGACCGTCTACCATATCCATAAATGTAGATACAGGAAGCTTGTTACCTCTCTGAGCTGTGCATGGTTCAAGAATATTCTTAACAAATGCAGGAACATCTCTGTCTTCTGCACAGTTTTCTTCAACAGCGTTTTTCCAATCAGCAGGAACAGCAACTTCTTTAACATTTTCAGCACCAAGAGCAATAGCCTGGTGGTTCATGTTAACAATACTTTCACCCTTTTTGCTGAACTTCTTAACAACAGCAGCCTTCATGTATTCAACAGCTTCTTCAAATGGGATAACGTTAGCCAATTTAAAGAATGCAGACTGAAGTACGATAGAAGTTTTGTTGCCAAGACCGATGTCCTTAGCAATACCTATAGCATCGATTGTATAAAGTGAAATGTTATTTTCAGCAATATACTTCTTCATCTTAGCCGGCAAATGAGCTGAAAGCTCTTCAACAGACCAAGCGCAGTTAAGTAGGAATTTGCCGCCAGGAACCAAATCGTCAACCATATCGTATTTGTTAACATATGATGGATTGTGACAAGCAACAAAGTCAGCTTTGTTAATCAAATATGTGGACTTAATAGGATTCTTACCGAATCTCAAGTGAGATACTGTAATACCGCCTGATTTTTTAGAGTCGTAATCAAAATATGCCTGAGCATACAAGTCTGTATGGTCACCGATGATTTTGATAGAATCTTTGTTAGCACCAACTGTACCATCAGAACCAAGACCCCAGAACTTACATGATGTAAGACCTTCAGCAGCTGTGTTTGGATTTTCTTCTCTTGGAAGTGAAAGGTTAGTTACGTCATCTATGATTGATAGTGTAAAGCCCTTAACAGGGTTTTCAGCATCAAGGTTCTTGTAAGCAGCGATAATATCTGCAGGGATAGTGTCTTTTGAACCAAGACCGTATCTACCGCCGATAATCATTGGAGCGTCAGCATTACCTGCATAGCAAGCACATACATCAAGATACATAGGTTCACCAATTGAACCAGGTTCCTTTGTTCTGTCAAGAACAGCAATCTTCTTACAAGATGCAGGAACTGCCTTCAAGAAAGCGTCAACAGGGAAAGGTCTGTAAAGATGAACTTTGATAAGACCAACTTTTTCACCTTTCTTTGTAAGATAATCGATAGTTTCTTCAATAGTTTCGCATACTGAACCCATAGCAACCAAAACCTTTGTTGCATCAGGAGCACCGTAGTAGTTAACCAAACCATAGTTTGTACCGATTTTCTCATTAACTTTATTCATATATTCTTCAACAATAGCAGGAACATTATTGTAATATGTGTTACAAGCTTCTCTGTTCTGGAAGAAAATATCTGGGTTTTGTGCAGAACCGCGTAGTACAGGATGTTCTGGATTAAGAGCATTATTTCTAAACTCTTTAACAGCATCCATATCTACCATATCTTTTAAATCTGCATAATCCCAGCATTCAATCTTATCAATTTCATGAGATGTTCTGAAACCGTCAAAGAAATGAAGGAAAGGAACCTTACCCTTAATAGCTGCAAGATGAGCAACTGCACCAAGATCCATAACTTCCTGTGCACTGTTGGAACAAAGCATTGCATAACCTGTCTGACGACAAGCCATAACGTCAGAATGGTCACCAAAAATGTTAAGAGCATGTGAAGCTACGCAACGCGCACTTACATGGATAACTGATGGTAACAATTCACCTGCCATCTTGTACATATTAGGAATCATAAGAAGCAATCCCTGAGATGCAGTATAAGTTGTTGTTAAAGCACCTGCTGCCAAAGAACCATGAACAGCACCTGCTGCACCGGCTTCTGACTGCATTTCTACAACCTTTACAGGCTGTCCGAAAATGTTTTCTTTTTTTTCAACGGACCATTCGTCTGTTACTTCGGCCATAACAGATGATGGAGTAATCGGATAAATACAAGCTACATCAGTAAACGCATATGACGCCCAAGCAGCAGCATTATTACCGTCCATTGTTTTCATTTTTCTTGCCATGAAACGTTTCCTCCTTACAAATATATAATATCTTAATAGATATATAATAAATTAAGCACATAATATGCCATTAATTATTATATCAATATTATTCAATGATGTCAAGGTCACAATGCACATAAAAAGACAAAAATTAACAATGTAACTCAATAATAATTTACATAAAAATTTAACTTTGTTGACATATATTAAAAAAAATTGTAAAATATTAATATAAAAAATATTCACGGAGGTTTTTGAAATGAGTGAAAATTGCACACATAACTGTGAAACTTGCACGGCTAACTGTTCTGAAAGAGACCCAAAAAGTTTTTTGGAAAAGCCCAATGCAAAATCAAATATTAAAAATGTTATTGCTGTTGTCAGCGGCAAAGGCGGTGTTGGTAAATCAATGGTTACCTCCCTTTTATCCGTTGCAATGAATAACAAAAAATATCATACAGCTATTCTTGATGCGGATATTACAGGACCATCTATTCCAAAAGCATTTGGTATAAGCTCAGAAATTATGGGTACTGACGACGGTATTATTCCAGCAAAAACCTTTGGAGGTATTGACGTAATATCTCTAAATCTTATGTTACCTGATGAAACTGACCCTGTTGTATGGAGAGGTCCTGTTATTGCAGGTACGGTAAAACAATTCTGGACAGACGTTATATGGGAAGACGTTGACTATATGTTCATAGATATGCCTCCTGGAACAGGCGATGTTCCTCTTACAGTATTTCAGTCTATTCCAATAAAGGGTATTGTTGTTGTTACTTCACCACAGGAATTAGTATCAATGATTGTTGAGAAAGCTGTTAAGATGGCAAATATGATGAATATTCCTGTTTTGGGTATAGTTGAAAATATGTCATATTTTAAATGCCCTAACTGTAATGAAAAGCATTACATCTACGGAGAGAGCCATATTAAGGATATTGCAGAAAGATTCAACATCCCTGCAATAGGAACATTACCAATTAACCCACAGCTTGCATTGCTTTGTGACGGCGGTGCAATAGAAACTGCAGATACAACAGGACTTGAGGAAATCGTTGCAAAGCTTGAAACTTTATAACACATTAAAGATTGCTGAAGTTATTCACTCAGCAGTCTTTTTTATTGACTTTATATAACCGAAGTTATATAATATTTTTATGTTGGACTAGAATTCAAAGGGGTTATAATTTATGAAAAAAACAATTTCAATATTTATTTTAATAATTTTAATATTTAATTTATCTGCCTGTAATATCTCAGATAACACAACAGACAAAATGCAAATTGTAACAACAATATTTCCATATTACAGTTTTGCAAAGGAAATTTGCGGAGATGATGCAAACGTAACAATGTTGTTAAAACCAGGTATGGAAAGTCACACTTATGACCCTACAGCACAGGATATTTTATCTATAAAAAATGCTGATATTTTTATTTATACGGGTGGCGAATCCGAAAACTGGGTTGAAACAATACTTTCTTCTATAGATACAGATAAAACAAAAATAATCAAGGCAATTGATGTTGTTAATCCAATTCCAGATATGCATGATGAACATATATGGACATCGGTTAAGAATGCTAAACTTATTTCAGATAAGATATATCAAACAATAGATAACCCAAAATATCAGGATAAAAAAAATAAGTTTGACGAAAAAATTAATAATCTTGATATAGAATTTAATAACCTTGCAATTAATTCTGCTGATAAAACATTAGTTTTTGCTGATAGATTTCCATTTTCATACTTTATGAATGATTATGGATTTAATTATATTTCAGCTTTTCCAAGTTGTTCTGAAGAAGCTGAACCAAGTGTACAGACATTATCAAAAATAATTGAGAAAATCAATGATGAAACAATTGAATATGTATTTTATATCGAATTTTCTAACCAAAAGATTGCTGATACAATACAAAGCGAAACAACCGCAGACAAGCTCCTCCTCCATTCCTGTCATAATGTAACAATTGACGAATTTAATTCAGGAGAAACATATATTTCGCTTATGAAACAAAATTTAAAACATCTTAAGGAGGCACTTAAATAATGTCATTAATATCCTGCAAAAATCTTGAATTTCAATATGATGGGAATATAGTTCTTTCTGATGTATCATTTGAGCTTAATGAAGGCGATTATCTTTGTATTGTAGGAGAAAACGGTTCCGGAAAAACAACTCTTATTAATGGTATTTTAGGTATTATAAAACCCCAAAAAGGAAAGATATCATTTGGAAATGGAATTATTTCAAAGGAAATAGGCTATTTACCTCAACATACTGATGTGCAAAAAAACTTTCCCGCATCGGTATATGAGGTTGTAATATCAGGATGTGTAAACAGTCAGAGATTCTTTCCATTCTATACTAAAAAAGAAAAATACATTGCAAACAGAAATATTGAATTACTCGAAATAACTAATATAAAAAACAAATGTTATCATGAATTATCAGGAGGACAGCAACAAAGAGTATTGCTTGCAAGAGCATTATGTGCAACAAAAAGTGTTTTGCTATTAGATGAGCCAGTTACAGGACTTGACGCCGTGGCAACAAAATCACTGTATAAATTAATCAACCATTTGAATAAAGAACATAATATCACCGTTATAATGGTCACCCATGATATTAAAAGTGCCACGGAGAATGCATCGCACATCCTCCATCTAGGCAACAAATCTTTATTTTTCGGTAATGTATCCGATTATTTTAAAAACGATATATCAAAAAAATTGATCAGGGGTGAAAACAATGCTCAATAACATTATAAATGTTTTTTCATTGGATTTTGTACAAAAAGCTTTAATTGGCGGAATATTAGTATCATTATGTTGTGCATTGTTGGGAGTAACTCTTGTACTAAAGAGATTTTCTATGATAGGTGACGGACTTTCTCATGTGGCATTTGGTGCATTGGCTGTTGCAACTGCACTACAGGTTACCCCTATGTATTTTACTATACCGGTAGTTATTTTTACAGCTTTTTTATTATTAAAAATAAAAGACAATAGCAAAATAAAGGGCGATTCAGCAATTGCTTTAATATCTATTTCATCACTTGCGATAGGCGTTATTTTTATATCATACTCCTCAGGTGCAAACACAGACATTTACAACTATATGTTTGGTAGCATACTTGCTATCAACAATCAAGATATTGCAATGATAATTACTCTTTCAATATTCATCATACTAATGTATTTCGTTACATATAACAAACTGTTCGCAGTTACATTTGATGAAAAATTCGCAAAAGCTACCGGAATTAATACAGATTTTTATAATATGTTAATTGCTCTTTTATCTGCAATTGTAATAGTAATCGGTATGAAGATGATGGGCTCAATGCTTATTTCTGCTCTTATAATATTTCCAGCACTTACAGCTATGAGAGTTTGCAAAACTTTTAAATCAGTTATAATATCGTCTGTCATTATTTCTGTGTTGAATTTCTTCATTGGAATGATATTATCTGTAATATTTAACACTCCTACCGGAGCAAGCATTGTCGTTATGGAATTGATTATTTTTTCATTATTTTCCCTTATTGGAAAAATAGTGTATAAATAATTAATATTTTGTTAAACATTTATACATTCATTTACATCCACTATTTAGTATGATATAATTTTCAGTGTTGTAGAATAAAATTTCAAGGAGAATATATAATGAAAAAATCACGTATTATTTCACTTTTATTAATATTTGCCCTATCCACCTCCTCTGTAAGTGCATCTGTTTTAGGTTCCACTCTAATTGACGGATATACAATAGATATAGGGCAAGGAACTTCATCTACTCATAATCAATGGTACAGTGACCAAAGCGGAGTAGGCCAACAAACCGAAAATTATATAACATATACTCCCAATGACTTTATAGAACCAATATTAACTCACGGTGATTACCTTTATGGTACTAACACAATAAGTAACGAAGTATCAAATATCAGAAAAAAAGGTATAACTCCCATTGCCGGAGTAAATGCAGACTATTTTTCATTACAAACAGGTATTCCTATGAGTAATATAATTTCCGATGGAAAGATAATTACAAAAACCGAAACTCCACAATATGGTATTGGAATACTTGAAGACAATTCTGCTTTTATGTCTCGATTCACCGTATATTCGATATTACACAAAGAAGACGGCAGTTCAACACACATTCACAATATCAACAAATTACGTCAACCATATTCAATATATATGATGACAGATGATTTTTCAAGTCAGACGCACAGCACCACAAAGGGGATTGATGTAATATTAACTGATATTGAAGGAGAAATGAAATTAGGTGCCGAAATTAGTGCAGTAGTTGAATCAGTAAATGAATATGAAGGTTCAATAGCAATACCTGAAGATAAAATTGTTATTACAGTAGATAGTAATGCTCCCGTTGAATATGTTGAATTTATTTCATCGATTAAAGCAGGCGAAAAAGTTAAAATCAGGTTTGGTGTTGAAGGTGATAACCGTTGGAATGACGTTAAACTAGGCATAGGTACAACAGGCGATATGCTTATAGAAAATAATCAGGTTAATACTGATTTCAAAGCAGGTGCAAACCCAAGAACAGCTATCGGAATAACAGATAAAGGTAAAATAATTCTTTATACAATTGACGGAAGACAAAAAGGTTACAGTTACGGAGTACAATTAAGAACATTAGCAAACAGACTTAAGGAATTAGGTTGCACGGATGCAATCAACCTTGATGGAGGTGGTTCAACAAGCTATATTGTTCAATTTCCAGGGGAAGATGTAACAACCCTAGTAAATAGTCCGTCAGATGGTAAATTACGTTCTGTCTCAAACTTTATATTCCTAAAAAATAATCAAAAACCAACAGGAATTTTAAATAAAATCAACGTATATCCGCTTACCTCCTATGTTTTAGTAGGGGAATCAATAAAAATAACTGCTAAGGGTTCAGATACTGCATTTTATGCAACTGATATACCTAATTTAGAATACACAATAAACGGGAATACTACAAGCACAATTACTCAAGACGGAATATTTACAGCAAATGACAACGGAACGGTAACTGTATCTGCAAAATCCGGCAATATTAAAGGCAGTACAAACATAGTATGTATTGCTAATCCCACAAATATAATTGTAAAAAACAACGGCTCATCAACAGAATCTATAACAATTAACCGTGAAGAATCTATAACATTAACTGCTGAGGCATATGCCGGTTATAATAAACTTATTGCTACTGACAAAAGCTTTATCTGGTGGTGTGATGAGGAAATTGGTACAATTACAGAGGGCGGAAAATTTACAGCAACAGACAATATACTTGATACAATAGGAAATATCTATGTTAAAGCAGGTGGTACAACAGTCGAAATACCTGTTACAGTAAAAGGTCTGAATGAAGTCTACAATACCATAAACATAGATGTTAATGATAAAAATTTAAAAGTTGATATTAATATTAAAAACGGATTATCTGTTGATAAAGAAAAAATTATAATCAAAGCAGATGGTAAAAGACTTGATTTTGATTATAAAGATGGTATTGCTACAACTACTATACCTGACGGTACGTTAAAAATAACAGTATTTGTTACAAATTCGAAAGGTTTTTCTTCCTTTGCAACAACGTTAATTACAGAAAACAGTTATGAAAATCCATTCATAGATACAAATGATCATTGGGCAAAAGACATTTTATCATATATGTATTCATCAAAAATAGTAAATGGCGAAATAACTGGACAAGGCTTAAAATTTAATCCTGGTAAATCAATGACACGTTCAGAATTTGCAGTAATGATTACGAACTATCTTGATTTGGATGTTACAGAATTTGAAAACGTAACACTACCTTATGATGATTTGGATAAAATACCAAATTGGGCATTAAACAGTTTCAAGGCTCTGTATAAGCTTGGTATCGTACAAGGAAGTAACAATTATGGATATTTATATGCAAATCCGCTTGATAGTATAACAAGAGCTGAAACTGCTACTATAATTTCAAGAACACTTCCATCCGGACTTGAAAAAGAAACCATATCTTCTTCAGACAAAGGTGATATTGCTGATTGGGCCAAAGAAGGTTTTGAAATATTGATAAAACTTGGAGCAATTAACGGATATGAGGATGGTACAATATTACCTCTTAGAAATGTTACTAAAGGCGAAGCTGCAAAAATCTTATATTCTATACTATAAAATATAACAAAAACCCTGTATTTAAAAAATACAGGGTTTTATCATTAACAATTATTTACTTAAAATTTCTTTTACTTTTGCGGCAATATGTTTGTCAGTAAGTTCATATATTTCTAAAAGTTCAGAAGGTTTACCGGACTGTCCAAATACATCCTTGACACCCATTCTTGTCATCTTGCATGGATATTCTTCAGCAAGAACTTCCGCTACTGCACCGCCAAGACCACCAATAATTGAATGCTCTTCAACAGTCAGAATATGTCCTGTTTCTTTTGCAGCCTTTACAATAATATCCTTATCCATAGGTTTGATTGTATGGATATTAATTAACCTTGCACTGATACCTTCTGCCTTAAGCATTTCAACAGCTTTCATAGCTTCAGGAACCATAAGTCCTGTTGCAACAATTGTAATATCACTACCATCATTAATAAGCTGTCCTTTGCCTATTTCAAACTTATATGTGGCTTCATCAAATATTACAGGAACAGGAAGTCTGCCAAGTCTTAAATATACAGGTCCTTCATGCTCAATAGCAGCCTTAATAGCACATCTTGCTTCAACATCATCAGCAGGATTTATTACAACCATATTAGGTAATGCACGCATTACAGCCATATCAGCAATAGCCTGATGTGACGCACCGTCTTCACCAACAGAAATACCCGCATGAGTAGCACCTATCTTAACATTAAGGTTTGGATAGCAGATTGAATTTCTGATTTGTTCAAAAGCTCTTCCTGATGCAAAAACTGCAAATGTTGAAGCAAAAACAGTCTTGCCTGTTGTTGCAATACCGGCAGCGGTTGTCATCATATTACCTTCTGCTATACCGCAGTTAATAAATCTTTCAGGGAATTTTTTAGCAAAAACGCCTGTTTTGGTTGAACCGGAAAGGTCAGCATCCATAACAACCATATCATATGTATCACCAAATTCAGCCAAAGCTTTGCCGTAAGATTCTCTTGTTGCAATCATATCAGCCATTACATTTTACCTCCCAATTCAGCTAATTTTTCATCAAGTTCAGCAATAGCCTGTGCACGTTGTTCATCGTTAGGAGCAACGCCGTGCCAGCTTGCAAGATTTTCCATAAAGGAAACTCCCTTACCCTTTGTGCTCTTAGCAACCAAAACTGTTGGTTTCCCCTTGCATTCCTTAGCTTTATTAAATCCATCTCTTAATGAATCAAAATCGTGAGCATCAACTAATATTACATTCCAACCGAAAGCTGCAAATTTCTCATCAATAGGAAGAGATGACATAACATCTTCAATTCTACCATCAATCTGCAAACCGTTCCAGTCAACTACTGCACAAAGATTATCAAGCTTATAGTGAGCAGCAAACATAGCAGCCTCCCACACCTGACCTTCTTCAATTTCACCATCACCTAAAACTGTGTATACACGGTAATCATCACCATTAAGCTTTGCTGCAATAGCCATACCATTTGCAGCAGAAATACCCTGACCAAGAGAACCTGTAGACATATCTACTCCAGGAGTATCTTTAAGGCTCGGATGTCCCTGCAAATAACTTCCTGTATGTCTAAATGTTGGTAAATCCTCTACCGGGAAAAAGCCTTTTTCAGCCAATGCACCATATAGTGCGGGAGAACAATGTCCTTTAGACAAAACAAATCTGTCTCTCTTGTCCCACTTAGGATTTTTTGGGTCTACATTCATCTGTTCAAAATATAGCTCTGTGATAATATCAGCCATAGACAGTGAACCACCCGGATGCCCTGCCTTTGCAGAGTGTACTTCGTTAATTATGTGATGTCTAATTTTACATGCCATAATTTCCAAATCTCTGTTGTTCATAATTTTCGCAATATAAAATTGCTACCCTCCCCTTCGTTAGTTAATATTTATAATCAATGTTCTAAAAAACCTTCACCTAAAACTTCTCTGGCATCGGTTATAAGAACAAATGAATCATTATCAACGGACTTTATTATATCCTTAAGCATAGGAATTTCTTTTTCTTTAATAGTACACATTATAACTTTTTTAGAATGATTGGTATATGTGCCTTGTCCGTTTAAAAAAGTTGCACCTCTTTTAAGCTTTGTATTGATTAATTTTGCAATTTCCTCATAATTATCAGATATAATCAAGACAAGTTTAGCAAAATTAAAACCCTCTAAAATCATATCAAGCACATATGCAGTAAGCCATAGTGCAATTATCGAATAAAGACCTATGTTGATGTTTTTATACACATACATCGCAAACAAAATAATCACAAGATCAACTATCAATATAATTTTACCAAGTTGAAAATGTCTGTATTTAGTTTTAATAATATTAGCAATAATATCAACACCGCCGGTTGTGGCTTTACAATAAAATACAATACCATAACCTGCACCAGCAATTATTCCCCCAAAAACTGATGCTAAAAGCATATCATCGGTAAGCATTCCAATAGCAGAAAAAATGTCTGTAAAAACAGATAGTGCAATAGTTGCATATAATGTTGAAATACCCAATGATTTACCAAACTTTATTACCCCACATATAAATATAGGGATATTAATTAACATAATCATTAACCCAATAGGTAATGAAGTAAAATGATTAATAATAGTAGCCACACCTGATACTCCACCTGCAATAATGTCATTTGGAGCCAAAAAACAACTAAGTGAAAAACCCGCGAGCATACATCCCATAGTTATTGAAAGGTATTTCTTTAAAACTTTTGTTGTTTTTTTCAATTAATCACCGTCTTTATTCTAAAATTAAGTTCATAATATAATCCAGGCGATTAGTATCACCCGTAAGATATATGTACCCAATTAAAGCTTCCAGACCAGTAGCTGTTCTGTATTCTGCAACTGACGAGTGTTTAGGGACACTTGACTTTGTATTTCTTCCCCGCTTGAATACAGCCATTTCCTTCTCTGTAAGTTCGTTTTCAATTTTTCTGAAGGCTTCACACTGTGCTTCTGCCTTTACAATCTGTATAGCAGATTTATGGAGTCTGTCAACCTGTGTATTAGCTTTATCGATTAGCATTCTACGAACATACAATTCATAAACCGCATCTCCCATATACGCAAGTACCAATGGAGAATATTGCTGTGCATCAGTCAAAATATCAACCCCGCTCATTACACTCTTTTCCACTTTACACCGTTTGGCGTATCCTCAAGGATAATTCCCTGAGCCTTTAAGTTATCTCTAATTTCATCAGCTAAAGCAAAATTCTTGTTCTTTCTTGCTTCCTGACGTTTGGTTATTAATTCCTCTATTTCATTATCAATAGAGTCTGTTTCGGTATTTTGTAATATACCCAAAACTTCACCTAATTCTTTTAACATATTAATACATTCATCAATATCTTCAATACTCTGTACAGAAGTTGAAGTGAATCTCGAATTAATATCTCTTACAAAATCAAATAATGCAGCTATTGCAAGACCGGTATTTAAATCATCATCCATAGCTTCACAAAAAGCTAATTTATATTTTGTACATAATTCCTTGACTTCATTATTTAAATTACCGACACTTGAATTTTGTTTTAAAAATTCAAGGTTATTAATACATGTATATAATCTTTCAAGCCCTGTTTTAGCCTGTTCGATAAGGTCTTTTGAGAAGTTAATAGGACTTCTGTAATGTGCTGACAACATAAAGAAACGAATAACCTCTCCATCAAATTCCTTAAGTACATCACGTACTGTAAAAAAGTTCCCTAGTGATTTTGACATCTTTTTATTGTCAACATTTATATATCCGTTATGCATCCAATATTTTGCAAAAGGCTTACAGTTGGCACATTCGCTTTGAGCAATTTCATTTTCGTGGTGAGGAAAAATCAAATCCTGCCCGCCGCTGTGTATATCAATTGTTTCACCTAAAAATTTGTTTGCCATAGCAGAACATTCAATATGCCATCCCGGTCTACCCATTCCCCATGGACTTTCCCACGCAGGTTCACCGGGTTTTTGTTTTTTCCATAGAGCAAAATCCATCGGGTCATTTTTGCTTTCATTTACGTCAATTCTTGCACCTGCTTCCAAATCATCAAGGGGTTGATGGGAAAGCTTTCCGTATTCTTTAAATTTCTTTGTTGAAAAATAAACATCGCCGTCTACATTATATGCATAGCCGTTTTCCTCAAGCTTCTTAACAATTGCAATGATTGAATCAATATTTTCAGTAGCCTTTGGATGAAATGATGCTCTACGGATTCCTAGTGAATCTGCATCATTAAAATATTCAGCAATAAATCGCTCACCAAGTTCCTTAACAGTAATACCCTCATCATTTGCTCTATTAATCATTTTATCATCTATATCAGTAAAATTCTGCACAAAGGTAACATTATAACCATTGTACTCAAGGTATCTACGCATTGTGTCAAAAATTATAAACGGTCTTGCGTTACCAATATGAAAATAATTGTAAACAGTAGGTCCGCAGGAATACATTTTAACTTCATTTGGAACTATTGGTACAAATTCTTCCTTTTGCCTAGTTAATGTATTATATATTTTCATTTTTAATATTCTCCTTTTCTAGCTTATCCAACCTTACATTCAACTTGCAAAGCTCCATAGAAATCGGGTCGGGAATATGAACCTGATCAAGGTCTGCAACAATATTAACCTTAACATTGTTCTTCCGGACAACACGTCCCGGCACACCCACAACAGTACAGTTAGCAGGGACCTCAGACAAAACAACAGCATTGGCAGCAATTTTAGAATTATCACCAACAGTAAAAGGACCCAAAACCTTTGCACCGGAGCCGATAACGACATTATTTCCGATTGTTGGGTGACGTTTCCCTTTATCTTTACCTGTACCGCCAAGTGTTACCCCCTGATAGATTGTGCAGTTATCACCAATTATAGTTGTTTCTCCAATTACAACTCCCATACCATGGTCTATAAACACACCATCACCAATAATAGCCGCCGGATGTATTTCTATACCTGTAATACGTCTTGCACGTTGTGACAAATATCTTGCTATAAAATAAAGTTTTTTTGTATAAAACCAATGTGCTACTCTGTAATAACTGATTGCTTTAACACCCGAATAGAGAAAAAAAACTTCAAAAAAGCTTCTTGCCGCAGGGTCACGATCAAGTACTGTTTTAACATCATTTCGAATTCTTTTAAACAATATATACACCTACTAAACTTTAATCGTCATAATATATTATGTCGTATAAATGCAAAATTACCAGTTAATTTCAAAAACATTATCAGCAAAACCGGTAACATATGCAAAATTATCATCACTTATTTCCAAAGACAAGTCACCACCATAAAGTTCAGCAGTTATTTTATCATCAAGCTTGCCAATAAAGTTAGCCACAACAAAAGCTGCCACTGCGCCAAAATCACAACCTATAACTTCACCTGTTCTAATCTGCCAGCAACGTATCTGCAAGGTATTTCTGTCAACAATATTAGCAAATATAACATTTGAACTATTCGGAAAAACATTGTGTTTTTCAATATACGGAGCAATTTTGTTAATTTCAATATCATTAAGTTCATCTGTATTTTCAGTAAAAATTACAGTACACGGGTTAGAACTTATGGACACACAACTTGCCACGTAATCATCTGCACCTACCGAAATAACCTTCTCGATAAAATCATCACCTGTATAGTCAACAGGAATAAGCTGAGGTGTAAATACAGGTTCCCCAATATTTATTGTAAGTGAATTATCTTCATTAACCACTACATATTTTATTCCATTATCAGTATCTATGGAAATCATTTTTTTATCAACTAATTTATTATCCAATGCATATTTAGCCGCACACCTTAATATATTTGTATTACAAGGTGCTTTAATTCCGTCTATGTTATAGAAAACTATCCTGAAATCCGCATCATTTGAGTATAAAATCAAAACAAGTCCATCAGCACCTATACCAGTATGTCTGTCACATACTTTAACGGGTAAATCTTCAGAAATTTCCATAATATCATCAAAGCAGTTTAAAATTAAAAAATCATTGCACACACAATGCATTTTAGTAAATATCATATAATAATCCTTTCGATAAAACATAAAATGTATAATGAATACCTTTCTTTATTATTTTATACTATTTTTTTCATTTTGACAAGTACTAAAACAAAGAAAAACAACCTTTACATCAAAAAAATGCAAAGGTTGTTAAAATTTAATAAATAATTCTTCTTGCAGATACGTATCTTGATGAATAATATGATGAATTCAAACTGTCATATTGTAATGGTGTACCTGGTTTTACAGCGTGAATAAACTGATCACCGCCGACATAAATGCCTGCATGACTAATACCACCGCTTGTATTAAACAATACAATATCGCCAGGCACAAGAGCGTCCCTCGATACCCAAATACCATTAGAATTCTGACCAGCAGCGGTTCTATTCAATGTATAACCAAAACTTCTGTACACATAATACACAAATCCGGAACAATCAAAACCACTTGGAGATGTACCACCATAAACATATGGAGTACCTAAAAACTGAGCCGCATAGTTTACAATAGTTTCACCTGATGTGCCGTACCTGTCTACCGTAAGACCTGAACGGTCAACCTCGACGCCTTTTCTAACGCTAATATAATCAGCAGACATATAACCAGTTACACCATTGTATGTAATCTTGAACCAGTTGCCTTCTGTACTGTCAACTGTAACATATGTACCTCTTGGCAAACATGCATATATATCGTACCCTGTTCCCGGGCCACTTCTGAAATTTACTCCATTTCCGGTAACTACACCGGGATCCGCATTAACTATAATAACAGTACCCAAAATAGAAATTGTTAATGCGATAGTGAACTTAATTAACTTCTTGACTAATTCCACTGAATCACTCCAATCTTTCTCTTTTGTTTTTACATTACGAGTGTCATTATACCATATCTTGTGTAACATGTCAAGTCAAATTGTAACATTCGTGTAACATTCTTGTAACATTAATACTTTATTTACAATTATAAACCTATCTATTTTCATACTCATTATAAACATTTCTCTTAGGTATTTTGCGTAATTTAGCTACCTCTGCTATTGCGGTTTTTTTGTCCATTCCCTGAGATATTAATTCATCAACATGTTGTGTTACAGAAATTATGTAAACTTCTTCTTTTTCTTCTGCCCCGCTTACAACTAAAACAAATTCTCCCTTAGGAATATTTTTAGTAAAGTGTTCTACAACTTCACTTATTTTACCTCGTACAGTTTCCTCGAATTTCTTTGTAATTTCACGACTTACTGATAAATTTCTGTCACCAAAAATATTTTTTATATGTTCTAAGGTACGCAACAGTTTATGAGGAGCTTCATAAAAAATAATAGTTTCTCTATAATCCCTTAACTCAACAAGTCTTTTTTCCCTTTCGGAATTTTTTGCAGACAAGAATCCTTCAAAGATAACACCCTTACTCGGCAACCCTGACATAACTAAAGCTGAAACAAATGCAGTAGGTCCGGGAATAGTTGTAATCTTAATGTTATTTTCTATACACAATTTAACAATATCCTCACCCGGGTCACTAATTGCTGGCATACCTGCATCGGTAACAACGGCAATGTCCTTACCCTCTATCAAAAGTTCAAGGAGTTGTTGCCCTTTGGATACTTTATTATGTTCATGATAGCTTGTCAGTTTTGTTTTTATATCAAAGTGATTAAGTAAATTCAGGGTATTACGAGTATCCTCAGCAGCAATTAAATCTACATTTTTTAAAGTTTCAACCGCTCTATATGTCATATCATTAAAATTTCCTATGGGAGTACCAACTAAATATAACATAAATACCTCCTGATAACAATAATTAAGGAAAGTCGACAACGGACTTTCCTTATATTATAATTTATTTTACAACAATATTTATTAGTCGTTTTGGAATAACAATAACTTTAACAACACTTTTGCCTGCAACAGCTTCTGCAATTTTAGGATCTGCCAAAGCTTTTTCCTTAATTGAATCTTCTGCTTCTTCAGCACCTACCACAAGTTTACATTTTACCTTACCATTAATCTGTGCAACAATCTCAATTTCATCATCAATAGTCTTTGCCTCATCATACTGTGGCCATAGTGTATCAGACAGCGCTCCTTCAAAACCGGCAATCTGCCAAAGTTCCTCTGTTATATGAGGAGCCGTAGGATTTAACAAAGTAATAAATGTTTTAAATTCAGCTTTATTTATTTTACCAACTTTTAATATATCGTTAATCAAAGCCATTAATGCTGCAATAGCAGTATTAAATTTCATTCTATTGTAGTCATCGGTTACTTTTTTAATTGTTTTATGGAACGCACTTTCCAATTCTCTAGAATATTCATCACCATCAACTAAAATATTTTGCAAATTCCATACCCTTTCAAGGAATTTATAGCACCCCTTAACGCCATTCATAGACCAAGGTGTTGCCTGGTCAAAAGCACCAATAAACATTTCGTATGTTCTAAATGTATCTGCACCATATTCGTTAACAACATCATCAGGATTAATTACATTACCTCTTGATTTTGACATTTTTTCGCCATTTTCACCCAAAATCATACCGTGAGAAGTTCTCTTCTGATAAGGTTCTTTTGTAGGAACTGCACCAATATCATAAAGGAATTTGTGCCAGAATCTTGAATACAACAAGTGAAGTGTTGTATGTTCCATACCACCGTTATACCAATCTATCGGCAACCAATACTTAAGTTCTTCCATACCTGCCATAAAGTCGGTATTGTTAGGATCAATATATCTTAAGAAATACCAGGAAGAACCTGCCCACTGTGGCATTGTATCAGTTTCTCTCTCAGCCTTGCCACCACACTTAGGACAAGCAGTTTCAACCCAATCTCTGATTTTAATTAATGGAGATTCTCCCGATTCGCCGGGTTCGAAATTTTCAGTATCAGGTAACTGTAAAGGTAATTCGCTTTCCGGTAATGCTACCCATCCGCATTTAGGACAGTTAACCAATGGAATAGGTTCTCCCCAATAACGTTGACGTGAGAATACCCAGTCACGTAATTTATAGTTAACTTTGCGTGTACCAATACCTTCTTTTTCAAGAAAATCTATAATAGCCTTTTTAGCATCTTCAACCTGCATACCTGTAAGGAATCCAGAATTAACCATAACACCTGTTGCAACATCGGTAAAAGCCTCTTTTTGAACATCTTCGCCGCCTGCCACAACTTCAATAATAGGCATATTAAATTTTTTAGCAAATTCCCAGTCACGTGTATCATGAGCAGGAACAGCCATAATAGCACCTGTACCATAAGTAACAAGTACATAATCCGAAATCCAAATTGGAATTTCAGCATTATTTACAGGGTCGATAGCTATGATACCTTTAAGCATAACACCTGTTTTTTCTTTATCAAGCTCCGCTCTTTCAAAATCGCTTTTTTTAGATGCAGCAAGTTTATATGCTTCAACTTCATCATAATTTTCAATCATATCCTTATACTTTTCTACATAAGGATGTTCAGGTGCAAGTACCATATATGTAGCACCAAATAAAGTGTCGGGACGTGTTGTATAGACTCTGACTTTATCATCTGTACCCTTGATTTTAAAGTCTACTTCAGCACCCTCACTTCTACCAATCCAGTTTTTCTGCTGAACTTTAACACGTTCAATATAATCAAGGTCATCAAGATCATCTATAAGGCGTTGTGCATACTCAGTAATTTTAAGCATCCACTGGCTTTTTTCCTTTTGAACAACCTCACTGCCACAACGTTCACAAACACCGTTTACAACTTCTTCATTTGCAAGTCCAACCTTACATCCTGTACAGAAGTTTATTGGCATCTTTGTTTTATAAGCAAGACCTTTTTCAAACAATTTAAGAAAAATCCACTGTGTCCACTTATAGTAATTAGGGTCAGTAGTATTTACTTCCCTTGACCAGTCAAAACCAAAGCCAAGCATTTTAAGCTGTCTTTTAAAGTTTTCAATATTGTTCTTTGTAACTACTGCAGGATGAATGTTGTTTTTAATAGCAAAGTTTTCAGTTGGCAAACCGAATGCATCCCACCCCATAGGAAACAATACATTATATCCTTCAAGACGTTTTTTACGTGTAATAATATCTATTGCAGTATAGCCTCTTGGGTGACCAACGTGCAAACCATGTCCTGACGGATAAGGAAATTCTACCAGACCATAAAATTTAGGCTTTGATTTATCAATATTTGAAGCTTCAAAAGTCTTATTATCATCCCAGTATTGTTGCCATTTCTTTTCAATGGATTTAAAATCGTAATTGCTCATATATATTACCTCCAATTAGTCCAAAAATTCGTTTATATCTACTTCTTTACCGTCTGACCATAGGTGTTCAAGATTATAAAAATCACGAGTTTCACCACAGAAAATATGGACGATAACATCTTTATAATCCAATAATATCCATTCTGCAGAGCCATATCCTTCTTTATGATATCCAACCTCATGTTCTATATCACTGCCAAGTTGAAATTCCACTTCGTCAGCAAGTGCCTTCACCTGTGTAGTAGATGAACCGGTGCATACAACAAAGTAATCTGCAATCTGACTAAGTTCCTGAATATCAATAACTTCAATTTTAATAGCCTTTTTATCATCAAGTGCTTTAACAATTTTTCTAACTAATTCTTTACTCATATATTTACCCCTTTTGCAATAAGATAATTTCTTGCATTAATAGTTTCGCTATGTAACATCTTCCCTGCATTTACTTGTTTGGTAATGTTATAATCCAGAATTTTAAGCATTGCAAGGTCAACGTTTTCAAATGCCAATTGACGCATTTCGTCAACCACGTCATATTTTCTGTTTGGCTCAACGACATCGGCAAGGTATATAACTTTTTCAAACAAAGTCATATCGGCCTTTGCGGTTGTATGATAATATATTGAATTAAAAATTTCATCATCATCTACGCCAAAAATTTTTTTTACATAATAAGCTCCGAGTGGTGCGTGAATAAGCTTTGTTTCTCTTTTAGTAACCTCATCAAGTTCACAACCTAATTCATCACATAACCTGAACATTTCTTCAACAGGCAAGTTTTTAACACAATCATGCATTAAACCTGTAAGTTCAGCTTTTTCAACATCTAATCCATAATGTCTGGCAAGCTCACCTGCCATATATTGAACACCTTTACTATGATTAAATCGTGACTTCTTTGTCATTTTCTTTATACACTGCTCTATTTCTGCAATATTCACTTATTTTTCCTCCGTGTATAACTTGTGTTTAATAATATATTCCTCTATTTTAGGAGGTACAAATTTTTTGCACCTTCCCGTCTTCTTTATCATTTCTCTAATTTCTGTGGATGAAACATCATATTTTTTAATATGACAGATAGTAATTTTCGCATTATATTTTTTCCGATATTCTTCAGCATATTTTGCAACATCTGTATTTTCGCGGTCAACGACTATAATATTTAGCATTTCAAAAAGCTTAACAGGTTCTCGCCAGGTCATAAAATCAGCCAGAGAATCCGCACCAATAATATAGTACAAATCATCATTTGGATATATATTTTTTATTTCAGACATAGTATCAACTGCATAACAAACCTTATCGGTTTTAACCTCAATATCCGAAACCTCAAACTTATCTTCAACGGCCAGATTTACCATATTATATCTATGTTCTTTAGAAGCAAAATTGCTATTATCCTTATGAGGTGCAATACCTGTAGGAATAAAAATAATTTTATCCAAATCAAGCATTTTCTTAACATTTTCAGCAACATATATATGTCCGTTGTGTATAGGATTAAACGAACCACCAAAAATACCAATTTTACTCATCTGTATCACCCTTTAACATATCCGGGCGTTTCTTCCTTGTTCTCAGGATGGATTGTTCCTGTCGCCATTTTTCAATATTTGCGTGATGGCCGCTAAGTAATACCTCTGGTACACTGCGTCCCATAAATACAGGAGGACGCGTATATTGAGGATATTCTAGTCTACCATTAAAATGGGATTCATCAGAAAAACATTCCTCATTAGAAAGTACACCCGGCACCATTCGGCTAATACAATCACACATAACAAGTGCAGGTAATTCTCCGCCAGTAAGTACATAATCACCAATAGAAATTTCCTCATCGACAATTTCTTCGATAATTCTTTCGTCAATACCTTCGTAATGTCCGCACAGTATAACAATGTGCTTTTTTTTCAAATACTCTTTTGCTATTTGTTGATTAAACACCCTTCCTTGAGGAGACATATACACAACATACGGCTTTTCATCATATTTTGATGCTATTGACTCATATGCTCTGTAGATAGGACCCGGTTGCATAACCATACCATTGCCTCCGCCATATGGATAATCATCAACACGATTATGCTTATTTTCTGCATAATCTCGAATATTAGTACAGTCTATATTAATAATGCCTGCTTTTCTTGCCCTGCCAATAATACTTTCTGACAAAACAGTTTCCATCATTTCGGGAAATAATGTAAGAATATCAATCGTCATCTTCCATCAGTCCCTCCAACATATTTACAGACATTCGTTTGTTTTCAATATCAATTTTCAAAACTACTGAATCTATTGCGGGAATCAAAACATCTTTTCCTTGGGGTCTTTTAATAATATATACATTATTTGATCCTGTTTCTATCCAGTCTGTAATTTCACCAATAAACTTTTCACCCTCATATACTGAAAGACCCATAATATCCCTGATATAGTATACACCCTCTGGAAGAGGTGGCATTTCTTCTTCTAAAGCGTTTATAATTTTACCCTTTAAAGCTTCAGCATTTTCAACAGAATTAACTTCTGCGAGTTTTAGCAAAAAAAGATTTTTCTGAGGCTTTACACTTTCAATTCTATACTCCGTTTTATTAATAAAAACTCTTTTAAGATATTCAAAGGTTTCTATGCCGTCACACCATGGTTCCACTTTAACATGTCCTCTAAGCCCATGAGTATTTATAACTTTACCAATTTCAATCTGTGACATAAAAGCTATTCCTCCTTAAAATACCAAAATAAGCAGCAAAAGGGTGAGGATAAATCCCACCCTAATACTTATTATAATATATCAACAACAACCTTTTTAGGTGACTGTGATGTTGCACTGCGGATAACAGTTCTTATAGCTTTGGCAATTCTGCCCTGACGGCCTATTACCTTACCCATATCACCTTCACCTACATGCAATTCCAAAACGATTATATCTTCTTTTTCAACAACGTTTACATTAACTGCATCAGGGTTGTCCACTAATGATTTAGCAATTGTTTCTAATAATTCCTTCATTTTAAATTAGCCTTTCCGCCGCCTTGCAATCGGCATTTTAATAGGCTCTATAGAATAAGCAAGGTTATTTAGAGCCTATTTACACACCAATTTTTCAATTACATACCGCTTTCTTTAAGAAGTTTCTTAACGATATCTGTTGGCTGAGCACCATTTTTAATCCATTTCTGAGCTTTTTCTGTATCAATATTGATTGATGCAGGCTCTGTTAGTGGATTGTAAGTACCGATTTCTTCGATAAATCTGCCATCACGCGGATATCTTGAATCTGCTACAACTACACGGTAGAAAGGAGCTTTCTTTGCACCCATTCTCTTCAAACGAATCTTTACTGCCATCTCTATTTCACCTCCTAAAAAGATTGCTTACAATTTATGCAAAAGGAAATTTCATTCCTCTTGGACCATTTTTAAATTTTTTCATCATTTTCTTAGTGCCTTTACTGTTTAGCTGTTTAAACATCTTCTGCATCTGTTCAAACTGTTTTAACAATGCATTAACCTGTGCTACATCTGTACCGCTACCGGAAGCAATTCTACGCTTGCGGCTTGAATTTATAATAGACGGATTTGTACGTTCTTTTTTAGTCATACTCTTTATGATTGCCTCAACCCTATCCAACTTGCGTTCATCAATGTCAGCATTTTCAAGAGCACGTGCATCAATACCCGGCATCATACCAAGCAAATTTTTGATAGGGCCCATTTTTTTAACCTGTTGCATCTGTTCAAGAAAATCTTCCAGGTCAAATTGTTGTTTACGTAATTTTTCTTCTAATTCCTTTGCCTGATTTTCATCAAACATCTGCTCGGCTTTTTCAATAAGGGAGAGTACATCACCCATACCCAAAATTCTCGAAGCCATTCTATCCGGATAAAAAGGTTCAAAATCATCAAACTTTTCACCAGTTGAAACAAACTTAATAGGTTTTTGAGTAACACAGCGTACAGATAAAGCTGCACCGCCACGAGCATCACCATCAAGTTTTGATAAAATGACACCATCAATCTCAAGCTGTTGATTAAAGGTGTCTGCAACTTGTGTTGCATCCTGACCGGTCATTGCATCAACAACAAGTAAAGTTTCATGAACAGTAATATTATTTTTAATATTACGAAGTTCATCCATAAGTTCTTCATCTATGTGAAGACGTCCGGCTGTATCAATAATAACTATATCATTACCATATTTTTTAGCATGTTCAATAGCCTTTGTCGAAATAACAACAGGATTTTTATTACCTTCTATTGTAAAGACCGGAACATCAACCTTACCTCCAACAACCTGTAGCTGTTGAATTGCTGCGGGACGATAAACGTCACAAGCTACAAGTAAAGGTCTTCTTCCTTTATCCTTAAACATTTTTGCAAGCTTACCTGATGTAGTAGTTTTACCTGCACCTTGAAGACCTGTCATCATAATAACTGACGGAGGGTTGTTAGAAAGGTTAATCTTGCTGTTTTCAACACCCATCAGATTAACAAGTTCTTCATTAACTATCTTAACAATCTGCTGACCGGGAGTAAGTGATTCCATAACATCAGCGCCACTCGCACGTTCAGTAACAGTTACGATAAATTCTTTAACAACTTTAAAGTTAACATCAGCTTCTAAAAGAGCGAGCTTAATTTCACGCATACCCTCTTTTAAATCAGCTGGTGTAATCTTTCCCTTACCTCTAAGCTTTTTAAAAGCAACTTGTAATTTTTCGGTAAGATTATCAAATGCCATAAAACCACACCTACCCTTCAGATAAAAATAATTTGCCAGTAGGCATTAATCTTCAATACCATCAAGCAACATCTTGATATTTTCAATATGCTCCATAACCCAAGGTAAAGTCGATGCAGATTCATTCATCTGCATTTCATTAATTTCCCTGGAAATACCGTTGACAGCATCTATAATGTTTTTATGTTTTTCTACAAGATGAAGTTTATCCTCCATATTAATAAGAATATTTTCCGCACGCTTTATATTATCACGCACACCTTGTCTCGTGATATTGAGATGTTCACTGATTTCAGCGAGAGATAAATCCTCATTATAGTATAAGTCAATAACCTCTATTTGCTTTTCGGTAAGGATATTGCGGTAAAAATCGAAAAGCATTATAATATCTAAATTCTTACTCATATAAAAGCTCCTTGTAAAGCAAATTACTTTACATATTATACACCAAATCGTACTTTATGTCAAGAGAAATTTGTAATTATTTTGTAATTTTTTAAAATTATTGTTGTGAATTGTCCTTTTCATTATTATTCAATTTGTTTTTAAGATTACTAATATTGACATCAAGCTGATTCATTGCTTTACCAAAAGCCTCCCAATCTCCGGATTGAGAATAAATCTTAACCTCATTATAACTATCAATAGCCTTGATAATATAAGCATTTAAATCATCGGCAAGAACTACATCATTTGCTTCTTCCTCCGGCAATGTATATGAAAACAATCTTTGTAGGCATGCATTTAATGTTGGTTCAGAAACAACTATATCATTATATGTCATAACTATTCTTGCAATCTGTGGCAATGCACTGCCATCAATACCTGATGTTATATATATAGGTTCAATGTAAAGCAAATTGCTTTCCACCGGAACAACCATCAAGTTGCCTCTTATTACAGATGAACCGGAACTTTCCCACAGAGATATATCCTTTGAAATGTTGGCATCACTGTCTATTCTGTTTTCCACCTGATACGGCCCGGAAATATTTTCAGACTGACTAAAGTTATATACTATTAATTGACCATAGTTTTCACCGGTACATCTTACCGCAACCCACGAAATCATATTATCCTTATTAGATAATGTATATGGAATCATAAGAACAAGTTCCGTTTTACCTTCTTCAAGACTCATATAATTATAATAAGGTTTTACAGGCTGAGTAACATTTTCGGCTGTTTTTTCATTAGCGAAAGACCATACGCCTTTTTTCTGATAAAAATCAGATGCATTATCTATATGATATTTTTGCATCATTGCAGCCTGCACATTGAATATATCCATAGGGTACCTTATATGTTCAGACAACGAATCCGGTATATTTCCTTTTTCAAATAAATTTGGATATATTTTTGAATAGCACCTTACAATAGGGTCATTTTTATCCACAATATAAAACTGAACATCGCCGTGATATGCATCAACTACAACTTTAACAGAATTTCTGATATAATTATATTCCCCTGTATATTCTGAATATGGATAATATTCCGTTGTTGTATAAGCATCGATAATCCACTTAAGACTTCCGTCATCATCAATAACTATAGTAGGGTCGCTGTCATATTTAAAGAATGGTGCAACCTTCTTTACCCTGTCCATAATATTTGTATTTAGCAAAATTTTACTGTTACTTGTAATCTGGTCTGAGAAAAGCATTTTAAAATCAGTTTCTCTAACCGCTAAAACTAATCTGTTAAACCAATTAAGACCTATACCAGAACTACCCTGATAGAAATAACCGTTTGTGGCAACATCATCTGTTTCACCATCTTTAGTACCTACAATAACGTAATCATTATCGGTTTCCCCATAATAAATTCTTGGTTCCTTGACTTCTAATTCACTGTAATCAGAGTTTACCGGAATATCCCTAACAATAAAATCAGGCTGTCCCAAATCATTTATGGTGTTCATTTTATTAACAACAACACCAAACCCATGGGTATATCTCATTTTAGTATTAACATAAGTTTTTGCTGAATCTTCAAGCCTGTCAGTATTAATTTCTCTTGCTGCAATTGAAACAGCAGTAGGTTCCCCGTTTAAGGTATAAGTCACAACATCAGTATCTGTAAATGCATAATATGTTTTCAAACTTTGAAGCTGATTTAGAATATTTACAGTCTGGTCAAAATCATTAATGCGTATATTATTAATAGTTCCAAGATTTTTTTCTATTTTCGCAGCATCAAGGTCATGTTTTATTTGATAATCCTGTTCTAAAGCTTTGTCCAGACCATAAGCAGACCTTGTATAATCAACATTATGCTGAATATATGCACTTTGAACTGCCATCTCGTTAGGGTCCACAACCATTACATTAACAACACCGGCAATTATGGATGTTGCAATAAACAAGACCGGATAAATCATAACCGTTAGAAAAGCGGGTTTTAATTTTTGTCTTAAAATTAAAACGGTTGTAGTAATTACAACGGCTAATATAATAACAGGAGCAACATTGTAAAATTTAAGCCAAACATTCAAATCTACATAGTCAGCACCTACAAAATTCCCCCCAGAACCAAACAAGATATCTTCCCTGATAAATTTATATGCCACGGCTTTAATCAAAAAATATATCATTATAAGACTTATTTCATGCGTAACAATACCTTTTTCCTTTAGTATGTTTTTTAGATTATAAAAATCAAACTTACCGTAAAAAATTAAATATAAGAAAGCAGTTGAAAAAATCAAAAAACCCGTAAAGAACGAAAAAGTGTCAGCAATCGAAATATAAAATGGTCTTTGAAACACATAATAACCAATATCCTTGTTAAAAACAGGGTCTCCCTTACCAAAAAACTCACTGTTTAAATATGGCATAATATTGTCAGATACAGCATTACTTGCAATAACTGAAAACCCTACCGCAAAAAGTATAGTTAAAAAATAAAGAAAAAAATTCTTTTTTAAATAGCTAAAGGAATTGTCAATTGCAAGCAAATTTGTTCTTAAAATTATAATATTTGAAATAATAAGAACAAAAAATATAATAAAAGCAAAAACAAATGTCAATAAATTGGCATTAAAATCTATTCTGAAAACACTGGTAAATTCGGTACCTATTTCCAGATATTCCATATAATTCATATAAATGCCACATACAACTATTCCAATAACCGCTAAAATACAAATAATAACCGGTATACATATTTTTAATATTGGATTTTTTATCAAGGAAATCACCTCAATTTATTTTATTCAAACATTGCTTGTGCAAAATCTTTAGCATTAAAAGGCTGAAGGTCATCCATTTTTTCACCAACGCCGATAAATCTTACCGGAATATTCTGTTCAGCTTTTATAGCGATAACTATACCTCCCTTTGCTGTGCCATCAAGCTTTGTGAGTACAATACCGCTTACATCTGACACTTCTCCAAAATTTTTAGCCTGACTAAGAGCATTTTGCCCTGTTGTTGCATCAAGTACCAAAAAAGACTCCTTCTGTGCATTAGGAAGTTCTCTGTCAATTATTTTGTGTATTTTAGAAAGTTCCTCCATAAGATTTTTCTTATTATGAAGTCTGCCGGCAGTATCGCAAATCAAAATATCTGCACCTCGTGCCTTTGCTGCTGAAATTGCATCGTAAACAACAGATGCAGGGTCACTGCCCTCCTGCTGCTTAATAATATCAACACCTACTCTGTCAGCCCAAATTTGTAGTTGGTCGATTGCCGCTGCACGGAATGTATCAGCCGCCGCAAGCATAACTTTTTTGCCTTGTTCCTTATACAGATGAGCTAACTTTGCTATGGAAGTTGTTTTGCCAACACCATTTACACCTATAACAAGAATTATAGCAGGAGATGTTTTAATTTCAAATTCCTCATCTTCTTCACTTAAAATATCACTAATAATTTCTTGTAAAGCAGACTTAATGCCTTCCGACTCTGTGATTTTTTCTTCGCGAGCCTTTTGACGCAGTCTTTCAATTATTTCGCTTGAGGTTTCAAAACCAACATCAGACATAATTAAAACTTCTTCAAGTTCTTCAAACAATGCATCATCAACTTTTTTAAAAATTGATATAACATCCATTGTGCGTTCTGTAATCTGATTTCTTGTTTTTTCAAGACCAGATTTAAGTTTATCAAAAAATCCCATATTTTAGTCCTTTCATTTAGCCTATATTCATATCAACAACATCGTCTATATTCAGCGAGATAAGTCTTGATACACCCTGTTCCTGCATAGTGACACCATATAAAATATTAGCAGCTTCCATTGTACCCCGTCTATGAGTTACAACAATAAACTGTGAATCATTGCTGAATTTCTTAAGATAATCAGCAAATCTATATACATTAACATCATCCAATGCAGCCTCAATTTCATCAAGTACGCAAAAAGGTGCAGGCCTTACCTTTAAAATAGCAAACAACAAAGCTATTGAAACAAATGCCTGCTCACCGCCGGAAAGTTGCAACATACTCTTAACTGCTTTGCCAGGAGGCTGTACATTAATTTCAACACCGCTGTTTAAAACATCTTTTGGCTCAGTAAGTACAAGTTCTGCCTTACCGCCACCAAAAAGTTGTACAAATGTTTCACCAAAATGCTTATTAATTACAGCAAATTTTTCAGTAAACTGCTGTCTCATAATTTGTACCATATCTTCGATTACCTGTTGAAGATTATTTTGTGCCTCAACAAGGTCATCACGTTGTGTTTTGAGAAACTCATATCTCTCACCAACCTGATTATATTCTTCAATGGCATCAATATTAATATTACCCAGACCTTTTATTTCTGTCTTGATTTCATTTATCTGTTTTACAGCATTATCCGGAATATCAGCACGTAGTTCTTCAGCAGTAGTAATTGTAAGCTCGTAATCTTCCCATAGCTTATTAATTAAATTTTCAAGCTCAACATCCGTTTTTGTCTTCTTACTTTCAATACGACTTTGTTCCTGTTGCACAACCAACTGATTATCACGAAGCGTTTTATTTTCTTCCTGCTGTTTTTTTATAGATTCCTGAGCTTCCTTACGTAAGTTTTCAGAATTTTCTATTATGTTGTTTAAGGCTTCAATTTCCTCGTTAATAGACTCAATCTGTTCTGTTTTAAATTCAATATCATCGTTGATGTCATCGTTTACATCACGCATCTCATCAATGTTTTTCTTCTTTTGTTCAATATTAAGATTGATTTCCTGCTTACGAAGGTCAAATGCAGCAATTCTCTGATTGTACATTTCAACATCCTTCATAACAGTATTAAGCTGAATTTTTATGTCATTAATATTTCCCACAATTTCTTCGCGAGATTTTAAATCAATGCCTAATCTTTCTCGTTTTTGCTCTATTTCCTTTTCCATTACAGATATTTTAGAATTTACAGCATCAATTTCAGCCGTATGGATTTCTATTTCCTTCTCCATATCCGCAACCTGAATATCTAATTGCTCCAACTCATTATTCATTGACTTTTGTCCTTCAAGCAAGGATTCCATAAAAGTTCTGTAATGAGTCAAATCAGATTGTATTTTAATAAGTTCATTATTTTTTTCTGTAACGGAAGTCTGAATATCTTCGACTATTTTTTTCTTTTCCTCAGTTTTTGATATTACTGCAAAATATCTTTTTTCAATATTATCAATTTTTTCAGATAATCTCTTGATTGTAACATCAAGTTCAACAATCTCATTTGCCTTCGCAAACAAGCCGTTTGCATTATTTCGGCTACCACCAGACATTGAGCCACCCGGTGCCAATAATTCACCTGACAAAGTAACAATGCGAAATTTATATGAATATTTACGAGCAATTTTAACTGCATTGTCAATATTGTCAAACACAACTACTCTTCCGAGCAGTCCTTTAATAACAGCATCATACTTGTTATCATATTCAATCAAATCGGAAGCAATACCTAAATATCCATCACAATTATCCAGTCCTGGTTCATTCAACAAACTGCCTTTTGCAGCAGAAACAGGCAAGAAAGTAGCTCTTCCTTGCTTAGTACGTTTTAAAAATTCAATAGATTTCTTAGCATCTTCTTCTGTTTCAGTAACAATATACTGTGCTGAACCTCCTAAAGCAACCTCAATTGCTGTTGCATATTCTTTATCAACATTGACAAGACTTGCTACTGTTCCATATAGCTTAACACCTTTAAGGGAACCGTTGCTGTATTCATTCATTACGGTCTTTACACTACGATTATAATTATCAAAAGATTTTTCCATATCTTTAAGCAATTTTTGACGAGAAACGGATTGTTGCAACAGATTTTTACTGCTTTGAAGTTCATCTTCCAATGATGAACTTTCAGCAACATTTTTTAGATATTCAGTACGCTGAATTTCAAGTTTACTCTTTAAATCATTACTTTCTGCAGATAATTCATCGCTATTTTTCTGCAAATCATCTACATTCTTACAAAGTCTTTCAATATCAGTTTTTTTATCATCAAGCTCTTTCTTAACAGTTTCAGACCTTTCAGTAAAGCTTTGAATTAAAGCCTTGTAATTACTGATTTTCGAACGCAAATTAGCAACAGAATTCATATTCTCAATAATTTCAGTATTGATGCTGTCTATCTGTTCATTACCCTGTGCAGACTCCTTATCAAAATCAACAAGCTTTTGCTCCAGTTTTTTTATTTCATCATTAAGTGATGTCTGTTTGTTTTTAAGCTCTGAAAATCCACCTTCTTCGCCTTGAACTGACTGTTCAATTTCATCAAACTTGTTATTAAGTTCAAGTATTTCAGACTCTATCCTTTTAATATTATCATTATTGCCATCAATTTTACTTTTAAGTACTTCTATATCACTTTTGTATTCAGATAAAATTTCTCTGTTTTGTTCTTGCTTCTGGCGTTTTTCCTCAACAAATTTTTCAGTATCATTAATATCAGAGAAAATCTTTTCCGTCTGCTTTTCGTTCTCCTCTATTTTTCTGTTAATTTCATCAAGTTGGGCATTAAGTGTTTCCATTTGCCCACCCACTTCTTCAATCATTTTACGATATTTAACAACATTTTTAAGTGTTACATTAACTTCGAGAACTTTAAGTTTATCCCTAAGATTAAGGAATTTCTTCGCTTTTTCAGACTGTTGCTTTAATGGACCTATCTGTCCCTCTATTTCTGTTATAATGTCATTAACTCGAGTAACATTATCACTTGTATGAGCAAGCTTTCTTTCAGCCTCTTCCTTGCGATATCTAAATTTTGTTATACCCGCCGCTTCTTCAAACATTGTACGCCTGTCCTCGGACTTTGTGCTGATAATTTCCGAAATTTTACCTTGTCCAATGATAGAATAACCATCACGGCCTACACCTGTATCCATAAAAAGTTCGTGAATATCCCTTAATCGCACAGATGACTTGTTTATGTAGTATTCACTTTCGCCAGAACGGAAAAGTCGTCGTGTAACAATAACTTCTTCAAAATCAATAGGTAATTGCTTATCAGAATTGTCAATAATAAGAGAGACCTCAGCATAACCTAAAGGCTTACGCTTTTGTGTACCGGAAAATATAACATCCTGCATATTACCACCGCGAAGTGATTTTGCACTCTGTTCTCCCATAACCCAACGCATAGCATCAGAAATATTACTTTTACCGCTTCCGTTAGGCCCTACCACTCCCGTTATTCCATTTTTAAAGTCCAAAACTGTCCTGTCAGCAAAAGATTTAAAACCTTGTAATTCCAAACCCTTTAAACGCATTTTTTACCTCCAAAATAAACTTATTTTTCCACAAGTTCACGAAATCTCGGATGATACGGTCCTGACAAAAAGTTGTTTTTTGCTTCGTCATCTGACATAAGCAATCCGAGCCTTATAATTTTAACATTATTTTTATCATATATATCTTTTAATTTCTTACATAACTCAACCGCATGTTCAATGGTGTGCGGTTTATATAAACCTTCCTTATAGTATTCAGCCAAATCGGTGTTATTAAAAACTAATGTCGGATAAATACGTACAAAATCAGGTTTCAAAGCACATATTTCCTTTGCAGTATATATATCTTCATCGTCACTATCTTTATAAAGACCTGTCATTTGCTGAAGTCCTAAAGAAAAGTCATATTTTCTTATTAACTTTACAGCATTTTTTACATCATCGTCATTATGACCACGATTATTTGCACACAAAACATCATTACACATTGACTGAACACCAAGTTCAATTTCAGTAACACCATATTGTTTTAAATTATCAAGAATATCAATACTAATGCAATCCGGACGTGTTGACAAGCGAATTCCCTTTACATATCCTTTTTGCATATATTCATATGCAATTTTCAAAAGAGTAGTTTGATATTCTATATCTATAGCAGTAAAGCTACCGCCGTAAAAAGCTATTTCAGTCCTGAATTTATTAGTATCTATAGTAGTAAGATACTTTTCAATAATTTCACGTGCCTTTTTTGGTGTCATTTCCTCCAATTGACCGGTTATATGTTTTTGATTACAAAAAGAGCACTGATGTGGACATCCCTTATGAGGAACAAATATGGGTATAATTTTAAACTTAGCCATTTTGTACCTCTGTTATTGCATACATAGCTGCATTTTGTTCGGCATCCTTTTTACTCTTTCCCGTACCCTCGGCTATTACATCATTATTGTAGATTACCTGTACAGTAAATGTTTTATTATGAGCCGGCCCCTCATCTTTTATATGTTTATACTCCACACTATATCCCCTTGACTGAGCAATTTCTTGCAGTTGAGTCTTATAGTCCATATATAACGCTATACCGTTTTGGGCTTTTTTAATAGCATCACCCAATTGTGACATAACAAATTTTTCTGCTTGCTTCAAATCAGAATCAAGATAAATGGCAGCCAACACCGCTTCGAAAACATCTGCAAGAATTGAAACACGTGTTCTACCTCCTGTTAATTCCTCGCCTTTACTTAAAATTAAATAATCACCAAAATTTAATCTTTTGGCGCACTCATCCAAAGACTTTTCGCATACTATTGCTGCTCGTAATTTTGACATTTCACCTTCAGGTATATTGTCATTAGAAGCATACAAATGGGTGCTTACAATAAAAGAAAGTATGCTATCCCCTAAAAATTCTAATCTTTCATAACTTTGGGTTTTGTTTTCATTAGCATACGAACTATGTGTAAGTGCAGTTTTTAACAAATCTTTATTTTTAAATTTATATCCTATATCGAGCATTAACTTCTGCATAAAAAAGCCTCCGTTTTTTGTAAAAAAGATAAAGCCTTATTCAGGCTTTATCTTTGATATAACGAACTGCATCACCAACAGTTTTAATGTTTTCAACTTCTTCATCATCAATTTCCAAGTCAAACTCTTGCTCAAGAGCCATAACAAGTTCAACTAAATCCAAAGAATCTGCCCCAATATCTTCTACAAAAGAAGTATCCATATTGATATCATCTTCACTCATTGAAAATTGTTCTGCCAAAATTTTTTTTACTTGTTCAAGTTCCATAATATAATCTCCCTTTCCTAAGGCGGTTTGCTACTTAATGTCTACGCCATATATATGTACTCTTACTGTAATATAATATACCATTATACATCTATTCGTCAAGTGGTTTTTGAAGATTATTATTAATTGCTTCGATTACACCGTTTTCATAAAAGTGTTTTGCCTGTCTTACAGCATTATAAAATGCTTTTTCATTAGAACTACCGTGTGCTTTTATAACAACTTTTTGTGCTCCCAAAATAGGTGCGCCACCATGTTCTGTATAATCAAAGCTTGATTTCATCTTCTTTATACCTTTTTCCAAAATCAAGGCACACAGCTTTGTAACAAAACTTTCAGTAAACATTTCTTTTAGTTTTTTACTGAAAAAGGATGCAGTTCCCTCTGTAGTTTTCAAAAGAATATTACCTGCAAATCCGTCTGAAACAACCACATCAGCAACACTGCTGAAAATATCTCTACCCTCAACATTTCCAATAAAATTAATATCCATAACCTTAAGCAGTTGATATGTTTCCTTATACATAGTGCTCCCCTTATGTTCCTCTGCACCATTATTTAAAAGACCAACTGTAGGATTATCTATACCATACACAGCCTGCATATAGGCATTTCCCATAATTGCAAATTGTTGCAAAAATTCCGAAGTACAATCTGCATTAGCACCACAATCCAATACCAAGGTTGGTTTATTTGGTGTAGGGAAAACAGTTCCTATTGCTACTCTGCGTACTCCTTTTATTCTTTTAACGATCAATGTTGCACCACTAACAACGGCACCAGTACTTCCTGCGGAAACAAAAGCGTCCCCTTTTCCTTCAGCAAGCATATTCATTGCTACTACTATTGACGATTCCTTTTTTCTTCTGACAGCCCTTGCAGGGTCATCGTCATTGGTTATAATATCTGTAGCATTAACTACATCAATCCTATCACCGCTGTATTCACCAAGGCACGGATTAATAAGTTCCTCTTTACCAACGAGAGTTATTTTAATATCAAAATCGGCAACAGCCTTAAGACAACCGTCAACAATAGCCTTAGGAGCATTATCTCCTCCCATAGCATCCACTATTATACGAGTCATATTCTTTCTCCTTTTATTTATTTGTATTCAATAAAGATTTATTTTGAATCATATATTCAACACCTGAATAAACAGTCATTATTACAGAGGCGATTACTAAAATATTTGAAAGAATACCAGATATAATCGCCGGTAAACCTAATGTAACAATTAAATCAGAGAACAATATAAATACAATAGTTATCATCTGTACAGTTGTTTTTATTTTACCTGACATACCCGCTGCAATAACCTTGCCCTCTGCAGCCGCAACAAGTCTTATACCTGTAACCATAAATTCCCTTGAAATAATAATAAATGTAGCCCATGCACCAAGTACAGGATTGCCAAGCCTACCTAAAGCACAAAGTGCAATTAAAGCAGCACACACCAAAAGTTTATCGGCAAGAGGGTCGGCAAATTTACCAAAATTTGTAACCAAATTATATTTACGTGCAATTTTACCATCTGCCAAATCAGTTAAGGATGCAATAACAAATACAAAACCCGAAACCGCAAACATATTAAAATTAAGAAGTAATATCAAAAATACAGGTACCAATATTATTCTCAAAATTGTTAATTTATTAGGCAAATTCATATAATCACTCCTCTGATGTTCCTATTAAATCATAATCAAAAAAACCTTCAATTTTTACATTAACAAAAGCTCCCTCGTCCAATCTTTTTTTGGATTCAAAGAAAATTTTTGCATCAATATCCATAGTATCCGCCTGACTACGGCCAAAGTGTTGCTTTGTGACAGCATCATAACCTTCAACAAGGACTTCAATGACACTTCCTACCTTTTCCATCGACTTTTCTTCAACAACATCACTTTGTGCAAGCATCAACATTTCCTGTCTGCGTTGCTTAATATCTTCTTCAATCTGGCCAGGCATATTTGCAGCAGGGGTATCCTCTTCCTGTGAATAAGCAAAAACTCCCAAACGGTCAAATTTCATTTCGTGAATAAAATTTTCCATTTCAAGATACTGTTCATCAGTTTCTCCGGGGAAGCCTGTTATCAATGTAGTACGTATTGTAATATCAGGAATTTTACTGCGAAGCTTATTTACAACAGAAATTATAGTTTCCTTATTACCTCTGCGTCCCATTTTCTTCAAAATCTCATCATTGCAATGCTGAATAGGAATATCAATATACTTACAAACTTTTTCATTATTTGCAATTTCATCTATTAATTCGTCAGTAATGCTTTCGGGGTAACAATAAAGAAGCCTTATCCATTTAAGACCATTTATTTTACCAAGTTCTTTTAGAAGTTCAACAAGCTTTGGAGTTCCATATAAATCTTTACCATAATTAGTAAGATCCTGTGCCAACAAAACTAGCTCAAAAACTCCTTTTTCTACAAGTTCTTCAGCCTCTTTTACACAATCTTCAATTTTTTTACTCTGCAATTTACCTCTGATTGAAGGTATTACGCAATAAGTACAATGATTATCGCAACCATCGGAGACCTTCAGGTATGCTACATAAGGCGGAGTAGATAGCAGTCTGAAATAATTATTTTCAAGACAATAGGGTTTATTGCAATCGACTATTATTTCATTAGATTTTACTGCATTTAGAACCCCATCAACATCTCCAACACCAACAACTGCATCTACCTCAGGAAGTTCTTTTATTATTTCATCCTTATATCTTTGTGCAAGACAACCCGTAACAATTAACCTTTTGCAATTGCCGGTTTCCTTCCACTGTCCAACATCTATAATTGTATCAATAGATTCCTGTTTTGCATCATTTATAAAACAACAGGTATTTACAATAATTATATCTGCTATACTTTCATCCTCAGTAAATTCATATCCTTCGGATGACAAGGCACCAAGCATATATTCAGTATCAACAAGGTTTTTTGGACAACCAAGAGACACAAAAGCTATTTTTTCCAATTAGATATTCTCCTTTTTATTACGATATTCGTACAAAGCATTATTTATATCACTATAATTAAAGCCACGCCTTAACAAAAATCCCTTTAGCCTATTGACATTCTTTTCATCAGTCAAGTCCATATTAGAGCCTTTACTTTCAATAAGGTACCCAAGAACAAAGTTTGTGTCAAGATTCAAATCATATACAACATCGTCAATTACCGACCTATCTACACCTTTTATAAGCAAATCACGTTTAATCCTTACAAACCCGTGTTTTTTTAGATTAACAGCATCAAGAATAAATCTCCTTGCATAATCCGCATCATCTATGTACCCGGCTTCCTCAAGATAGTCAGCAACCTCTTGTACTACACTAATATCATACTCTTTTTTTACAAGCTTATTTATAAGTTCTTTTTTTGTATGACGACGTTTGTTTATGAAATAAAATGCACAATCCTTGCATCTTGAAAAATCGTTGCTAAAATTATTCATCGTCGCTTATTTCAGTTTCTATCAGGCTGTTATCTCCAGCAACCTTAGCACGGATTTTTGCTTCAATTTCCTTAGCAATCTCAGGGTTTTCCAATAAATAATTCTTTGCATTATCTCTGCCCTGACCGATTTTAGTATCATTATAGCTATACCAGGAACCGCCTTTTGTAATAATGTCAAGATTGGCACCTATATCCAATATATCACCTATTCTGGAGATACCCTTACCGTACATAATATCAAATTCAGCAGTTTTAAAAGGTGGAGCCACTTTGTTTTTAACAATTTTTGCACGTGTTCTGTTACCAATCATTTCAGTGCCTGATTTTAAAGTTTCAACACGTCTTATATCGATACGTACAGAAGCATAGAATTTAAGTGCATTACCACCTGTTGTAGTTTCCGGATTACCATATACCACACCAATTTTTTGTCTTAACTGATTAATGAAAATCATAGTACAGTTTGACTTATTAATAATTCCACTTAATTTACGTAATGCCTGAGACATAAGTCTTGCCTGAAGACCCATATGAGCGTCGCCCATTTCGCCTTCAATTTCCTGTTTTGGTACCAATGCAGCAACAGAGTCTACAACAATAACATCAACTGCACCGCTACGCACAAGATGTTCTGCAATATCAAGTGCCTGCTCACCGGTATCCGGCTGTGAAACTATAAGTTCATCTACATTAACACCTAAAGCAGAAGAATATTTAGGGTCCAAAGCGTGTTCAGCATCGATAAACGCAGCAACACCGCCGTTTTTTTGTACTTCAGCAACAACATGCAAGGCAACAGTAGTTTTACCCGAAGATTCGGGTCCGTATATTTCAATAATTCTACCCTTTGGAATACCACCTATACCCAAAGCAAGGTCCAGAGAAAGTGAACCTGTAGATATAGCTTCAACATCAAGGTGAGTATTTTCACCCAACCTCATAATTGAGCCTTTACCAAACTGTTTTTCAATTTGTGCAAAGGTAACCTCAAGGGCCTTTTTCTTATTTTCGTCCATAGTAAACATCCTTTCTGAATTTAAAAAATTCACTAACAATATAATACTTTAAATCGACAAAAAAATCAACCATAAAATTTGTAAATGTAGTCACACATAAGCTCAAATGCACGGTAAACAGTTTGTCTGCGTACATCGTCTCTGGTGCCGTCAAAATTGTTTTTATATACGAAAGTTCCATATCTGCCGGAAACACCGATATAAACCAAGCCAACAGGCTTTTCAACAGTACCACCTGTGGGTCCTGCAATACCTGTAACTGCAACAGAAATATCACTGTCAGCAAGCTTTAACACTCCCTCTGCCATCTGTTTTGCAGTCTGTTCACTTACTGCACCAAATTTATCAAGAGTTTCCTTACCTACTCCAATAAGCTTCATCTTAGCATCGTTGGAATATGTTACAACTCCCATACCAAAAAAGTTTGAAGACCCGCTTACATCTGTAATTGCAGAAGCAATCATACCTCCTGTGCAACTCTCCGCAGTTGAAATTGTAAGATTATTTTTTTGTAAAAGTTCAAACAATTTATCCATTTAAAGTTCACCTTTATAATACATTTTTAACTGTGTCATAAAACGGACAGCTATTTTCTGCGTAATGTTACAGTCTCAATATTTTCCATTGCAGTTTTAACCATTGTTTCAATATCCAGTTTACTTTCGCTCTGCATTATGCGTTCGATATTAGGCTTAGTTGTTGGATGTTTTGGAGTAAATACCGTACAACAATCTTCATAAGGCAATATTGAAGTTTCAAATGTACCAATTTTTCTTGAAATCCGGATAATTTCATCCTTATCCATACCTATAAGAGGTCTGAAGACAGGCATATTGACAACAGCATTAGTAACCGAAAGTGCCTGAATTGTTTGTGATGCTACCTGCCCGATACTCTCACCTGTAATAAGTGCATATGAACCTGTTTCAGATGCTATTTTATCTGAAATCTGCATCATGATACGTCTCATTATAACTGTCATTTGCTCCTCAGGACATTTATCATTAATAGCAAGCTGAATTTCAGTAAAGGGTACAATATGCACCTTAATTTCACCACAATAATCTGCAAGAATCTGTGCCAAATCAAGCACCTTTTCCTTTGCCCTTTCACTTGTATAAGGATAACTATAAAAATGAACAGCATTTAACTCAACACCGCGTTTTGCAATCATATATCCCGCAACAGGGCTGTCAATACCTCCGGAAAGAAGTAAAGTAGCCTTTCCGTTTGTACCTATAGGCATACCTCCTACTCCGTGAATTTTTTCAGCATATACATATGCAGCAAAATCTCTTATTTCAACATTAATTGTAAAATCCGGATTATGAACATCAACTTTCAAATTATGATTTTTAGAAAGAACATACCCGCCTGCCTGCATACATATTTCAGGCGACTTGTAAGGGAATTTTTTATCAGCACGTTTAGCCTCTACTTTAAACGTATTCCCCTTAGTGCGTAAAGCAACCTCAGCTGCCTTTTTGCATATTGCTTCAATATCTTTTGGAACTACATCAGCAAGCGCTACTGCAACTATACCAAAAACCTTTGATAACTTCTCAGCAAGCTTTTGCATATCTATATCATCTGTTAAAGGCTCTACATAAATTGTAGCCTGTGCTCTCCATACCTTAACTTTAGTTTTATCAATATACTGTGAAATGTTTTCCACCAATATCTTTTCAAATCTTGGTCTGTTAAGTCCCTTAAGAATTATTTCGCCGTATTTTAAAAGAATTATTTTATCCATTATATTCTCCTTACCTTTTTATTAATTCGTGCAATATCTGCAAGTACATCACAAAATATCTCTGCTTCTTCCATTGTATTTTCACTATTGAAACTTATACGAATACTACTATCAACCCTTTCAGGCTTATATCCCATTGCTGTAAGAACGTGACTTGGAGATGGTTTGTTGGAAGAACAAGCCGAGCCTGATGAAACGAAAATACCTCTTTGCTCCAACGAATGTAATATGATTTCTGACCTTAATCCTATCATTGCAATACTTAAAATATATGGTGATGAGTTGTAAACATCTCCATTAATATAAATTTGAGGTATTTCTTCTGTAGTTCGTTTAGTAATATATTTTTTAATATTAAGCAAGTTATCATTATTTTTTTCAAAAACCTCAATTGCCCTTCCAAATCCGGCAATGGCAGGCACATTTTCGGTACCGCCTCTCAAACCATTTTCTTGACCGCCACCATATATTACTGGAGATAGCCTGATTCCCTTTTTTACATACAAAGCGCCAATACCCTTTGGACCGTGAATTTTATGTGCAGAAATACTCATCATATCGCAATATTCACAATCTAAATCTATTTTGCAAAATCCCTGAATATTATCAGTGTGAAATAAAGTATCAGTCTTTTTACTTTTTATAACATTATATATTTCCTTTATAGGCTGAATACTTCCGCATTCATTATTAACGTGCATAATACTTACAAGCTGAGTTTTTTCATTAATAAGTCTTTCAAGCTGATTAACATTAACTATCCCATTTTCATCTACATCAACATAATGTATTTTAAATCCATTATTTTCAAGGCGTTTCATACATTCCAGTACACATTTGTGCTCAATTTTCGATGTTATAATTTCACCTTTAAATCTAAACAAATCTGCTACCCCCAAAAGAGCAAGATTATTAGATTCAGACCCACTTGCTGTAAAAATAATTTCTTCCGGATTTGAATTTATTTTATCAGCAATTATTTTTCTTGCATTTTTTACAATATGTTCTGCTTCAAGTCCTTTTGAATGTAAAGATGATGGATTACCGTAAGATGATGTCATAACATTATACATCAAATCCGCAACCCTTTTGTCAGTGCGTGTTGTAGCACCGTTATCAAAATATATATCTAACATATAAAGCATTACTCCTTATCAATACCATACAATATATTTTACAATATTTTATAACATATTTCAACATTAAAAACTTAAAATAATAAAAATTTTAAAAAAGGGCTTGATTTTTACCAAATAATATGTTATTATATTCAGGCAGTTTAAAAAAACTATGCGCCGGTAGCTCAGCTGGATAGAGTATTCGGCTACGAACCGAACGGTCGGGGGTTCGAATCCCTCTCGGCGCGCCACGGAAAAGGCACTCTATTGAGTGTCTTTTTGTTTTTTTATATTTGTTATTGAACATATTTAAAAAATATGCTATAATTTTTTTATGTTTAAAAAATCGAGGTGAAAATATAATGAGTATTAAAATTGGAATATATGGTTACGGCAACTTAGGTCGCGGTGTAGAAAATGCAATTAAACAAAATGCAGACCTTAAACTTGCGGCAGTATTCACACGCCGTGATCCTTCAACAGTTAAAATTCAGACGGAAGGTGTTCCTGTTTTTCATTCCGACAAAGTGAATGAAATGGTCGGAAACATTGACGTTATGATTATATGTGGTGGCAGTGCTACAGACCTTCCGGAACAAACACCCAAATTAGCAAGAATGTTCAATGTTATCGATAGTTTTGACACCCATGCTAAAATACCTGAACACTTTGAAAACACAGACAAGGCCGCGTCTGAATCAGGAAAGATTGCAATTATTTCTGTAGGCTGGGACCCAGGTATGTTTTCAATAAACAGAATGTATGCAGGGGCAATATTACCTGATGGCGAAGATTATACTTTCTGGGGTAAGGGAGTCAGTCAAGGACATTCTGATGCCATAAGAAGAATTGAGGGTGTTGCTGACGCAAAACAATATACTATACCTGTTGAAAGTGCATTGGATGCTGTACGCAGCGGTTCTGCACCCCAACTTACAACAAGACAAAAACATACAAGGGAATGCTTTGTAGTCCTAAAAGACGGTGCAGACAAAGTACGTATTGAACAGGAAATCAAAACAATGCCTAACTATTTTGCTGATTATGACACAACGGTTCATTTTATTTCACAAGAAGAACTCAATAAAAATCACAGCGGTATACCACACGGCGGATTCGTTATAAGAAGTGGCAGAACAGGTGCAAATCTTGAAAACAATCACATTATAGAGTATAGTTTAAAACTTGATTCCAATCCCGAATTTACTTCTTCTGTACTCGTTGCATATGCACGTGCAGCATATCGTATGAATAATGGAGGACAAAGTGGTTGTAAAACTGTACTTGATATTCCACCAGCATATTTGAGTCCAAAAACAGGTGCAGAATTAAGAAAAGAATTGCTATAAATATTAAAGAGTTATCTTTCGATAACTCTTTTTAATTGAAAAATTCAAAAAGATATGTTATAATTTTCAAAACTTATTTTATAATAAGGAGCAAAAATGAAAAATCAAGATTTTATTCAAGGAATTAAAGATGGTTTCCCAATTTGTCTAGGGTACTTTTCCGTATCTATGGCATTTGGCATTACGGTAATTTTATCCGGACTACCCATATGGTCTGCAATAGTAATATCCCTTACTAATCTAACCAGTGCCGGACAGTTTGCCGGAGCAAATATTTTAATAGAAAAAGGTACATATATAGAGTTAATAATAACAACTCTGATTATAAACATAAGATATTTTTTAATGTCTCTTTCTGTTTCTCAAAAGATACAGTCAAATATTACTTTAAAGGAGCGACTTGCAATATCCTTTGGTATTACAGATGAAATATTTGCCGTTTCAATGCAGAGAAAAACAGATTTATCAACTCCATATATGACAGGCTTAATACTAACACCGCTTTTAGGCTGGACTATGGGTACAACAGTCGGTGCAATGGCAACTTCATTTATGCCTCAAATTTTATCAAGTGCTATGGGGATTGCATTATACGGAATGTTTATAGCAATAATTATTCCGCCTGCAAGGGAGAAAAAAAGTATTATGTTTACTGTAATTCTCGCAATAATTGCAAGTCTACTATTTAACTACCTTCCCCCACTATCAAATTTATCTGATGGTTGGTCAATAATTATTACAGCAATATGCGTGAGTGCTATTGCCGCTACATTATTTCCAATCAATACAGAGAATTTTGAGGAGGCAGAAAAATGAATACAAAATATCTATTGGGCGGAATTGCAGTTATGGCACTTACAACATATATAATACGTATGTTGCCGATGGTCATATTTAGAAAGAAAATAACAAATAAATGGGTACAATCTTTCTTAAGCTATGTTCCTTATTCCGTACTTGCTGCTATGACTTTTCCTGCAATATTTAAAAGCACAGGCTCTATTGAAAGTGCTGTTGCAGGCTGTATGGCTGCCATACTCCTTGCCTATTTCAGGCGAGGACTACTCACTGTAGCCGTGGGTGCATCGACAGCCGCCTTTATATTACTGGTTTTAGGATATTAAAATATTACTCGGTGGTGATATTAATTTTATCACCAAATATACCGAGTAATGTTTTTTTTATTTCATCATTTATTCTTTTCTCTCTTTGTACTACAGTAACCTTTTTAGGAGCAATACAAATAACAGAATTTAAAATGAAATCATCTGTATTTGTATCAATACAATTTATCTCTTTTTGAAAATCCGCAAAACATTCATCTGTTATATCTTTTCCGTCACCATAAATTAAAATATTATTACCATATATAATTTCCATAGTCAGATACTTAGAACTTTGCATTGATACAAAATACTTAAGCATATTTATAAACTCCATATATTCACGTTCCAACAAATATTCCCTGACACATTCTTCCACAACATCTTCAAGGTCTTCTTCCAATTCCTTTAATCTGAAGTTAACAAAGCCCTCTATTGATACAGATTTAGAAGTAGAAAAAAATTCCTCTAGCTTACTTTCTATAAAATCTATCCTGTATAGATATTCCGAATTGTTTTCATATTCGTCATCCAAAAGACGACGCATAGACATCTTCCATACCTCGTATTTATCTGCTTTGGCAAAATAGTCACAATTTTTATTTATTATCCTTACAAGAACCTTTTTACTGAATTCATTTAAAATATTTTTTGCTAAAATCTTATACAATCTTTCTGTTTTATTCCCCTCTAAATTTGAAAAAGAAATTTCATTTGATTTAAATTCAGTTGTAATTTCATTACCGATTTCTGTGAATAAATTATTTATAAATCTTTCGTTATTGCTAATCCCGTTAACAATTACAGATAATTTCTTCACATACTCATCTCCCGGATATTATTCTTGCACAACAGGAATTATACTTCCCACATCAGTAAGTACTTCATTAGATGACGATACAATTTTAACATTGTACCTTTCGGTAAACTTCATAATTTCCGTATATGATTTATGTGCGGATATATCACCGCAGAAAAGAAGTGTCTTATAACCTATCATCCCACAGCATCCACCTATGAATCCGTCATTTCTATCTCCTAATTTTATTGTATCTTTTTCCACCAATAAACAGTCAATACCATACTGTAAGCATATTTTGTATATGCCTTCATCTGATGTAATCAAAGCATTTTTATCTATTATACAAGTTGCACATTTAGTATAACCCTGTTTAACATTGTATATACTCATATCTAAGCTACGTACGTGTTTATTAATTATATCATCCGTGTATTTTTGATTATGCATTAAAAAATTTTCTGTTATAACTACATTATATGAAATATCTTCCGGATAGTTACTTGATACAATTTTTTTACCTTTGGTAACATTTACACCGTATATTTCAAGATGTTTTTTGTAATATTGATATATAGTTGGTTCTGCAACAAAATCTCCACCTCCAATATGACATATCTGCATATCGGGATGTGTGGATACAGCGTCAAGGTTATTTTTCAAATAACAACTTTTAACATAGCTGATATTATGATTATCAAAATATTTAAATAATGACACAGGAGCATTGCAATCAACAATAACACATTTAACATTTGATGTAGGAAAATTAGGAATTTCAATCTTCAAAATAATCACCTTACCAATTTTAAAAACATAAAATATATTGTACTTGGTATCAACCAACCTCGTTGGTTGTTTATATAGAGTATGGCAGAATTTTCAGATATCTGTCTGCCATACTCAATTTTACACAAAACAATGGCGTTGCTTTTCTGCAACGCCATTGTTTTATTCTTCTGATAAAATATCTGTAAGCCAATATTCTCCCAAATCAAGTGCAGCATACAAACCATCTCTTTCGGCCTTTTTAATAACCTTTTCTTTACCCGGAGCATCATTAGTCTGAAGCTGAACATTAACGTGAGTCGCAATATTCAAACCCAAAAGCTCGGTATCTTCGTCTATCTCTAAAAATACTCTGTATTTATCATCAACATTACCGTAATAAATCTGGTTGCCTTTTCTCATCAATGGCTTACCTTTATACGTCAAAATCTTCTGTTCACTAGCCATTTCTGCCATTATGAACCTCCTTCATTTTATAGCTTTAATTATTCTTCAATTAAAGCATTTATTTTTGCAACAAGTTCGTCACAATCTGCACCATGTACCATACACGCCTGTTCAATTGTTTCACCACTTGCTGACGGACAGCCTAAACAATGCATACCAATTTCCAAAAACAAATTTGCTGACTGTGGTGCTATTGTCAATACATCCATAATTATTGTATCTTTTGTTACTTTAGCCATTATATATATACCTCCATTTAATCTTATACATTATAGTATAACTCATTTTTTGGAATAAATCAATAGCAAATAAAGATTTTGTTATGTAAAGTTAAAGCCCTTGTCAAATATATAACAAGGGCTTATTTATCAATTACAAGTATATGGTGCAAGCTCCAGTCTTATAAAATAGCCTTGATCATGCTGACATACGGGGCAAACCTGTGGAACCTGGTTAACTTCAAGAATATTACCACAATTTAAACACATCCATTTGCATTTAACATCAGAAACAAACAACTTATTGTTTTCAAGAAGTTCGGCAAGATGTGCAAATCTGTCACCATGTGTTTTTTCAATTTTGGCAATTTCGAAAAAGGAATTAGCGATGGTTTCAAAACCCTCTTCTCTTGCCTTATTGCCAAATGACTGGTAAACATCATCGTGTTCTTCATATTCGTTGTGCTGTGCATATCGCAAAAGCTGACAGACATCATTATTGATATCAACAGGAAATCCACCATCAATTTGAATGGTATCTCCTGCACATTCACTCAAATGATTATAAAAAACCTCTGCATGTTCCTTTTCCTGGTCAGCAGTAAATTTAAAAACCATTTCAACTACGTGAAGATTTTGTTTTTTTGCAATTCCTGCTGCCATTTCATATCTGTTTCGTGCCTGAGATTCACCGGCAAATGCCTTCATTAAATTAATTTTTGTCTCACTATTTTTAAAATCTATTGGCATAATAACCCTCCTTTTAAGGTTATTATTACCAATAGATTTAAATTTAAACATATATTAAATATAAAATAGCATATCCGCATAGGATGGATAAGGCCAATACTGTGACCCAACAACAATTTCTGCCTCATCAACAACCTTACGTAATTCATCCATACAAGGTATAAGTTTATCCTTAATGTAGAAAGAAATTTCAACACTGTCCGACATTGAAGCAATCATATTAATCTCTGCCTCAAGTTTATTTGAACACTTATAAATTTCCGCAAGTAAGGATGAGGATTTTTCTGCCAAATCCATTTCAACTGAACAATCTATTTTTTTTGAAACCGACTGTTTGTTTGTAACAGAAACACACATATCATTTGAAAATTCCGAAACAGCATATAAAATATCATTTTTTACCATATGAAGCATTGTTTTAGCTTCAATATTAACAACCTTATTATAGTGTTCAACCAAAATTTCATATCTTGAAACAAGTTCTTCTCTGGTATATACCTTATGCTTTTCAAACAGAGCAATATTTTTCTCATCTATATAATGTACAAGAGCCTCCGGAGTAGTTTTAAGATTGGATAGACCGCGTCTTCCCGCCTCTTCAACCCATTCTTCAGAGTAGTTATTGCCGTTAAAAATTATTCTCTTGTGATTTTTCATAGTATCACGAATAATTTCCTTAGGAGTCTTGCCTGACTCTAATTGTTCAGCAAACTGTAATAATTGTTCCGCAACAATGGTATTGAGCATGATGTTAGGACAAGCAACAGAATCACTTGAACCAAGCATTCTAAATTCAAACTTATTACCTGTAAATGCAAATGGTGATGTTCTGTTACGGTCAGTATTATCCCTTTTAAATTCAGGAATAACCTTTGTACCCAGCTTCATCTTATCAATTTTCTTTTTAGAATATTCTTCCTCATTCTCAATAGATTCCAATATTCCTTCAAGCTCTTCGCCAAGAAAAATGGACAAAATTGCAGGAGGTGCTTCATTTCCACCAAGACGGTGGTCGTTTCCTGCACTTGCAACTGAAACTCTCATTAAATCTTGATATTCATCAACACCCTTAATTACTGCACAAAGCATTAACAAAAATCTTTCATTATTTTCAGGCGAATCCGTAGGATTAAGTAAATTATCACCTGAATCTGTGGAAATAGACCAGTTATTATGCTTACCGCTGCCATTTATGTATTCAAAAGGTTTTTCGTGCAAAAGACATGCCAAATCATATTTATCAGCAATTTTTTTCATTAATTCCATTGTGATCTGGTTATGGTCTGTTGCAATATTGGTTGTGGCATATACGGGTGCAAGCTCATGCTGCGAAGGCGCTGCCTCATTATGCTTTGTCTTTGCAAGAACACCTAACTTCCACAATTCCTCGTCAAGTTCCTTCATAAATGCTGAGACCTTTGGCTTTATTACACCAAAATAATGGTCTTCCATCTCCTGACCTTTTGGAGGCATAGCACCAAACAAAGTCCTGCCGGAAAAAATTAAATCCTTACGTCTTTTATACATATCCTTTTCTATCAAAAAATATTCCTGCTCAGGACCAACAGTAGTATTAACAGCTTTCGTAGTTGTATCTCCCAAAGCTCGTAAAAACCGCATAGTCTGTTTGTTAATAGCAGACATAGAACGTAAAAGCGGTGTCTTTTTATCAAGCGCCTGACCACCATACGAACAAAAAGCAGTAGGTATACAGAGAGAATTATCCTTTATAAAAGCAAAAGAAGTCGGATCCCATGCAGTATAACCACGTGCCTCGAAGGTAGCACGTAATCCACCGGAGGGAAAGCTTGAAGCATCAGGTTCACCTTTTATAAGCTCCTTGCCTGAAAACTCCATAATGATTTTACCACTTTCAGCAGGACATATAAAACTATCATGTTTTTCGGCAGTAATACCTGTCATAGGCTGAAACCAATGAGTAAAATGTGTTGCACCGTTTTCAATTGCCCAGTTTTTCATTTCATTAGCAACAACCCCTGCAACCTTAGGGTCTAAGGATTTCCCCTCTTCTATTGTCTTTTTAACTAATTCATAAACATCTTCCGGCAATCTTTCCTTCATAACAGTTTCGTTAAAAACAAGACTGCCAAACATTTCTGGTATATTGTTCACACTAAAACCTCCATACCTTTCATTTAAAAACGGCACTGCGAAAGCAATCGCAGTGCCTTATCACACTTAAATATTATACAATATGAAATATGATTATGTCAATAATTTTCATAAAGAAATATCCTTATTTGGGCTATTTTTTAACCTATATGACAAAGTCATAAGTGTATCTGACAAATGGATATTTTCAACACAAACATCCGCAGGAACATCAATATCAACATAACAAAAATTCATAAATCCTTTAATTCCACAAGTAACAAGCCTTTGGGCAACATTATTTGCAGCAGTTTTAGGTATAGAAAGTACAGCAATATCCGGCTTTTTTTCTTCGATAAACGATTCAAGCTCGTCCATATGAATAACCCTATGCCCGCCTAAATCCTGACCTATTAAATCCTCTTTAATGTCAAAAACACCTATAATAGTAAATCCGCGTTTTTCAAATGACTTATAATTTATAAGAGCCTGTCCCAAATGACCTGCACCTACAATTATAATTTTATGTCCATTGTGTATACCTAAAATTTCCCCTATGGCATTATACAATGCTTCAACATTATACCCATAGCCCTGTTGACCAAACCCACCAAAACAGTTTAAATCCTGACGTATTTGTGACGCAGTAACATTCATTTTTTCACCCAATAACTGAGATGAAATTCTTACAACACCGTTATCCGCCAAATCCCTTAGATAACGATAATATCTTGGAAGGCGTTTAATAACTTCCACAGAAATCTTCTTGGCAATATCTCCCATTATGTTTTACTCCTTAAATTACCTGTAATAATCAAATTCAGCCTCCGCAATGCGTACTGTATCACCGTCTTTTATCCCTTCTGCTTCAAGCAAGTCAATAATACCTTTTTTACGTAATATGCGCTGAAAATAATTCAAGCTTTCCGTATCATCAAAATTAGTTGAATTAACAATGTATTCGGCTTGTTCGCCCTCTACATTATATACACCGTCATCATCAATAAATACTGTGAAATCATCACTTAGTTCTAAAACATCGGCGTCAATTTCTTCTATTTCAAACTCAGTTTCAGGTATAGTCTGAAGCTGTTCATAAGCATACTTTAAAAGTTCGTCAACCCCTTGATTTGTAGCTGCCGATATAGGAAAAACCTTATACCCTCTTTTATTCATTTCAGCAACAAATTCATCAAGATTTTCAATTGAAACATCAGTTTTATTTGCTGCAACAATCTGTATTTTTTCAGCCAACACCTTGCTGTATTTTTCAAGTTCTCCATTAATAAGGTCAAAATCCTCTACAGGATTGCGTCCCTCACATCCTGAAACATCTACGACGTGAATAAGGAGCTTAGTCCTTTCAATATGTCTTAAAAAGTCGTGACCAAGCCCTACACCTTCATTCGCACCCTCAATAATACCAGGTATATCAGCTATTATTATATTATTTTCAAACATTTTTACAACACCAAGGTTAGGTATAAGTGTTGTAAAATGATAATTTGCAATTTTAGGTCTGGCATCACTTACAACAGATAAAAGCGTTGATTTACCAACATTCGGAAAACCCAATAACCCTATATCTGCAATAAGCTTAAGCTCCAAAGTGATTTCTCTTTCCTGCCCCTGTTTGCCGCTTTTGGCAAAATTTGGCGTCTGTCTAGTAGCTGTTGAGAAATGAGCATTACCCCATCCACCGTTACCGCCGCGTGCCGCAACAAATTCAGAATCAGGTGTATTTAAATCAGCAATAATCTTACCGGTCTTTATATCCTTAACCAAAGTACCTAGAGGAACAAAAATAATAAGGTTTTCACCAGATTTACCCTTCATCTTCAGACCGGAACCATCCTTGCCGTTTTCCGCAACATATTTTTTCTTGTAACGAAAATCCATAAGGGTTGCAAGGTTTGTATCAACTTTTAAAATTACGCTGCCACCTCTTCCGCCGTCACCGCCGTCAGGTCCCCCTGCAGCAACATATTTTTCACGATGAAAAGCAACTGCGCCGTTACCGCCGTGCCCACCTTTTACTGTTATATTAGCAACATCAACAAACATTGTTATCCTCCAGATTAAACAAATAGAAATTTATAAAAGAAAAGGACTGTTAATTTTGTAACAGTCCTTTAAAAACTTACTGAGCTAATGTATATACACTAACCTGTTTCTGATCTTTACCTTTACGTTCGAACTTAACTCTACCGTCAACAAGAGCAAATAAAGTATCATCCTTACCCTTAGCAACATTTATACCAGGGTGAATTTTTGTTCCTCTCTGACGAAC
>JAZOOD010000066.1:0-141794 GCA_045654805.1 Clostridia bacterium | reverse complement strand
AAAATGATTATAGAAAAGCCTTTGGATGACCTAAAGGGCAATGTTCACAAGTATCAGGTGGTGTTTGGGGAAAATGGCATAAGCGGTTTTGAAACAGGTGAGGATGTACTCCACGTATCCAACACAGGGGCGGTGTATAATATCATCATCCGCGGTAATGCAGAGGAAACCGATGCAAAGATAAAGGCTGTGTCGCCTGTTTTGTGCGAACGTGTAAGCCTTACTTTGGAGGAAGTATTTATCTACGAGTTGGGGGGTTTGGGTTATGACTTTAAAAACATCATTGTTTAATAAGGGTATATATAAATCCACAGTAAGACGTTACCTTTGGGGTGCAGTGCTGTATTTTATAATACTGTTTATGTCTACGGTTTTGCCAATTCTTTTAACTGTGGAGGCTGATGATACATACAGGTATATGGGAGAAAATAATCTTTCCTTGTTGTATGATAACGGAACTTACTTATTTTTGCCAATAACTATAGCTATGGGTGTTGCAACAGTTGTAGGCTTGCTTGTATACAGATTTATACATTCCAAAAAGGCAAGTGTATTTACACACAGCCTGCCTGTAAACAGAACATCTGTTTATACATCTACCCTTGCAGGGGCGTTTACACTTATGTTTGTTCCCGTAATTTTAAACGGACTTATATTTTTGGTTATGGCATTAACCTCTTATTCAAAAATTATATCCGTAAGCTCCTGCTTTGTGTGGATTGGGTTAAACCTTTTGTGTCTGTTTATGATGTTTGCTTGTACAACCTTTGTTGCAATGCTTACGGGCAATACTTTTGCAACAGTTGCACTTAACGTACTTTTTCACGCTCTTGTACCTGTTGTGGTTGTGTGCTTTGGCTTTGTTGCAGAACAATTTTTGTATGGCTATGTTACAGACAATGCGGTTATGAACAGCGTGGCTGAAGGAAATTTTGTAGCATGGATATATGCGAATGTTACCCATTTGTGTTACGGTTACAATGATGTGGAGTTTGAATTTGTAAGGATGTACATATACCTTGGAATATCTGCCTTGCTTTATGTTCTTGGTTGGGTGCTTTACAAAAAGCGTAATCTTGAAACGGCGGAGGATGTTGCAGGCTTTAAGATTTTAAACCCCATATTTAAATATTTAATAACATTTGTAGGTGTAATTGCAACATTTACTGTGTTTGGGTCATTTATTTCACATAATCCCGTTACATTCTGGATAATTGTTGCAATTATAGGCGTGGTAATATATTTTGCCTGTGAAATGATTTTGAAAAAAACCTTAAAGGTGTGGGGTTCATACAAGGGGTTAATCGGGTTTGCAGTTGTATTTGCACTTATGATTTGTGTGTTTGCTTTTACAAGCTTTTTCGGTTATGAAACTTATGTTCCTGATGCTGATGAAGTGGAAAGTGTTGCTGTTTACAGTTATTATTATGATGATATACCAACCCTTAATGACCCTGAAATAATAGATTATGCAATAAAGCTTCATAGTGAATTTGCAGGTAACAGGGCTTTGTTGAAACCTGAATTTGACGGAAATTATGTTGGGTTACATATAGAATACAAGCTTAAAAACGGTGATGAGGTGCCACGCAGATACCGCATAAGTGAAAGCAGATTAGGGGAAATACTTAACGACTTATACAAGTATGAAAGCTATAAGGCGGTTTTTGAAGAACCTCTTGCTATTGATGTTAATGACATTGAGTTTATAGAGTATGATTCAGAACAAATATACGGAGATTTTATGGTTGAACTGCATAAGTGCGTAGTTGATGATATTAAGAATATGAGTCATACCGACATTTATTCAGTAGATCCCAAGTCGTCGGCAGAAGAATTTACATATCACTATTGGGCTGAGGGTTATGACGGTAATCGACAGATGCATACAAGGGTCTATTATTTGAGTCCACATTTTGAGAAAACCAAGGAATGGCTTGCCAATAATTTATATAAACTTTATTATAATTACGCGGACCAGATTTATGAAGATTCATCATTCTGTCTTGTTAAACTTGAACGCTTTGAGGAAATGTCAAAAACATATGGAAAACTTGGTTTTGTTTTTGAATCACTTTCCTGGAGCAGGGATGGATTAATCAAAGGGGATGTTTGCAAAGAAATTACAGAATTTAATCTGAAAAATGAAAATATAATTCTGGTTGAGGGTGAAGATGCTGAAATCATTTATGATTATATACAAATATCAGACCATAACTTAAGCAGTAACGGTGTGTGGTATATTTACGGAGAAATAGCACCCGATGATTTTCGCATCATAGATACAATAACATCCGATGAGTTTGCAGATTTTAAACAATATGTATGTAGGTAGTACAAAAGCAGTACGGTTTTTCCGTACTGTTTTTTTATGGTGGTTGAAAATATGTGTGGTTTGTGGTAAAATATTTATAATAATGTGAAAGGTTAATTTTATATGATAAATGAATTTTCAAGAACAGAGCTATTGCTCGGTGAGGAAAAACTGAATAAGCTTAAAAATTCCACCGTTGCCGTATTTGGTGTAGGAGGTGTAGGAGGTTATGTTGCAGAGGCTTTGGCACGCAGTGGTGTGGGGCACATTGTGTTGGTTGACAATGATGTTGTAAGCCTTACAAATATTAACAGACAGATTATAGCACTGCATTCCACCATAGGTATGCCAAAAACCGAAGTTATGGCAAGCAGGATTAAGAATATTAACCCGCAGGCGGAGGTTACGGTGCAAAATTGCTTTTATCTGCCTGAAACAAGCGGGGAATTTGACTTTTCAAAGTATGACTACGTAGTGGATGCAATAGATACGGTAAGCGGTAAAATACAGCTTGTAATGCAGGCACAAGATTGCGGTACTCCAATAATATCTTCTATGGGTGCAGGCAACAAGCTTGACCCTACAGCATTTGAGGTGGCGGATATTTACAAGACCTCCGTATGCCCTCTTGCAAGGGTTATGCGGTACGAGCTTAAAAAGCGGGGAGTTAAAAAGCTGAAGGTGGTTTATTCCAAGGAAAAGCCCTTAACACCCCTTGAAAATGTGGAATGTGATGAAACAAGCAAAAAAGCCACACCGGGAAGTGTTGCCTTTGTGCCGTCGGTTGCTGGGCTTATAATAGCGTCGGAGGTTGTAAAAGATTTATGCCAAGACAGTTAGAAAAATATCAGCTTATTGAACGTAGCCTGATTAAAAAATACAGAAAAGATATATGGAACCCGTTTATTGCAGGGGTAAAAAGGTATGAGATGATTAACGACGGGGACAAAATTGCCGTATGCATTTCCGGTGGCAAGGATTCCTGGATTATGGCGAATTTGATGCGACACCTGCAGAGGATAAGTGAAACAAAGTTTGAACTTGTGTACCTTTGTATGGACCCTGGTTACAAGGATGTAAACCGCAAAAAAATAGAGGATAATGCAATGCTTATGAACATTGACATTCAGGTTTTTCAGTCCGAAATTTTTGACGCGGTAAATACAATGGAGGGTGCTCCCTGTTATATGTGTGCAAGGATGCGTCGGGGGCATTTGTATGCAAAGGCAAAAGAGCTTGGATGCAATAAAATTGCATTGGGGCACCATTTTGATGATGTTATTGAAACTACCCTTATGGGTATGATGTACGGTGCACAGATTCAGGGAATGTTGCCGAAGCTTCACAGCACAAACTTTGAGGGGATGGAGCTTATCCGCCCGCTATACTGTGTACACGAGGACTCAATAATTGCGTGGAAAAATTATAACAACCTTGAATTTATACAATGTGCCTGCAGGTTTGTTGAAAATCGTGATGCTTCCGAAGACGGCATTGGGGAATCCAAAAGGCAGGAAATTAAGTTTTTAATCCGTGATTTAAAAAAGGTAAATCCGTTGGTGGACAGCAATATTTTTAACAGCATACATTCCGTTAATGTGGACACCATGCCCGGTTACAAAATGCAGGGTAAGGAATATTCTTTTTTAGATAATTTTTAAGGAGTATATATGGATAAAAAAATTATTAATCTTGTTATATGTGTTTTGGTATGTGTAGTAATTATTTTAGGACTTGTGATTGCACAGCTTGTTTTGGATAATGATGTAAAGGATAAAATCGAAACAAAGCTTGAAGAAACCGCTATAGACGACCCTGTGGAGGGTGAGTTTAAAGTTCACAAATCCGAAAACGGATATACCATAAAATATCCCGCAAATATGCAGGCAAAGAGTATGGCAAAGGCTATTGACTTTATTCTGGATGATGAAAAAAGCGGTTCAAGCCTTAATATAATTACTGCAAAAAATGACGGCAGTCTTAAAAAAATGACCCGTGAGGAATTTGAATATTCGCTTATGACAGATGCAGTTTTAATCAGCTATGACGAGGTTGATTTAAACGGATCTGTGGCAACTTTTGCAAAATTTTTATATAACAACAATACAGTTACACAGACTATTGTTATAACAGATGATTACGGATACAACATTACGGTGACGGAAAGTGCAGATATAAGTGATGAAATGTCGCGGATTTTCAGTAATATTGCAAATTCATTTGTGCTTAATTAGCTTTATACCCGAAACAACCTGACATACTCCTACTGTAAGCAAAAATACTGCAAAAATTTTGCTGAGCAGAGGGGTGGGAAGGTATTTTATGCAGTATGCACCAATTCCCGCAAAAAGCACTCCTGTGGATGCAATTCTCAGGGCAATTTTAAAATCTATAGTTTTGTTTTTTATGTGTACAATCAGGGCAAAAATTGCGGTGGGTATAAAGTACAAAAGGGTAATGCCCTGTGCAACCTTTTGGTCAAAGCCTAAAAATATCGTCAGCACGGGGATAAGTATTATTCCTCCGCCGATACCCATACCGCTTATTATTCCTGATACAAGCCCAGCTATTATAAGATAAATCATTTTATCACCTTTACAAAAATGTTTTTATACCGCCTGCAATCATTGAAATTCCGAAAATGATTTTCAAGTACGAGGACGGTATTTTTTTAAGAAATTTTGCACCGATAATTGCCCCTGCACAACCCGCAGATGCTAAAATCAGGGTGGATTTAATGTCCACATTCCCCTGACGGAAGTAAAAGAATGCCGATACGGCGGTTATGGGCAGTATTATGGCTATGGCGGTGGAGTGCGACTTTTTGGCATCTACACCCAGCCACTCTATTGACGGTACAACTATTGTTCCCCCGCCTGTTCCTAAAATTCCGTTTACAAAGCCTGCAAAAATACCGATTATATAATAAGCGTATTTTTTCATATAAAACCTCACTTTTTTAATGTTAGTTTATAATATTTTTTTAAAAATATCCGTTTTTTTACAAAAAAGGTTTGATATTTTCTTAAAAATGTATTAAAATATAATTAAGTATGCACATGGAGGTGTATTTTATGAATGCTAAAATTGAAAACAACAATGGTTTGATTACTATTTCAAATGACGTTATAGCTACTATCGCCGGTGATGCGGCAACACGTTGCTACGGTGTGGTTGGTATGGCAGTACGCAATAAAGCAGACGGTATTGCATCATTGCTTAAAAGGGATGCAATGTCCAAGGGTATAAAGGTTGTTGTTGATGAGGATGGTCTTGTTATTGATGTTCACGTAATCGTAGGTTACGGCATCAACATAAAAACAACATCTGAAAGTATTATTGAAAGCGTAAAATACAATGTTGAAAGTGTAACAGGCTTTTCAGTAAAGCAGGTTAACGTTAATGTTGAAAGCGTCAGAGTGGATTAAGGAGTGAAGCAGTTGATAAAAATATTAGATGGCAATATGCTTAAAAAGGCATTTTTAAGCGGTGCAAACAACCTTGAAAATAATAAAAAAATGGTTGATGATTTAAACGTATTCCCTGTTCCCGACGGCGATACAGGTACAAATATGTCTATGACAGTTATGGCTGCGGCACGTCAGATTGCTGCACTTGATACAAACAGCGTTTCTAAGGTTGCGGAGGTTATAGCTTCAGCTTCCCTTCGCGGTGCAAGAGGTAACAGCGGTGTTATTTCGTCCCAGCTGTTCAGAGGTTTCTACAAAGGTCTTAACAAGCTTGATGAAATAAATACAGTACAGCTTGCGGCGGCATTTGACAATGCTAACAAAACTGCATACAAAGCCGTTATGAAGCCTACTGAGGGTACAATACTTACAGTTTCCAGAGAAACTGCTGAATATGCAGTGAAGATTGCACCTAAAACAGAGGATATTTGCGAATTTGCAAAGCTTGTGTGCCAACACGCAAAGGAAGTTTTGAACAAAACCCCTGAAATGTTACCTGTACTTAAACAGGCAGGCGTTGTTGACGCGGGCGGTATGGGTCTTTGCACAATTTTAGAAGGTTGCTTAAGTGCACTAAACGGTGAGGAAATTGAACTTAATGACGGAGCTTCGGTTTCTGTAGCACCTTCTGTTGTGAACAGAAGTGAAATTGATACTGCAGACATTGAATTTATGTACTGTACCGAATTTATTATTGCTAAAAAGACTGATTACAGCATAGACAAGTTCCGCAGTGATATTTCACCAAAGGGTGACTGTATGCTTGTAATTGATGATGACGATGTTGTTAAGGTGCATATCCATACAAACAATCCGGGATTTGTTCTTGAACAGGCTGTTAAAATCGGTGAAATGGAAAGCATCAAAATTGATAATATGAAAATTCAGCATAGTGAAAATATTGGCGAAACAACTGCTCCTGCGGTAGAAACACCAAAAGAACCTGCTAAAAAGTACGGTATGGTTGCCGTTGCGGCAGGTGAAGGTATGGAAGCTATATTTACAGAAATCGGCGTGGATAAAATGGTAGAGGGCGGTCAGAGTATGAACCCAAGTACCGAGGATATCCTAAAGGCTGTTGAAGCTGTAAATGCTGAAAATGTATTTGTATTCCCCAATAACAAGAATATCATTCTTGCTGCAGAACAGGTTGATGAGCTTACAGACAAAAATGTTATAGTTATACCAACAAGGTCTGTTCCACAGGGTGTAAGTGCTGTGCTTACATTTGATGAGGGTGCTGATGTTGAAGAAATAAAGGACGCTATGATGGAAGCTGTTTCTATGGTAAAAACAGGCTCCGTTACCTTTGCGGCACGTGATTCTGAAATGGACGGTATGTCTATTAAACAAAATGACATAATGGGTATGGAGGAAGGTAAGATAACTCATCTTGGTGAAGAACCTGAAGATGTTGTTATGGAGCTTCTTGCCGATATGGTTGATGATGATTCTGCAATGATTTCCGTATTCTACGGCAGTGACGTTACAGAAGAACAGGCTGCAGAGCTTGAATCAGCAATTAACGAAAAATATCCTAAGCTTGACTGTATGGTACACAACGGCGGTCAGCCACTTTATTATTATATTATATCAATAGAATAAAATCTCGTCCGGAGGGTAATATGATTAATGACAGTATAAACACAATTAAATCAATTGGTCCTGCAAGGGAAAAATTGTTCAATAAAATCGGCGTTTATACTGTTGAAGATATGCTCAAATATTACCCCAGGGCATATGAAGACCGTTCAAAAGCAAAAAACATCTGTGATGTGTCGGACGGTGAAAATGTACTTATCAAAGCCTGCGCGGTTACGGTTGTGAAGAACAACCGTGTTCGTCGCGGGCTTTCTTTGCAGAAATTAAAAGTTTCCGACAGTACAGGGGTTGTGGAAATAACCTGGTTTAATCAGGATTGGATTGCAAAAAGCTTTGATATTTCCGCTGACTATTATTTTTACGGTGAGGTTAAAGTTAAAAACCACCGTGTGGAAATGACAAACCCTGTATATGAAAAGTGTGAGGATGCAAAGCTTACCAATAAAATAGTGCCTATTTACCCGCTGACGGCTAATTTGACACAAAAAATTGTGCAGACTACCGTTGCAGAGTGTGTGAGGGCAATACCGGAAATCAGGGAAACTATACCTGATTTTATAAGGGAAAAGTATACCCTTTGCGGTATAGATTATGCCGTTGAAAACATCCACTTTCCACAGTCGGAGGAAAAACACAGGTTTGCAAGACGCAGACTTGTATTTGAAGAATTTTTTTATTTACAGCTTGCAATGCGTTTTTTGCGTGGCAGACGCAAAGATAGCGTGGGAATAAAGATTGAGGACAGAAATTACGGATATGAATTTATTTCAGGACTTCCCTTTAAATTGACCGATGACCAGTTAAAGGTTGTGGGGGAAATTGCTGAAGATATGGGCGGGCAAAAGCCTATGAACAGGCTTGTTCAGGGCGATGTAGGTTGCGGTAAGACGGTTGTTGCCGCGGCGTCTATGTATATAGCCGTTAAAAACGGTTATCAAACAGCTATGATGGCACCTACGGAAATATTGGCTACTCAGCATTTTGAATCATTGGGTAATATGTTTGAAAAGTATGGTATCAATACCATTCTCCTTACAGGCAGTATGACTGCAAAGCAAAAACGCGAGGCTTATGAACGGATAAAGTCGGGCAGTGTGGACGTTGTTGTGGGGACTCATGCTATTATCCAAAAGGAAGTGGAGTTTGCAAAGCTGGCGTTGGTTATAACTGACGAACAGCACCGCTTTGGGGTTAAGCAACGCTCTGCCCTTGCGGAAAAAGGGGAGCATCCTCATATGCTCGTTATGACGGCGACTCCCATACCCCGTACATTGGCGCTTATATTGTACGGAGATTTGGATATTTCGTCAATTAAACAATTACCACCGGGCAGAAAACCTGTGGATACATACGCTGTTGATGAAAAAATGCGTAACCGTATAAATAACTTTATGCTAAAGCATATTGCCGAGGGCAGGCAGGTGTATATTGTATGCCCTATGGTTGAAAATTCCGAAACTATGGAGGATGTAAAGGCGGTTACGGAATATGCAGAGCAACTGCAGAAAAATGTGTTTGGTAATTATGTTGTGGGTGTTGTTCACGGAAAACTCCCTGCAAAGGAAAAGGACAGAATAATGACGGAATTTTACAGGGGTAATATAAACGTTCTTGTAAGCACAACAGTTATAGAGGTGGGCGTGAATGTCCCTAACGCCAACACTATGGTGATTGAAAATGCGGAACGCTTTGGACTTTCCCAGCTTCATCAGTTGCGAGGACGGGTAGGCAGAGGTGAATATCAGTCCTATTGCATAATGTTTTGCGAAAGTAACGGCGAGGTTGCAAAGGAACGAATGAAGATTATGACGGAAACAAACGACGGCTTCGTTATTTCGGAAAAAGATTTGCAAATCCGCGGACCCGGTGAATTTTTCGGTACACGTCAACACGGCTTGCCTGAATTTAAGATAGCCAATATTTATGAAGATACGGATATCCTTACAGATGCCGGTGTTGCTGCGGAATATGTAATTAAAAACGGCAAGGATATGAGGGCGGAAGATAAAGAGATGATAAAGGATAACCTCAGTAAAGTGTTTAAGGCTATTGATGTGGTTAATTTTAATTAGGTGATATAATGGAATTACCAAAACGAAAAACAACTAGATTGAAAGGTTATGATTACAACACACCCGGTGCGTATTTTATTACAATATGCACACATAATAGAAAGTGTTTGTTTTCAAATATTGTAGGGGCGATTCACGAATCGCCCGAAAATGAATTGACAATATATGGAGATATTGTTAAGGGTATAATTGAAAGACTGCCTGAAAGGTTTGATATTGAAATACCTAAATATATAATTATGCCAAATCACATTCATTTGATTGTGGTTGTAAAGTGTAACGATAAACGGGCGATTCTTGAATCGCCCCTACAATGGCACCGCTCTGTTATATCAAAAGCAATGGGGTATTTGAAAATGAATGCCTCAAAGAAAATTCATCAAACATATTACCAACAAAAAATATGGCAAAGAGATTTTCATGACCACATAATCCGTGGAGATTCCGACTACAACAAAATATGGGAATACATAGATACAAACATTTTAAAATGGGAACAAGATTGTTTTTATGCGAAAAATGAGATGTGAAATTCACATCTCATTTTGGTTTATATAGTAAGGCTTCCGTTTTCATCTTCCACGTACAAAAGGATTTCCTCCTCGTGTCCTGTTAAGGTGTTAACGTATATCAAAAATGTTTTGTTGTTTGATTTTGCTTTTACTTCGTAGCACCAACATTCCGTGCCGTTGTCACGGGGGATACACGCCATATTGATTTGCTCTATTTGCAGATTGCCGTTTAAATTATCTCTTACATTTTCTTCTGATAAATTAGGGTTGGGTATAGCACGTTCCTTATGATTAAAAAGGTAGCCGTTGGACTCAAAACCGCATATTTTACCATCGTGTAATGAAACCTTTATTTTTATAAGGTCTGAATATATTGTATAGTTATCAATAGTGTATGCGAAGGCGAAATTTACAATATTCCCCTCCAGAGTATAGCCCGTCTGCTTCATATCTGTATAATTGTTTTTTAAAAGGAAATCCGACGCAATTTGAGACGCCTCCTCAATGCTGATTTCGGGATTTTTAACGGCAACGCTATTGGTAAGCATTACGGTTTTACCTCCGTTTTTGGATATTTCTATACATACATCGTTGTCCTTTGATGAAAATATATAGCTTGGAATACTGCCGTTGGAATCTCCTGAATATTCAAGATTTGTTTCCGCAAATTTTTCCGCAATGTCCTTCGCTTTTTCCTGTGAGATTTGGGGCTGACTCAATATTTGGGATTTTCGGTTAAGAATATGTTCTGCAAAGGGGCCGTCATATATGATGGTGGGGTAGTCCTCAAAGCTTTTTTCAATATTGCCCAGACTGTCGTTTATGTTTGTTATCTTGCTGTCGGAAAAGGCAGATTTCACTTGCTTTGCGGACAAGTCAAGGGTTCCGTTTATAAACTGATTTTCCATTTCCTTTAAATCATTGTTCAATGAATCAGAATATTCCACAAGAGTGGCTATTTGTGTACGCTCGTCTTCGGTTATTGATTCACCGTTAAGCAATTTTTTGGTAAGTGTGTGGACATAATCACTTACCTGTGTTATAAAGCCTGATGTTTTGTCAAGCTCCGTAGAGCTTATGGGCAATTGTCCCAATGCGGATTTTGCCAATGCGGTTTCTGACCACAACTGTTCTGAAAGCTCTGCAAGCTGTAGGTAGTCGTTTGTTATAAGAGCTTTGTTTAAGATTACGTCAATATTTCCTGCGTAGTCTACTAATTCTACAAATGCTCTTTGGTAGGTGTTTTCCATACTCTGGCGGTAATTTTCACTTTTTCTGTATTGATAGACTGCTGTACCTGTTGCAATTACGGCAATAACAGATACTGCGATTAATGCACGTTTTGTATTCAAAAAATCACTCCTCAGTTAATATTTAATCCTTCACGGCTGATGTTTACATCAATGGTTACGTTGTAGTTTGTTTTTTCATATAACCCCTGCCAGTCTTCCTTTTCCCAGCTTTTTATTGTAAGGTAATTGGTTTTTGCAAGCTTGTAAAAATCAAAAATATCTGCCTTGTAGTGCAGTGAACATCTGTATAAAAATTCTGTTATGTCGCTTTCCAGCTTTTCCTTTGCAAGCTCCTGAATTTGTAGCTTGTCTGTACTGCCCTCGGACCATATGATGTTACCGTCAAGCTTTACTTTTACGGAAATAAGCGGTATCTTGTCCGTCATATCTATGCTGTATTTACAACTTTTTTTCTTCAGACTTATTACCGTGCCGTCGTTTATTGGGTAGTTTCCCTCAAATTCTTTTTGTTTTAATATATGATATAGTAAAACCTCTTGCTCGTCGGTTATGTCTGTTAGTTTATAATCCCTTGTTATAACCATACCGGTAGATTTGTTGTTAAGCACGGGCACCACATTGGCTATAAGCTGGGAATTGTAAGTTTTCTGCATATCCTTAAGCTTGGTGTCGGGGGAATATTCCGTAAAGCTTTCCTTAAATATATTTTCGTAATATTCAGCAGGATTTGCATCAAGGGGAATTTTCATATCCTTAAAATAATCCGACACCTTATCTTCACACATTGCTATGCGTGTATTGGGATGGAAGTCGTTGGACTTTAACATTGCGTTGATTTCATCCTCTATTCCACCTTTTAATTTATCACGTGAAAACAGCACCAGCTTTATGTGTGAATAGTCGCATCTTTCCGATATTGACGAATTAAGCTTATCCATTGCAATATATACGTTGGGTGCGGTTACGGTAGTTGTAAGCAATGGCGAGTCCTCCGAGCTTTCACCTTCAAATGCAGAGGGCTTTACAATCTGGAAGGAGTATGTGTCTTTATCAAACCCTACGGCAATTATAAATGCTATACGTGAAATTTCCTTTGAATCATAGCATCCTCCAAGTGTAAAGCATATAATAGCAGACAACATTATACATAAAAGCTTCTTCATAGTTTTTTATCCTCCCTTGACTTGGCTGTAAGCAGTATCAAAAGGGGTAATAGCATACCTATAATCAGTCTGGGTGTTGCAAAAAAGTTTGACCATTCAACAAGCTGGCTTGTGTTTTGGGGAATAAATGATATTCCAAATATTATAAGTGATATAATATACATATACGGTCTGTAGCTTTTTGCTTTAAACATTCTGCCCGTTAACATAGCTGTTACGTACAGGTATGTTGCACTTGTGACAAAATAACTAAGCATCCAGCCTATGGTGAATATGGATTCCATTCTTGACAAAAAGCTTTGATAGTTTATATACTGTGATACTCTGTATACCGGTATGAAAAAGCTTCCTGACACGTTATAGGGTATTGTAAGAGTATATATTGTAATAACTATCACCAATGTAACCGATGATATTATAAAGCTGGGGACTGCTATTTTTTTATAACTCGCTTTTTCAGATGCAAAGGGAATTAAAAACATCAGCAGTATGAAGTCGGCAAAATATGATACAAGCACCCAAAGGTACATAAACATTTCTTTGCCCTTCCCCATAATGGGAAATATGTTATTATAGTCAAAGTTAGTGATTGATGATAGTAAAAGTATTACCACCATAGCAATAGTAAAGGGGACAATAAATGAATGTGCCCTGACAATAGCCTTCAGCCCTGTGTGTGTACAAATCAGTACCCCAATCATATAAATTAAAGTTATGAAAAACAGAGGAGATTCCGGCAGTATACTTATTTTAAGACTTTCTGCCACACTGCGTATAAAGTGCCCCTGATTGCCTATAAACAGGGCAATTACAAGAATAACAAAGGGGATTTTGAATATTTTATTTGTTATCATATTTGAAATATCGTCTTTCTTTTTTTTGTAAAGATACACCGTTACTGTTGTAAATAACAGTCCCATAATCGACGTAAAAACTGCAAGGATAATACTTGCCGATGCCCCAAGTGCCGCAAAAGCCGACGGATATACTATAAAAAGCTTTGATATAACTGCATTTGATATTACAAATACAAGCTCCGTACTGCTGAATTTTGTAGAAGTTTCCATTATGTCACAACCTTTAATTTATTTCTATACTTTTGACGGGTGAATTTGTGCTGTTTGTCCCCGACGCCCATTTTCTGGGATTTTTAAAGGGAAATCTTTTCCATACAGGTTTTACAAACAGCTTGCCGTATCTGTTTTTGTAGCTGTCGGAAAAGGGTGCAAGAAAGGGTACACCCAACGATTGACTGTTGCACAGCATTACAAGATGTATTACAAGACCGAAGGTTATGCCTAAAAAACCGCATATTGCACCAAGTAAAATATAGATGTATTTTAAAATGCGGTATGCAAAGGTAAGGGAATAACTGGGTATTGTAAATGACCCTATACCTGTAAGTGCAACTATTATAATAACTATGGGGCTTACAATATTTGCGTCTATTGCCGCCTGTCCGATAATCAGCCCTCCTATTATGCCCATTGCGTTCCCTGCGGTGGAGGGGATGCGTATACTTGCTTCTCTTATAATTTCAAAGGCTATTTCGAACAATATAAGCTCTGTAATCAGGGAAAATGGGACGGAGCGTCTGGAGGCAGAAATCGCAAACAATAAGTGCACAGGTATTGCCTCTTGATGAAAATTGCATACTGCTACAAATACTGCAGGTAAAAGCAATGATATAAAAAGTGCAATAATACGCATAATTCTTACAAGATTTGCGTAGGGGAAGCGTAGTGCTTTATCTTCCGGTGTGTGTATAAGCTCAAAGGCATTAATGGGCATTATCAGCACAAACGGCGTTCCGTCAAGGACAATAACTGCCTTGCCCTCCATAAGTGCCGTTGCGGCACGGTCTGGCCTTTCGGTGGAAAGTACCTGGGGCGAGGGGAAATAGCTGAAATCCTCAATTAATTGTTCCAATTCTCCGGAATCCGTAATGTATTCCGTATTTATTGCGTTTATACGTCGGCGAAGCTCCGTTATAATTTTGTTGTCCGCCTGACCTTTTATATACATAAGGTTACAGGGAGTCTGACTTTTTTTGCCTAACAAAAAGCCTTCGCATATAAGCTTTTCCTGTCTTACAAGACGTCGTATCATACCTGTATTTATACGTATGGTTTCTATAAAAGCTTCCTGCGACCCTCGTATTACGCCCTCTGCCACAGGCTCTGACACTCCGCGTCGTTCCCACCCCTTTACATCAAGGACAAAGCAGGTGTCTATTGTGTCTACAAAAACTGCACATCCCCCGTAATTTACCATACCCAAAACCTTCTCGAAGGTGTCAAATTCACGTAACTGGTTGGAGGACAGCAATTGCTCCGATATTGTTGTTTTAAGGTCATCATCACCCTTTGGGGGTATAAGGTGTAAGGATTGCATTATAAAATCATCTATACGGGTACTTGTTACCATACCCTCGTAATATACAAGAAATGCCTTGTATTTTTTATCATCAAATATAATTGCAAATTCCCTTAAAATAGCGTCCATACTAAGAGGAATAGACATTGCAATTTTTATGTGCTGTAAATTTTTTTCAATACTTTTGAAAATTTTCATAAAACACCTCCATTTACAGTATTATTTACCCACAATAGTTAAAATATGTATTGAATGATGGGAGTTTTTGAGGTATAATTATAAGGAGGTGATTTTATGAACGCACAAATTGAAAAGACAATTAAAAATCTTGAAAAGAATAATATTGATGCATATTTTATACAAACTAAGGAGGAAATTATTCCTTTAATAGAAAAATTGGTTGGGGAAGGCTCTACCGTAGCTGTTGGCGGCTCCGTTACCTTGACGGAAGCGGGGGTTTTGGACCATCTTAGAAGCGGCAGATATGAATTTATAGACAGATACAAGGAAGGGCTTACACCTGAGGAGATTGAAGATGTATTCAGAAAGTCCTTTAGTGCAGATGCTTATTTTTGCAGCTCTAATGCAGTAACAGAGGAAGGCGAGCTCTACAACGTAGACGGCAACGCAAACAGAATAGGTGCTATAGCATTCGGTCCAAAAAAGGTTATAATGATAGTAGGTGTAAATAAAATTGTTGCAAACATTGACGAGGCTGTAAAACGTGTCAAGACAGTAGCAGCACCTAAAAATGCCCGCAGACTTAATTGCAAAACATATTGTAATGTAAAGGGACATTGTATGGATATGGAGGGCGGTATAGGTAAAGGCTGCAATTCCCCTACAAGAATTTGCAAGCACTATCTGGTATCCACTGTTCAAAAGTATGAGGGCAGAATTAAAGTTATATTGGTAAACGAAGAACTTGGCTATTAAACTTGCAAAAAAACCTGTATTATGATAAAATAATAGGGTTAATGACAGGAGTGTTTTAAATGGTTAATATACTGGGTGTAAAGGTAAATAAAATCACTATGAAACAGGCTGTGGAAAGGGCAGAAACTTTTTTTGACGGCAAGCCCCATATGGTTTTTACTCCTAATCCTGAAATTATAATGGAGTGTAAAAAGGATGAGGAGCTTAAAAATATAATAAATTCCGCAGATATGTTGTTGCCTGACGGGATTGGTGTAGTTATAGCATCAAAGTTTGTGAAAAATCCTGTGTCTGAAAGGGTAGGGGGATTTGACTTTGTGTGCCGGCTTTTAAAGACAGGACACAGCTTTTACTTTTTTGGCGGAAAACCCGGTGTGGCGGAAAAGGCTATGGAAAATATGCGTAAGCAGGGGGTTAATGTTGTTGGATGTCATCACGGTTATTTTAAAGAGGATGACGAAATTGTAAAGGATATAATTGACAAAAAACCCGATGTTTTGGTAGTATGTCTTGGCGCTCCAAAGCAGGAAAAGTGGATTTACAAAAATCTTGAAAAGCTAAATGTTCCAATAAGCATTGGGGCAGGTGGTTCACTAGATGTTTTGGCTGGCGAGGTTGAACGTGCACCGGAAATTTATCAAAAGCTATGTATAGAATGGCTATACAGAGCTCTTAAGGAGCCAAAAAAGAGATTGCCCAGAATAATGAAATTACCTGTTTTTATAATAGACGTTATGTTTAACGGCAGAAAGTACAAATGATTTGTGTGAAAGGATGTTATGCCATGGAAGCAAAATTGAAGGTTAAGTTACTGGCACATACCGAAAATCCCGAAAGAATAATAGCTACTGCGGCTAAGCTTTGCTATTCTTCTTCGGATATTGAGCATATACACGAGGGGCTTGATGAGGAAAAGACCGAAAGCTTTATTAAAAGGCTTATGGATTTAGGTCACGAAAGCCCTACGGAGCACGTTACATTCACCTTTGGTATTGAGGGAGTAAGCCGTGCACTGCTTGCACAGATAACGCGTCACCGTATTGCAAGCTATTCAGTAAAGTCCCAAAGATATGTTACTGAAGGACAGTTTCAGTACATAGTTCCGCCTGCAATTAAGGACGACGAAAAGGCTTCTGCAATATATGTGCAGACTATGGAATATTTGCAAAAGCAGTATGATGATATTACGGAAATTTTAAAGAAAAAACATATGGATGAGGGTATGGCGGAAAAAGCGGCAGAAAAAACGGCTATTGAAGATGCCCGCTTTGTTCTTCCAAATGCCTGTGAAACAAAGATTGTAATGACCTTTAACGTACGTTCGCTTATGAATATGTTCCACCATCGTTGTTGCGAAAGGGCACAGTGGGAAATTCGCGCTATGGCTGATGAAATGCTAAGGCTTGTAAAAGAGGTTGCACCTACTTTGTTCAAATATGCAGGTCCTCCTTGTGTTTCCGGCCCATGTCCGGAGGGTAAAATGTCCTGCGGTAAAATGAAGGAAAAAAGGGAGAAGTATTTATGCTAGTTGTAATAGAGGGCGTTGACGGCAGCGGTAAGCAGACCCAAAGCCAGATGTTATATGACAGATTAACTGAAAAATTTGAAATCCGCAGACTTACATTCCCCTGTTATGAAAGTGATACATCAACCTTGGTCAAAATGTACCTCGGCGGTGAATTTGGAACAAAGCCTGAAGATGTTAATGCTTATGCTTCATCAACCTTTTATGCCGCCGACCGTATCGGCAGTTTTTTAAAGGATTGGCGTAGTGATTATGAAGGTGGCAAATTTATACTTTGTGACCGATACACAACCTCCAATGCGGTACATCAGGCAGGCAAGCTTGAGGGTGAGGAAAAGGACAGGTTTTTAGAATGGCTGTTTGATTATGAATATAATCTTTTGGGTTTACCAAGGCCTGATTACGTATTCTTTTTGGATGTGCCTCCTGCAGTAAGCAGAAAACTTATGGAAAACAGAAGTAACAAAATAACAGGTCAGCAGGAAAAGGATATTCACGAAAAAAACAGCGATTATCTTGAAAAATCCTACAACAACGCACTTTATGTTGCAAAAAAATGCGGTTGGAATGTAATAGAATGCGTAAAAGATGGTAAATTAAGAAGTATAGAAGATATAAATGACGAAATTTATAATTTGGTGATGAGTGATGATAAACTTTAAGCCCATAGAGCTTGGCGACAGGGATATTATAAATAAATATCTTAAAACAGAGCAAAATATGGGATGCGAAATGTCTTTCAGCAGTCTTTATATATGGCGTAAGGCGTATGATATGAGATATGCGGTAATTGATGACTGCCTTGTTTTGTGGTCGAAGGATGGGGATAATCCTGCGGGACTTCGCTTCCCTGTCGGTAACGGCGACAGGTTGGCAGTTGCAAAAAAGGCTTGCGACTATATGGTGTCAATTGGCGAAAAACCGCAATTTTACGGCGTTACAATGGACGTTGTTGAATTTATAAAAAACAATACGGATGAATATGAATTTGGTGATATGAGCGTATATTCCGACTATGTTTATGAAACTGAAAGGATGATAAATCTGTCGGGTAAAAAGCTCCATTCCAAGAAAAACCACCTTAATAAATTCAAAAAGACATACAAATACGAATATTTGGAAGTAAAATCTGATGACAAGGAAGATATATTAAAGGCATATGACCTATGGGCGGACATTACAGACAAATATCTTGCTGCGGAACGTGACGCCATAGGCGATATTATTGAAAATATTGATTATCTTGGAATAAAAGGTGCAATGCTAAAGGTAGACGGAGAAATTGCGGCATTTACCTTCGGTGACAGGCTTACTGATAATATGGCGGTTATTCACATAGAAAAGGCAAATACCTCATTCCACGGTGCATACGCGGCAATTAACCAGATGTTTGCACAAAATGAGTGGAGTGAATATAAGTATTTAAACCGCGAGGACGATTGCGGTATAGAAGGGCTTAGAAGGGCAAAAAGGTCATACCAGCCAGTGTTTATGGTTGAAAAATACAAGGTAATAAGGAGAGGGTAACTGTGGTAGCATTATTGTTGGCAGACGGCTTTGAGGAAATTGAGGCACTTACACCTGTGGACATTTTAAGGCGTGCAGGAATCAAAACAGTAACTTATTCCATTAACGGTGACTTGTGCGTTTGCGGCACTCATAATATTATGATTGATGCAGACGATGTTATAGAAAATATAAATTATGATGATGTAGAGGCGGTAATTTTGCCCGGTGGTATGCCCGGTGCTGATAATCTGGAAAATTGCAGGGAAGTACAGGAGCTTTTGGCTTATGCTTCACAAAAGGGCTTGCTTATGTGTGCAATCTGTGCGGCACCTAAGGTTTTGGGTAAATTCGGTTATTTAAAGGGCAAAAAGGCAACCTGCTTCCCCGGTTTTGAGGAAAATCTTTTGGATGCATCTGCCACAGGAGACAGAGTAACTGTTGACGGCAATGTAATTACATCAAAGGGTATGGGTACGGCTATGAATTTTTCATTGGCGATACTTGAGTATTTAAAGGATAAGGATACTGCGGATAAAATGGCAGTTTCCACTATGTATAAGTAACAGAGGTTTTTATGAGTAATAATAAAATAATTCCGTATTTTTTATGCACAAGGCTTTTGTTGATTGTTTTTATTTTGCAATTTGTTGTATCGTTGTTTGTAAAAAATTATGGAGATATTTTCGGCAACAATCTGTCTGTAAATTATATTTACATATTGCTTACACAGGTTGTTGCAGTTGCAATCCCGTGCTTTTTGCTGTGTGTAGGTAAAAGGGCGGGGGTTAAAAGAACTTTCAGAATAAAATCAGTTAAAATGCCTGCAATTTTAAGGTGTGCTCTGTTGGGTATCTGCCTGCAGCCGGTGGCGATACTTTCAAATGTTCCACTTCAAAGGCTTGCACAGAACAGTAATGCTATTGTAGAGCCTCCGGGAAATACTTCTGATATAATGCTGATGACTTTGTTTATATGCATTATACCGGCAATATTTGAGGAATTGCTGATAAGGGGTATGGTGCTTACGTCGGTAAGAAGAAAAGGGTATTTGTATTCAATTATTGTTACAACTGTATTGTTCGCACTGATGCACGGGGATATATATTCGGTAGCGGGACATATGATTTTGGGTGCCGCGACAGCTTTTGCGGTTTTAAACACCAATTCTGTACTTGCGGGTATTGTTGTTCATTTTTTCTTTAATTTTTGTGGAGTGCTTATAGATTTTATATCAAATAAGTTTTATATGTGGGGCGGTTTTGTAGGCACATTTGGTTTTTTTGTATTTCTGTCAATGGCGGGGGCTGTGTTTTCCCTGATATTATTGTACAGAATACATAATTCAAAAGTCAAAAAATATCCGTCAGATGATATGTTTTATAATTTATGCAAGGCGTTTTTTAATATTCCCGTTGTTATAATTGTAATATTATATGTTTTGCATAATGTAATGTAAGGGGCAGTATTATGGAATTTATAAATAAAAACAAGAAAAAACTGATTGTAGTTTTAGTCTTGTTTATAGTATGTGTGGCTGTTTTTGCTACTCCTGTTTTAAAGGATGTTTTTGGTTATGGCGGTAACAACAACGGCGTGTTTATCGAGGTTGCCGAGGGCGAAACTTTAAAGGAAACTGCAAAAAAACTTGCAGATAACGGAATTATCAGCCACGGAAAAGTTTTTTATATGTATGCCAAGGGCAAGGCTGTAGATTTTAAATTTGGCGGACATGTTTTTACAACATCTATGTCATATGGTGAAATTTGCCAACAGCTTTCTCAGGCGGGGACATCACGTACGGTAAAACTTTTGGTGCCCGAGGGTTATGAACTGCGTCTTATAGCACAAGCCTGTGAAGAAGCGGGCATTGTAACTGCAGAGGAATTTATGAAGTCTGCGCAAGAAGATGAATTTGAATATGACTTCCTGATTGATAAAGAGGGAGTTAATTATAAATTGGAGGGGTTTTTGTTCCCTGCAACATACGAATTTAACTACGGTGTTTCTGCAAAGGAAGTAATAGACACTATGTTAAAGACTTTTGACAATGTATATACAGACCAATATTCTGCCAGAGCAAAGGAAATGGGAATGACCGATTATGACATTGTAACTCTTGCTTCTGTTATTGAAAGGGAAGCTGCCAATGTTTCGGAACACAAAAAGGTTGCAGGAGTATTTTACAACCGTATAAAAGACGGTATGAATTTGCAGTCCTGTGCTACCGTTCAGTATATTTTAAAGGAACGCAAGCCTGTGCTGACTATAAAGGATACACAGATTGATTCCCCTTATAACACATATAAATATGCAGGATTGCCTGCAGGACCTGTTGCATCACCAAGCAAAAGTGCAATAGAGGCGGCACTTTATCCGGAAAGTCACGACTATTACTATTTTGTAGCAAAGTCTGACGGCAGCGGACACGTTTTTTCAAAGACCTTTAATGAACATAACAAGGCTGTTGCGGAAAATCAGTAAAGAGGAACAAAATATGCAAAATAATGAAGAACATAACATTAACTATGAATATATAACAAGATATATAAGGCGTACTATGAAAAAGAATAAGGGCTTGCTGGCTGAAATAGAGGATTATGCAAAGGTTAACGACGTGCCTATTGCACAGCCTGAAACTATAAAGCTTATTGAAAATCTTATTAATATTTCACCTTCTAAAAAGGTGTTGGAAATAGGCTCTGCTATAGGCTATTCGTCAATTATTATGGCTAATGCGGGCGCTGACGTTACAACAATAGAACGTGACGAAAATATGTTTGAACCCTTGTTTTCCAACATAGAAAAAGCGGGGCATACGGATAATATTCACGTACATAAGGGTGATGCGTTGGAGATACTGGAAACCTTGGATGGACAGTATGACTTTATTTTTGTTGATGCGGCAAAGGGACAGTATCTGGAATTTCTTCCCCATTGTATGCGTATGCTCAAGGTTGGGGGAATAATGTTCAGCGACAATATACTCTATAAGGGTATGGTGGCAACGGACGAGCTGTATAAAAGAAGAAAAGTAACTATTATACGAAGACTTCGTAAATATCTTGATACAATTTGTAATATGGACGAGCTTAATACGGTTATTGTGCCAATTGGTGACGGTGCCGCAATAAGCTACAGACTTAAATAGGGGGTGTAGTAGATGATTAAAAAGCCCGAAATATTGGCTCCTGCAGGAGATTATGACAAGTTGGTTGCGGCAATACAGTACGGCGCAGACGCAGTGTACCTTGGTGGCGAGGAATTTTCTATGCGTGTCGCCTGCAACAACTTCAGTGACGAGGATATTAAAAGAGGTATAAATTTTGCAAAGGAAAACGGCAGAAAAATATATATTGCCACAAATGTTATTATGAAAAATAAGGATATTGAGGCAGTAGGCAAGTTTGCGGAAAAAATACATTCCTACGGTGCGGATGCTATTATACTCTCCGACGTGGGTGCTTTTGACGTTGTAAAAAACAATGTGCCAAACCTTGATATTCACATAAGCACACAGGCTAATACCAATAACTATGCAAGTGCAAATATGTGGCACAAGCTTGGGGCTACCCGTGTGGTACTTTCCCGTGAAATGACTTATGGGGAGGTTAAGGAGCTCCGCGAAAAGACGGATAAGGATTTGGAGCTGGAACTTTTTGTACACGGTGCAATGTGCGTTTCGTATTCCGGTCGATGTCTTTTAAGCAGTTTTATGATAGGCAGAGAGGCTAACAGAGGAGCCTGTGCCCAACCTTGCAGATGGAAATATTATTTGATGGAGGAAAAACGTCCCGGTCAGTATTATCAGGTTATGGAGGGTGACGAGGGCAGTTATTTCTTCAATTCCAAGGATTTATGCCTGATAGAGTATATCCCTGAACTTGTAGACGCAGGTGTTACAAGCTTTAAAATAGAGGGCAGGGTAAAAAGTGAATATTATGTTGCCAACACAGTAAAGGCATACCGTCACGAAATTGACAGATATTACGAAAATCCCGAAAAATATGTTTTTGACCCGCGTCAGCTTGATGAGCTTCAAAAGGTAAGCCACAGGGTGTATTCCACAGGCTTCTGGCATGGGGCACCAAAGGATGACGGTCAGGTTTATGACAACAACGCGTATATCAGAGATTACGAGGTTGTGGGTGTTGTAAAGGAATGTGACGACAAGGGTAACGCCGTAGTTATGCAAAAAAATAAGTTTTCTGTAGGCGAAACTATTGAAATAATGCAACCTGTAAATGATACAATTGAGTTTAAAGTAACGTCTATTATAAATGATAAGGGCAACCCGATAGAGTCTGCAACAGTAGGAAAAATGTTGCTTAAAGTAAAGTTGCCGCAAAAAGTAGATGTTAATAGTATGTTAAGAAAACAAAAATAATATTGACTATTTTTGGGAATGGTTGTATAATTTAAAAAGTATTTTATTGTATGGGAGATATGAAAATGAAAAAGATTTTAGCTATGATTATGGCATTGACTCTTGTTTTTACAATGGTGACAGGTATTGCAGTAATGGCAGATGAGCCTGTTGTAACAAACGAACAGACTGAGGTAGTTGAGGAAACTGTAACCCCTGAAAAACCAAGTGATTTTGACGAAAAGAGCATTGTTCAGTATTTGGTGTTTAATTTTGAAAATCTTGAGAATATCACAATTGATTCATTTATTACTGCAACAGATGGCACTTTGGATTACTATGCTCAGATGTATGCTTCCTATGGTCAGGCAATGGAGGAAACAGAGTATAACGGCAAAAGAGCTTTGTCTATGGGACAGTCCACAATGACTTTGGACGATTTGGCAGATGCCGGTATTGCTTTTATAGGCAACGAAGGTTTTTTTGCAGATAAAAACATCTTTGTTTATGTGTGTGGAACTATGTTGAGCAACGGCTTTAATGATGGTGAAAAAATTGCTGAAGTTGTTTTTGATTTTGGAAACAAAACCAAGTCACATGAAATTATTGCGGGACAGCAAAATTCTTTTATGGAAGTTTCATACAAAATTCACTGGATTAATGTTTTAATCGGTGTTATGTGCCTTGTAGTGTTGGCATTGATTGTGCTGATTGCTGTTTTGACAATAAGAAAGAAAAAGGCTGTAAAAGCTGATGAAGAAAATGACGAATATGTAAGCGAAGATAATTTGTTTGATGTTTTGGTTTCTGAAGCTTCAGAAGCTGTTGAGGAAGTGGATGAAGAAATCGTTGAAGAAGCATCTGAGGAAGTTGCGGAAGAAAAAACTGAAGAATAAAATTAACTAAAAATTAATAAGACTGTTTGATTTATATCAGACGGTCTTATTTTTTTGCCTTTTTGTACTTTATTTTGGTTGACTCAAAGCCCAAAAGCACAAAATGTTGTAAATTTTAAAAAATGTAATAAAAATGTAAAAAAACTATTGATTTTTATGAAAATATGGTTTATAATGAAATCAAGTGGATGAAAAGTGGAATAAAGTGGTGTTAAATCCCAAAAAGGTGGTGGCGAAATGTTAGTGGGTGAGTTTCAACATAATATTGATGCTAAGGGCAGAATGATTATGCCTGCTAAGTTTCGTGACGAATTGGGCGAAAGGTTTGTAATCACCAAAGGGCTTGACAAGTGCTTGTTTGTTTTTTCTCAGCAGGAATGGGAAAAGCTTGATGAAAAGCTTGCTGAACAATCACTTTCCAAGGGTAGGAAAATTCAGCGTTTCTTCTACGGCGGTATGACGGAGTGTGAACTTGACAAACAAGGACGTATATTAGTGCCACAGACACTTCGTGAATATGCAGAGCTTTTTAAAGATGCAGTTATAGTCGGCCTTGCAAAACGTGCGGAAATCTGGAACAAAGACGAATGGGAAAAACAGAATGCGGAATTTGTTGAAGATACTGACGAAGTTGCACTTCAGATGGAGGAGCTTGGAATATGACGGAATTTGCCCATATACCGGTTATGCTTGATGAATGTATTGAGGCTCTTGATATTAAAAGCGACGGCGTATATATAGACGGAACATTGGGCGGTGCGGGACATTCCGTACACATTGCGTCCAAGTGCAAAAGATTAATTGGCATAGACCGTGATATTACTGCCATTAACGCAGCAAAAGCTAAGCTTGATGGCTATAACGTTACTTATGTAAATGATAACTATAATAATATAAACAATATTATGGATAGTCTTGATGTGGACGGGCTTGACGGGGTGCTTTTGGATTTGGGTGTTTCGTCCTATCAGCTTGATACTCCTGAAAGGGGATTTAGCTACAGGTTTGATGCTCCCCTTGATATGCGTATGAATGTGAATGATGCCATATCAGCATATGATGTGGTTAATACATACGGGCAAAAGGAGCTTGAAAAAATTATTTTTGAATATGGGGAAGAAAAGTTCACAAGACCTATTGTTCGTAAAATTATAGAACAAAGGCAGGAAAAGCCTATCAAGACCACATTTGAGCTGGCGGAGCTGGTTAAAAGCTGTATTCCCTTTAAGACAAGAAAAGACGAAAAACATCCGGAAAAACGAGTATTTCAGGCTATACGCATAGCGGTTAATGACGAGCTTTCGGGACTTAGCCAGACTATAAAAGATTTTTGCAGTTATCTAAAGCCCGGTGGAAGAATGGCGATAATAACCTTCCATTCTCTGGAGGATAGAATAGTGAAAACAACCTTTGCATCACTTGCACAAGGATGTATATGCCCTAAGGAATTTCCTGTTTGCGTATGTAATAATAAACCAAAGGTTAAAATAATTACTAAAAAACCAATACTTCCCACAAAAGAGGAGCTTATCATAAACAGCAGGTCTGCAAGTGCAAAATTGCGTGTTATTGAAAAGCTGCCCGTGGATTAATTTTACAGAAAGGAAAGATTTTGATGTACGTGCCAAATTCGACAAGTAATGCATATCAATGGGATATGTATGTTGAACAAAAAGTCGACAAAAAAGCTGAAATCGAAAAGAAAAGACAACAAAAGCTTAAGGCTGCAAGACGCAAATTGGCACTGTATATGGTAGTGTTTTTTGTAGCTATGTTTGCAATTCTTTTCAGATATGTGCGAATTTATGATTTGCACAGTGACGTTGCAAGCCAGACTAAGAAGCTTGAAACCATACGTATGGAAAACGAACAGACAAGACTTTCCATTGAAAATATGACTGACAAGACGAAGATTCAGGAATATGCGGAAACACAACTTGGATTACAAAAGATTACAAGCACTCAAAAGGTTTACCTAAACCCTACTAAGGAAAATTATATGAAAAATGTTGCAGGTACTAATTCCGCCCTTAGTGGGATTAAAGGGTTTTTTGCGGGCTTTTTGGAATACTTGAAATAAATTATTAATAGGTATAAGAGGGGTCGTATGACTCCTCTTATAGTCGTTTTTTCGATTATATAAAAATAAAAGCTTTGGGCGTAAGAGGGTGATTTTGTGGATAGAACAACAATGGATATGAAGAAAAAAATGCTTATTGTTCTGGCAGTGTGTATGATAGGCTTTATATATGTATTGGCATTTGTTGTAAGATGGCAGATTATCAGCGGTGCAGAGCTTTCTCAGGCGGCTGTAGAGCAACAGACCAGAGATAAAACCATAAATTCCAAAAGAGGCTCTGTTTTAGACAGAAACGGCAATGTTCTTGCGGCATCCATTTCTGTTGAAACGATTACGGCTTCGCCTGTGGATGTACAGAAAAATAAAAATATCAGCATTGAAGAAATATCACAGGGTCTTGCAAGCTTGCTTGATATGGAATATGAATCTGTGTATAAGAAACTCAAACAAAAAACGTCTTATGTAATTGTAAAAAAGAAGATAGATAAATCATTGGCTGACAAGGTCAGGAAGTATCTTGATGAAAATGATGTATCCGGATTTACATTAGTGTCTGATACAAAGAGATATTATCCCTATGACAACCTTGCATCACACATAATAGGCTTTACGGGAACAGATAATCAGGGGCTTGCGGGTATAGAGCTTGAATATGACAATTACTTAAAGGGTGCGGCAGGACGTCTGGTTACTGCAAGTGATGCGTCGGGTAGTGAAATGCCATTTGATTATGAAAGGCTGATTGACCCTGAAGACGGCTTGAGCGTAGTGCTCACTATTGACGAAAACATACAGCGAATTGCTGAAAAATATATGGAGCAGGCAGTAGAGGAAAATCAGCTTGCTAACGGCGCCTGCTGTATAGTTATGGAGGTAAAGACCGGAGAAATTCTTGCTATGACTACAAAACCGGACTTTGACCTTAACAATCCCTTTGTTATAACAGATGAAGAAAAGCTCGAGGAAATAAACGAATATCCCGAAGGTGAGGAAAGGGATGTAAAATATTCGGAGGCTCTTAATAAGCTATGGAGAAACAAGGCTGTTGTGGATGCCTACGAGCCCGGTTCGACATTTAAAATCTTCACCTCTGCTATGGCTATTGAGGAGAATGTAATTTCTGCAAATGATACGTTCTATTGTAACGGACACAAACAGGTAAAGAATTACAGCATTGGTTGTTGGAAGCACGCCGGTCACGGGACACAGACCTTTGTAAAGGCAGTTCAGAATTCCTGTAACCCTGCATTTATTGAAATAGGTGCAAGGGTAGGTGCAAGCAAGTTTTATGACTATATGTTTGGACTTGGCTTTCGTGAAAAAACAGGCATAGACCTGCCTGGTGAAGATTTGGGACTTATGCACGAAAAATCCGGCTTTAACGAGGTTGAGCTTGCAACATATTCGTTCGGTCAGGGCTTTACAGTTACACCTATACAGATGATAACTGCCGTTAATGCAGTTGCAAACGACGGTATGATGGTAAAACCTCATATGGTAAAACGCTTTGTGGACAGTGACGGTAATGTTGTAAAGGAATTTGGCACTGAGGAAGTACGCCAGATAATTTCGGAATCTACAAGTAAGCAACTCAGGGAAGTTTTGGAGTCTGTTGTTTCAGAAGGTTCAGGCTCAGGTGCATACATCAAGGGCTATCGTGTGGGCGGTAAAACAGGTACTTCGGAAAAAACACCGAGAGGAAACCAAAAATACATTGCCTCATTTATAGGTATAGCACCGTCTGATGAACCCGAAATTATATGTCTTGTGCTTCTTGACGAGCCTACAACAGGCGTGTATTTCGGCGGTATTATTGCTACTCCGGTTGCAAGAAATATATTGGAGGAATCCTTGCTTTATCTTGGCGTAGAGCCTTCGTATACTGCGGAGGAGCTGGCTACTATGGAAGCTATTGTACCTAATCTTTCGGGTATGAATATTGAACAGGCTAAGCAGGCACTTGCAAATGCTAATCTAAAATACAGTATTGAGGGTAACGGCACATCTGTACTTAACCAATTGCCTAAGTCAGGGGTTAAGGTTAATCAGCAGTCTACTGTTATGATTTATACTGAAGAAAATATGACAAATACTACAACTACTGTACCTAATTTACTTAATATGACGGTTAATCAGGTAGCTACACAGGTTTCTGTTGCGAAGATGAACCTTGACGTTCAGGGGGCAGGCTCTACAACGTCAAACGAGGCTGTATTGTCTTATAAGCAGTCTATTGAGCCGGGAACTATTGTAGAAATAGGTACTACTGTTACAGTGGAATTTAAGCGAATAGAAGCAGGCGAATAGACACTTTAGTCCATGGGAGGAATTGACGTATGAAGTTGAATGACATTTTAAAATCAACCGATGTTGACATCGAAATTTCGGGCATTTCCTATAATTCAAAAGAAACAAAGCCCGGCGATGTTTTTGTAGCAATAACAGGCTTTAAAACTGACGGACACAAATATGCAAAAAATGCTGTTGAAAACGGTGCAGTATGTGTAGTATGTGAACGCGAAATTGAAGATGTGGATGTGCCGTGTATACGGGTAGATAATGCACGCCGTGCATTGGCTGAGATGTCCTGCGAATTTTACGGCAATCCTACATCAAAGCTTAAGCTCATAGGAGTTACGGGTACTAACGGCAAAACAACAGTTACTTATCTTGTAAAGTCCATACTTGAAGCAAACGGCGAAAAGGTAGGGCTTATGGGTACAAATAAAAATATGATTGGTGACCGCGATTATCATACCGAACGTACTACTCCGGAATCTTTGGAAATGCAACAATTTTTTGCAGATATGGTAAAAGAGGGATGCACATATGGTATTATGGAGGTTTCTTCCCATTCGTTAGACTTATACAGGGTATACGGATGTGATTATCAGGTGGGGGCGTTTACAAACCTTACACAGGACCATCTTGATTTTCACGGAGATATGGAAAATTATTATCTTGCTAAAAGCAAGTTGTTTGATATGTGTAAAACAGGGGTTATCAACAGTGATGACAGTTATGGTGCAAGGTTGGTTAATGATTGTAAGTGCCATAAAATTTCATACGGTATAGATAGCGGAAATATAATTGCTGAAAATATTGAATACGGCAACAAGGGTGTAAATTTTAAATGCGGTAATATGAAAATAGAGCTTGGCATTCCCGGTGTATTTTCGGTGTATAATGCACTTACAGCCATTGGTATATGTAAGGCTTGCGGAATAGATGACAAGGTTATTGAAAAGGCTTTGAATGTTGCTCAGGGTGTTAAGGGAAGAGCGGAGGTTGTAGATTGCGGCAGAGAATTTACACTGCTTATAGACTATGCACATACTCCTGACGGATTGGAAAATATACTTTCCAGTGTAAGGAATTTTGCAAAGGGCAGGGTTGTTGTGTTGTTCGGTTGCGGCGGCGACAGGGATAAAACCAAACGTCCTAAAATGGGCAGAGTTGCGGGCAGACTTGCGGACTTTTGTATAGTGACGTCCGACAACCCCCGTACAGAGGAGCCTGACGCAATTATACGTGACATATTAGACGGTATGGGGGATGCTATGGCGGAATATGTGGTTATTGAAAACAGACGCGATGCCATAGAATATGCCATTAAATATGCCCGCAAGGATGATGTAATTGTGCTTGCAGGCAAGGGCCACGAGGATTATCAGATATTAAAGGATAAAACAATACATTTTGATGAAAGAGAAATTATTCGGGATATTTTAAGTAAAATGTAGACGGGTGATAATTTTGGATAAAATATCAATAGGGAATATTGCCGACTTTATTGGCGGTAAATTAATCGGTGATGACATTTTTATAAATAGGGTCACAACTGACAGCCGTGAAGCCTATGACGGTTCAATGTTCATAGGAATAAAGGGTGAACGTGCTGACGGCAACGATTTTGCAACGGATTTCCTAAAAAACGGAGGAAGCTGTGCTGTTGTGGAAAAGGATGTTGAAATACCCGTGGGCAAGTCCGCAATTCGTGTAGAGGATACAAAAAAGGCAATAAGAGATATTGCGGAATTTTACCGAACAATCCTTAACGTTGATGTTATAGCCGTAACGGGCAGTGTTGGTAAAACCAGCACAAAGGATATGTTAAGCTCAGTTATTTCAAAGGGCTTTAGCACCTTTGCAACAAAGGGTAATTTTAATAACGAAATTGGCGTGCCCTTAACAATTTTTCAACTTGACTGTTCGCACCAAAAGGCTGTTGTGGAAATGGGTATGAGCAACCTTGGTGAAATAAGCAGGCTTACTAAAATTGCAAAGCCACAGGTGGCGGTGATTACAAATATCGGCACTTCGCATATAGGCAACCTTGGCAGTCAGGAAAATATTTTAAAGGCTAAGCTTGAGGTTTTGGAGTGTCTTGATAAAGACGGCATTGTTATTTTAAACGGTGATGACAAATTTTTGTGGAGTGCAAAAAAATATATTTCCCATAATGTTATATATTACGGAATTGAAAATGAAGATGCAGATTTTGTAGCATATAATGTTGCGTGCGACCATAAGGGCAGTAGTTTTAAATTGAACATTAACAAAACGGAATATGAGTTTTATGTGCCTATTGTAGGAAAACATCATATATACAACGCTATGGCGTCAATAATATGCGGTCTGCACTTTGGAATGGATGTTGAAAAAATAGCCGAGGGTGTTAATATGTTTACACCATCAGGTATGCGTCAAAGGGAAATTGAGATTGGTAACATAAAGCTGATTGAGGACTGCTATAATGCAAGTACAGATTCTATGCAATCTTCATTGAATGTTTTAAAATCCCTTTCCCAAAACCGCAGGGGTATAGCGGTGCTTGGTGATATGTTAGAACAGGGCAGTTTTGCGGAAGATAATCACCGTATCGTAGGCAGATATGCGTCACAAAGCGGTGCGGACACCCTTTTGTGCGTAGGCAAGGACGCAGGGTATATTGCTGACGAGGCGAAAAAATGCGGTATGCAAAATGTTTATGAATTTGAAACAAATGCACAGGCGTCGGAATTTTTGTGCAAATATGCAAAGGACGGGGATGTCATTTTATTTAAAGCATCCCGCGGTATGAGGCTTGAGGAAGTATCTTCTGCTTTGCAGGAATTTTTGAAAGGGTGAAATTGATATGAGTATTTTTGCTGTAACAATTTTAATAGGCTTTGTTGCTTCGGCAATTTTAGGTCCAATACTTATACCTGTACTTACAAAGCTTAAGTTTGGACAGAGTATACTTGAAATCGGACCAAAATGGCACGAAAAGAAAAGCGGTACACCCACAATGGGGGGAATAATTTTTATCCTTTCTTTAATCATAGTTGTTGTTGCAACATACAAGTTTATGGACTATAAATCGTACCTTTTGTTGTTTTGTACGTTAGGCTTTGGTGTGGTAGGCTTTTTGGACGACTTTATAAAGGTAGTGCTTAAGCGTAACCTTGGCCTTAGGGCGTGGCAAAAGTTGGCTTTGCAGATAATAGTGTCTGTAATATTTGTCCTTGTTGGTATTGAAAAGGGCTTACTTTCCGTTGTGATAGATGTTCCATTTACCAATTTGACATGGAATATGGGTTGGCTTTATGTACCATTTGCAATATTTGTTCTTTTGGCGGTGGTCAACGGGGTTAACCTTACTGACGGTATAGACGGGCTGGCAACTTCTGTAACAATAGTTGTAATAATGTTTTTTGCAGTAGTTACATCGGCTATGGCAGATATGACTTCGGTATGTATATTGTGCTTTGCACTTATTGGTGCTTTGCTTGGTTTTTTACTGTTTAATAAAAATCCGGCAAAGGTGTTTATGGGGGACACAGGCTCGCTGATGCTTGGCGGTGCGGTAGGTGCACTTGCGTTGGTGGTTAATAACCCGTTTATACTCGTTCTTGCGGGCATAATTTATTTTGTGGAAACGCTGTCTGTTATTATGCAGGTTACCTCCTTTAAATTGACAGGCAAAAGAATTTTTAAAATGAGTCCTATCCACCATCATTTTGAGATGTGCGGATGGAATGAAAAAAAGATAGTTTTAGTATTTACAACAGTAACAATTGTATTTTGTATTTTAGCATATTTTGGCGTTGGAGTGTGATTAGCTTTGAAAAAGGGGCAAATTGATTTTTACTTTTTAATAACCGTATTTGCTCTGCTTGCATTTGGGCTTATTATGGTTATGTCTGCAAGCTCGGAATCTGCACGAAATGCCGCATATACAGGCGGTGACGCTTATTATTTTATCAAGCGTCAGCTTATATGGGCGGTGCTTTCAATAGTGGCAATGTTCTTTTTTTCGAAATTTGATTATCACAAATTGGTGGAATGGTCAGGGATAATGATTATCGGTACGTTTGTGTTGCTTTTGCTTGTACTCGTAGCAGGTGCGGAGGCAAACGGTGGTCAGAGATGGTTGCGTCTGGGCCCTGTCCAGTTTCAGCCCTCCGAGGTGGCAAAGGTATCACTTATACTGTACCTTGCAGGGTCTATAACTAAGAATAAAAAGTATATAGATACTTTCACCCGCGGTTTGGTTCCTAATCTTATTGTTATAGGTGTAACTGCAGTATTGCTTATTGTACAGCCTCACTTCAGTGCCACGGTTCTTATAGTGGGTGTTGGCGTAATAATGCTTTTTGTGGGCGGTGTTAACTGGAAGCACCTTGTGGCTTTGGCTGCCCCGGTAGTGTCACTTGCCTTTATTCTTGTTATGACGTCAGATTACAGACGTGCAAGAGTTTTGTCTTTCCTTGACCCATTTGCAGACCCGCTGGGTGACGGTTATCAGGTAATTCAGTCACTTTACGCAATAGGCAGCGGAGGACTGTTTGGTCTTGGTCTTGGGCAGAGCAGACAAAAGTTTTTGTACATTCCTGAGCCTCAAAATGACTTTATATTTTCCATATGGTGTGAGGAATTTGGCTTTGTGGGAGCATTGGTTGTTATACTTATGTTTGCCTTTTTGGTTTACAGAGGTATAAAAATCGCTATGAACGCGAAGGACAAACAAGGGTCGCTAATCGCCGTTGGTATTACTTCGCTTGTGGCGTTACAGGTAATTATGAATATTGCTGTTGTAACGTCTGCTATGCCGGTTACAGGTATACCTTTACCATTTTTCAGTTACGGCGGAACAGCTCTTTTGATTATAATGAGCTGTATGGGTATAATGCTTAATATTTCCAAACAGTGCAATAAATAATATCGGGAGGAATTGACGTTATGCGTGTTTTACTTGCGGGAGGCGGAACAGCAGGACATATTAACCCTGCCATTTCAATAGCCGACACTATTAAAGGATATGAGCCCGACAGCGAATTTTTGTTCGTGGGTACTAAAAACGGTATGGAAAGCAATCTTGTGCCAAAGTCCGGATACAACATTGAGTTTATTGAAGTAAGCGGTTTTAAACGTGCACTTACAATAAAAAATGCAATTGCTGTTTTAAAGGCATTGAGTGCATCAGGTAAATGCCGTAAAATTATAAAAAAATTCAAGCCTGATATAGTTATCGGTACAGGCGGTTATGTTTCCGGTCCGTTGCTTTTTGCTGCATCATCTATGAAAATACCCACACTTATACACGAACAAAATGTTTTTGCAGGGTTGACCAGTAAAATGCTCAGCGGTAAGGTTGATACTGTGTGCATAAGCTTTGAGGACAGCAGAAAAAGGTTTGAAAAAGCCAAAAACATTGTTCTTACAGGCAATCCTGTCCGTCAGGAACTTTTTGACCTTACTTATGAACAGGCAAGAGCAAAGCTTGGACTTGATGAAAAACCCCTTTTGGTTTCCTTTGGCGGAAGTCTGGGGGCAACACGTCTTAATGAAAGTATGACGGAGTACATTAAGACAATGCCTGAGGGTAGGTATAATGTACTCTTTGCAACGGGAGAAAGAGAGTATCAGGGAGTTTTAAAGGCTCTTGAGGGTGTTGATAAAAAAGGAGTTAAGGTTGTCAAGTATATATATAATATGAATGAGGTTATGCAGGCGGCAGATTTACTTGTGTGCAGGGCTGGTGCCATTACTGTAAGTGAAATTAATGCTCTTGGTAAACCCTCTGTGTTGATTCCGTCCCCTAATGTTACGGATAATCATCAGTTTTTTAATGCAAAGGCATTGGTTGATAAAAATGCCGCAGTAATGATTGAGGAAAAGGACCTTAACCACAAAACATTCAGCGATACTGTTAATGATTTGATGAATAATTGTGTAAAAAGAAGAGAAATGGCAGTTTTGTCAGGTAAAATGGGTATAAGAAATGCCAACGATTTAATTTATGCTGAAATTAAAAAACTTAAAAAATAAACAAAGCAACTCGGTAAAATGCTTATTATCGGGTTGCTTTTTATGTTTAATATCCACAATAATTTAACAAAAATCACAAAAATATTTATTTTTTTTATTGATTTTTATGTAAAAAAGGTGTATTATGTATATTGTATAGGTATTTTTATGGGTAATTTTATAAATTCGGCATAAATATCATCCTTATGAACAGGAGAGTGTTATTGTGGCAAACAGATTATTTCAAACAGTTATTCATCAGATGAAGGCGGCTATGCTTGGCAGAGAGGCAGGTGTCATCGACGAAAGTGCAACAGTTATCGCTTGTACAGACGTTAATGAAATCGGTGCCGTGCGTGAGCTTGCTGCATCAAGGGCAAAGGAAATAGGAGACTCTATTGTAGTAGACGGTGTTACATACAGACGCATAGGGGTACGCAATCGTTCCGAATATGTTGTGTTCTGCGGAGGCAATGACGACTTTGCAAAGAGTATGACGGAGGTTTTGTCCGTTTCATTTTCACAACTTAAACAGTATCATGATGAAAAATATGATAAAAACAGTCTTATCAAGAATATTCTTGAGGACAATATTATGCCCGGCGATATACATATTAAGGCGAAGACTATGCATCTTAATGTGGATGCTCACCGCATTGCGTTTTTAATTCGTATTGATAATGACGAATTTTCAGCTCACGAAATGGTAAGGGGGCTTTTCCCTGATAAAAACAAGGATTTTGTTATAAGTATGAATGAATCCGACGTTGTATTGGTTAAGAGTATTGAAGAAAATACTACCCCTGCTGAATTGGAGCAGACAGCCTCCACAATCGTAGATACGTTAAGTTCTGAACTTATGACAGGTGTCAGGGTAGGTATAGGCTCTGTTGTTTCCAATATTGTGGAGATTAACCGTTCTTACAAAGACGCTGTTGTTGCTTTGGAAGTAGGCAGAGTTTTTGACGGAGATATGCCTATTATAAGCTATAATAATCTTGGTATAGGACGCCTTATATATCAGCTGCCTACCAAGCTTTGCGAGCTTTTCCTTAACGAGGTGTTTAAAAAAGGCTCTTTGGATATATTGGATGAAGAAACAATAATAACTATTCAGAAATTTTTCCAGAACAATCTTAATGTCAGCGAAGCTTCAAGAAAGCTTTTTGTTCACAGAAACACTCTTGTATACAGACTGGATAAGATATATAAGCTTACAGGTCTGGATTTGAGAAAATTTGATGATGCTATTGTTTTTAAAGTGGCTATGATGGTTAACAGGTATCTTAATTCCGACTCTATTAATCTGTAAAGAGGTGATTTGATGGTTTTTTTCAGCGACGTAAGTAAAAAGTACGACAAAACCAATACTCTTGCTCTTGACAGAGTAAGCTTTTATATTGAAAAAGGCGAATTTGTGTTTATTATAGGTTCTTCCGGTGCGGGTAAGTCCACACTTACAAAGCTTATGCTTGCGGAGGAACAACTGACTGACGGAAGTATTACTATTAACGGTACAGATGTTGGCAGTCTTAAAAATAAGGATATTCCGTATTACAGACGTTCTATTGGTATGGTGTTTCAGGACTTTAGGCTTTTAAATAACAAGACGGTGTATGAAAACGTTGCATTTTCTATGCAGATACGTAATGCGTCTAAAAAGGAAATACGCCGAGCAGTACCTGCAATTTTGAGTATGGTAGGTATTTCCGACAAGGCAAAGGCTATGCCTTATCAGCTTTCCGGCGGTGAACAGCAAAGGGTTGCTCTTGCACGTGCTATGGTTAATAACCCTGCGGTTTTGATTGCGGACGAGCCTACGGGTAACCTTGACCCTGCTACGGCGGACGAAATTATGGAGCTGTTTGACGCTATTAACAAACGCGGTACAACGGTAATCATAATTACTCATGCTAAGGATATTGTTGATAAAATGCAAAAGCGCGTAATAGAGCTTGAAGGCGGTTCTATGATTCGAGATGTACAAAAGGGAGGATACAATGATGAGGAAAAGCAGTAACTTCAAATATTTTGTGTCCGAAGGTGTTAAAAGCTATACAGTAAACGGACTTATGTCTTTGGCGTCAACGGTTATCGTTGTTGCAAGTCTTGTGGTATTTGGTCTTTACCTGCTGTTTTCTATGAATATTAATTATATTGCCCAGCAGCTTGAGGCTGAATGTGAAATCCGTGCGTGGATTGATGAATCCATAAAGCCTGAAAGTACAAAAATGCAGGATATTGCAAATAAGATAAAGGCGTTAGATAATGTAGATACCGTGGAATTTTATTCCAACGACAAGGCGCTTAAGGATTACGAGGAGGACCTTGGGGAGGATTCATCAGTTCTTGACGGACTTGAGGACGATAATCCTATAAGGGATTCATACAAGGTTACATTGGTAGACTTGACTCTGGCAGATAAAACGGCGGCAGATATTGAAAAAATTACCGGCGTAGCAAAGGTAAATGACAACCAGACAAGTATGAATAGACTTGTCAGTGCTACTAATATTATTAAAAATATCAGCTTTTGGTTTATGATATTTTTAAGTGCTATTGCAGTATTTATTATTTCCAATACTATTAAAATCACATTGTTTGCAAGACGTCGTGATATTAATATTATGAAATATCTTGGTGCAACAAACAGCTTTATAAGCTGGCCATACATTGTGGAGGGTATTGTTATCGGCCTTGTTGGTGCTTTGATTTCCATTATAATTGTTATACTTGCATACAACTATTTTGTTTCAATGGACTTTACTCTTTTCGGCACAATTAAGTTCTGTACCGTAGGTCAGGTATTTTTACCGTTGCTTGCGTGGTTTGCGGGTATAGGTGTTTTGCTTGGTGCAATAGGCAGTGCCGTTTCAATAAGGCGTCATTTACGTGTATAAGGGGGCATATGATGTTTAAAATCGGAGCTAAGATAAAAAGAATAATCGCCCTTGTGGTGGCTGTACTTATGATTGTTATGCTGTTTTCTTCTGTTGTATATTATTATGCAAGTGCGGATGAAAAGACCGACCTTCAGAACAAACAGCAAAACTTAAGCAGTGACAAAAATGAAATAAAAAGTGAAATAAATGAACTTAATGAGCAAAAGGATTCTGTAATGGCTGAAAAAAAGGCTCTTGATGACCAGGTAACTGTCCTTGAGGGTGAAATTTCAGAAATTAATACAAAAATAGATGAAATCCAAAGTGATATTGATACAGTTGCAGAGGAGCTTGATGCTGCTGCCAAAGCTTTGGAGGAACAGTATGAGGCTTATAAAACCAGAGTCCGTGTAATGTATGAAAACAGCTCTATGGGTTATCTTGAAATCTTGCTTTCAGCAGAAAGCATAGGGGATTTTTTTGCAAGGCTTGAAATTGTAACACAAATTTCTGAATACGATAGCAAGCTTACGGCAAAATTAAAAGAGGAAAAACAGAAAATTCAGGATAAAAAAGATGAGCTTGAGGCTTTAAAACAGGAACAGGTAGATTCCAAAACATCATTGGAAGCTAAAAAATCTGACCTTGATTCTAAAATGGCAAAACGTGATGCTATGATTAAGGAAATTAACAGCTCCAAGAGCACTCTTGAAGCTCAGCTTAAGGAAATAGAGGCAGAGGAAGCTAAGGTCCGTGCTCAAATTGCCCGTCTTTCAAAGGGAGGTTCCCCAACCTACACAGGCGGTGCTATGCTATGGCCGACTCCAAGCTGCAGAATTATCACCTCATACTACGGATGGAGACTGCACCCTGTTTTGGGTTATGAAAAGCTTCATACCGGTATGGATATTGGTGCAGGATACGGTGCAAAGATTATTGCGGCTGAATCCGGTTCGGTAATTACAGCTACATATAATTCCGCATATGGTAATTACGTGGTTATTGACCACGGGGGCGGAGTATGTACATTATATGCACATATGAGCAGTATGGCAACATCTGTAGGTCAGTACGTACTTGCAGGAGACACAATAGGTTATGTAGGCAGTACAGGTTATTCCACGGGGCCACATCTTCATTTTGAAGTAATTGTAAACGGTGCAACCGTTGACCCATTAGGATATATAGGATAATTTTTAAATTATTATACAGGTGCGGAGGCATAAGTTTCCGCCCTGTTTTGTATATTTAGTGTGACGGAACTTAACCCATCCGCAGTTGAACGGGTATTGGAGGTGCAAAAATGAGTCCTAAAAAAATATACAATATTGCAATAACGGTTATAATAACCGCATCACTTAGCTTTATGACTGCTTCGGCATTTTATAACGGCAAGCTGTTTATAAAGCCGGGCGGGGATGCAAGACTTAATTCCGTAATCAGCGTTTTGGATGAGTATTACTATGAAGATTATAACAAGGATAAGGCATATGATGCCGCACTTAAAGGATATGTAAAATCTTTGGGTGACCCATATACGGAGTATATGACTCAAAAGGAGCTTGAAGAATTTAATGAGCTTATAAACAGTTCGTATTGCGGTATAGGTGTGACGGTACAAAATAATACAGAGGATAACACACTACTTATAATAGATGTGTTTGAAAACTCACCTGCGGCAAATGCAGGTATAGAGGCAGGGGACATTATTACTAAGGTTAAGGGTGTTGCGTATAAGGGCGAACAGCTTGAGGAGGCAACAAACAACATTCAGGGCGAAGAAGGCACCGATGCAGAAGTTACAATTTTAAAGAAATCTACGGGCAAGGAAGTGGACTTGACCATAACCAGAAAGAGTATTCAGGTGGATTCCGTAGCTTCGGAAATTATTGATAACAACATTGGGTACGTGGCGATATCTCAATTTGCTACAAATACTGCGTTGGAATTTACAAATCAGCTTGATGAACTGATGAAACAAGGTATAACAAGTCTTATTATCGACGTAAGGAATAACGGAGGAGGAATAACCACTGCTGTTGAGGCTGTTGCCGACTGTATTCTGGAAAAAGACGATGTTATATATTATACTGCCGATAAACATAATAACAAACACTATGTTAAATCAAAAATTGACGGCATTGACCTTCCTGTAGTTGTTTTGGCAAATGAAAACAGCGCCAGTGCATCGGAAATTTTAGTGGGTGCAGTAAAGGATAACAACCGAGGTGTAATTGTCGGTAAAAAAACCTACGGAAAAGGTGTTGTTCAACAGCTTATAACTCTTACTGACAATACGGCAGTAAAGGTTACGGTAGAAAAATATTTTACTCCAAATGGTAATTATATCCACGAAAAGGGTATTGAGCCTGACTATGCAGTTGAGCTTGACGGCGTTACGGATACTCAGCTTGAAAAAGCAATAGAGATTTTAAAAAATCAATAATATTAAAAGGCATTTGTGCATATAATTTTGCATAAATGCTTTTTGTTTGGAGTGGTTTTTTGAAAAATATAGGTGTCATAATGCCGTATATTGATAACAATGCAAATTTCGTTAAAAAATTTATAAAAAGACATAAATGTGAAGTTTTTCCCGTGACAGAATATGGGTTTAACTTTATAGTTGTGTATGATAATCAAAATTGTTCTAAACTGCTGAATAAACACGGGGTAAACAGCATTGTGGTTCTTACAGATGCGGAGTTGGAATATTGTGATTTTGGAATTTTGGACGGCGACAGTATGTTCAAACGTATGTTGCCTGAATTTGTACGCAAAACGGCAAAAGGCTTTGGTGTAAATTGCTCTGTGACTCTGGTTGATAAAAATATGTCAGATTACGGAATGTCATTTGCGGAAAAGCTATGCGATATATGCAACTACGTTTTTATATATACACAAAACATTTCAAGGGCGGAGCTTTTGTGCGAAAGACTTTTGGATAAATATGGTGTAGTGGTGAATATTATAAAGGATAAATCCCCTATAAATACCAATCTGGCAGTTGTTATTGAGGGTTGCGGAAACCGTTATGGGGAAAATTGTGTTGTAATAGATAAAAATTTAAAAAAGGGAAATAACAGGGTTATTAATGATTTTTACATACCATTTCGCATAAAACCTCCTTTTGGTATGTCTAACCTTGTTTTTGCTGAATGTACAGAGGTAATAAAAGTTGTTGACATTCATTAAAAATTTGTATATAATATTAATATTGTGAAAAAATATCGAGTACTAAAATTAAGGAGTTGATCTTTTTGGCAGCTACTAAACAGGTTATACTTACAAGCGAGGGCTTGGAAAAACTGGAAAAGGAACTTGAATATCTAAAGACGGTTAAACGTCAGGAGGTTGCGGCAGAGATTAAAGTTGCTCTTGGCTATGGCGACCTTTCTGAAAATTCAGAATATGATGAAGCAAAAAATAAACAGGCACAGATGGAAATTCGTATTGTTGAAATTGAAGCTATGCTTAAAAATGCAAAGGTTATAGACCAGGCGGAAATTTCTACTGATACAGTTTCACTGGGTTGCACAGTAACTGTTTATGATGTTGAATTTGATGAAGAGCTTGAATACAGCATCGTTGGTTCAACAGAAGCAGACCCTTCTAACGGTAAAATTTCGGACGAATCTCCCGTTGGTACAGCTTTGCTTGGTAAAAAGGTTGGGGACGTAGTTGACGCTCCTGTTCCTGCAGGTACAATCCAGCTTAAGATTGTTGCAATTAACAAATAAGATAATTTACAGAAAGGCTTGAGTTAAATGGCAGAAAAGAATAACAATAATTCACAGCAGATAGGTGATGTAGTTAAGGTCAGACACGAAAAGTTGGCTGAGCTTGTTGCTAATAATGCTGACCCATTTGTGATTACTAAGTTTGACAGAACTCATACTACAAAGGAAATTAAAGATAATTATGCAGAATGTGAAGGCAAAACTGTTGTCATTGCGGGCCGTCTTATGGCTAAGAGAAGAATGGGCAGTGTGTCCTTCGGCAATGTTGCGGATTTGTCCGGCAATATCCAGATTTTTATTAAAAAAGACATCGTAGGTGAAGATGAATATAACGTTATCAAAAAATATGACATCGGCGATATTGTAGGTATTGAGGGTGAAGTTTTCACTACTGAAAAGGGCGAAATGTCTATCCGTGTTGCAAAGGTTACTTTGCTTTCAAAGTCCTTGCAGCCACTACCTGAAAAGTTCCACGGTCTTGTGGATACTGATACAAGATACCGTCAGCGTTATGTTGACCTTATTATGAATACGGAAGTTAAGGATACTTTTATCAAGCGTTCAAAGATTATAGCTTCAATACGCAGATACCTTGACGGACAGGGCTTTTTGGAGGTTGAAACTCCTATGCTTGTTTCAAATGCAGGGGGTGCTGCCGCTCGTCCTTTTGAAACACATTTTAACGCATTGGATGAAGACTTTAAACTTCGTATTTCGTTGGAACTTTACTTAAAGCGTCTTATTGTAGGCGGTTTGGAAAAAGTTTATGAAATCGGCAGAGTTTTTAGAAACGAAGGTCTTGACACTCGTCACAACCCTGAATTTACGTTGATGGAGCTTTATCAGGCTTATACTGATTATCACGGTATGATGGATTTGACTGAAAACTTGTATCGCCACGTTGCACAGGAGGTTTTGGGTACTACAACTATCGTGTATAACGGCGTGGAAATGGATTTGAGCAAGCCCTTTGAACGTATTACAATGGTTGATGCTGTTAAAAAGTACGCGGGTGTGGATTTTGATGAAATACATACATTGGATGAAGCCCGTGCAGTTGCAGATAAGCATCACGTAGAATACGAGGACAGACACAAAAAGGGCGATATTCTGGCATTGTTCTTTGAGGAATTTGCAGAGGAACATTTGATTCAGCCTACATTTGTAATGGACCATCCTATCGAGATTTCTCCACTTACAAAGAAAAAGCCTGAAAATCCTGAATATGTTGAACGTTTTGAGTTCTTTATGAACGGTTGGGAAATGGCTAACGCTTATTCCGAGCTTAATGACCCTATCGACCAGAGAGAACGTTTTAAGGCTCAGGAGGAGCTTCTTGCTCAGGGTGATGAGGAAGCTAACACAACTGATGAAGACTTTATGAATGCTCTTGAAATCGGTATGCCTCCTACGGGCGGTATCGGCTTTGGTATTGACCGTATGTGTATGCTGCTTACTGATTCTGCAGCAATCAGAGACGTTTTGTTGTTCCCAACAATGAAGACACTTTCCAATAAGTAAATTCAAGCCTGGTTATAGAAGATGAGGAGCTTGACGTTAATTAATTTATAATAAATCACTGCAGGTAATTCTGTTTTTAAACGGAGTTTACTTGCAGTGATTTTATTTTTAAGTGAAAATAGGTTTACAGATGTGTTTTTTTATGTTAAAGTATAAGGAAGTAAAAGAAAAATATGCAATAAATCTGTATGTGTATTATTAGATAACAAGAATTACGAAAGAGGTTTGTTATGGCTGAAAAAAGTTTTTGGGGAGAAAAAAAGGATTTGGAATGGGTTTCAAATTTTTTCTTTTATTACGGGAAATTTATTGCCGTATTTATGCTGTTGGCAATTATCGTTATCATAAGCTGTATTTCCTGTATGAATAAAGTTGAATATGATTGTGAATTATATTATATGTCTGACAAGCATTTTATGTCACAGGTTTTTGACAATGTGGAAAATGCCCTTGCGGATGTTATCGATGACGTGGACGGCAAACACGGAAATGTGGTGGCTTTTCAGGATTATACTGTTGTTACAATGGATAAAGTTACTAATGATGTTGATATGGCTATGGCGTCTAAAATTCATATGGAAATTGCGGGAGGCAGCGGATATTTGTACATTATGAATGAGGAATGGTATAATTTTTGCCACGATGGTGAGCTTTTGGAGGATATTTCCTCATATACAGGGGATAAACAGCCTGTTTACTGCTTTGAAGTAACTGACAACAGATTCCTTAACGATATGGGTGTTAAGGATAACGGCAGGCTTTTTGTCGGTTTAAGAGGTATGAATTACGATAAGCTTGATGATGAAGATGAAATTAATAAGCATAAAAATGCTAAAAAGGTACTAAAATATATTATAGATAATCATAAATAATTTTAATAAAAAAGTGTTGACAAAACTAATCTGCTGTGTTATAATTTAATTCGTGTCTGGGATATGGGCTGATAGCTCAGCAGGTTAGAGCACACGCCTGATAAGCGTGAGGTCGGTGGTTCGAGTCCACTTCAGCCCACCATTCATTCTTTAATATTCCTCGTTAGCACTTGGCTCGTGCTTAACCAAAGCAAAGCTTTGGAGCACTGCAAATGGGTGTCGTTAGTCAAAACAAGTTTTGGACTCCACCGCAAGTCGGTTTCGACTTCGCAGAAAGTACGATGCAAATAGTATGTGCTGATTTGTAAGGAATTCTAAATTTATTAAATATTCCTCGTTAGCTCAGTCGGTAGAGCATCTGACTGTTAATCAGAGGGTCGTTGGTTCAAGTCCAACACGAGGAGCCAAAACAAGAATCATACTATGTGTGGTTCTTCTTTTTTTATGTTAAATTTTAACCGATTCTTTGTTTGTCAGCAATGATTTACCGACTAAGAGGCGAAAGCCCGAGGAGTTTTTCGGGAAAACGCAAGAGTCAATCTGACTGTTAAAATATCACATATTTAAGTCTAATAATACAAAAAGGTACGGTACACATGGTGTGCCGTATCCTTCTTCTTTATTGATATTTTTAACCTCTTATGTAAATTTCTTCAACTTCAAGCTGAGCTTTTTCCATTCTTTCTGCCAGACTATACAGTTGGACTTTTGCATCAGTGATTTCATTAAAAAGTTTAAGATACATATTGGGGGTAATGCTCATTTCACCTGTAAATTCCATAATATTGTTCAATTCGTTTATGAGTATATTTTTGTATATATCAATATTCTTTATCAATTTAGCCCTTTCTTTTAAAGGAGTATGTTGGTCGGGGAATATGTTGTCCTCCTGAAAAATACATTGTATAACATCGTATTTATTATATCCCTCTTTTTCCAATTCCCTTAAGAGATTAAAGACTCTTTCCTGTGCATCAAAATTTTTCTCTGTCATAAAAATACCTCCAAAAATTAAAAAAAGCGCCGACCGAAGCCGACGCCAAAAAAGCAAAAGCTTCGTTATTAGTGCGACCTAATAAATACCTAAACTAAAAAATCCCAAAGGTATAGAAGCTTGTGCTTTTTATGTAGCACAAACCTTATAGGATTTATTTAGTTTAGTAGAATATAAATTTATATTAGGTCGCAAAATCATAATAACATAAATTCGACAATTTGTCTATAATTTTTTATCGACTCTATTCGACATAAAACGACATATATAATTTGTTTTTTGTTTTCCGCCAATTCCCTTAAGAGATTAAAAACTCTTTCCTGTGCATCAAAATTTTTCTCTGTCATAAAAATACCTCCAAAAATTAAAAAAGCGCCGACCGAAGCCGACGCATAAAACGCAACCTCGTTACGAATTTGCGACACGTAATTACTCTACTTCTACAATATTATATCGCAAGCAGAGAAGAGAGGTTGCATTTTTTGAAATGCCACTTCCCTAGTTACGATATAAAAAATGTAGTTTATGTAATTACATGTCGCAAGTCTATAATAGCATAAATTCGTCAATTTGTCTATATTTTTTTATCGACCTTTTTCGACACAATTAGACAATAAGCGGAAAAATCTTTGCCAACTTTTGCATATTCATTTGAGGTAAAATAACGTAAAAGGAGGTTAAAAATGTCTAAAGGGTTTACAAAATTTTACAATATAATATTGGAGGCATTGATTGGTGCGGACATAAGCTGTACGGATATTAAGGTGATTTTGGCAATAATACGCTATACATACGGTTATTCAAAAGATGAATGTATGATAACCGCACCCTATCTGGCAAAGATTACGGGGAAATCGTTAAGGAGTATCAAGTATTCGTTAAATAAACTTTGTGATATGGGTATCCTTGAAAAAAGGGAGTCTCATAAAAATAATATACAGTTGTATAAAATCACATCTGTGGATAAATGGAAGGGGTGTAATATATTACACCACCACAGTGCAGAAGATTGCACCACAGCAGTGCAGAGGATTGCACCCAATAAAGATAATAATATAAATATAAATAATTATATATATAAAAACAGAGAAGGCAGAACTTGGGTTCCTACCCCAAAGGCTACGGCATTTTCAAACTTTGAATCAACCGCAGATAAGATTGATTACAAAAAGCTTGAAATGGACGCTCTTATGAGGAGAATAAAGATGAATAGCTCTTAAGGGCTTAATTACAAAAATACAGTTACATCTTCTTTCCGACAGGGCCGACCTTATTATTAATATAAAATACCATTTTGTTTAACATTTCTGTAATATGTCAATACTTGACTTTAAAGTGTATATTTGCTATAATTCAAGCACAATAATATGATTTAAGAGGGTTATTATGAACATTATTATAGTGGGATGCGGAAAAGTTGGCTTTAAGCTTGTTGAATACCTTTCACACGAGGAACATGACATTACCATTGTGGATTCACGTGCGGAGGTTGTTCAGCACGCTGTAAATGAATATGATGTTATGGGTGTTGTAGGCAGCGGAACAGACGTTGATACACTTAAAGAGGCGGGTATTGAAAATGCAGACGTGCTTATTACGGTAGCAGGGTCGGACGAGCTTAATCTTATGATTTGTCTTATGGCTAAAAAGCTTGGTAATTGCCAGACTATTGCCAGAGTACGTAAGCCTGAATATTTTAAGGCTATTAATCTTATAAAGGAAGAATTAGGGCTTGCAATGGTTATTAATCCCGAGCTTGCGGCAGCAAGTGAAATTGCAAGAATACTGCGTTTTCCATCTGCTATTAAGATAGATACATTCGCAAAGGGCCGTGTGGAAATACTTAATTTTAAAGTAGAAGAAGGCAGTATACTTGACGGTCTTAAGCTTATGGATTTTTCTTCAAAGCTGGGGGCTGATGTCCTTGTATGCGGTGTTGAACGCGGGGATGAGGCATTTATCCCGTCAGGTAGCTTTGAAATCCGTCACGGCGACCTTTTGAGCATAGTTGCGTCTATTAAGGAGGCAGCACAGTTTTTCAAAAAAATCGGCGTACGTACAAACAGGGTTAAGGATACTATGATAGTAGGCGGCGGAGATACTGCATATTACCTTGCAAACCAGCTATTGCAAAATGGCATAAATGTTAAAATTATTGAGCAGAATCAGGAACGTTGCGACCAGCTTTTTCACCTTCTGCCAAAGGCTGATATTACACACGGCGACGGTACTGACAACAAGCTTTTGATGGAGGAGGGGCTTGCACATTTTGACTCCTTTGTTTCACTTACCAATATTGACGAGGAAAATGTTTTGCTGTCCCTTTATGCAAAGAGTCAGACTAAGGGTAAAGTGGTAACAAAAATCAACAGAATTGAATACGGCAATGTAATAGGTGAATTACAGCTTGGCACTACAATTTATCCTAAAAATATTACTGCGGAATATATTGTAAGGTTTGTAAGAGCATTGCAGAATTCCTATGGCAATAACATTGAAACAATGCACTTTATCCTTGACGGCAAGGCAGAGGCATTGGAATTCCGCGTAAGAGAAAATTCTCCCATATCCAACAAAAAGCTTGAGGAGCTTAACCTTAAGGAAAATATTATTATCGCTTCTATTAACAGGGGAGGCAAGGTAATTGTGCCACACGGTCAGGATATTATTTTGCCCGCTGATACGGTGATTGTTGTAACTTTAAAGGAAGGCTTTAAGGATATCGGCGATATTTTGAAATAGAGGATAATGGTATGAATTACAAAATGATTTTTTATATACTAGGATGGGTACTCAAAATTGAGGCGGCATGTATGCTTGTGCCTTTAATATGTGCAATTTGTTATTCCGAAATGCCGGAGGTTACGGTATTTGCAATATGTATGGCACTGTGTCTTATATTTGGGCTTGCACTTAATTTCCGTCAGCCGTCAAACAAGGTTGTGTATGCAAGAGAGGGCTTTGTTACAGTAGCCTTAAGCTGGATTGTAATGAGTATATTCGGTGCAGTTCCCTTTATAATTTCCGGATATATTCCAAATTTTATTGACGCATTTTTCGAAACAGTTTCGGGCTTTTCAACAACAGGTGCGTCCATACTTACTGATGTAGAGGCTCTTCCAAAATCACTTTTGATGTGGCGAAGCCTTACACATTGGATAGGCGGTATGGGGGTTTTGGTATTTTTAATGGCAATACTGCCTTTGTCAGGAAGCGGAAATTTGTATCTTTTAAAGGCAGAAAGCCCCGGCCCGTCTGTCAGCAAGCTTGTGCCTAAGGTAAGGTCTACGGCTATGCTTTTATACGGTATATATATTGCCTTTACGGGTTTTGAGGTTATTTTTCTCCTTGCAGGAGGAATGAATTTGTTTGAAGCTCTTACACTTTCATTCGGTACAGCGGGTACAGGCGGTTTTGGAATATTAAATTCAAGTATAGGTGCATATACACCTTATGTTCAGTATGTAATTACTGTGTTTATGATATTGTTTGGAATAGATTTTTCGCTTTATCACGCGTTGTTTTTCAGAAAAACACGCAGTTTCTTTAAATCTGATGAATTTAAGGCATATATTGGTATAATAGCTTTGTCAACACTATTAATATTTATTAACAGCAGGCACTTGTTTTCAAGTGCAGAACAGGCTTTTAGGAACATATGGTTTACAGTAGGCTCTATAATTACAACCACAGGTTATTCAACCACTGACTTTAATTTGTGGCCGGAATTTTCCAAAGTTATTGTCGTTATGCTAATGTTTATAGGCGCTTGTGCCGGTAGTACAGGTGGCGGTATAAAGGTTTCCAGAATTATTATATTGCTTAAGAGTATAGTAAAGGAAATAAGAACCAACGCTCACCCAAGAACTACCCTTAAAATTAAAATGAACGGCAGAACCGTAGAGCACGAAACTGTGCGGGGTGTAAATGTGTTTATGGCGTCATATGTGGTTATATTCGGTGGAGCATTGTTGTTAATCAGCCTTGATAATTTTGATTTTACTACTAATTTTACAGCAATTGCGGCAACATTAAACAACATAGGTCCGGGGCTTAATATGGTTGGTCCTATGGGTAATTTTTCGGAATTTTCAGCATTGTCAAAGCTTGTTATGAGCATATGTATGTTGGTTGGCAGATTGGAAATATTCCCCATGCTTTTACTGTTTAGTCCGTATACTTGGAAGAAGTAGAATTTAATATTATAAAACCGGATATGTGCTTTACATATCCGGTTTTTCATTGCTTGTATAAATTTCTTCGGTTTCCAACTGCAAAAGTTTTAATTTTGTTACAATGTCTGTTAGTTCTTTTTCAATATCAGTAATTGCATTGAAAAGTTTAGTATACATTTCGGTTGTTACTTCCATTATTCATCTCTCATTATAATTGAAATTAAAAAAGCGCCGACTGAAAGTCGACGCCAAAAACGTAACCACTTTCAATCGTGCGACCGATAATCTCCTAATATAAAACCCAAGAGATAAGAAAGGGTTACATTTTATACAATGCACCCCCTTGGGAACTAATATTAGGATAATGATAAATACATAATGTAATTATCGGTCGCAAATTCATAGTAACATAAATTCGACAATTTGTCTACATTTTTTTATGGACTTTTTTGGACAATATGTGACAATAGTCCATAAAATAGTTTGTAAAAGTGTGTTGTAAATTATGGGTTTTTTATATTTATAAGTTGTTATTTTGGTTGACATTTATATCTTGATAATATATAATTTTCCTTAAGGTGTATTTTTCGCAAGATAATGTTGATTTTTATGCCTGTTGTATATAATGTGTAATTTTATGGAAAAATTTATTTAGTTTTTTTAGAAGGAAGGATTGACAAAATGATAGAGCAAATTGTATCAAACATCAGTAATGCACTGTATAGCTATATACTTATAATAATGCTGGTGGCAGGGGGTATTTACTTTACTTTCCGCACCGGATTTGTCCAGTTTAGGCTGTTGGGGGAACAGCTTCGTGCCGTAACGGAAAAGCCCGATGAAAAGGGAGGTGTTTCCTCTTTTCAGGCGCTTATGGTTTCTACAGCATCACGTGTGGGTACAGGTAATATTATAGGCGTTTCCACTGCTATATGTATGGGTGGATTCGGCTCTGTTTTCTGGATGTGGGTTATTGCCATTATAGGCGGTGCGTCTGCGCTTATTGAGAGTACATTGGCACAGATATACAAGAAAAAAAGTCCTGACGGCTTCCACGGCGGTCCTGCATATTACATCGAGGGAGGGCTTAACAACCGCGCTTTGGCGGTAGTCTTTTCAATATGCTTAATACTTACCTACGGATTTGGGTTTAATATGCTGGCATCTTATAATCTGCAGTCTACATTTTCTCCGTACGGGTTTTACGATGTTCAGAATTCACCGTGGATTATCGGCTTGATTCTGGCGGTAATTGTAGGCTATTGTCTTATGGGTGGCGGAAAGCGTATTATTAAGGTCACAAGCTTTTTAGTACCGATTATGGGTATTGCTTATATTTTGGTTGCGTTGTTTATAGTGTTTACAAATATCGGCACTATACCTTCAATATTTGCACGTATTTTTAGTGAAGCTTTTGATTTTACTGCTATTTTCGGCGGTTTTACAGGCTCTTGTGTTATGTACGGTATTAAAAGAGGTCTGTTCAGTAATGAGGCTGGTGTAGGTTCAGCACCTAATGCTTCTGCATCTGCGGATGTTAAGCATCCTGTTAAACAGGGGCTTGTACAGGTACTTTCCGTATTTATAGATACATTGCTTGTGTGTACTGCAACGGCATTTATGTGTATGTGTTCAGGTATCGAGCCTACAGAGGCAATATCCGGTGCACCCTATGTGCAGGCGGCTTTGCAAAAAACACTTGGCAGCTTTGGACCAATATTTATTACTGCGGCTATGATTTTATTTGCCTTTACTACTTTGCTTGGTAACCTTTATTACGTAGACCAATGCTGGGTTTACCTGTTTAAAAAGGTTCCGGGGAAGGTATTTATGAATGTGTACTACATTGTGGCTTCGCTGATTATATTCGCAGGCTCTGTTTTAAGTGCAGATTTACTGTGGAATATTGCGGATATTACAATGGGTGCAATGGCTGTAATTAACATTCCCGTAATTTTGATTTTGGGCAAATATGCCATAAGGGCACTTAAGGATTATGAAAATCAGCGGAAGCTTGGTATAGAGCCTGTTTTCCGCGCAAAGGATATTGGATTACCTCATAAGGTAGACAATTGGGATTAAATTATTTAAATATACACTGCAAATCGGAGGAATTGAAAATGACAAAATTAAAATCCTTTTTATTTATTATACTTGGTACTATGACAACAGGCTTTGCCATAGGTGTTTTTCTTACACCTAATAAAATTGTAGGCGGAGGAGTTTCGGGTATATCAACTATCCTGTTTCACACTCTTAATATTCCTACAGGTCTCAGCTTTATAATTTTAAACCTTTTACTTTTACTTTTGGGTATAAAAATACTTGGTAAGCAGTTTATAATCAAGACTCTTATAGGCACGGGCCTTCTTTCGTTATTTATACAGATTTTTTCATACATACCTTTTTATACAGACAATACAATGCTTGCAACACTTTTCGGCGGAGGGCTTTATGGTATAGGAATAGGCATCAGCTTTGTTGCAAAGGCTTCTACTGGCGGTACGGATATTCTGGGCAGAATAGTACAGACAGCGTTCCCTACTGTGCCTATCGGAAAATTACTGTTGGCAATTGACGGCATAGTAATATTTGTGTCCTTTGTTGTATTCGGCAAGCTTGAACTTACTTTGTTCGGCGTTGTATCATTACTTATTTCAAGCTTTACAATAGACTTTGTTATAGCTAGCTTTAATATATCAAGAATAGCCTTTGTTATAACTGAAAAGGGTGACGAAATTTCGGAATTTTTAGTATCAACATCCCCACGCGGTGTTACAATTATAGACGTTGTGGGTGCGTATACTATGGACAAAAAGAAAATGTTGTTTTGTGCCTTAAAAGAGGGTGAAAGCTTTGACTTTCAGCGTAAAATCCTTGAAATTGATGGAGAGGCATTTATTGTATTTTCTGAATCACAGCGCATAAAGGGCAATGGTTTTTATTTGTATAATTAAAAATTGGAGGATATTATGAGAATAGTAGTAAAGGTGGGTACGTCTACCCTTGCACATCCTACGGGAAGATTAAATATAAGAAGAATAGAAGAGCTTTGCCGTGTTTTAAGCGACCTTAAAAATGCGGGGCATCAGATTATCCTTGTTTCCTCAGGTGCTATCGGTATGGGAGTGGGCAAGCTTAATTTAACTAACAGACCGGAGGATATTCCCACCAAGCAGGCTGCTGCAGCTGTTGGTCAATGTGAGCTTATGTATACATATGACAAGGTGTTTACGGAATATAATCATAATGTGGCACAAATACTCATTACAGGTCCCGATATAGAGGACCATAGGAGAAAGGAAAATTTCCACAACACATTGGAGCGTCTTTTGGAGCTTGGTGTTTTGCCGATTATCAATGAAAATGACACAGTTTCCACCGACGAAATTGAAATTGGTGACAACGATACACTATCCGCCATTGTAACTGCAAATATCAATGCGGATTTGCTAGTTTTACTTTCCGACATAGACGGTCTGTATGACAAGGACCCGCACAAGTTTGATGATGCAAGGCTTATAGATATGGTAGAGGAAATAAATGAGGATATCCTAAAGCTTGCGGGGGACAAGGGAAGCAGTCTTGGAACAGGCGGTATGGTTACAAAGCTGAGGGCTGCAACTATCGCTACACAGGCAGGATGCGACATGGTTATTGCAAACGGTGCAAACCCGTCTAAACTGTACGATATAGTAGAGGGTAAGCCTGTTGGCACCAGATTTTTAAAGAGGGTTATGGTATGACAACATCTGAAATTTTAAGTGTTACTAAATCTGCCCGCAGAGATTTGAACAGGGCAGACGAGGGTATGAAAAACAGAATACTTTATGCTATGGCAGATGCTTTGATTGAAAATTGCGGGGAAATTATTGAATGTAACCGCACAGATATGGATAATGCAAGGGGCAAAATCAGCGATGTTATGCTGGACAGACTTATGCTCGACGAGGGCAGAATAGACGCTATGGCACAGGGGATAAGGGATATTGCGTCTTTGCCTGACCCCGTAGGGGAGGTTTTGTCGGAGAATACACGCCCTAACGGTATGACTATTTATAAAAAACGAGTACCTGTGGGCTTGGTTGCAATAATATATGAAAGCCGTCCGAATGTTACCTCCGACGCTGCGGCACTTTCCGTAAAGAGCGGTAACGTGTGCGTTCTTCGTGGTGGAAAAGAGGCGTTTAATACATCCAATGCAATAGTTAATGCTTTGAAAAAAGGTGTGGAAAAGGCGGGAATGAACCCCGAAATAATAAATCTTGTTCAGGATACAAGCCGACAGAGTGCAACAGAGCTTATGCGTGCAAACGGCGTAGTGGATTTGCTTATCCCACGCGGCGGTGCAGGGCTTATAAGAGCGTGTGTGGAAAATGCCACAGTACCCTGTATACAGACAGGTACGGGTATATGCCACGTATATGTCGACAAGGATGCAGACCTTGATATGGCAATAAATATTATAAACAATGCCAAAACAAGCAGACCCTCCGTTTGTAATGCAGAGGAAGTATGCCTTGTGCATAAAGATGTTGCGGATAAATTTTTACCAATACTTAAAAATAAATTGGTTGATGAAAGAAGGTTAAACGGGCAGATTCCTGTTGAACTCAGACTTGATGAAAAATCTGTAAAAATAATTGACGGAACTTTGGCAGGGGAAAGGGATTTTGATACAGAATTTCTGGACTACATTCTTGCGGTAAAGGTTGTGGAGGATGTTGACCATGCAATAAACCATATTTTAGAACATTCAACAGGGCACAGTGAGGCAATAGTTACGGATAATGACCAGGTTGCGGAAAGGTTTGTTGCAGAAACAGACAGCGCGGCAGTTTACGTTAATGTTTCCACCCGTTTTACAGACGGAGGGGAATTCGGTCTGGGGTGCGAAATGGGTATATCTACCCAAAAGCTACACGCAAGAGGCCCTATGGGCATCGAGGAGCTTACCACATATAAGTATGTAATTAAAGGCAACGGTCAGGTACGCTGAAAGGGTGATTTTATGTTTAAATACAAGGCAGGCTTTATAGGAGCAGGCAATATGGGCGGTGCTCTTGCAAGTGCTGTGTGTAAAAAAATCGGCGGTGAAAACGTAGTAATTTCCTGTAAAACTGAGGAAAAAGCAATATCTGTAGCTAAAAACCTTTTGTGCAACTACGGCACAGGCGACGAGGTTGTAGCAAACAGCAAATTTGTGTTTTTGGGTATAAAGCCTCAGGGACTTGATGATGTTGCAAATCAGTTAAAGACGGATTTTGATAAAACCAAAGACTGTATAATTGTTTCGATGCTTGCAGGTGTAAAGACTGACAGACTTGAAAAATTGTTTGGTGAAAAAAAGATTATAAGAATTATGCCCAATACTCCGGTTTCGGTGGGTAAGGGTATGATTTTGGTATGCGGTAATTCATATGTCACCCAAGAAGATATGGCGGAATTTGAGGATATGATGGGTATGTGCGGAAGGCTTGACCGTATGGACGAAAGTCTTATTGATGCGGGAACTGCCGTATCAGGCTGTGGGCCTGCCTTTGTGTATATGTTTATAGATGCTTTGGCAGATGGCGGTGTAAAGTGCGGTTTATCCCGTGAACAGGCGGTAAGATACGCAGCACAGACCTTAATCGGCAGTGCTGATATGGTCCTTGAAACAGGCGTACATCCCAACGACCTTAAGGTTGCCGTGTGCAGTCCGGGAGGAAGTACCATAGAGGGTGTAAAAAGCCTTGAAAATGACAGCTTGAAGGATATTGTAGTCCGTGCCGTTGAGGCATCTTATAATAAAACTAAAAAGTTGGGGTAATTTAAAAGGACTATGTATATGGGGCATACAGATAAGGACAGTAACTAAAATGTTACTGTCCTTTTTTTGGTAAATTACTACTTTTAAGCTATAACTTAATGAAAGATAAAAAGAAAAAAGCCACACCAACGTGTGACTTTTGGAGCGGAAGACGAGATTCGAACTCGCGACGTTCACCTTGGCAAGGTGACGCTCTACCACTGAGCCACTCCCGCATATGATACAGTAATTATATAATAAAACTTTTTCCTTGTCAAGTGTTGTAAAATTAAAAAAAATATGATATAATAATATGATTAAATGGAGCATTATGTAATAACAGAAAGGGAGACATTTAATGAGTAAGATTGAAAATTTAAGAAATATCGCTATTATCGCACACGTTGACCACGGTAAAACTACGTTGGTTGACGCACTTTTACAGCAAAGCGGTATTTTCAGGGATAACGAACAGGTAGATGTTTGTGTAATGGACAGCGGTGATATTGAAAAGGAAAGAGGTATTACCATACTTTCTAAAAACACAGGTATCAACTATAACGGTATAAAGATTAATATTGTGGATACTCCGGGGCACGCGGATTTTGGCGGTGAGGTGGAACGTGTGCTTGATATGGTAGACGGCGTACTTTTGCTTGTAGACTCCTTTGAGGGTTGTATGCCACAGACAAGATTTGTGCTTAAAAAGGCATTGGCACGAGACCTTAAGCCTATTATAGTTGTAAATAAACTGGACAAGCCTAATGCAAGACCTTATGAGGTTGTGGATGAGGTGCTTGATTTGTTTATAGATTTGGATGCCAATGATGACCAGTTGGAATCTCCTACTATCTTTGCATCAGGCCGTGACGGATATGCAACATTGGACCCAAGTGTTAAAACAGACAGTATGAAGCTTCTTTTGGATATGATTGTGGATAATGTTCCCGCACCGGAGGGTGATGTTGAAGGGTCATTCCAATTTTTGGCATCTAACATTGACTATGACGATTACATTGGCCGTATTGCAGTAGGCAGAGTACACAGAGGTACTGTAAAGGTAGGGCAAAATATAACAATTTGTAAAAAGGACGGAAAGACTACAAATGTCCGTGCTACTAAAATATTTACCTTTGAAGGACTTAAAAAGGTAGAGGTTGAAAGTGCATCAGTAGGTGACATCGTATGTATTGCAGGGCTTACAAATATCGAGATAGGTGAAACCGTATGCTCGCCTGACTGCATTGAACCATTGCCTTTTACGGAAATTGACGAGCCTACCTTGTCAATGACATTCAGCGTAAACAACAGCCCCTTTGCAGGTCAGGAGGGAGAATTTGTAACATCCCGTCACATAAAGGACAGGCTGGAAAAGGAGCTTGAAACAAATGTATCGTTAAGAGTAAGCGAAACAGATTCCGCAGACAGCTTTGAGGTTGCGGGACGTGGTGAACTTCATCTTTCAATCCTTATAGAAACTATGAGAAGAGAAGGCTTTGAATTTCAGGTTTCTAAACCAATGGTATTGTTTAAAGAAATAGACGGCGTACAGTGCGAGCCTATTGAACACCTTGTAGTTGACGTACCTGACGAATACACAGGTGCTGTAATGGAAAAATTAGGTAACCGCAAGGCGGAAATGGCTAATATGCAACCTGTAAGTCAGGGCTATACAAGGTTGGAATTCAAAATCCCTGCACGCGGTCTTGTGGGCTACAGAAGTGAACTTTTAACAGACACAAAGGGTACAGGTATTATGAACCATTACCTTGACGGATATGAGCCTTATAAGGGCGAAATACAGATGAGGGAACGTGGCTCATTGGTAGCGTGGGAAAATGGTGAATCCATAACCTACGGACTATTCAATGCACAGGACAGAGGTAAGCTGTTTATCGGTGCAGGTGTTAAGGTTTATGAGGGTATGGTAGTAGGTGAAAATTCACGTAATGAGGATATTACTATTAACGTTTGTAAGAGAAAACAGCTTACAAATACCCGTGCGTCAGGCTCTGACGACGCTTTAAGATTAGTGCCTCCTGTAAATATGAGTCTTGAAAACTGCCTTGACTTTATAGGTGAGGACGAGCTTGTGGAAATTACTCCAAAGAATTTAAGAATAAGAAAGAAAATTTTGAATACTGAGCTTCGTGCAAAGGCAAATAGCCGTAAGAATAAATAATCAGAGGTTTAAAATGATAAAAAAGGTTACTGATGCCGAAATCCAAAGACAAAAGGATATATCGGCAAAAATTAAGGAACTGAATATTGGTAAAAAGCTTAAGGCGTGCGTAGTCACTTTAGGCTGTGTGCAAAATGAAAATGATTCCGAACGTATACGCGGTATGCTTACGGATATGGGCTATGAAATGTGTGATAATTCAAAGACTGCAGATGTTGTTATTTTCAACACCTGTGCAGTACGCGAAAATGCGGAGCTTAAGGTTTTTGGCTTTTTGGGTGCTTTGAAAAACATAAAAAAAGAACGCCCTGATATGTTAATTGGTATATGCGGTTGTATGATACAGCAAAACCATATTGTGGAACGTATAAAGTCACGTTATAAGCACGTGGATATGATATTCGGTACACACTCGCTCCACCGCTTTCCGCAGATTATTTACAGTGCAATGCAAAAGCGTATTGTAGATGTTGAGGATACTGACGGTTATGTGGCGGAAAATATTTCACACATCCGTGGCAGTAACGTGGTGGCGACAGTTTCCGTAATGTATGGGTGCAACAACTTTTGTTCATACTGCATAGTGCCCTATGTAAGGGGTAGAGAAAGAAGCCGTGCTCATACGGATATTATTGCGGAGGTTGAAGGCTTGGCAGCACAGGGGTATAAGGAAATTACCCTTGTGGGACAAAATGTAAATTCCTACGGTAAGGATTGCGGTGAAATGGATTTTGCAGATTTACTGCACCTTGTAAGCGAGGTTGAGGGCATAGAACGTATCCGTTTTGTGTCCGTACATCCAAAGGATATTACAGACAAGCTTATCGGGGAAATGGCATCTAACCCAAAGGTATGCAGGCAACTGCACGTACCTTTACAAAGCGGCAGTACAAAGGTGCTAAAGGATATGAACAGAAAGTATACAAAGGAACAATACCTTGCACTTATTGACAAAATACGCACAGCTATGCCTGGGATTGCAATATCCACTGACATTATAGTGGGCTTTCCTACCGAAACAACGGAGGATTTTGAGGACACTTTAGATGTTGTCAAAAAAGTGGGTTATGATATGGTATATAACTTTATATATTCAAGGCGTAAGGGTACACCTGCGGCGGAGATGGACTTTGTAATTTCCGAGGAAGAAATAAAGAACAATTTTGACAGACTTGTTGATGCTCAGGCAGAAATTTTGCACCACCGTAATATGAAACTTCAGGACGCAGTGGTGGAAGTGCTTGTAGAGGGTAAAAGCCGTACCGACGACACAATGCTGACGGGAAGAACAACTGAAAACAAGGTTGTAAACTTTTCGGGAGATGAGTCAAATATCGGTAAGATAGTTAATGTTAAAATCACCAAAGCGGCTACCTGGGCGCTTACAGGTGAAATCATAGATTAAAGGAGAATATAAAATGAACGTATTTGAAAAAGCACACGAACTTGGAACAATGATTGCAGAAAGCGATACATTTAAAAGACTAAACGACGCAAGGGAGGCACAGTCTGCAGACGGCGAGGCTTCACTTGTACTAATGAATTATAACAGAAAGCGTGAGCAGTTAATTAAAGAAGCTGCAGAACCCGGTATTTCCAACGAAAGAATGCAGGAAATCCGCAACGAAATGGAAAAGGAAGTTGAAAAGCTTAACAACAACAAAAGCATTGCGGAATTTATGGAGGCTATGCAGGAATTTAACGATATGATGGAACAGGTTAATGCCATAGTAGGCTCATACATTAACCCTGCTGAAGAGGGCGGTTGTTCAGGAAACTGCGGTTCATGCGGTGGATGTCACTAATTGTGGATAAAAAATGTCCGGAAATAAACAAACCAAGCCGCTCGACGTACCTTTGTACGCCTTCGGGGACTCCCCAAGCATAGCTTGGGCTTGGCTTGTTCATTCCAAACATTTTTTATCCACACAGTATTATAAAAGTTTATTGAAGGGAAAGTAATAAAAATGGCTAAGTTATCACCAATGATGCAACAATATTTTGAGATAAAAGAAAAATATCAGGATACTATTCTGTTCTTCAGACTTGGCGATTTTTATGAAATGTTCTATGAGGATGCAATAACCTGCTCAAAGGAGCTTGAACTTACCCTGACAGGTAAGGATTGCGGTCAGGAGGAGCGTGCTCCTATGTGCGGTGTTCCTTATCACGCAGCAGAGCAGTATGTGGATAAATTGATTGAAAAGGGATATAAGATTGCAATTTGTGAACAGGTTGAGGACCCTGCCGCGGCAAAGGGTATTGTAAAGAGAGATGTAGTACGGGTTGTTACCGCAGGTACGGTAACAAATTCAAAACTGTTGGATGAAAAAAACAACAACTATTTATGCTCTGTATATTTAAAGGACGAGGTTGTGGGTATGTCCTTTGTTGATGTAACCACAGGTGACTTGTTTGCAACGCAGTTTGCATACGACAGAGGTGATATATTAAGCGAGCTTTCACGCTATAACCCAAGTGAAATAATATGTAACGGTGGATTTTTGGAAAACGGCAGTTTGGTTTCGTTTGTTAACGAAAGGCTTGGGTGTTCTGCAGAGGCGGAACAGGAATATTTTTTTGAAGAAAGCTTTGTTAATCAAAAAATCCGTGAACAATTTGGTGAAAATGCAGATGCTTTGCCAATAAATGGTTATGAATGTGCCACCGTTGCGGTAGGTGCTATGCTTGAATACCTTGCCAAGACACAGATGTGCAAGCTTCCTCACATTCAGAATATTCAGTTTTACACATCGGAACAGTATATGGACATTGACTTTTCATCAAAGCGTAACCTTGAAATTACAGCTACAATGCGTGACAACAAGCGCAGAGGCTCACTTTTGTGGGTGCTTGATGATACTGAAACTTCAATGGGAGCAAGACTTTTAAAGTCCTGGGTTGACAAGCCCCTTTTGAATGTAACAAGTATACAAAACAGATTAAACGCGGTGGAGGAACTTAACAAGTCTACTATTATAAGGTCCGAAATCCGCGAAAATTTATCTAAAATTCAGGATATTGAAAGGCTTATAAGCCGTGTTGTTACAGGCAGTGCAAACTGCCGTGATTTGCTGGCTTTAAAGGCGTCTTTTGAGCCATTGCCGGAAATTATTAAAAATGCGGAAAAATTGAATTCTACATTAAACCGTTCGGTATGTAACAACCTTGATGATATGGGTGATTTGTGCGATTTGCTTGAAAGGGCAATTATTGAAAATCCTCCTATTACAATCAAAGAGGGCGGTATAATCCGCGAGGGATTTGACGAAAATGTGGACCTTTACCGCAAGGCGATGACAGAGGGCAAGCAATGGCTTGCAACTATTGAACAACAGGAAAAGGAAAAGACGGGAATAAAAAATCTTAAAATCGGGTTTAACAAGGTTTTTGGCTATTATATTGAGGTATCAAAGTCCAATATCGGCCTTGTACCTGATACATATATCCGCAAGCAAACTTTAACAACAGGGGAAAGATATATTACCGGTGAACTTAAAGAGATTGAAAATAATATTTTAGGTGCGGAGGAACGCATATGTGCCCTTGAATATTCAATCTTTTGTGAAATACGCGACGTTGTTGCAAATGCAAACGCACGTATTTTGCAGACTGCAAAGGCGTTGGCAGAGCTTGACGTCTTGTGTTCGCTGGCAGAGGTTTCGGTTAAAAACAACTACACAATGCCCATTGTTAATGTTTCAAATAAAATTGATATAAAAGACGGCAGACACCCCGTTGTGGAACGTGTGCTTAAAGGTCAGCAACTGTTTATACCTAACGACACATTTTTAAGCCAGACAGACAGGGTTTCTATAATAACAGGCCCCAATATGGCAGGTAAGTCCACATATATGCGTCAGGTTGCATTAATTGTACTTATGGCACAAATCGGCAGTTTTGTGCCTGCAACCAGTGCGGAAATCGGTATAGTGGACAAAATATTCACCCGTGTAGGTGCAAGTGACGACCTTGCTTCAGGACAGAGTACCTTTATGGTGGAAATGAACGAGGTTGCAAACATTTTAAACAATGCTACCAAAAACAGCCTGCTTATACTTGACGAAATCGGCAGAGGCACGTCTACCTATGACGGCTTGTCAATTGCATGGGCGGTTGTTGAATATATTGCAGACACTAAAAAATTGGGTGCAAAGACCCTTTTTGCAACACATTATCACGAGCTTACAGAGCTTGAGGACAAGCTCGACGGTGTTAAAAATTATTGCATCGCAGTAAAAAAACGCGGTGACGACATTATATTTTTACGCAAAATTATCCGAGGCGGTGCAGACCAAAGCTACGGCATAGAGGTTGCAAAGCTGGCAGGTGTAAAAAATGACGTTATTAAGCGTGCTAAGGAAATTGTTGAAAAATTGTCTGTTATAAATACGGACATTAATCAAAATGTACCTGAACACGTTCAAGAGGATGTACAGCTTGGCTTTGGGCAATTTGGCGGTCAGGATATTATAGATAAATTACAGAAGATGGATGTAACCACCCTTACACCTATCGAGGCTTTAAATAAACTTTATGAACTTAAAACAGAGGCTGATAAAGTATGAAGAAGATAAATGTTTTATCAAGTGAAATGTCAAATAAAATCGCCGCCGGTGAGGTAGTGGAACGCCCTGCATCTGTAATTAAGGAATTGGTGGAAAATTCCGTTGACGCAGGTGCTACCAATATAATTATTGAGATTAAAAACGGCGGTATATCATATATCCGTGTTACGGATAACGGCTGCGGTATATCCCCTGAGGATATTAAAACAGCCTTTTTGCCACACGCTACAAGCAAAATCATAAACGAGGATGACTTGTTTTCCATTAAAACTTTAGGCTTCCGCGGTGAGGCGTTGGCTAGTATCGCGGCAGTGTCCAATGTGGAAATAATGTCCAAAACAGAGGACGAAAACGGTACTTTTTTAGAAATAAGCGGCGGTAAATTTGTAAAGGAAGAAACTGTGGGTTGCCCTGTGGGTACTACTATTGTTGTAAAAAATTTATTCTTCAATACTCCTGCAAGGATGAAGTTTTTAAAGCGTGATTCCACGGAAGCAAGCTATATTACCGACATTGTGGAACGCCTTGTTATGGCAAATCCGCATATTAGTGTAAGATATATAATAGATGAAAAGGAAAAGCTTTTTGTAAGCGGTGACGGTGAATTAAAGTCCTGTATATACAGTGTGTACGGCCGTGATTATGCAAAGGGTGTAATTGAGCTTACAAACACTAACCCTACCATAAAAATAAGCGGGTATGTAGGTAAAAAGGAACTTTCCCGTGGTAACCGAGCTTTCCAGAGCGTGTTTGTAAACGGCAGATATGTTAAAAACAGAGCAATAACCGCAGTGGTGGAAAGTGCTTATAAAAACAACATAATGGTTGGCAAATTCCCATTTTACGTAATGTGCATAGACGTACCTTATGAAATGGTGGACATTAACGTACACCCTACCAAGCAGGAGGTAAAGTTTGTAAACGAGCGTCAGGTTTGTGACGAGGTTTACTGGGCGGTAAAGGGTGCATTACAAAAGGAAAATGACGAAATACGGGAAAAGATAAAGTCAAGATATGTAACCTTTGACAGCCCTGTGGTTAATGAAAAGCCAAAGGCAGAACAGACTTTTATAAAATTTGAGCAAAAGCCTGTAAATGTTGAAAGACCGCAGTTTACACCTGTAAAGAAAATTGAGGTTTCCGTACCTAAGGAGTTTAAACCGAGGGTAACTGAACCTGTTGTGCCTGAAAATACGGATACTGTAAGTGTATTGCAAAAGTTTAACATTGCAGAGCCTAAGGTGGAATTTGTGGAGGAAGAAAAGAAGTTCAGCTATAAGATAATAGGCCAGCTTTTTGACACATATGTTATTTTAGAGCTTGATAATGAAGTGTTGCTTATGGACCAGCACGCCGCACACGAGCGTATGATTTACGAAAAGCTTACACAGATGAATGATGAAAAGGAAACTATGTACCAGATGTTACTTTCCCCCGTTGCAATAACTCTGTCCGCAAGTGAATATGACGCGGTGGAGGATAAAATGAAAAGTCTTGAAAAATACGGCTTTGTTGTAGAGGATTTTGGCAGTAATACAATTTTGGTACGTCAGGTGCCTGTAAGCTTAAGGGACGAGGATATGAAAAATGTAATACTTGATATTATAAATAATTCCTCAACTGATTATATGGAGGAAAACATCCATACAATCGCCTGCAAGGCGGCAATAAAGGCTAACAAAAAGCTTTCGGATAAGGAAATTGACGAGCTTGTAAGGCTGTTTGTTGCACAAGGCGGTGTTAATACCTGCCCCCACGGACGTCCTATAATGGTTAAAGTAACAAGGTACGAGCTTGAAAAGATGTTTAAACGTATTCAATAAGGAATGATTATTATTAAAGATTTGATAGTTATAACAGGACCTACTGCATCGGGTAAAACCGCATTGTCCGTTGAGGTTGCAAAAAGACTTGGCGGGGAAATTGTCAATGCGGATTCTATGCAGATATATAAGTATATGGATATAGGTACTGCAAAGCCTGATATGGAGGAACGTCAGGGCATACCCCATCACCTTATAGATATTGTAAATCCTGATGAGGCATTTTCCGTTGCAAGATATTGTGAATGTGCAAAAGAGGTTATAGACAACATTCATCAAAGGGGTAAAATCCCTGTTATGGTAGGCGGTACTGGGCTTTATGTGGATTCATTGGTGAATAACATTCAGTTTTCTGAAATAGAGCCTGATGAACAATATCGTGATAAAATGGACAAGCTTGCAGAAGAAATGGGTAATGAATATATTTATAAGATGTTAGAGAATATCGACCCTGATAGTGCTTGTAAGATAAAGGTTGCAGACCGTAAAAGAATAATCCGCGCATTAGAGGTTTATCACCTTACGGGTAAGACTATTACATGGCACAATGAACAGTCACGCAGTGTGCCGTCCCCATATAACACAACTATGTTTGCAATAAATATGGACAGAGAAGCACTGTATGACAAAATCAACAGACGAGTTGATGTAATGATTGCAAATGGGCTTGTGGATGAAGTAAAGGCCATTATGGATATGGGTGTGCAAAAGGATGCAACATCTATGCAGGCTATTGGGTATAAGGAGATTGTGGAATATCTTGAGGGGCATATAACCCTTGATGAAGCAACAGACAAAATCAAGCAGAGCAGCCGCAGATATGCCAAAAGACAGCTTACCTGGTTTCGACGTAATGAAAATATCCATTGGATAAGCAATATTGACCAAGTTATGGATATTCTAAATACAAAATAATCGGTGGTGTTAAACTTGTCGGATAAAAAAACAAAAAAAGCAAGAAAAAAACAAAAGAATAAAAGGACTTTATTTATACTTGCAGTTTTGCTGATTGTGGCAATTTTTACAGCATTGTACATCTTATCTGTTAATTCTGTTTCAGGGATAAATACCGAAACTGTAATGACTGGTACAGCGGAGGATAAAATATCTGTTACAGGATATATGATACGTGAAGAGCATGTAATTAATTCCCCTGAGGCGGGTATTATAAGCTTCCGTGCAGACGAGGGCAAGAGAGTTTCCAAAGGGTCTGCGGTAGCTGTTATATATAGCGGGGATGTAAGTGATGAGGTCAAAAACGAGCTTTCCAGTGTCCATCAGCGTATAAATGAAATTGAGGGAAGCAGTGTGGAAAAAAATCTGTACGCCGGTGACACTATGGGCGGTACTTCGCAGATTGAAAATGATATTGATATGATAGTAAAGGCCGTATATTCCGGAAATGTATCTGCTGTAACACAGTATAAGGATGATATTATAAGAATAATACGCAAGGATACGGGCGAAGGCGTTGCTACACAGACTACGCTGGAAAAGCTAAAGGCACAGAAACAGGATTTGGAAAAATCTATTTCCGGCAAGTCTACAACAATATATGCAAGCAGTGCAGGTATAATGTGCTCGCAAATTGACGGTTGTGAGGAATATTTTAATATTAAAAACCTTGATACAATAACACCGTCATATCTAAGCAACACTCCATCTGCTGATACAGAGGCCCGTGACAGCTATGAAAAGGGCAATCCGTGTCTTAAAATTATTGATAATTACCATTGGTATTTTGCCGCAGTTGTTGATGAAAAATGGGTTGAAGATATGAAGGAGGGCAATTCTGTAGCTTTAAGATTTACCGACATATCAGATGATACTATGGAGGGTACAATTTACAGTATATCCGAAGCGGAAAATGGTAAGGTAGCTGTAGTTATAGAAAGTCACAGCCTGTTTTCGGGAATATATACTACCAGAACGGCAAAGGCTGAAATAATAAGGAAGACCTACAAGGGATTTAAGGTTTCAAAGGACGCGGTTCATATTGATGAAGACGGCGGATATTACGTGTTTGTCAGCAGCGAGGGTGCCATAAGGCGCAGAGATGTAAATATCCTTTATTCTGACGAGGCATATGTAATAATAAAGGAAGATAATTCCGCAAGCAATAATCTCCTTTTGTATGACGAGGTTATAGTTTCAGGTACAGGTATAAAGGAGGGCGGCAGTATATGAGTATTGGGAAAAATATTGATGAAATCAAATACCGCATAGACTGTGCTGCTAAAAAGAGTGGCAGATGCGGTGACGATATAAATTTAATAGCTGTTTCCAAAACGGTGGATATTCCTTTAATTCAGGAGGCTGTGGACTATGGTCTTACGGATTTTGGTGAAAACCGACCACAGGAAATAAGGGATAAATCCAAGATTATAGAAAATGTAAACTGGCACCAGATTGGTCAGTTGCAAAGTAATAAAATAAAATACGTTGCAGGTAAGACTAAGCTTATACATTCCGTGGATTCATTAAAATTGATGGAAGAAATTGAAAAATACTGCAAACTTCATAATATTACACAGGATATTTTACTGCAGGTTAATATTTCAAATGAAGCAACAAAATCAGGTATGGACATTGGCGAAGTGGAAAAAATGCTTGAATTTGCTGAAAAAATGGAGTGTGTAAAGGTAAAGGGTCTTATGACAATAGGCTCACTTTATGCGGATTTGGAAGAAAACAAGAAATATTTCGAAATTTGTAATAATTTATTTGTTGACATTTCGCGAAAAAAATATGATAATATATCTATGGAATATTTGTCTATGGGTATGTCAGGTGATTTTGAGGCGGCTATAGAGATGGGTTCTAATATGGTCAGAATCGGGACAAGTATTTTCGGTAAAAGAAATTATAACATTTAGGAGGAATATAAAATGGCAAATATTATCGACAAAATGACAAACTTCTTTGCAGGTACCGACGACGAGTTGGAAAATGAAGAATACTTTGAAAGTGATAATAGGGAAGAAGTAGATTTTTCTGTAAAAAAGGGTAAGGTTGTTAATATTAACACTACTACACAGCTTAAGGTTGTTGTGGTTACTCCTGAAAGCTTCGATGAAGCTAAGGATATTGCAGAACATTTGAAACAAAAGAAGCCTGTCGTTATTAACCTAGAGGGCGTTGAAAAGGATATTGCAAGACGTATTGTGGACTTTTTAAGCGGTGCTGTTTATTCTTTGGACGGCAATATTCAGAAGATTTCTACAGGTATATTCCTTATTGCTCCATATAACGTAGGTATTATGGGCGACTTTAAGGATGAGCTTAGAAACAAAGGCGTATTCCCCTGGAACTACTAAGAGGTGATTTTTTGATTATTGTTATCAGACTTATCTCTACCATTTTTTCTGTGTATGAAATGCTTATTTTTGCAAGATGTATTCTGTCGTTTTTTCCTGTGTACAACAGGTTGACACAGTGGGTTTATATGGCGACAGAGCCTATTTTATCACCTTGCAGAAGGTTGATTGACAGGTTTTTGAATATGAATCTGCCACTTGATTTTTCACCTATTCTTGCAATTTTGATTATGCAGTTTTTACAGAGAATCATTTTTAGTATTTTGGTGAATTTTTTATAAATGGACAGAAAAAAGTTACTTAATATGGCGGAAACCGACGAGGATAAAATCCTTGTGTCAAGGGTGATTGACGTGGTAACTGCCGTTGCTGACAAAAACATAATACGGAATACGCAGTTTTTAAACGGGCACGAAATTAACCTTGCAAAAAGAGTTGCAGATTGCTACGGGGTTTCCTATGGCTTTTACGGAGGATATGATGAGGCGGAAAGGTGTATGCTTTTGTGCTATCCCGACTTTTTGTATCCTGAAAATGAGGATATTCCCATAAAGGCTATCAGGGCGCAGACCAAAAATAAAAGCCGTCTTTCCCACCGCGACTATATGGGTGCGGTGCTTAATTTGGGCATTAAGCGTGAAAAGATTGGGGACATTGTTGTATGTGATGATTGCGGGTATATTTTTTGCACAGATGATATTGCAGACTACATAGTTGCACAGATTGAGAAAATCGGTAATTGCGGAGTGGTGCTTACTGTTTCGGATTTTACCAATGTTTCCGTACCGCCCAAAAAGTTTAAGGAAATTACGGATTCCGTAAATTCCATACGCCTTGACACTATTGTAAGTGCAGGCACGGGGCTTTCCCGTACAGAGGTGTCTGGCCTTATATCCCGCGGCGGGGTAAGTGTTAATTGGGAAGTTAAGGATAAAAATGACTATAAGCCCAATGAGGGAGATATGCTTTCAATTCACGGACACGGCAGAGTCTTGTTCCATAAGATAGGAGGCACCTCTAAAAAGGGCAGGATATTTATAACTTTGCGGCGTTATATTTAAATACGAAAGGATGAAGAATTATGTTGACACCCCTTGATATTCAGAACAAGGAGTTCAAAAGAACATTCAGCGGATATTCTATGCAGGAGGTTGATGAATTTTTAAACCTTGTCATAGATGGTTACGAAAGACTTTATAAGGAAAATATGGACTGTAAAGACCGTATTACCAAGCTTGAGGAAAGTGTAAAGCAGTATAAAAATATTGAAACTACGTTGCAAAGTACATTGGTAGTGGCACAGTCTGCAGGTGAACAGGTACAGAAAAATGCCGAGGAAAAGGCAGCTAACATTATAGCCGATGCTAATAACAAGGCTAAGGAAATTGTTGCAAATTCATTTGAAGAAGTTAAAAAGCTGGAATACAGATATGAAGAATTAAAGCGCGGTATTGACGTATATACTGCAAAGATGACAGCTCTTTTGGAATCTCAGCTTGGTCTTTTGAAGCAGGCAGAAACTTCCGACAAAACTCTTATGGAAATTAGAGGTATGAAGGAAGCTATGGAGGTTGTTGAGGAGGTTGAGGAGAAAATTCAGCAGTCAAAGGTTGAATTGGAGCTTGAACCTGAAACGGTTGAGGAACCTGTGGTGACGGAAGAAAATCCCGTTTCGGAAGAAGCACCTGAAGAAAATATAGAAATTCAGGAAGAAAACCTTGTCCACGACTTTAATACAAAGGAAATTGAATACCTTTTAAATGCGGATAATTAAGATTTGACAAATTTATCCCATTATGATATACTTAATTGAACTTAATATGTAAAAACTATGACGAAGACAGTAAAACTTTGCGAAAAGGCAAAAGCGAGCCGGGGGCGGTGTAAGCCCGGTGCTAAGTACCATTGTTTGAATATCACTTCCGAGTTGCAAGGCAGAAAGCCAGTCATACGTGGTTGTAATCCTGTGTGCCTATGGTTATTAAGCCGAGCCGATTTCCCGTCGTTACAGGGAGGCATATGATAGTATGTTAATAGGTGGTATAACGATTTAGACTTCGTCCTATTACGGACGGAGTCTTTTTGATTATTATGATTTTTACAAGGAGGATGTGCAATGCTTTACAACAAGGTTTCTACAAATTTGAGCTTTGTAGAAAGAGAAAAAGAAACCTTAAACTTCTGGAATGAAAACAATATTTTTGAAAAAAGCGTTGACTTTAGAAAAGAAGGGGAAACTTATACATTTTATGACGGTCCGCCTACTGCAAACGGCAAACCGCATATAGGCCACGTTTTAACACGTGTTATTAAGGATATGATTCCAAGATACCGTACTATGAAGGGCTATAAGGTTTTAAGAAAAGCAGGATGGGATACTCACGGCTTGCCTGTTGAACTTGAGGTTGAAAAACTTTTGGGTCTTGACGGTAAGGAGCAGATTGAAGAATACGGACTTGAACCATTTATAGACCATTGTAAGGAAAGCGTATGGAAATATAAGGGAATGTGGGAGGATTTTTCTAACACAGTCGGCTTCTGGGCTGATATGGATGACCCTTATGTAACATACCATAACGAATTTATTGAATCTGAATGGTGGGCTCTTAAGAAAATTTGGGAAAAGGACTTGCTTTACAAGGGCTTTAAAATTGTGCCATATTGCCCACGATGCGGTACACCTTTATCATCACACGAGGTTGCACAGGGGTATAAAAATGTTAAGGAACGCTCTGCAATCGTTCGCTTTAAGGTTATAGGCGAGGATGCATACTTCCTTGCGTGGACAACTACTCCGTGGACATTGCCTTCAAACGTCGCTTTGTGTGTAAACCCTGATGAGGTTTATTGCAAGGTTAAGGCTGCGGACGGCTACACATATTATATGGCAGACGCTTTGCTTGACAAGGTTTTGGGCGGTCTTGCAACTGAAGATGCCCCTGCTTATGAGGTTTTGGAAACTTATAAGGGTACAGACCTTGAACATAAGGAATATGAGCCTCTGTTTGATTGTGTAAAACCAATTTGTGAAAAACAGCAGAAAAAGGGTCACTTTGTAACTTGTGACAGCTATGTTACAATGTCTGACGGTACAGGTATTGTACACATCGCCCCCGCATTTGGTGAAGATGACGCCAATGTGGGCAGAAGATACAACCTTCCTTTCGTTCAGCTTGTTGACGCAAAGGGTGAAATGACTGAAGAAACTCCTTTTGCAGGCTTGTTTGTTAAGGATGCAGACCCTAAGGTTTTGGTAGATTTGGAAAGCAGAGGACTTTTGTTTGACGCTCCGAAATATGAGCACGACTATCCATTCTGCTGGAGATGTGATACTCCGCTTATTTACTATGCTAGAGAATCATGGTTTATCAAAATGACTGCGGTTAAGGATGATTTGATTGCAAATAACAATAAAATAAACTGGATTCCCGAAAGTATCGGTAAGGGACGTTTTGGCGACTGGCTTAAAAACGTACAGGATTGGGGCGTAAGCCGTGACAGATATTGGGGTACACCTCTTAATATCTGGGAATGTGAATGCGGTCACAGACATTCTATCGGCTCTATTGCTGAACTTAAGGAAATGTCCGACAACTGCCCTGATGAAATTGAACTGCACAGACCGTACATTGATGCTGTAACAATTAAGTGTCCACAGTGCGGTAAGCAGATGACTCGTGTAAAGGAAGTTATTGATTGCTGGTTTGATTCAGGTGCAATGCCTTTTGCACAATGGCATTATCCATTTGAAAATGAGGGAATTTTTAAGGAAAACTTCCCTGCTAACTTTATCAGTGAAGCAGTAGACCAGACTCGAGGATGGTTCTATTCATTGCTTGCAATCTCTACTTTGATATTTAACGAAGCACCATATAAAAACGTTATCGTTTTGGGCCACGTTCAGGACGAAAACGGGCAGAAAATGTCTAAGTCAAAGGGTAACGCAGTAGACCCGTTTGAGGCTTTGGAAACATTTGGTGCCGACGCTATAAGATGGTATTTCTATTCCAACAGTGCGCCTTGGCTTCCTAACCGCTTCCACGCAGGTGCGGTTACTGAGGGACAGAGAAAGTTTATGGGCACACTTTGGAACACTTATGCATTCTTTGTGCTTTATGCAAATATCGACAGCTTTGACGCTACAAAGTACAGCCTTGAATATGACAAGCTTTCCGTAATGGATAAGTGGTTGTTGTCAAAGCTTAACACTTTAATCAAGACAGTTGACGATAATCTTGAAAATTACAAGATTACTGAAACTGCAAGAATTTTGCAGGACTTTGTTGATGATTTAAGTAACTGGTATGTACGCCGTAGCAGAGAAAGATTCTGGGTTAAGGATATGACACAGGATAAAATTAACGCGTATATGACCTTGTATACAACATTGGTACAGTTTGCAAAAATTACTGCACCTATGATTCCGTTTATGGCAGAGGATATTTACAGAAACCTTGTATGCTCTATCGACAAAACTGCACCTGAAAGTGTACATCTTTGTGACTTCCCTGTTGCAAATGAGGATTGGATAGATTCTGCATTGGAAGAAAGTATGGAAGAGGTTTTGGATATAGTTGTACTTGGCCGTTCCTGCCGTAACAGTGCCAATATCAAAAACCGTCAGCCTATAGGCAAGATGTTTGTTAAATCTCATAACGTGCTTGATGATTTCTTTAAGGAAATTATTGAGGACGAGCTTAATGTTAAATCTGTTGAGTTTAAGGATGAGGTTAAGGACTTTACATCATACAGCTTTAAGCCACAGCTTCGTACACTTGGTCCAAAATACGGCAAGTTTATTGGTGAAATTCGCAGTAAATTGGCTGAGCTTGACGGTAACGCAGCTATGGACGAACTTAATGCAAACGGTGTTTTGAAATTGCAGTTGAGCACAATAGAGGCAGAGCTTGAAAAGGAAGATTTGCTTATCGAAACTGCACAGGTTTCAGGCTTTGAGTCCGCAAGTGATTACGGCATAACAGTTGTTTTGGATACTAACCTTACACCTGAGCTTATTGAGGAAGGCTTTGTAAGAGAAATTATCAGCAAAATCCAGACAATGCGTAAGGACAGCGGATACGAGGTTATGGACCATATCATTCTTTACCAAAGCGGTAATGACAAGATTAAGGAAATTATTGCTAACAACAAGGACGGTATTATGGAAGATGTCCTTGCAGACGATGTTATGTTCGATACAGAATGTGATAATCAAAAGCAGTGGGATTTGAATGGTGAAAAGGTAACAATCGGTCTAAAAAAGGTTTGATTTTTGGGGGATATTATGGAAAACGAGAAGTTTTATGATATAAATATGCTGTCAGGAAACAACAAGACGGAAGGTGTAGTGTGGTATAAGGTAAATGCCAATGATATGGACTTATACGGTACTCACGCCTGCGAGGGAGAGGCTTTGTCCTGCCGTGTACCTTATGATATTGCATCAAAGTGTAATGCCGGTGTTGTTGAATCCAGCGTGTATGGTGCCGGTGTTAGATTAAGGTTTGGTACAGATTCTGCCACAATTTCCATACGTGCGGAATATAATACAAATACGGAACATTCCTGTATGACATTGTGCGGCACATATGGATTTGATTTGTATAAATGTCAGGATGACGGAACAGAAGTTTTCAGACATATGTTCCGTCCGCCAAATGAATTTAACAGAAAAGCTCATGAAAATGATATGTACACCGTTAAAAAAGACAGCGGTTTGACATATTATACACTTAATTTTCCGCTGTATTCTGAGGTTACATCACTTTATATCGGTATTGATGAGGGCAGCAAGCTTACAAGGGGTATGAAGTATAAAAATGACCTGCCCGTTGTATTTTACGGCTCGTCCATAACTCACGGTGCGGCTGCAAGCCGTCCGGGCAATATCTATGAGTCATTTATTGCTCAAAATTATAATATGAATTTTGTTAATCTCGGGTTCCCCGGCAGTGCTTTGGGTGAGGTTGAGATGGCACAGTATCTTGCAGGCAGAAAAATGTGTATGTTTGTAAGTGATTATGACTTTAATGCACCAAATGCAGAGCATCTTGTGGATACTCATTACAGATTGTATGAGATTATTCGTGAAAAAAATCCTGATATTCCGTATATTATGATTTCAAGACCAAACTTCTTCTTTGATGAGGAAAATTCTGCAAAAAGACGTGCTGTTATAATTGCATCCTACGAAAAGGCATTGGCAAATGGCGATAAAAATGTGTACTTTATCGACGGAGAAACTCTTTTTGCAGGTGAATATGCGGAAAGCTGTACAGTAGAGGGGACACATCCTACGGATTTGGGCTTTATGCGTATGGCTAATGTTATAGGTACAAAAATCAATGAAATATTAAAATTAAAATAAGCTTTGAAGGGCGTACAGCAAATTGAAACTCATTTTGTTGCACGCCTCTTTTTCATATTAATAAAATTGAACGGGTATGATAGTTTTTATATATTTGTCAATAAAAAATATGTATGTTAAAATTATAATATATGAAATAAAATGGAAGGGAGGCATAAAATGACCATACAACAGTGTAAATATGTTTTGAAAATTGCTGACACAGGCTCATTCAGTCAGGCTGCCAAGCAACTTTTTATTTCACAGGCATCTCTTTCTATGAGCATAAAAGCTTTGGAGAAGGAACTTAATATTAAAATATTTGAACGCTCCGGTAATGGGGTCTATCTTACGGATGAAGGGTCTGAATTTGTAAAATATGCAAGACAGATTTGTGAAACCAATGATTTTGTGAGTGAAAGGTATAACAGCAAAAATATACAGCAAAAATTGTATATAGCAACACAGCATTATGATTTTATTGCAGATATTTTCGGCCGTTTTTTAAATGAAAACGAAAGTGAAAGTTATCGCTTTTCAATCCGTGAAATAGAAACATATAATATAATACGGGAGGTTGAAACTGCGTGCAGTGATATTGGTATAATCGCTATAAAAGACGGAGATTTTGACGTTATGAAACGTTATCTTGGTAAAAAGAAGATATCCTTTACTTCTGTTTTACGTGTTTCTCCTCACGTCTTTATCAGAAAGAATCATCCTATGGCAGGTTATGATAAATTGACCAATACAGACCTTAAAGAATATCCCTATGTTTCTTATGAACAGGGAGACCATAACAGCTCTTTTTTTACTGAAGAGCTTATGGATACGTCATTTATCAATAAACATATTGAAATAAGTGACAGAGCAACGCTTATGAATATCCTTATGCTTACGGATTCATACACAGTAGGTACGGGGGTTATGCCGTCTGCTTTAAATAAGGGGGATATTATAAGTGTGCCTTTTGAAAGTGATAGCTCGTATATTATAGGTTATCTTTTAAATGAAGAACGCAGAGTTTCCGAAATGATGAGTAAGTTTATTTCGTATGTAGAAAAATCATTGAAAAATATTTGACAATAGGAAGGGAGATAGTATGAAAGCACTTGTTAAGAAGTATCCTGAAAAGGGCTTGTGGCTGGAGGATGTTCCGGAACCTGTCACAGGGTATAATGATGTAAAAATAAAAATTCATAAAACTGCAATATGCGGAACTGACCTGCATATCTACAATTGGGATGAATGGTCTCAAAAGACTATAGAAACCCCTCTTGTAATAGGACACGAATATGTTGGAGAAATTGTTGAAGTCGGTGAAGGCGTTACAAATTGGAAGGTTGGAGAAATTGTTTCCGGAGAAGGGCACATCGTTTGCGGAACGTGCAGAAATTGTCTTGCGGGTAACGGACATCTTTGCAAAAAGACAATTGGCGTTGGTGTAAACAGAAATGGTGCATTTGCGGAATATCTGGTTATTCCACAGGAAAATGTACGAAAGTGTGAAGATGACATACCTGAGGAAATTTATTCAATATTTGACCCATTTGGAAACGCTGTACATACTGCATTGTCATATGACCTTACAGGCGAAGATGTACTTATTACCGGTGCAGGACCCATAGGTATTATGGCTGCGGCTGTTTGTAAGCATGTAGGTGCAAGGCACGTAGTAATTACAGATATTAGTGATGACAGAATTGAGCTTGCAAAAAAGCTTGGTATCCAGCACGCGGTAAATACAATGAAGGAAGATTTGACCGATGTTATGGAAGAATTATCTATCAGAGAGGGCTTTGACGTAGGTCTTGAAATGTCGGGTAGTGAAATTGCTCTTAATACAATGATAGACAAAATGATTCACGGCGGTAAAATAGCTCTTTTAGGTATATTAAAGGACGATACAAAGGTTGATTGGTCAAAAATTATATTCAACGGACTTGTTATAAAGGGTATTTACGGCAGACAAATGCACGAAACATGGTATAAAATGTCCGCTATGTTACAGGGCGGTCTGGATATTTCAAATATCATAACCCACAGAATGAACTATAAGGATTATGAAAAGGCATTTGAGGTTATGAACAGTGGTAAAAGCGGTAAGGTAATTCTTGAGTGGATATAGGAGATTTTGATATGAAAACAGCATTAAAATATTTTAAGGAAACCTGTGATTCTATAGAAAAAGCAGGTCTTACAAAAAACGAAAAGGTTATTGTTACTCCACAGGGAGCAAAGGTTAAGCTAAATGACGGTAAGGAAGTTATAAACCTTTGTGCAAACAATTATCTTGGTCTTGCAAGTAACAAGGATGTTATCGGTGCGGCAAAGGAAAGCTACGATACATACGGCTACGGTCTTTCATCCGTGCGTTTTATTTGCGGTACACAAAAGCTTCATAAGGATTTGGAACAAAAGGTAAGCAACTTTTTGGGTACTGAGGATACAATTTTGTATTCATCCTGCTTTGATGCGAACGGCGGACTTTTTGAAACCCTGCTTACAGATGAAGACGCAGTTATAAGTGATGAACTTAACCACGCAAGTATTATCGATGGCATAAGACTATGTAAAGCAAAAAGATTCCGTTATAAAAATAATGACATGGCTGATTTGCGTTCCAAATTAGAGGAGGCAAAGGATTGCCGTATAAAAATTATTGCAACAGACGGTGTATTTTCTATGGATGGCATAGTTGCTGACCTTAAGAGTATTTGCGACCTTGCAGAGGAATATGACGCACTTGTTATGGTAGATGACAGCCATGCTGCAGGCTTTATGGGTGCAACAGGCAGAGGAACTGCTGAACATTGCGGAGTTAGCGGCAGGGTAGATATTATAACAGGTACATTCGGCAAAGCTTTAGGCGGTGCATCAGGCGGTTTTACTTCCGGCAGAAAGGAAATTATAGACCTCCTTCGTCAACGCAGCAGACCGTATTTGTTCTCCAACACCCTTGCACCTGCGGTTGCAGCAGGTACATTAAAGGTGCTCGATATTATTGACAAAGACCTTTCTAAGAGGGAAAAACTTTTTGCAAATACAAAGCTGTTTGCTGAAGAAATCAAAAAAATCGGTCTTGACGTTATGGACGGCGGTACACCTATTATACCAATTATGCTTTATGATGAACACAAAGCAGTTGAAATGGCAAGCCGTATGATGGAAAAGGGCGTGTATGTTGTTGCATTTTCATACCCCGTTGTACCAAAGGGTAAGGCAAGAATCCGTACCCAGCTTTCAGCAGCACTTAATGAGCAGGATATTATGTACATTGTGGATTGCTTTAAGCAGGTAAAGGAAGAAATGAATATTTAACACAAGGGGTGCTTTTATGCACCCTTTAACATTTGTTTATAAGGAAAGGGTAAAAAATGAATGAAATGATTATTACCATTATGGAATATGTGGGCACCATAGCTTTTTCTGTTTCAGGTGCGTTAATTGCAATAAGCTGTAATCTCGACATTTTCGGAGTTGTGTTTGTAGGGGTTATTACCGCAGTTGGCGGAGGTATGTTAAGGGACGTCCTTATAGGCAATTGCCCGCCTGCTATTTTTTCAAATATGTATGTTTTTAGCGTAGCGGTTTTTTCAGCCATACTGGTTTTTATTATCGCTTATATAAATAGGAAAAATTTCAGCATTTTCCGAGAAAAAATTGAACGTATAAATAACATATTCGATGCAATCGGCTTGTCTGCATTCACGGTTACAGGTACACAAATTGCAATACAGGCAGGATATTCCGACAAAATACTGTTAGTTGTGCTAATGGGTATGACAACTGGGGTTGGCGGTGGGATTTTCCGCGATGTACTGGTTTCCAAAATTCCATATGTTTTAAAAAAGCACGTGTATGCTCTTGCATCTGCAATAGGAAGCTTGGCTTACTGTATAATTAACCTTTGGTTTGACGGGGAATTTGTGGGAACTGTTGTTGCAATTTTTGTAATCTTTGGTATAAGAATGTTTTCAACCGCGTATCATTGGAAGTTGCCGAAAATTAATATATAAAAAATAAGCTCTCAATTCCCATTTGGAACTTTGAGAGCTTTTGTTTTATTCAATTATCTTTTCTAAAATTGTTTTGTAAAGTGAGGCAGATTCTTCCTCAAACTTTTTTGCAATTTCTTCCGCGTGCTTGCGTGTGCCTGCAAATATGCTAAGCTCCATAAGAGGCATCCCAAATTCATAAATACCGCATTTTGCAAGGTACTTTCTTTCGTCTATGGGCATTACGTCTGCAACAATTTCCCTGCCTCTTTCAAGCTTGGAAAGGTGCTTTTCAGCCAATGTATATATTCTGTCTCTTATGCTGAAAGGTATTTGTTCTTTAAACATACCCAAAGTTTCGTGGCCCTTTTTTGTAATGTCATAACGTATGTAACCCTCTATTGTAACTGTGGATACAAGCCCTATTTTTTCCATATCAAGCAAAAAGTCCATCATTGTAAAATAGTCTAATACATCATTCCACACCAATGCGGATTGCAAGTCACCCTCTGTCATAGACACTTTAAAGCATTTTAATGTATATAAAATTACAAGTCTTATTTGTACATCATCAAGATACATAATACTTCTCCTAAAATCTTTATGAAAACATTATAACATACTTTTCTTTTTTTGTAAATTATGTTATTATAATATCAGGTGATTTTTTTATGGAAAATAATGAAATAATAAAAGAAATATTAAAAAATGAAGGTGTGGATGAAGTAGGCTTTGCAAAGGTGGATTATGAACTGCCCTTTGCAATATCAATTGTTATACCCCTTTCCAAATTTGTTTTAAGTAAAATTACAGACCAGCCTACTTTTGAATATTTTCATCACTACCGTACTGTAAATGCATTTATTGACAGGGTGTTGCTAAGATGCGGTCTTGAAATTGGCAAAAGAGGATATAATTACATATGCATTGGTGCTTCACAGTCTACAGGGGGATATGTTTCCCACTTTCCTCACAAAACTGCGGCACGCCTTGCAGGACTTGGTTATATTGGTAAAAGCTGTCTGTTTATATCGGAAAAATACGGCCCCGCCGTACGTTTGGGGACAATTCTGACAGATATGCCCTTTAAAACAGGCATGCCTCTTGAAAAGGATTGCGGAGAATGTACAATATGTAGGGAAAAATGCCCTGCAATGGCAATAAACGGCGTTAACTTTCGTGAGGGAATAACCCGCGAGGAAATGTACGACGCCAAAGCCTGTAGTGAATATATGAAAAAACAATTCCAGCACATCGGCAGAGGTGCGGTGTGCGGTATTTGTATTAAAAATTGCCCCAAATCAGGAATAAAATAACAGGTTATAATGTCCTAATTAACATATTACTAAAAATGTAATATGTTAATTTTTTTTGAGAGGTAAAAATTATGTCAGTTGTAAAAATTACGGATAAAAATTTTCAAAAGGAAGTTATGGGTTGCGATACACCTGTTTTGGTGGACTTTTGGGCAGACTGGTGCGGGCCTTGTAAAAGCCTTGCACCTATAATTGATGAAATTGCGGAGGAACATCACGAAATCAAGGTGGGGAAGGTTAATGTGGACGAGGAGGAAGAGCTTGCACAGAAGTTTGAAATTATGAGCATCCCTACCCTGTTGGTATTTAAAGAGGGGAAAATCACCAACCGTTCTTCAGGGGTAAAAACAAAGGAACAAATATGGGAAATGATATGAACCATGTATATGATGTTATAATTATAGGCGGCGGACCTGCAGGATATACTGCGGCGTTATACTGTGCAAGGGCAGGTATGGATACACTTTTGATTGAAAAGCTGTCTGCAGGAGGGCAAATGTGCCTGACATCACAGATAGATAACTATCCCGGATTTGATGAGGGGATAGATGGATATACACTGGGGAATAAAATGAAAATGGGGGCAGAAAAATCCGGCGGAAAAACATTGAATGCCGAAGTTTTGTCCGTTGAATTAGAGGGATATATCAAAAGAGTAAAAACCTCTGATAAAACTATGCTGGCAAAGTGTGTTATAGTTGCAACAGGGGCACAGCCAAAAAAACTTGGTGTTGAAAATGAAGAATATTTAATCGGCAAGGGTGTGGGATATTGTGCAACCTGTGACGGTATGTTTTACAAAGGCAAGACTGTTGCAATTGTGGGAGGCGGTAATTCCGCAGTATCGGAAGCTATTTATTTAGCTAAAATTTGTAAAAAAGTGTTTTTGATACACCGCAGAGAAGTATTGAGGGCAACAAAAATATATCAAAATGCTCTTATGAAGTTGGAAAATGTTGAAACTGTTTTTAACACTGTTGTGGATGAACTGCTTTTTGATAACAAATTAAAGGCAATTAATGTCAAGGATGTAAATACAGTTACAAAGAGGAAAATAGATTGTGACGGACTTTTTATCTCCATTGGCAGAAAGCCCGAAACTGATATTTTTAAAAATCAGATTAATATTGATAAGTCAGGATACATTGTGGCGGATGAAAGTACAAAAACAAATATCCCCGGTGTTTTTGCAGCCGGGGATGTAAGGACAAAAGCTTTAAGACAAATTGTAACCGCCACCGCTGACGGTGCAGTTGCATCTCATTTTGCAGAGAGTTATATTCAATCTGCATCTATGTATTGAATAAGGAATAAAAAGCCCAGTGTCAATATAAGGGGAACATCTCGCTTGTTTTTGTCTTCCCCTAAAAGTATTATTATCAAAGCTATTATTATAATGTCATCATAGCCAAGGTTATCCAAAAACCCCAAGGATAAGGGGCTTTGGGATGTATGGCACTGTTGTTTCTGTTCCTTTTTTTCTTCGCATTTTTCGTCGTGCTTTATATGAGGCGGGGCAGGTTGCTTTTTATCCTCAAAGGGACTGCTGTATCTTTTATATACCAAAAACATCACCTCTATCCACGGAAATTCCTCATAATTCCCGGTATTTTACCTAAACTAAGGAGCATTATGGCAGTATCCAGCCTTGCTCCCCTTGATGCACTCAAATAGGGCTTTAAAGCTAAAAGAAGCTGAGACCTTGGGTCGTCGTGGTTTTGAAAAGAATCTATTATACTACGCATTTTCATCATATTATCAGGGCTGAAAAGATTTGCGGGTGTATTTGGTGCAGTGTTGTTTTCCTGTGTGGAAACGCCCAAAGAGCCTATCATATCCTCCAGTCCCTTTTTACCCTCGTCGGATGACAGCATATTTTGAAGCTGGCTTATTGCACTACTTAAATCGTCCATATTATCACCTCTTTTTGTTAATTAAAGAGTTAAGCTGATTTAAAATATTCGGATTGTTGTTTATTTGCCTGAGCAGCATATCCGTTGAAACACCATTGGCATTAAGCTTGCCTATTTGGTTTAACAGATTTTGTTTGTCAGCAGGGGTAAGATTTTTCAAAAGCTTTTGCCCGTCGGGTGAATTCCCAAGCCTCATTACAGCTTCCTTTAGTTTTGGGTCATTAAATCCCCTTGCAAATTCATTTATATCCATATATATACCTCCAATATAAACGCCATACTAAAAGGTATGGCGCTTATAATTTTTTTATGACTTTTAGCAATAGAACAAAATAAGGAAAATTATGATAAAGAACAATATATTGGAATCGTTATTAAACATAATTTGCACCTCCATAATAATTTGGATTACACTACATACTATGCAACCCCCTTTAATATGTGAAAAATATGTAAAAAGAATTGATTTTTATATATACTTTTGTTATAATATAATGTATGAAAATTTTAGTAATTTCCGATACTCACAGACAAATTAATATGGTTTTAAATGTTCTTCACCAAAACCCTGACATCACCAATGTAATACACCTTGGGGATATGGTAAGGGACGCAGATGATATTCAGGAGCATTTTCCCGATAAAATATACTACAAAATACAGGGGAATAATGATTTGTTAAGCTTTGCAAAGCCTGATATGTTCCTTAGCCTGTGCGGGTATAATATATTTGCAACCCACGGCCACGGTTACGGTGTAAAGGGCGGATATACCCTCCTTGCGGGACGGGCAAGGGAAATGGGGTGCGACCTTGCACTTTTCGGACATACACATAGGTTTGCAGACGAAGTAATATGCGGTGTAAGATGTTTAAATCCGTCAAACAAAGGCTATTTTATAATTACGGAAGAAAATATCGAATTTTTTGAATATTAAAAAGAATGGACGGTTGAATATGAATTACGAAGAGTTTGTACAAAATCATCCCAAGGGACATTTTTGTCAATCTGAAAAATGGGCACAGCTTAAAGATAACTGGAAGCACGAGGTGGTTACCGCCGAGGATGAAAAGGGCAATATCAAGGGTATGATGAGTATTTTGATACGTAAAATGCCCCTTGTGCCTTATACAATGATGTATGCACCCCGCGGTCCTGTGTGTGATGTGCACGATAAGGACACAATTATGGAGCTTACAAGCAAGGTCCGTGAGCTTGCCAAAAAGTACAAGGCTTATGTTATGAAAATAGACCCTGACGTAAGTGTGGAAGATAAAGAGTTTATGGACATAATGGCGGAATGCGGTTATAAGCTTCAAAAAACAGGTAAAAATTTTGAAGGCATACAGCCTAAATTTGTGTTCAGGTTAAATGTAGAGGGCAAAACAGAGGATGAAATTTTTGCCGGGTTCCATACTGAAAACCGCCGTAAGGTCCGCATAGCAAGGGACAAGGCGGGGGTTGAAGTAAAAATCGGCACAAGGGAAGATTTGCCGGAATTTCACAAAATTATGGTAGAAACTGGCCTGCGTGACAAATTTGTTGTACGCACTTTGGAATATTTTGAAAAGATGTATGATTGCTTTGCGCCTGAAAATTTACGCCTTTACTGTGCTTACCTTGACGGTAAGATGATTGCAGGCACTATTGCAATCTTATATGGGGACAAGGTTTGGTATCTGTACGGTGCAAGCTCTAATGAAAACCGCAAGGCTATGCCTAACTATCTTTTACAGTGGGAAATGATGAGGTGGTCAATAGAGGCAGGTTGTAAGATATACGACTTCCGCGGTGTTTCAGGTGATATCAGCGAGGACAACCCATTATACGGTCTTTACAGATTTAAAAAACGCTTTGGCGGTGACTTTGTGGAATTTGTAGGTGAATATGAATTGCCGCTAAAACCATTGACAGGCAAGATTATTGACAAATCACTGCATTTGGCAATAGAACTCAGGAGAAAATTATTTGTACTGAAGGGTAAAAAATAATGAAATGGTTAGAAGTTAAAAAGGATGACCTGTGCTTTAATATCCAAAAGCTTAAGGAACATATTGCACCTGCAAAATTTATTGCAGTTTTAAAGGGTAACGCTTACGGTCTTGATATGGTTAAGATGGGGCATATACTTTTGGAAAACGGCGTAGATTTATTTGCAGTAAGTGAGCTTTCTGAAGGCGTAACTCTAAGGGAGGCAGGCTTTGAAAACGAAATTATTTTGCTTACACCAACCAATGATGTTGACCAGGCTAAAATAATCGTTGATAACAAAATTACCGCAACTGTTGCAAGTGTCAATAATGCAAAAATACTTAATGATATAGGCTTGCCTGTGAGTGCACATGTTAAAATAGACACAGGATTTGGAAGATATGGTTTTTACTGTGATGAATTAACCGAGGAACTGAAAAACTTTGAAAATATAACTTATACAGGCGTGTTTTCACACTTTTCAAATTCATTTGGTGACAAGGACGACTATTCCAAAAAGCAGTTAGATACCTTTTTAAAAGCAGTTGAAAAGCTGAATGATATAGGCATTAATCCGCCAATGAAGCATATATGCAATTCCTGCGGGGCAATTAAATTTGACTATGCAAGGCTTGATGCAGTACGCATAGGCTCTGCGTATCTGGGAAGGCTACCCATCCCGAATACCCTTGGTCTTAAAAGGCTTGCACATTTAAAGTGTAATGTCGCGGAAATACGCAATTTGCCAAAGGGCTCGGTTGTAGGGTACGCAAACACATACGTTACCAAAAGGGACACTAGGGCGGCGGTTATACCCGTAGGCTATAAAGATGGTTACGGCGTGCAAAAGTCTAACGACACGTTCCGTTTTATGGATATACTGCGTTATATGTTTGCAGACTTTAAAATGTGGAATAAGAAAATTTGGGTTGAAATAAACGGCAAAAATTACCCCATAATCGGCAGAATAAGTATGCACAACATTGTAGTTGATGTAACAGATTCCAACGTGCAAATTGGGGATATTGCAACTATGGAATGTAACCCTATTTTAATAAAAAGTGAGATAGAAAGATTATATATTTAATGGAGGTAGAAGCAATGAGTGAAAAATTTTATATAACCACTGCTATTGCATACACATCAAGAAAACCGCATATCGGTAATACTTATGAAATTGTACTTACAGACGCATTGGCAAGGTTTAAAAGAATGATTGGAAACGACGTTTTCTTCCTTACAGGTACTGATGAACACGGTCAGAAAATTCAGCAGCTTGCTGACGAGGCGGGCATTGACCCTAAGGAATATGTTGATAATGTAGCGGGTGAGGTTAAAAATATTTGGGACCTTATGAATACAAGCTATGACAAATTCATAAGGACAACTGACGATTATCACGTGGATTCTGTACAGAAGATTTTCCAAAAGCTTTACGACCAGGGTGATATTTATAAGGGCGAGTATGAAGGTTGGTACTGTGTACCTTGTGAAAGCTTTTTTACCGACACACAGGTTGCAGAAGGTAATATTTGCCCCGACTGCGGACGCCCTGTGCAAAGAGCAAAGGAAGAGGCATATTTCTTTAAAATGAGTAAATATCAGGACAAACTGATGAAATATATTGAGGATAATCCGGACTTTATTCAGCCGGAATCCCGCAAAAAGGAAATGGTAAACAACTTCCTAAAACCGGGCTTGCAGGATTTGTGCGTGTCCCGTACATCATTTACCTGGGGTATCCCTGTAAAGACTGACCCTAAACATGTTATCTATGTGTGGATTGACGCTTTGTCAAACTATATTACCGCACTTGGATATTCACCGGATAACAAGGGCGAACTTTATAATAAATACTGGCCGGCAGATGCCCACATTATCGGTAAGGATATTCTTCGTTTCCACACTATTTACTGGCCTATTATGCTTATGGCTTTGGGTGAGCCGTTGCCAAAGCAGATTTTCGGTCACCCGTGGCTTTTAAACGGTGTTGATAAAATGAGTAAGTCCAAGGGTAATGTTATGTATGCTGACGACCTTGTAAGACATTTTGGCGTAGATGCAATACGTTACTATGTGCTTCACGAAATGCCTTTTGCTGCAGACGGTACTATCACTTATGAAACTATCATAAGCCGTTACAATTCCGAGCTTGCAAATACTTTGGGCAACCTTGTTAACAGAACAATCGCTATGACAAACAAATATTTTGACGGCGTTATAAGTAACCCGAAGGCAGGTGGCGAATTTGACGATGAATTGGTTGAAACCTGTAAGTCATCAAAGGCTAAATATTTTGATTTGATGAACAAATTCCGCATAGCTGACGCTATGGACGAAATTTGGGCAATAGTACGCCGCAGCAACAAATATATTGACGAAACTATGCCTTGGGCACTTGCAAAGGACGATGCTCAAAAGGACAGACTTGCTACAGTTTTGTACAACCTTTTGGAAAGTATCCGTTACATTGCGGTAATGCTGCAACCAATGATGCCGCAGACTGCAGAACTTATCTTTACATCACTTAACACAAGCCTTAATACTTGGGATTCTATTGCACAGTTCGGCGGTATTCAAACAGGTGAAAAGGTAGGAGAGGCTAAGCCTATGTTCGCCCGTATCGACGAGGAAAAGAAGTTGCAGGAAATTTCTGAGGAAATAGAGGCTAATACTGAAAAAGAGCCTGAAATTGAACCTATAAAGCCTGAAATTACTATTGAGGATTTTGAAAAGCTTGACCTTCGTGTTGCAAAGGTTATTGCTGCGGAAAAGGTTGAAAAGGCAGATAAGCTTTTGAAACTGACAGTTAAGCTTGGCAATGAGGAACGCACAGTTGTATCAGGTATTGCAAAACATTACAAGCCTGAGGATATGGTAGGCAAAAATGTGGTTATGATTGCAAACCTAAAGCCTGTTAAACTACGGGGTATTATGAGTAACGGTATGATACTTGCAGGCGCAACAGACGAGGTATTGAAGATAATGGAATTAAGTGATGACATTCCATCAGGAACACAGGTGAGATAAATGCTTTTTGACACACATACTCATCTTCACGATCCAAAGTTTGACCAGGACCGTGAAGAGGTTATTGAAAAAATTAAGGCAAGCGGTGTAAGTGCCTTGGTTAACATCGGGTGCGATGTTTTAACATCTGATTTTTCCATAAAGCTTGCACATATGTATGATTTTATATATGCAACAGTAGGTGTGCATCCTTGTGATACTGCGGATATGACGGAGGAACATATTGATAAAATCCGTGAGCTTGCAAAGGACAAAAAGGTTATTGCCATAGGTGAAATCGGTTTGGATTATTATTGGGACAATGTTGACCGCAACGTTCAAAAGCATTGGTTTAAACGCCAGCTTGAACTTGCGGAGGAGCTTGATATGCCTATTGTAATCCACAACCGTGACGCCCACGAGGACACTTATAATATACTAAAGGATTCAAAGGCAAAGGGTATAATGCACTGCTTTTCAGGAAGTAAGGAAATGGCGGAAAGGTTTTTAAAGCTGGGGTTTTATATTTCCTTTGCAGGGCCTTTGACTTTTAAAAATAATGTTAAATCCGTAGAGGCGGCAAAGATTGTGCCAATGGACAGACTGCTTATTGAAACAGATGCTCCGTACCTTGCACCCGACGGTTTTCGCGGTAAGCGTAACGACAGCTCGCTTGTACGTTATACCTGCGAAAAGCTTGCGGAAATAAAGGGTGTTTCCTTTGAGGAAATGGCACATCAGACACTTGTTAATGCAAAGAGGGTGTACAGACTTGATGATAATAACATATGAGCTTGGAAACAAGCTGTATATAAACCTTACAAACCGTTGCTCAAATGCCTGTGATTTTTGCCTGCGTACTGCAAGGGCAAATGACCTTACACATAACGAATGGCAATCCGACCGGGACTTGGGCGGTGTAGAATCGGAGCTTTGGCTTGACAGAGAGCCTGAGGTGGAGGAAGTAATAGAAAGTCTAAAAAGCCGTCAGCTTGATAAATACGAAGAAATTGTGTTCTGCGGCTTTGGAGAGCCTACGGAACGGTTTGACGAATGTATTGACATTGCAAAGTGGCTAAAGGCTAAAAATCTTAAGGTGCGTCTTAACACCAACGGTCAGGCAAACCTTATTCGCGGATGTGATGTTACTCCGCAAATGAAAGGACTTTTTGACGTTGTATCAATAAGCCTTAACAATAAAAACGCAAAGGAATATCAGGCGGTATGCCACAGTGAATTTGGAGAAAAGGCATTTGACGAGCTTATTTTGTTCGGTGCAAAATGTGCCAAATTAGGTATTGAAACTGTATTTTCAGTTGTTGACTTGCTCCCTGCTGATGATATTGAAAAGTGTCGTAAAATTGCGGAAGATAACGGTGCCAAATTACGCGTCAGAGAGTATATAGAACAATAAATAAAGGGCTGATGCCCTCACAGCCTGTAACTGTTGAGAGCGTTAGTCCTTTTGTGTATATAAAAGGAGGAAAAGGTATGAAAATTTTAATAGTAGATGACGATGCTAATATATGTGAATTGGTCAAGTTATATCTTTTAAAAGCCGGATATGAACCCCTTATTGCCTATAACGGCGTTAAGGCTATGCAGATATTTAACGAGGAACAGCCGTCACTTGTTATTCTGGACATTATGCTGCCCGGTACAAGCGGTATTGAAATTTGTAAGAATATACGCAAGGTTTCCAACGTGCCTATAATTATGCTTACTGCAAAGGGCGAATTTTCCGACCGTATTACAGGTCTTGAGGCAGGGGCGGATGATTATGTGTGCAAGCCCTTTGACCCTAACGAATTAATAGCCCGTATAAAAGCTGTACTTAGAAGAACTGAAACTGTAGAAACAGAAAGCGGTGTTATTGAATACGAAAATTTTTCATTGGATATAATGAATTATAAGCTTGTGGTAAACAATGAGGAAGTAGAGGCTCCGCCCAAGGAAATTGAACTTTTGTATCATCTGGCTTCCAATCCAAACAAGGTATTTACCCGTGACCAGCTTTTAAATGAAGTATGGGGCTTTGAATATGCGGGGGATACAACCCGTACTGTGGATGTCCACGTTAAAAGAATAAGAGAAAAAATTGACGGTGCTTCGGAGGATTGGGAGCTTAAAACCGTGTGGGGAGTTGGGTATAAATTTGAAGTCAAAGGTTAACAGAGGGGTATTTTACTATCTGATGCGGTTATGTATTATAATTATTGTAATATGTTCCGTTTTGATGAGCAGTATAAATATATTCCAGACGGTAAGAAATACAAACAAAGAAAATGCAATAGAGCTCAAGCAGGTTGCTGATATGGTTAATGATATAACGGAAAAATATATTGATAACCAAATGCTTGAGGCATCTATACTATATGCCGAATCTGTAAATAAGCTTGCTGAAGCTGTGGAGGGTGTAATAGTTGTAGCAGATGCCACAGGCAATATCTTTAAGGTATCTGATACAAATGTTACCTTCCCAAACAAGCTGGAGGTTGAAAAATACAGCGATGTGTTACAGGGCAGGTCTACATACGCTACAGGTGCTTTTAATGATACATTCGGCTTTAACACATTTTCCGTAGCATCCCCTTTTGTACTGAACGGCAGTGTGCAGGGGATAATATTTGTTATAACCAAAAATGAGGTTTTGAGCAATGAGCTTTTTGCAACTGTTACAAGAAATCTCATATCTGTAGGAATCGCTATACTGGTAGCACTTGTTACATCGTATTTTCTGTCCAGAAGTCTTATTAAACCGCTTAAAAGGATTGGTAATGGTGCCAGAGAGATTATGCTGGGACGCTACACCACATTGGATTGTTTTACCAAAATCAATGAATACAACGAGGTTATTGCTACGTTTAACAAAATGTCTACAGAGCTGGAAAAGCAGGACAAGGCAAGGTCGGATTTTATTGCCAATATATCCCACGACTTACGTACGCCTCTTACTACAATTATGGGATATGTGCGTGGTATTATGGACGGAACAATCCCTGCGGATATGCAAAATCAGTATCTTGGGGTGGCATTGTCAGAGGCGGAAAGAATGCAGCATATGGTTGAAAACAATCTGGATTTGTCCAAATATGAAAGCGGGAGCTTCGTTCCCAATATGTCGGAATTTGACCTTAACGAAATTATACGCAGTATAGTTATATCTATGGAAAAGCGTATAAGAGAAAAGAATATATTTATTCAATTCAAGTACGAAAAGACTGAAAATGTTGTTGAGGCGGATGAGTCTGCAATTTATCGCGTAATACAGAATTTGCTGGATAATGCCCTTAAGTTTGCAGCAATTAATTCGGAAATTGAAATTTCTATAAAAAACAGAAATAATCTGGCGTATTGCAGTATTAAAAATTACGGCAGTTCTATAAGTGAAGAGGAGCAAAAATACATCTGGGACCGTTATTATAAGGCAGACCAGTCCAGAAGTATGTATAAAACAGGCTCCGGACTTGGATTGTTTATTGTGAAAAGCATAATCAACCAACATAATCAGCATATTAATATTATAAGTGATGAAAATTCCGTTGAATTTGAATTTACTTTAAATTTGAAGTAGTTGTTTACAAAATATTAATCATTTAAATCCCTTTGTTAATATTTTGTTCATCATTTTGTTAGTTTAAAGTGATATTATAAATATACAGTAGTTTGCAGGAGGCGTTTGGTATGTATGAAAATAACGAATTCTTTAAAGAAACTGTAATTAGTCAAGAAAACAGTGCTGAAATGGAAAGTGAAGTTGTAGTTGAACAGGAAGGTAATCAGCCTGAAGAATGTAAAAGCGTATGTGCAGAAACTTCTCTTATTTTCAGCAGAGATATAGATTACAAAAATCCATATATAGAGGAAACTTGTATTAATAAGCACAAGAGAAAAAGTAACTTTTTCCGTTATACAGCTGCAGTTGTATGCGGTATGTTTGCAGGTGCAGTTATTTTTGGAGGTGCACTTACCTATGCTTTGAATTCCTCAAAATTTGCACCCTATTTGAGTAAAAATATAAAACAATATTCAGTTAGTGAATCAGGAAATGCCATTACCGCCGCTAACGGCTTGACTACCGGTCAGGCACTTAACATTACTCAAATTGCCGATAAGGTTGGACCTGCGGTTGTGGGTATTGTAAATAAACAGACAGTAATGTCCTGGTGGGGCGGAGGCGTTAGTGAACAAGAGGGCAATGGTTCCGGTTTTATCATCAGCAGTGATGGTTATATTGTAACTAACAGTCACGTTATTGAGGGTGCAAACAGCATACAGGTTGTGCTTAATTCAGGTGAAGAATATGAAGCTGAAATTGTGGGACAGGATGCAAAAACTGACCTTGCTGTATTAAAAATTAATGCTAAAGGCTTGCCTGTTGCAGAGCTTGGCAAATCTTCTGAGCTTAAGGTCGGTGAGCTTGCAGTTGCCATAGGTAATCCCTTAGGTCTGGAATTTCAGGGCTCTGTTACGGCAGGTGTTATAAGTGCACTTAACAGAACTATGAATGTTGACGGCAGACAGTATACCCTCGTCCAGACAGATGCGGCAATTAACCCCGGTAACAGCGGGGGTCCACTTGTGAATAATTACGGACAGATTGTGGGTATTAATACTGTTAAAATAAGCACTACCGATACAGAGGGCATGGGCTTTGCCATTCCAATAGATGTTGCTGTGCCTATAATCGAAGAACTAATTGACAGAGGATATGTTTCCGGCAGACCTCAGATTGGCGTAGGTGTCCGCGAAATTACATCGGATATGTCGGCATATTACAATATGCCTGTAGGACTTTATGTTGTTTCTGTTTCACAGGGCAGCGGTGCTGAAAAAGCAGGCGTTTTGATGGGTGATGTTATTATAAAGGCAGACGGTCAGACTGTAACAACTATGGATGAACTTAATGATATAAGAGACAAACATAAGGCAGGAGAGTCTATGGAGCTTACAGTAGTCCGCAGCGGTCAGACTATGTCTTTAAAAGTTGTCTTAGGCGAGGAAAAGCCCGGTAATTAACCAATAATCTTTCTTCATATACTAAATCTCACTAAAACAGAGGTGGCATTGTGTTTATCACAGTGCCATTTCTGTTTTTTCTCTTTACAATATTACTATAAAGTGGTAAAATTATATTATGAAACTTTAGGAGGAATTAATATGATTAAACACATAGTATGCTTTAAGCTTGCTGATAGCAGTGATGAATCAAAAAACAAGGCTAAGGAAGTTTTAATGTCTATGGTAGGCAATGTTCCTACAATCCGTTCAATCGAGGTTGGAACAGACTTTTTGTGCTCACCCCGTTCATATGATGTTATTTTGCAGGTTGAGCTTGATGACAGGGCTGCCTTGGACGAATATCAAGCGGACAAATATCATTGCGATGTCGTAAAAACATATATGCACGCTAATACAACAGGTAGTGTGGCAATTGACTACGATTTATAAAACGCAACATCAAAAAAGACAGTAACTAAACCGCTACTGTCTTTATTTTTATGTATTTATTTCACACATCAACCAAAAAATCCAAAAACAAGGGTAAAATCATTGTTATCAAATTCCGCTGCAGGACAATGATTTTAGGAGTCAGCACGATAAGTTCGTGTATGGCGACGGCGTGAAGTTTTTGGATTTGATAGACAGCATATACTTTAATCTGTAAAATAAAGAAACCCACAAACGGGTCAAGGGCAAAGTCCTTGTCGTTTAGGGGTGCGGGGGAATCGAAACCCCCGCGTTTTGGTACTTTTGCTACAAAAGTACATAAAAAATATTATATTAAAAATTATTTGTTCCGCTGTACTATAGAGCATATGTTATTAAAGGATGTTTTTTATTAAATCTCCAACCCAATTGGACAATGGTCACTTCCCAATATGTCGGAATAAATTTCTGCGGACTTAATTTTGTCCTTAATGGAGTTTGAAACCACAAAGTAATCTATTCTCCATCCAATATTTTTTTGCCTTGCGCTGAAGCGATATGACCACCAGGAGTAAGCTTCTGTCTTATCAGGGTACAGATGACGGAAGGAGTCTGTAAAGCCTGCATCTAAAAGTTGGGTAAACTTTGCACGTTCTTCGTTTGAAAAGCCGGGATTACCAACATTGGATTTTGGATTTTTAAGGTCTATTTCCTTGTGTGCCACATTAAGGTCTCCGCAATAAATTACGGCCTTTTTGCTATCAAGCTCTATAAGATACCCCCGCATAGCATCCTCAAATTCCATTCTGTAATTCAGCCTTGCAAGCTCCTGCTGAGCATTAGGCACATAACAGGTGACGAAGTAAAAATCATCATATTCCGCAGTTATTACCCTACCCTCATCATTGTGTTCACCGTTAATGCCGTAAGTTACATTTAAAGGCTCTTGTTTGGAAAATAATGCGGTGCCTGAATAACCTTTTTTTACTGCACTGTTCATATATACATAATAATTTTCAGGATTAAAGGTCATTTGTTCAGGTTGCATTTTTGTTTCCTGAAGGCAAAAAATGTCCGCATCAATTTTATTGAAAAAATCTTCAAATCCCTTTGTCAGGCAAGCTCTGAAGCCGTTTACGTTCCACGAAATGAATTTCAAAACTATTCCCCCTTATTTTATATTGACTTTTTTAAAATGAGTATGTATAATTAATGTAGTATTGTAACAAGGAGTGATAATGTGCAGAGTATAATTAAACTTAGTCAGGATGACAGAGCCCCAAGCTGTAGCTGTTGTGTTTATTCAAAGCCTCTTGCGGGGTTAAATGAACTCAGCTGTGAAAAGAAAGGCATTGTAGCCCCTGACCATATTTGCAAAAAATTCTCCCTTGATATAATGGCTAAAACTGCTAAGCGCAACCGCTCTTTGGATAAAAGCAAGATTGCGAAAATGGATTTTTCCATTGATTAAATATAGCCATACATTCCACGGACTGATACTTCGCCTGAATTTATGTTCAGGGTTGTACCGTCCTCTTTTTTTATTATAAGTTCGCCTGTTTTGGATATATCTATTGCTTTACCTTGTATTTTATTGTTATTTTTTACAGCAATTATATCCATATCCATATTGACACATAATTTTTTATACTTCTCTATTATGCCGTCTGTATCGCCTTTTAATAATGAAACATAGTGGTTTTCAAATATTTCGGCAAAGACATTGATAATTTTTGCCCTGTCAGATTTTTTGCCCGTAAGCATATATAAAGATGTCGCAATGTGGCTTATATCTTCCGTAAAGGAATTTTGGTTAGCGTTAATGCCTATACCGATTATAATTCTTGTATTTTTGCCCTCTGTTAATATTCCGCATATTTTCTTTCCGTCAATAACTATGTCATTGGGCCATTTGATTTTAAACGGTATATTGTATATTTTATTTAATGCTTCACATACCGAAATCCCTGTAACTAAGGTTATAAGATTAATTCTCTCAGCCCTGATTTGGGGTATCAAAGCTAAACTCATCAATATGCTGTCACCTTTTTTGGAAATCCACTTTCTGCCCATACGTCCTTTGCCGTTGGTTTGTTTTTCCGCAATAAATAATGTACCGTTTTGGCAATCATCGTCACAAGCTACGTTGTTGGTGGAGTCGACGGTTTTGTAATACTTTACATTTTGGGCGATAAATTCGGTATTTGGGTTTATATTTTTATACCATTTTTGAAATAACATAATATCACCTTAAAATTAAAAGCAGAGATTTATATCTCTGCTTTTATAGTTATTAGTTAATGATTGTAAGCTCTGTGTCCTTGTCGAACAAGTGAATCTTGTTAAGGTCAAAAGCAACCTTGATTGTGTCGCCAAGCTGAGCATTAGAGCGGGCATTTACTCTTGCAATAGACTTTGTATCATTTATTGACAAGTACAAGTATGTTTCAGCACCCATCATTTCTGTAATATCCACATATGCGGTAACAACGCCGTCAGGCTGGTTAGCGATAAATGTTTCTTCATCGTGCATATGTTCCGGTCTGATGCCAAGAACAACTTCCTTACCGATGTAAGATTCAACAGCAGGATTAGAAGCTTTACCCTGTGGAAGCTTAACCTTGTCGTTACCAAGAATTGCATAAACATCATCACCGTCTTTTTCAAGCTTAACGTTGAAGAAGTTCATCTGTGGGCTACCGATAAATCCAGCAACGAACATATTTCTTGGTCTTTCGTAAAGTTCAATAGGAGTATTAACCTGCTGAACAATACCGTCCTTCATAACAACAATTCTTGTACCCATTGTCATAGCCTCTGTCTGGTCATGAGTAACGTAGATAAATGTTGTCTGAAGTTTTTTATGTAGTTTACCGATTTCAGATCTCATCTGAACTCTTAGCTTAGCATCAAGGTTTGAAAGAGGTTCGTCCATAAGGAATACCTTAGGTTCACGAACGATAGCACGTCCCAAAGCAACACGCTGTCTCTGACCGCCGGAAAGAGCCTTTGGCTTTCTGTCAAGCAAGTGAGAGATGTCCAAAATCTTAGCAGCTTCTTCAACACGGCGTCTGATTTCGTTCTTAGGAATCTTACGAAGCTTAAGACCAAAAGCCATATTGTCAAATACTGTCATATGAGGATACAAAGCGTAGTTCTGGAAAACCATCGCAATATCTCTGTCCTTAGGAGCTACGTCATTAACAAGCTTGCCGTCAATGTAAAGCTCACCATCGGAAATTTCTTCAAGACCGGCAATCATACGAAGTGTTGTAGACTTACCGCAACCTGAAGGACCAACCAGAATGATAAATTCTTTATCTTCAATATCAAGGTTAAAATCTGTAACAGCAGTAACGCCGCCAGCATATCTTTTGTAAATATTCTTTAGTTTCAAATCTGACATTATTTATACCTCCGTTTGTTTTATTTTAACTACAAATATAATAACATAAACCCGAAATTTATGCCACCAACTAATTGCCCAAAAAAATTGATGTATTTTAGGTATTTTATACAAACAAAATAAAAAGAGGCTTTTTTACTTAAAAAAAGCCCCTTTTGTTGGTTATTTTGTACAAAAAGTATTAAAAAAGGTATATTTTTTTTGTAATCAGATATCCTTCATAGACAAAGAAATACGTTTTTTTGCAACATCTACGTCAATAATTTTTACCTTTACAACATCACCGATTGCCACTGCCTCCATAGGATGCTTGATGTATTTGTAGGATATCTGTGAAATGTGGACAAGACCGTCCTGATGTACACCGATATCTACAAATGCACCGAAATCAATAACATTACGTACAGTACCGTCCATAATCATACCGGGTTTTAAATCCTTCATATCCATAACGTCTGTACGCAGTACCGGTGGAGCAATTTCATCACGAGGGTCTCTGCCCGGTTTTTGAAGTTCGTTTATAATATCGTTAAGTGTAGGGATACCAATGCCCAGCTTGGGTGCAATTTCGTCTTTGTTTACCTTTTCAAGCTTGGTGTTAAGCTCCTTTGTACCTACATCGTTTATTGTGCAACCCAAAACGGATATCAGTTCCTTAGTGGCATCATAGGATTCGGGATGCACAGATGTGTTGTCCAAAATATTGTCCCCGTCTGTAATACGTAGGAAACCTGCGCATTGTTCGTATGCCTTCGGACCTAATTTTGCAACCTTTTTGAGCTGAGTTCTGTTTTTGAACTTGCCGTTTTCTTCACGGTATGCAACGATATTTTTGGCAATTGTACCGTTTATTCCTGAAATGTATGAAAGCAATGATGGTGAGGCAGTGTTAAGGTCTACACCGACGCTGTTAACACAGTCCTCAACAACACCGCCTAAAGCTTCACTTAAACGTTTTTGGTTCATATCGTGCTGATACTGACCTACACCTATAGATTTAGGGTCAATTTTAACAAGCTCAGCCAATGGGTCCTGAATACGTCTTGCGATTGAAACAGCACTGCGTTGAGAAACGTCATAATCCGGAAATTCCTCTGCCGCAAGCTTTGATGCTGAATATACAGACGCACCTGACTCATTAGTCATAATATATACAGCACTACTGTTTGTTTCCTTTATAAGTTCCGCAATAAAAATTTCACTTTCCTTAGAAGCTGTGCCATTACCTATTGATATAATGTCAACATTGTGCTTGCTGATAAGTGACGCAACCTTTTTCTTTGCGTCCTCAATTTTTGCAGGAGTAGTAGGAGGGGTAGGATATATAACACCTACGTCCAAAACTCTGCCTGTTCCGTCAACTACAGCTAATTTGCATCCTGTACGATACCCTGGGTCGTAACCCAAAACCACTTTATTTTTAATGGGTGCCTGTAATAAAAGATTTTTAAGATTTTCGGAAAAAATCTTCATAGCACCTTCCTGAGCATTGTCCGTAAGCTGATTTCTAAGCTCATTTTCAATACTTGGCATAATAAGTCTTTTGTATGCATCTGCAGCGGCGAGCTCTACATATTCACTTGTTATACTGCGTTTTTCAGGTACAAGCTGACCATAGAGGTGTGAAATTATGCCCTCGGGCTCAACCTCTATTTTAACTGACAAAAACTCCTCTGATTCACCGCGGTTTATTGCAAGTACTCTGTGTCTTGCAATTGCCTTTAAAGGCTCGGAAAATTCGTGATACATCTGGTAAACATCACGTTTTTTCTCGGTTTCCTCTTTGTTTGTAGCCTTTGAGGATATTGTTCCGTTACGCATTGTATAAATTCTTATAAACTTTCTGTAATCCGCGTTGTCGGAAATTTCTTCAGCAATAATATCCATAGCACCTGCAAGTGCGTCCTCTGTGGAAATAACTTCCTTCTCTTCATTGATAAAAGGTGCACATATGTCGTCTATATTACCCTCATATATATTTTGTGCAATTATGATTTCTGCAAGAGGTTCAAGTCCCTTTTCCTTAGCTATTGTAGCACGTGTTCTTCGCTTTGGTCTGTAGGGACGGTATATATCCTCAAGTTCCGTAAGCTTTTCACAGGTGTCAATAGCAAGTACAAGTTCTTCCGTAAGCTTACCCTGTTCATCAATAAGTCTTTTGATTTCCTCCTTGCGTTCCTCCATATTGCGTAGGTACACAAGTCTGTCGTTAAGATTACGCAAAAGCTGGTCATCAAGCGAGCCCGTTGCTTCCTTTCTGTAACGTGCAATAAATGGAATAGTATTGCCCTCATCAATTAATTTTACGGTATTTTCCACCTGATGAATTTTAATATTAAATTCTGCTGCAAGTCTGTTGTTTATATCCATAAAAGCTCAATTTCTCCTTCTGAGAGTTCTCTGATTTCGCCAATACGTAGGTCTTCGTCCAGTAAAAGGCTTCCAATCTGGACTCTCTTTAAATATTTAACCTCATTATCTATTTTTTCAAACATTCGTTTAACCTGATGAAATTTACCTTCAAATATAGTGACGTAACAACCATGGTCACATTCCTCAAGTTTTGCGGGCAAAGCTTTAAAGTCGCCTAAATCCATACCTGATGCAAATAGCTTTTTGTCCTCGTCAGTTATGGGTGATTCGGGAATCACAAAATATTTTTTTGCAATATTTTTTTTTAGGTGAAGTTACGTTGTGGGCAAATTTACCGTCATTTGTAAGTATTAAAAGTCCTTCCGTATCAACGTCAAGCCTGCCTACCGGAAATACGTTAAAGTGCCAATATTCTTCAGGCACAAGCTCCGTAACAGTGGGGTATACATTGTCCTCTGTAGCACTTACATAACCATCTGGCTTGTTAAGCATAAGATACACAAATTCTTTATATACCAATACTTCTCCGTTTACAGTAATTTCACAGTTGTCGGGGTCTATTTTCATATCCGATGAGATTGCAACCTTGCCGTCTATTTTCACTACACCGTATTTTACAAGCTTTTTCACTTCTTTTCTTGTGCCTAAACCGCTGCCTGCAAGTATCTTGTCAAGTCTTTCCATAGTTACCTCAATTATTTATGTTTTCTTATAAAGTTATCTATTTTTTCCAAAGCGTGGCTTATGGCGTCAATGGAGTATGCGTATGAAATTCGTACAAATCCCTCACCGCTTTCGCCAAATGCGTTACCGGGAACAACGGCCACCTTCTGGTCTTTAAGTAATTCTTCGCAAAATTGTTCCGATGTCATACCTGTGGATTGAATGGAAGGGAAAGCGTAGAATGCACCCTTTGGTTCAAAGCAATGGAGACCCATTTTATTAAGCTCCTCTACGAGGATTTTTCTTCTGTGATTATATTCCGACACCATATATGCAACGTCGTCATCACCATTTTTCATAGCCTCAATAGCCGCATACTGGCTTGTGGTAGGTGTGGACATTATGCCGTACTGATGTATTTTGGTCATAGCCTTTATTGTGTCCGAATTACCGCATATGTAACCAAGACGCCATCCTGTCATTGCAAAAGCCTTTGAAAAACCGCTTGCAAGCAATGTGCGTTCCTTCATTCCGTCAATTTCCGCAATAGAAACGTGCTTTTGTCCGTATGTAAGCTCGGCATATATTTCGTCAGAAAGTACGATAATATCCGTACTTCTTAAAACTTCAGCTATTGCCTCAAGGTCTTTTTTGTCCATAATTGCCCCTGTAGGGTTGTTGGGGTATGCAAGTACAAGTATTTTTGTCTTAGGGGTTATAGCATTTTTAAGAGCATTGGCTGTAAGCTTGAATTCATCAGCCTCAGTAGTGACGATAGGCACAGGAGTACCCCCTGCCATAGCCACACAAGGTGCATAGCATACAAAACAAGGCTCGGGAATTAAGACTTCATCACCGGAGGAGATAAATGCCCTCATAGCAAGGTCTATTGCCTCGCTTCCGCCTACTGTAACCAACACTTCATTTTTGTAATTGTACGAAAGGTTGAATCTTCTGTTTAAATAGTTTGCAATTTCAAAACGCAGTTCTTCCAAACCGCTGTTTGAGGTATAGTATGTATGTCCTTTTTCAAGGGAGTATATGCCTGCTTCCCTTATATGCCAAGGGGTAATAAAGTCAGGCTCACCAACGCCAAGGGATATTGCGTCCGGCATCTGTGCTACGATGTCAAAAAACTTTCGTATACCCGACGGCTTCATATCAACAACCTTTTGGTTAAGCATATTTGCTATATTCATAGTGAAATCACGCTTCTTTCATCTTTACGGGGTTTTTCAAAAACAGTACCGTCCTGTTTATATTTTTTTAGTATAAAGTGAGTTCTCGTGGAAACAACACAATCCATAGGTGCCAGTTTTTCAGATACAAACATAGCAACCTCTTTTAGGGTTTTACCCTCTATCGTAACGGAAAGGTCATAGCCCCCTGACATAAGGTACAAATCCTTAATTTCCGGATACTGATATATTCTTTGTGCAACTTTGTCAAAGCCTTCGCCTCTTTGCGGAGTAACATTAAGCTCGATAACTGCTGTAACAAATTCTCTGTCGGTTTTTTCCCAGTTTATAATAGGCTTGGCTCGGAGCAACACTCCTTCTTCAGTCATATTTTCTATTTCTTTATCTATGGCGGCCTCTGTTGTGTTCAACATTGTGGCTATATGTCTGTGTTCTAAAGTAAAATCCTGTTCCAATAGTTTTAAAATCTTTTCTCTCATAAAAACACCTCATTATAAACATATTAATAATAATTATACCACTGTTAAAGTAAAATTACAAGTTATTATTTGTGATTGATTATTTAAATTTTCTGTGTTATTATATATTTGGAAAGAGGTGCTGAAATGGATTTTTTTAACGAATGTATTGTCAGGAAGAAAAAAACCTCACAGGATATTATGTCTTGTGTGATAATAGTCTTTGTGGTTTTTATGCTTTTGTATCTTGTGCTCGTACAATTCAGCTCAGGTAAGCTTGTTGTTTTAATACCCGTAGAGATTGCTTTTATTGTATATGGAGCGTACATACTGTGGTCATCATTAAATGTGGAGTTTGAATATTCTGTTACAAACGGTGATTTGGATATAGACAAGATTGTTGCAAAAAAACGCAGAAAAAAGCTTTTGAGAGTTAAGTTAAAGGACTTTGAATACTTTGCCCCTTTAAATAATGAGCATATGGCTGTTGCGGAAGATAAAAGTGTGAATACGGTTATTGATGCTTCAAGTAATATTGATTCACCAAACGTTTATTTTGCAATTTATTTTAATAACAGCGAAAAGGTTTGTCTGTTGTTTGAACCTAATGAAAAAATGATTGAAAATTTTGCACGCTATATTCCAAGGTCGTTAAATCATACTCTGTAAGGAGATGTTTTTTATGTTGCTTGCAGATTCTGTCAAGGCAAGACTAATAGATGAAAATTCAATAAAAAAATATAATATTCCATCAGCTTTGCTTATGGAAAATGCAGGTATGCGTGTGGCGGATGCTGCAATTGAAACAGGTGCCCATAGCTTTGCGGTAATTATCGGCAAGGGTAATAACGGCGGTGACGGCAGTGTTGCAGCAAGGCATCTTTTGTGCAATAATAAGCAGGTTACACTTATTCTGCTGACTGATGAAAACACACTTCGGGGTGATGCAAAGCTTATGCTTGAAATCGCTGAGAGTTCAGGGGTGTGTATAGTAAAAGGCTTTACATCCAAAGCAAAGGAAATTATAGAAAAAGCCGATGTTGTAATAGACGGTATATTGGGGATTGGATGTACAGGTGCTCCTGATGAATATTATACAGAGGTTATAAATTATATTAACAGTCTGGATAAATTTGTTATAGCAATAGACGTTCCAAGTGGTGTTAACGCAACTAATGGCACTGTGGCAGGTGTTGCGGTAAAATGTAAAAAGACGGTTACGTTTTCTGTGGGTAGGTTGGGACTTTGTCTTTACCCTGCAAAGGAATATGCGGGGGAAGTGTGTGTAAAGTCTATATCCTTTACGCCAAAAGCAATACACGATGCAGACATAAAGGTTAAAGAAATTGAATTTATTAAAAATAATCGTGGCGGTGAGGATTGTCACAAGGGCAGTATGGGCAAGGTACTTTTGGCTGCCGGCTCAACAGGTATGACAGGGGCTGCATATATTGCGTCAATGTCCGCACTAAAATGCGGAAGCGGTGTTGTTACTCTTTGTATTCCATATTCGCTAAACAATATAATGGAGCAAAAGCTTACGGAAGTTATGACTATTCCCGTGGCGGATTGTGGTGGAATAATGTCGCCACAGGGAGCAGATATTGTTATTGAACAGTCGGGCAAATATGACGTTTTGGTTATGGGGTGCGGTCTTGGTTGTACACCTGATTTTGTAAATAGGGTAATTAAAAGTGTAAATTGTCCAATGGTCATAGATGCAGACGGTCTCAATTATATGGATAAGGAACTTTTAAAGGAAAAGGATAATGTTGTAATTACCCCTCACCTTGGGGAAATGTCAAGGCTTACGGGTTTTGGTATTGAATATATAAAGTCGAATCTTTGTGATGTTGCGTCGGCGGTTTCAAAAGAATACAATGTTGCGGTGGTTCTGAAGTGTGCAACTACTGTTGTGGCATTTCCCGATGGTGAAATGTATATAAATACTAAGGGAAACAGCGGTATGGCTACTGCAGGCAGCGGGGATGTACTTGCAGGAATAATCGGTTGTTGTATTGCACAGGGGGAAGATTTTAAAACTTCTGTTGCAAATGGTGTTTATATCCATTCCGCAGCCGGAGATAAGGCTGCGGAAAGGTTGGGCAAAAAATTTATGTCCGCTACGGATATTATAGATTGTCTTAAATATGTTTTGAATCAGGAAGGTAGTGAGGTTTAATGAGAACCTGGTGTGATATTTCACTTGATAACCTTGAGCATAATGTTAATCAGATTAAGAGCAAATTAAACAGCGATGTTAAGCTATGTGCAATAGTAAAAGCAAATGCCTACGGCCACGGGGTGGAGGAAATAGCCTCAAATCTTGTAAAACAGGGTGTGGATTATCTTGCAGTTGCATTTATTGATGAGGCTGTGGAGCTTAGATTATGCGGTTTTACACAACCTATAATTATACTAGGCAACTCTCCAAAAGACACGGTGGAAAAGGTTGTTGAATATAATATTACTGCGGCGGTATATAATACAGAGACTGCAAATGCTATATCTGCCGAGGCACAAAAGCAAAATAAAATTGCCAAAATTCATATAAAAATTGATACAGGAATGGGGAGAATAGGATTTGTTCCCGATACGGAAAGCATAAATGAAATACTTGAAATTTCAAAGCTTCCAAACCTTGAAATCGAGGGTATATTTACTCATTTTGCGTGCTCTGATGACGTTGATGATGAAATGACTTTGACACAGTTTGATAAGTTTATGTATGTGGCAGATGAGCTTGAAAGGAATGGTCTTGTTATTCCCATAAAACATTGCTGTAACAGTGCGGCTATTATAAAATTCCCTCAAATGCATCTTGATATGGTGCGTGCAGGGATTATCCTTTATGGTATGTATCCGTCTGATATTAATTATGATATTGATTTACTGCCTCTTATGAGTTTTAAATCAACGGTTATAAATATTAAAACTATGAAACCTGGCGAAACTGTAAGCTATGGTGCAACCTACAGGGTTGAAAAGCCTATAAAGGTTGCAACAGTAGCCGTAGGTTATGCTGACGGATATTCAAGATTGCTTTCTAACAAGGGCAGAGTACTGGTAAACGGGTGCTTTGCAAATATTTTAGGAAGAATTTGTATGGACCAATGTATGATTGATGTAACAAATGTCCATAATATTAGCATAGGTGATGAAGTAATTTTGTTTGGCGCCGATGAAAATGAAAATTTACCTATAGAGGAACTTGCCGTTAAGTTGGGTACAATTAATTACGAGCTTCCTTGTGTTATCAATAACCGCGTACCCCGTTGCTACGTGAAAAATAACCGAAGAATTAAAATTCATAACAACCTATTGATGTAAAAATCCCTTTAATTGACATTGACCGGAGTACATAAAGGGTATATAATAGAAGCAGGTAATTATGTTTTTTTGGCAATGCGGTTAGGGGGAATGGTTATTGTGGCAGAATCTGAGAAGAAAGTATTTGATGCACCTGACACATTTTTAGATAATAACCTTGATAAAAATGAGGTAATAAATGATTATATTGCAGGAAGAAAGAAGAAAGAACTTTGCAATCAATTAAAAAAAGGTTACAAGGAAATGGCGGCTGTAAACCTTGAATGGGCAGAAAACTGCCTTGATGCTGACAATCAATGTCAGCTTGATTATGAGGAAAAACTTTCGGAGTGTGAATAATGTGATAGTTAAAAGGGGAGATTTATTCTACGCTGACCTTAGTCCTGTGGTTGGTTCGGAACAGGGCGGAATTCGTCCTGTTTTGGTAGTGCAAAACGATGTTGGCAATAAATACAGTCCTACTATTATTGCTGCTGCGGTAACTTCGCAGATTAATAAGGCTAAAATGCCTACACATATTGAAATAAGCGCTGAAACTTACGGTCTTGTAAAGGATTCCGTTATTTTGATGGAACAAATCAGGACCATAGATAAAAAGCGTCTTAAGGAAAAAATAGGGCATGCGGACGATGAGCTTATGCAAAGGGTAAATAAGGCTTTGTCAGTAAGCTTTGCTCTTGAAAATTGAGGGGAGTTTTACTTATGAAAAAAATTATAATTACGCTTTTGGTTGTTGCTTTTGCCTTTGCAACCTTGGGTACGGTTACAATGTTTGCAAGCCCGGGGGATAATAATGACCCTATTATTACCTTAAGCTATATTGAGGATATCCTAAAGGGTCAGCTTACATTTCAGGTAGTTAACCTTGAAAAGGGTAACTCGCTTATAGGAGAAGCGGGTACGGAGATAGTCCTTCGTATGGGTACTGCGGAAATTATTGCTACCGAAAAGGGCGGACTTGCGGACTTGACTGCAGGTATTGACTTGCCCGACGGTACAAATATGCCCGCTAACCATAACCTGGTAATTCCCGTTTCCGACGGCAGAGGGATAAAGGCACAAAGTAAAGTTATTGTTATGGTAAAAGGTGATTATACAATAGAATAAAGTGGAGGGATGTAAAAATATCTCCAGAACGTAAAAGGCGAATAAATGCAATAAGAATAATAATGTAAAATAATACATTTTTGTTTTATCAGTTGAAAATCTCAAAAATTGAGATTTTCTAAAAAGATGCCTTTTGCTACGAACAAACCTCACCTCTCGACGTACCTTTGTACGCCTTCGGGTAACCCCTTACGGGTTCGATTTGTCCGTTCTGAAGCATTTTTCTTATCCCCCAAATAAAAGGAAATGTTCAAAAAATGAACATTTCCTTTTTTGTAATTAGTTTTTATTTTGATACAAGTGAAGCGTCTTCTTTTAGCTTTTGTCCGAACTTGTCCGTATATCCCGCCTCATTCAGTTCTCGTTGTAGCTGACGAACATTTTCATTTGGTGTTTTGTCTACATTTTCTGTTGTAGTGTAATTGTTCTGTTTAAAATCAAATTCATCTTTTGCATCAATATATTTTTGTAATGGTTGAGCGTGTTTAAGATATGGTTCTTTATTTTCCCTACTTAAATGCCCTATTATTTCCATTAATGCGGACTGATGCAATTTGTCATTGTTTGAATCCTTTGCAAGATGTCTCTTTACTGATGCTGTCTGTACATTTTCAAAGCTTGTACCCTCGTCTGCATCCTGCATATAATCAGGTGCCTCATTAAGCCCTGCATCAATACTTTTCTTTGTACTGTCCCCTGCATACCTTAAAAGTCCTTGGTTTTTCTCTTTCCATTGACTTTCAAAGTTGGTTGAAGGAGTAATAGTCCCTGTATTTTTCTTATCCTTATTATACATTACAGAACTTGAATTGTCCACAGTATTTTGCTTATTAAAAAGTTGGTATACAAGTAAATATAAAAATAATGGCAACCTATAACAGGTTACCATTATTTCACATATCAATTTGATTGTAAAGAATATTTTACCAATATTGCTTAAACACAATAGAACCATCCCTTTGTGTTGACCTTGTGTAGAAGAACTTATGTTGAAATGATGTTTCGCTCAAAAACACCAAACGTCTCAGTAACTAATCATCATAACAACAATACCAACTGTCATTGATTTTTTCTATATATCTCATATAATCCAAATTTCCATCAGGACAATAAATTAATTTACGATTATAAAAACCATTCCCCTCAAATGATATATAATCTTTGCTTATGTAAATATATTTAAAATATTTTAAATATTTTTTCATATCACACTTTTTTATAATTGACAGTTGTTCGTCATTAAGTTTGAGGGGTTCTTTAGTTTTAACTACAACACCATTACTTACAAACTGATAGTTACATAATTTTGTGTCTATGGTAAGAAAGGTTTCGTATCCATGAATCGTAAAGTATACGCAGTCTTCTTTAGCAAGACTAAAAAGTATTGCTGCGTCCCTGTTATAATCATATTGGTTCTGTACGTACAAGTTTACGAAATGTTCAAGAGAGTCATCAGTTTTGAATAAAAAATCATACATAAACCATCCTATTGTAATATATTTTAAAAGCATAACTATTACAGATAGCACTAATATTATTTTCAAAAGGATTTTTGAAATTTTATTCATAAATAATCTCCTCTACTTTTTTATAATTTCTATTACATCTTTCATAATATCAAAAAAACCATCAGGAAAATGCAATTGACCATAATACCCTTCTTTGTTTGCTTGTTCAATTCCTATTTTTATATAGTAATGATCTACTTCACTATCACTATAATAGTGGCTTATTTCGTATTCTGTGGGGTTATTAGCCAAAGTACCACCACCTTTGTATAGCGTTTCTGCATCTATGCCTAATAGTGTGCCGGTATATCCAAAATTGATATTTCCAAAAGCAGCAGCATCTATTACTTCTCCATAATACATAAAATATCTTGTTTCCGGCATCCATTCAGTATGGACCTCTGTGCTTTTATAATCCCATTTACCGTTGTTATATACTCTAATTAACCATTTTATTGCATTTTTGGAAATATCACTGGCTGCAGAAGAAAATGGTTCTAACTTCTTTTTTAGAAGATAAAGAACCTTATCGGCAATATCATCTTTTTCATTAAGTAAGACATTGTATATTTCTTGAGCGTTGTTCCATAATTCTTGATTTGCAACTTTTGTACAGTCGTCAATCTTATATCCGTTGTCTCTAATTTTTCCAGCAAGATCTCCTATTTCTTCTCTCGCCTCTTCAGTTTCGGCATAATACCATCTTTGGCTCAAAATATCAAATGCATTATAAACCTCTGTGGAAATTTTTCTTTCCCTGAATAATCGTGTCTCAACCGGTAATCTTTGAGCAATGTAAGGTAATTCTTTCCATTTGACTATTCCGTTTTCATTAATATAGGTATTTTCGTTAAAAACACTTTCTGTATCTTGTCTGTCGGTGGATGTTTCTCTTTCTCCTTGCCTCTCCCCTGTTCTTACAGGAGCATTCCATCTGTTACCAAACCTTTGAGATGTGTTTTCTTCGTCATAATTTTGTTCTGTAAGGTTATCAGTAGTAGATAGAGTAGTTGTGGAGTATGTTTCAACATTAGAATTATTATTAGCCACATTATCCGCTTTTTTACTTTCATACGCATAGGCAGTTTTGCCTGCATATATGCCGTCTTCTTTTAGCTTTTGTCCGAACTTGTCCGTATAGCCCGCCTTGTTCAGTTCCCTTTGCAATTGACGAACATTTTCATTTGGTGTTTTATCTGCATTTTCTGTGGTTGTATAATTGTTGTTTTTAAAGTCAAACTTATCCTTTGCGTCTATGTACGTTTCTAACGGCTCTGCATTCTTTAAATAAAGCTCTTTGTTTTCCTTACTTAAATGTCCTATCATTTCCATTATTGATGCATTAAACAACTTGTCATTGTTTGAATCCTTTGCAAGATGTCTCTTTACTGATGCTGTCTGTACATTTTCAAAGCTTGTACCCTCGTCTGCATCCTGCATATAATCATAGTTTTTATTTTTAATAAAGCCCATATATACACAATCTTATTACAATAAATAAATAAAGTCCAAAATAAAACATCAAATAAGAACATACATTTACAATTACATAATTTGTAAACAAAGTAAGATAAAATCTCTTCCCTTTTTCAATTTTTAACAATTTGTAGGAGAAAAACATAACACACAAATTGATAATACAAAAAAGCAAAAAGGCATAATATAACACAATATATATATACGGATTAAATTCATGAACAAAAAATTTTAATTCCAAGTAAATAGTGGTGACTCCCATAACAAAAGCTATTAAACAATGAATAAGATAAAATAAAAATATTGATAACTTTTTTGACATGTTCCACGCTCCATTAAATAAAAATTAATTGTTTTCATATGTCCAATTTGGTATTACCCACCGAGCTATGTCTATACCGCCCTCTTTTAACAATTCGACTGCAATGTTGTCGCAATGTCTTACTGCTAAAGAATAGTAGCTAGGGCAGTCATACAAAGCAACCGCAGCATTATACATATTATAACCTGTGCCTGTTAAATTATAGGTTATAACTCTGTCGTACTTTTCTTGAACTACTGTATTGTCGCTAGCCACAAGGAAAAGAGTATTTTTGTTATTGGCATTCAACAAATCGTCCACCTCTTTGGAACTTAATACCCCAAATCTAACCTCTGCAGTTGTTAACATTGATTTAGTGAAATTTGAATTAGTCGGATAAAAACTAAACACTAAACCTTCATTGTCCTTGTTAATAAGCATAACTGCATTATGACCTAAGGTACTAGCTCCTTCCGAATTATTTAGCAGTACTGCCTTTTTAAATGAATTATCATCATATAATCTTAACCTATCAGCCTGTTCGTGAATATATTCCTGAAAATAATTGTTATAACTTGTTCCATACCAATTTGCACTTAGGCATCTTAACATGGTTTTTTTAACTGTATTAAATTTCTTGTCCTTTTCATTCTCAACTCCGCTATCGGATAATCTGATTTCATCATTTTTGGAAGAATAATATGGTATATATTCATCGAAAAAAGTATTTGCTTTTGTTTTAATTTGTTCTGTGGAATTATTTACCTTATTTAAGATATCATCAACATATTCGTACACAGGCCCCATAGGACCGGAAGCATTTACCGTAGTAGGATGCGTCGCAACCTTTCCATCATCTGTAAAATTCAAAGCAAGTACATCCGAATTATAGTCATCCCCATACACGTATTTTCCTATCTTTTCAATTTCCTCTTTAGATAATTCTTTTGCAGAAAATTTCTTGTTCTTTTTGTTTGTAGAATAACTTGATACGCTTGGATTATCCGCCCTACGCCTATCATCAGCATAAGCAGTCTTGCCTGCATATATTCCGTCTTCTTTTAGCTTTTGTCCAAATTTGTCAGTATAGCCTGCCTCATTCAGTTCCCTTTGTAGAGTACGGACATCTTCGTTTGGTGTTTTATCTACATTCTCTGTTGTAGTGTAATTGTTCTGTTTAAAATCAAATTCATCTTTTGCATCGATATATTTTTGTAATGGTTGAGCGTGTTTAAGATATGGTTCTTTATTTTCCCTACTTAAATGCCCTATCATTTCCATTATTGATGCATTAAACAACTTGTCATCATTTGCATCTTTTGCAAGATGTCTCTTTACTGATGCTGTCTGTACATTTTCAAAGCTTGTACCCTCGTCTGCATCCTTCATATAATCAGGTGCTTCATTAAGTCCTGCGTGGATACTCTTTTTCGCACTGTCACCGGCATACTTGAATGTGTCCTTATGTTTCTCCTCCCACTGTTTTGCAAAGTCCGTTGAAGGTGAAATGGTTGGTTTAATTTCCTTATTTCCATTATACCTTACTGAATCAGAATTGTCCACAGTAACTTTAGTGGGTGATTCTATTTTGTATGTAGTTGTCCTCCTTTCTGTAATATTTGGTTTGTAATTTTTAAAATTGATAGCCATTGTATCACTTCCCTTCATTTTTATTTTTAATAGTTTGACTATCAACTTTAATTTAACATATCCAAATACGCATTTGTTGGCAAAGTTTTGTGTAAAAAAAGACACCTGTCAGGGTGTCTTTTAAATATTTTTTATGATAATTTTTCAATAGCCTTATCAATTCTCTTTAAAGTTTCTTCTTTGCCGAGGATAGAAGCCAATTCTACACCACCGCCGGGGGTAAATGATTTGCCTGAAACTGCAACTCGTAGTGGGAACAATACCTGGCCGTTTTTAAGTCCCATTTCCTCAACCAATTCCATCAATCTGTCGTGGAGATTTTCAAAGCTGAAATCATCTATAGCTTCAAGCTTATTTTTGATTGCAACAAGAGATTCCTTTGAATTTTCAGGATTAGTCTTCATTTTTTTATGAGTGTACAAATCGATGTCATATTCAGGCAGATTGTCGAAAAAGTCAACCTGTTCAGGAATGTCGGAAAGCTTTTCACATCTCTTTTGCAAAAGCTCGCTTATTTTCTTTGTATCAATATCAGGGTTTGTAACCACACCTTCATAGAAAGGCTTAGCCTTTTCGTGGAATTCATCCAATGAAAGTTCGCGGATATATTCCCCGTTTAACCATGCAAGCTTAGCTTCATCAAATATTGCAGGTGACTTACTGATGCCTGATACATCAAATCTTTCAACCAATTCTTTAAGAGTGAACTTTTCCTGTTCCCCTTGCGGACTCCAGCCAAGCAAAGCGATATAGTTAAGGATAGCTTCCTTTAGATAACCCTTTTTGATAAAGTCCTCGTATGATGCGTCACCGTCACGCTTTGAAAGCTTGTGAGTATGGTCACGCATTACAGGTGAACAGTGGATGTATGTTGGGATTTCCCATCCAAAAGCCTCGTACAAAAGGTTATATTTCGGTGTAGATGACAAATATTCGTTACCTCTTATAACGTGTGTAATGCCCATTAAATGGTCGTCAACAACGTTTGCAAAGTTGTATGTTGGCAAGCCGTCTGACTTTAGAAGTACCATATCATCCAAAGTAGAATTTTCAACAGTAATTGTGCCAAAAACTGCGTCGTCAAATGAAGTTGTACCATCGTCAGGCATAAGCTGACGGATTACATAAGGCACGCCTGCATCAATTTTTGCCTGAATTTCTTCTTTTGAAAGAGAAAGACAATGTCTGTCATATTTAGGCGGAATTTTTTTAGTTTCGCAAAGAGTACGCACCTCGTTAAGCCTTTCCTCGTCGCAGAAGCAATAATAAGCCTTGCCCATTTCTACCAACTTTTCAGCATATTCTCTGTAAAGACCGCGTCTTTCGGACTGAATGTACGGGCCATAACCCCCGCCAATGTCCGGACCCTCGTCCCACAAAAGTCCTGTTTCCCTAAGTGTATTGTAAATAATATCTACTGCACCCTCTACATAACGGCCTTGGTCGGTGTCTTCTATTCTTAAAATAAAATCCCCGCCCTTTGACTTTGTAAGCAAGTAAGCATACAAAGCAGTACGAAGGTTGCCCACATGCATAAATCCCGTAGGTGATGGTGCAAATCTTGTTCTTATTTTCAAAAAAGTCATTCCCTTCTATAAATTACCTATATTATATAATATATTTAAAATTACGACTTGTCAAGAGGTATCAAATGTGATATTATTATTGTGTGATACTTTGAGTTATTATGTCATTTTATAAATAATTGTTTTAAAAGAAAGGATTCTGTTTTAAAAATGGATAATGTTATTGAAAATAAAAAAACTATACTGAGCGGAATACAGTCCTCAGGCTTTCTTACATTGGGTAACTACCTGGGAGCCTTGAAAAATTGGACAATGCTTCAGGATGACTATAACTGTCTTTACTGTGTGGCGGACTTGCACTCTATAACAGTAAGACAAAATCCTGCTGATTTGCGTAAAAGGGCTTTGGAGGTATTTACAACATACCTTGCGGCAGGCATTGACCCTGAAAAGAGCATTATGTTTTTCCAAAGCCACGTTTCCGCACATCCTGAGCTTTCATGGGTACTTAATTGTTACACTTATATGGGCGAGCTTCAAAGAATGACTCAGTTTAAGGATAAATCAGCCAAACATGAGGATAATATTAACAGCGGTTTGTTTACATACCCTGTGCTTATGGCTGCGGATATTCTGCTGTATCAGGCAGACCTTGTTCCCGTAGGTCACGACCAGCTTCAACACCTTGAGCTTACACGTGATGTTGCTAAGCGTTTTAATGGTGTTTACGGTGATGTGTTCAAGATACCGGAGGCTTATGTTGGCAAGGTAGGGGCAAGGATTATGAGTCTTGCTTCACCGGAGTCTAAAATGAGTAAGTCCGACCCTAACCCTAACGGTTATATTGCTATGCTTGATGACAGGGATACAATTATACGTAAATTCAAAAAGGCAGTTACGGACAGTGATGGTGAAATTGCTTACCGTGAAGGAAAAGACGGTATAAACAATCTGCTTAGTATTTACAGTGCAGTTACAGGGAATACTATTGAAGAATCTGTTGCACAGTTTGCAGGCATGGGTTACGGTGAATTCAAGCTTGCGGTTGCTGAAGTTGTGGCAGACTGCTTAAAGCCTATACAGGAAAAATATTACGCTTTGCAACAGGATAAGGCATATATTCAGTCTGTATATCGCGACGGTGCGGAAAAGGCATCAAAAATTGCGTATAAAACATTGCGCAAAGTTTATAAAAAGGTTGGATTTACCGAAAGATAAGGTGAAATATTATGAGTTTGGATTTTGGATTTTTAAGGTTGTTGTTTGCATTTGTGGTGGCATTTTTGATATCATATGCAAGCACACCTATAGTAAAGATGCTGGCGTTTCGAATAGGTGCCGTTGACGTACCTAAGGATAACCGCCGTATGCATAAAAAACCTACCGCAAGGATTGGCGGTATAGCGATTTTTTATGGTTTTATAATTTCTATTTTATGCTTTGCAGAAATTGATACCTCCTTACGAGGTATCCTTATAGGATGTATAATAATTGTTGTACTTGGTATATTTGATGATATATACAGCTTAAATGCACTTTTGAAATTTGTTATTCAGATATTTGCGGCGCTTATAGTGGTTATGCACGGTGTACGTATTGACCATCTTTCAAGCTTTGGTATCGGCAGCAGTCCGTATATCGATTTGGGAATGCTTGCAATACCCATTACCGTACTGTGGATAGTGGGCGTTACAAATGCCGTTAATCTTATTGACGGTCTTGATGGATTGGCTGCAGGAGTTTCTACAATATCTACTGTTTCATTATTCGCAATTTCCCTTATTACAAGGGAAATGGGAGTTGCTATTGTAACTGCTGCCGTTGCAGGTGCGGGCTTTGGCTTTTTGCCGTACAATATCCATCCTGCAAAGATTTTTATGGGTGATACGGGCTCTACATTTTTAGGCTTTATACTGGCGTGCATAAGTGTTGTTGGTCTTTTTAAAGGATATGCGGTTATTTCTATGGCTGTGCCGTTTTTAATATTAGGATTGCCGATTTTTGATACTGCATTTGCAATTATACGCAGGGTTATGAGGGGGCAGTCTCCTATGCAGCCCGACCGTGGTCACGTTCACCACAGGCTTATAGATTTAGGTTTCGACCAGAAGCAGACAGTAATTATCCTGCTTATAACAAGCGGACTTTTGTCATTGTCTGCAGTGGTATTACTCCTTTGCGGTGCACCAAGAGCCATTGTTTTGATATTGGCGGTTGTGTTTGTTTCCGCAGTGGGTATTACACTTGCAAAAAATAGGATTACGGAAAATGAAGCTTCAACAGATGAAGATAAAATCAGTGCGGAAAATGAAGAAAGTGAGAATGATGAAAATGGACAAGATTAAAGTAATGACAGTATTCGGCACAAGACCGGAGGCTATTAAAATGGCTCCCCTTGTTAAGGAACTGGAAAAGAATGATAAAGTAGAATCTATCGTGTGTGTTACAGCTCAGCACAGACAGATGCTTGACCAGGTTTTGGCAATTTTTGATATCAAGCCTGATTACGACCTTGATATTATGAAGGACAGACAGACTCTTATCAGCATAACTACAAATGTTTTGCAGGGTCTTGACAATGTTTTAAAGGAAGCTAAGCCTGACATCGTGTTGGTACACGGGGACACATCTACCACATTTGTAGGTGCTTTGGCAGCATTTTATAATCAGATTCCCGTAGGTCACGTAGAGGCAGGTCTTCGTACATACGACAAATATTCACCATTCCCCGAGGAAATGAACAGATGTTTGACAGGACGAATTGCTGATTTGCATTTTTCACCCACAATTTCCAACAGAAATAATCTTATTAAAGAAGCTATTGAAGATAAGGATATTTACATTACAGGTAACACGGTTATTGATGCACTTAAAACTACTGTAAGCAAGGATTATAAGCTTTGTGCAAGTATGGACGATGTTGATTTTTCAAATAGGGTTATTCTTGTAACTGCTCACAGACGTGAAAATCTGGGAGAGCCTTTGGAAAATATCTGCCGTGCACTTAAGAGAATTGTTACTGAATTTAGTGACGTTGAACTTGTTTACCCTGTACATCTTAATCCTGCGGTTAGAGAAACTGTAAACAAATACCTTGCAGGTATGGACAGAGTACACCTAATCGACCCTATTGATGTACGTGATATGCATAATGCTATGGACCGCAGTTATATGATTATGACGGATTCCGGCGGTTTGCAGGAGGAAGCTCCTTCACTTGGCAAGCCCGTGTTGGTTTTGCGTAACGAAACAGAACGCCCCGAGGCCGTTGAAGCAGGCACAGTAAAGGTTGCGGGTGTTGATGAGGATGTTATATACAATATGGCTAAAAAGCTGTTGACAGATGAAAATGAATATAATAGCATGGCTCACGCTGTAAATCCATATGGTGACGGAGAGGCTTCCCGCAGAACTGTTGAGGCTATTTTGTACCATTTCGGCAAAGGTGAAAGACCACAGGATTTGACAAAGAGAGATTAATAAAATGAAGGAAACTACACTTTGTTATATTCAAAATAATAATAAATATCTTATGCTCCACCGTATAAAGAAGGAGGAAGATGTCAACAAGGATAAGTGGGTTGGCATTGGAGGCAGATTGGAGGATGGGGAAAGTTCCGAACAATGCATTTTGCGTGAGGCTTTGGAAGAAACGGGTCTTACGCTGACTTCTTATCAGTACAGGGGTATTGTGTATTTTAAATCAGATGTGTATGAAGATGAAAAGATGCACCTCTATACTGCTGATGGGTACGAGGGTGAATTAATTGAGTGTGACGAAGGTGTGTTGGAATGGATAGACCGTGACAAAATGTATGACCTGCCTATGTGGGAGGGGGATAAGATATTTTTAGGTTTAATCCGCACAGATGCAAAGTTTTTTAACCTTGTGCTTGAATATAAGGGTGATAAGCTTGTGTCTGCATCAGTAAATAATAATAAAATATTTTGATAAAATTAAATGGGTTATAGAAATCACATTTTCTATAACCCATTTTTATTCACCAAATAATTTGAAGAAAATATTATCTTTTTTTGTCTCCGACGGGACACTTTTTTAAAAAAGTGCCGAAAAAATTCCAGGTCGGCTCTGTCGAAAAGAAAAAGCAACTGCAGTTTTTGTAATTAAGCCGTCGAAAATATTCGCGGCTTTCCGCTCAAAGTTTCTAAAATTGCCCACCAGCAGAGGGAAATGATGTGGGCAATTTTGCGGCATAATTACTGCAAGCCTGCAGACATTTTCTAATCCTCCGCCACAGACCTGGTTTATATGTGTGTAACTTTGTGCCACAGATAAGCACTGACAGAAAATCCAAAAACAAAGGTAAAATCATTGTTATCAACTTCCTCTGCTGGACAATGATTTTAGGAGTCAGCACGATAAGTTCGTGTATGACGACGGCGTGTAGTTTTTGGATTTGGTAGATACCACATACTTTAATCTGTAAAATAAAGAACCCCCCAAACGGGTCAAGGGCGAAGCCATTGTCATTTAGGGGTGCGGGGGAATCGAAACCCCCGCGTTTTTGGTACTTTTGCTACAAAAGTACATAAAAATATTTTTATGTATTATTTATCCTTTAACAAATCACGAATTTCTGCCAACAACTCTTCGGTAGAAGGACCTTTTGGTGCCTCGGGCTTTGGTTCTTCCTTTTTCTTAAATCTGTTGATGAATTTAACAAATAAGAAGATAGATGCGGCAATTATCAAAAAGTCCACAAGTGACTGAATAAAGTTGCCAATCATCATAGCGCTTTCCCCTCTTAGAGGGATAACAATAGATGTAAAATCCTTACCTGCTGTTAACATACCTACTAGTGGCATAATTAAGTCGTTAACCACGGATGTAACGATTTTACCAAAAGCAGTACCTATAACAACACCGACTGCCATATCAAGGACATTACCCTTGAATGCAAATTCTTTAAATTCCTTTAAAAATTTCATTTTAAAACTCCTTTATATTTATTCGTTAATTGGTATACCAAAATAATCATAAGCAACCTTTGTTGCCATTCTGCCACGGGGAGTACGGTTTATAAATCCTTGCTGAAGCAAATATGGTTCGTAAACGTCTTCAATAGTACCCGGGTCCTCGCCTATTGTTGCCGCTAATGTGTCAAGTCCCACAGGGCCTCCGCCAAATGACTTTATAATAGACAGCATCATATTTTTGTCAATTTTATCAAGACCGATTTTATCTACCTCAAGCATTGTAAGTGCCGCATCTGCAACTTCCTTTGTAATAACACCGTTTGCCTTTATCTGTGCATAGTCACGCACTCGTTTTAAAAGGCGGTTTGCGATACGCGGTGTACCCCTTGAACGTGAGGCAATTTCTCTCATACCGTCCTCGTCAATTTGTGCACCTAAAATGTTTGCAGAACGACCTACAATTTTTGCAAGCTCTTCAGTAGAATACAGTTCAAGGCGTGATATTACACCAAAACGGTCACGTAACGGTGCGGAAAGTAATCCCGCACGAGTTGTAGCACCTATTAATGTGAATTTAGGTAAGTCAATTCGTATTGAACGTGCCGATGGACCTTGTCCTACAATAATATCCAAAGCATAGTCTTCCATAGCAGGGTACAAAACTTCTTCAATAGAACGGCTCATACGATGGATTTCGTCAATAAATAAAATATCATGTTCCGACAAATTGGTAAGAAGTGCGGCTAAATCTCCTTGCTTTTCAATGGCAGGCCCGCTTGTAACCCTTATATTAACACCCATCTCGTTGGCTATAATGGAGGCAAGTGTAGTCTTACCAAGCCCCGGTGGACCGTACAATAAAACGTGGTCTAATGCTTCCCGGCGTTCCCTTGCAGCCTGTATAAATACCTCGAGATTTTCCTTAACCTTTTGCTGACCTACATATTCATCAATTGTGCGTGGACGGAGTGAATATTCGTAATCATTTTCAGCATCAAAATTCCTTGTGCTGATAATTCTTTCTTCCTGATAATCGTTCATAATTAATCATCCAATTCTTCAGTTTCTTCAAATTCTATCTGTTCTTCTTTGTCGTCATCGTCTTCCTCAATTTTACCGCTTATTTCACATTTACCTACAACACTTGAACCTTCTTCAACAATAAGGCTGCCGCATTTCTGGTCGCCGCTTATTGAACCTGTAGCCTTTATTGTAAGCTGACCTGACGCTTCAACATCACCGGCAACCTTGCCTGCAATAATTATGTTTTTAGCGATAATATTACCTGTTATAGTTGACTTATCCCCTGTTACAAGGTCACCTTTTATGGTAACATCACCTGTAACAGTACCGTCAATTTTAAAATTGCCTTTGCCTGTGATATCACCTGTAATGATTGCTCTTTTGCCGATTAGTGTGTCGATTTTAATAATATCTGTTTGTTTAAATTTTGGGAATTTCATATTCATTCTCCTTCAAATATAAATTTCTTTCTGTTTGGAAGTACCAATATGGGGTTAAAGCCGGAGCACACCTTTTTAAGCCCGTCTGTTATAAGCTGAGGCTTAATGTTAAAAGTATTACCTGCCGATACTGTTATATATAAGGTAAAGGTTTTACCGTTCTTTTTTTCAACCCTGTGGTCAAATATATGGTCGGAAAGATTAATTTCCTTCATTTGTCTTTTGCTCTTTTTTTCAATTAAAATTTCCTTGCCTGACAAAGCTTCCTCAATTTCATCATAGTTAACGGGAACATCATTTTCATACTCAATAACATATTCCGCCTTTATAATAACAGGAGTTTTTTCATCAGAATATTCTGCAGATATAATCTCAATACTTTGAGGAGGCATTTTTTCATTAACCGCTTTTATAAAATCCTCTGCTGGTATCTGCTCCTTCATCTGTATTTCCACAATTTCACAGTCACTTGTTGTACCAACACCAAGTGGAAGTGCAAAGCTCATTACAGCGTGTGGGTTAAAGCCTTCGGAGTATTTAAACGGTATCTCCGCACGCCGCATACCACGCACAAAGGTACGTAGTATGTCAAGATGCCCTGTATATCGCAGTGCCTCACCTTTTTTAAATGTTGCCCTTAGCACAGTCGCCACAGATACCACCTCCAAACTTATTAGCACCGCAACCGCTGCACTTTTCACGGCATTGAGGGGTTGTAACCTCGCTGTGTGCCTTTTTACTTTCGTTAATCATAAAGCTTTTGCTTACACCTACGCTTATATGGTCCCAAGGTAAAACCTCGTCATATTCACGCTTGCGGATAGCATAAAAATCGGGGTCTATTCCGCATTTTTTAAATATATCCATCCATTTTTCGAAGTCAAAAAATTCTGCCCAACTGTCGAATTTTATGCCCTGCTTATGAGCTTCAAGCATTACCTTGTTAAGCTTTCTGTCGCCTCGTGCAAATACTGCCTCAAGATAGCTTACGTCAGCGTCGTGCCAGTTGTATTTTATAGAGCGTGAGCGTATTTTTTTCTGCAATATTTCCTGCTTGCGTTCCAAGTTTTCCATAGTGTCCATAGGCTCCCACTGGAATGGGGTAAAGGGCTTTGGAACAAAGCATGATGTACTTACTGTAATACGAAGTCCCTTCGCACGCTTTTCCTTAGGTACAGCAAAATACTGGTCTGCAACCAGGTTTGCAAGGTCTGATATACCCTCTATATCCTCGTCAGTTTCCGTAGGCAAGCCCATCATAAAGTATAGCTTTACCCCGTTGTAACCGCCGTTGAAGGCAAGGGAGGTAGAATGCTTAATATCTTCCTCAGTAATATTTTTATTTATTACGTCACGTAGCCTTTGGGTACCTGCTTCGGGGGCAAATGTCAAGCCCTTATGACGCACCTTTTCCATCAGTTCAAGTGAAAAGTTGTCGATTCGAAGTGATGGTAATGACAAGTTAATGTTTTTAGGCTTTGTCATATCTAAAAGCCCGTTGCACATAGGCTCAAGACCTGAATAGTCCGATGTTGAAAGGGAAGTAAGGGAAATTTCCTCATACCCCGTGTTTTTAATCATATCCTCCGCAAGACCAAGCAAGCGTTCAGGTGACTTTTCACGTACAGGGCGGTATATCATACCCGCCTGACAAAAACGGCATCCTCGTGTACATCCGCGGAATACTTCGAGCATTATTCTGTCGTGTACAATTTCTATATTTGGAACAATAAAGTCAGTGGGGTAATATACCTTGTCCATATCCTTTATAATTCTTTTGGTTATAACGGGTTTTGCATTTTCATTGTTTGGCGTTACGGATTTTACTGTGCCGTCATCGTTGTATTCCACATCATAAAAAGAGGGAACGTAAACACCATCGATACGGGCAATTTTTTCAAGATATTCCTTACGTGTACCGCCCTGTTTTTTATGCTTGGCATACACGTCAAGTATCTCTGTCATAACTTCCTCGCCTTCACCCATTGTAAAGAAGTCGAAAAAGTCCGCAATAGGCTCTGCATTATATGAGCACGGTCCTCCACCGCAAACCAATGGGTCATCCTCACCGCGTTCACTGCTGAGCAGAGGAATATTGCCTAAATCAAGCATATTCAAAATGTTGGAATAGCTCATTTCATACTGTAACGTAAAGCCCACAAAGTCAAATTTGTTTATAGGGTCCTTACTTTCCAATGCGTACAGGGGAATATTGTTTTCACGCATCAATTGTTCCATATCCGTCCAGGGGGCATAAACTCGTTCACAATAAGTATCCTTACGCTGGTTAAATAGTCCGTATAATATTTTAATGCCAAGGTGGCTCATGCCTATTTCATAAGTATCGGGAAAACAAAAGGCAAAGCGTATGTCAACATCATCGGGGTTTTTAACAACACTGCCCCATTCACCGCCTGTATATCTGCCCGGCTTTTCCACTTTATCAAGTAAATAATTTATATTCATAGTTTTATCCTTTCGACAAATTACCTAATATTAATATGATACACCAAAATTGCAAAAATTTCAACATATTTTCATATAAATGCAAATATATTATAGCAAGGAGTGATAAAGTATGGAGAGATACAAACGTACCAGACCGGCAAATATAAACAAAGAGGACAAGGTGGATTTTAAAGTAAAGCTTGCCAGACAAAGCCTTGTATGCGGAGTGATAATTGTGATTGTCGCTGTTATAAGCCTGTTAAAAACCGACACAGCAATAAAACTCAGCGAGAGGATAGACTCTGTTCTTACATACACTGTGGATTATAAAGCCACTGCTGAGGATATTATGAACAAAATAAATAATTTCACAAAGGGAGAACAAGATGACGCTGAAAAACCTGATGAAGCCGATAAAAATTAAAAAACTGGAAATTAGCCTGTGGAGCATACTTTTATTTGTAACAGGCTTTTATTTTCGTTTTTTTGATATGCTGATTATTGCATATACCATTACTGCAATACACGAATGTGCTCATATACTTGTGGCAAAAAAATGCGGTACAAAAATCGATGGTGTGGAAATACTTCCCTTTGGAATAACAATGCGGGTGGCACAAAATTGTATAAAGGACACAAATTCCGAAATAAAAATATCCCTTGCAGGTCCTTTAAGTAATTTTTTAATTGGGTATTTAGTTTACGGATTTTATAACGGGATTTATAAGGAATATATAATAACCGCCAGTCTTGTTATGGGTATATTCAATATTTTGCCCGTTCTGCCACTGGACGGAGGGCGGATATTAAGGGCATTACTGGTAAAAAGGCTAGGTCATATACGGGCTGCAAATGTGTCATTGAACATAAGCTGGGGATTGGGTTTTTTAATATTTGCAGCGGGGATTTATGCCTTGTACATAACAAAATTCAATTTTTCGTTTTTGGTTATAGGAGGTTTTTTAATTGCAAATATAACAGAGGAACGGAAAAACGCCAATATGATAATAATGATGGATATTCTGTACAGCCGTAAAAAGCTTTTGGAAAAGGGAGTTTCACAAGGGGGAATATTGGTTGCGGAGGAAAATCAAAAGGCAAAATATATATTGAAAATGCTTTCCTACGACCGCTATTATATTATAAATATAGTGGACAGTCATATGCGTATTTTAAAGACAGTTACAGAAACGGAGCTTATAGAATTAATGGCAATTTACGGAATGAATATATGTATGAAAAAAATTGTCGAAATTTAGTTGTAAAGTGTTGATTTTTTTGGTATAATCTTTTTATAAAGATGTAGGAGGATTATACCATGAAAAAATTTTTGGTGTGCCTTATTTTAATATCAGCGATTATAAGCTCTGCTTTAATGTGCAGTGCCGCTCCGGAGCCAAGGGCGTCTTCTGCTATTTTAGCATCCCTTTCAGGTCAGCAGATTATATATACAAAAAATGCGGACAAACAGTTGCCTTCTGCAGAATTTACAAAGCTTATGACGGCATATACTACCTACAAATTATACGGCCTTGATAAGACGTTGATTGTACCCGACAATATAGATGAATATACCCATTATATGGAAACAAATATGAACTTAAAGCCCGGTGAGGAGATTAAAAGCTCCGACCTTATTTACGGTATGCTTATGGGACAGGCTAATGATGCGGCATTTACCGTTGCAATGTGTTACAGCAGTATAGAAGGTTTTGTTGCTAAAATGAATGAATATGCCCAAAGCCTCGGTATGAAAAATACTGTATTTACCAATACCACAGGACGTAATGATGAAAAGCAGTATACAACTGCCAATGATTTGCTTATTCTTTACAGGGAATTTTATAAGGATAAAAAGCTGTATCCGTTTTTGTCAACAAAAAATATTGTAATCCCTGCTACAAACCTTTCGGCAGAAAGGTCATATTGGACTAAAAATCACCTTATGAGCAGGTTTATATATCTTGATTACATATATGATTATGCAGATGCGGGGTTGAGTTCATCTTCAAGCTCAGGTGGATATTCCGTAATATCTTCTGCCACTAAGGGTAAAAAGGAGCTTGTGAGTATAGTAATGAATTCCGTTTATGAAAACGGCGTAAATTATGCGATGATTGATGCACAGGAACTTTTTAATTACGGGTTTGATAAATTTTCCACCGTAACGGTTATAAAGCAGGGGGACCTTTTGTATGAGACAAAGCTTAAAAACCACAAGGGTAAGGATACCTTGCTGTTATGTGCAGAAAAGACTGTAAAGGGCGTTATTTTAGACGGTGATGATATTTCCTCAATAGAAAAAAAGGTTGTTTTGGAGGAACCTGTCAAGGCACCTCTTAAAAAGGATGAGGTTGTAGGGAAGATAGTTTATTCCTATCAGGGTAATCTGGTAGGTGAAGTAAACCTTGTTGCGGAACGTGATGTTAAACGAAGTATTATAAAAACTATATTCAGCGGTATAGGATGGTTTTTCGGACTAAAAGCTATCAAGGTTATCCTGATTATTATACTTTGTGTTATCGGAGCAATGGTTGGTTATGCGTACAATGCTTCACGTAAAAGACGTCGCCGACGCAGAGACAGACGCAAAAATTATATGAAATTTTAACATAAATTCACCCTCCCGAATAGTATGTAATGGACTAAAACAGGGAGGGTGTTTTTTATGAATAATAATTGTTGCTGTAACAATAACAGTAATTTTTTTGGCGGTAGTGGCGGTTTTGACTGGATATGGATTATTATTGCCGTTATTATTGTAATTTGTCTTTTCAATGACAATAACAATAACAACTGCTGCTGTGAACCGCGCTGCTGTAATGATGATTGCTGTTGCTAATACATCAGCAGTCTGACAAACAGAACGCTTAAAATTATACCTGCGAAGTCTGCCAATAACGCAGACTTCAAGGTGTATTTTGATTTTGTTATACCTACACTGCCCAGATATATTGCAAGTGTGTAGAATGTGGTTTCCGACGACCCCATCATAACAGATGCACACCTTCCTATAAAGCTGTCGGCACCGTATGTGTTAAGTAAATCCCTAACTGTTGCAAGGGCGGCACTTCCAGATATAGGGCGTATAAGTGCCATAGGTACAAGCTGGGAAGGAAAACCTGCCTTTTCCAAAAACGGGGCAAGTATGCCACACATTATGTCAAAAAAGCCTGATGCCCTGAGCATTGATATTGCCACAATAAGCCCTACAAGAGAGGGCAATATTTTAATTGATGTGGAAAACCCGCTTTTTGCACCTGTTAAAAACTGGTCAAATAAGGGAGCTTTTTTTAAAAGCCCGTTTGTAAGTATCAGTACAATTATCGTTGGCATAATAAGTACAGAAATATAGTTTAACATCTTTGCCTCTTTGAAAATATTTTTGCAGTTATAACGCCTACGGTTATAACACATATGCTGCATATCCATACAGGTATTATAATATCCGTCGGAGTTACCGAACCTGCGGCTTGCCGCATTGCAATCACAGTAGAGGGAATAATTTGTAATGATGCAGTATTTATTACAATAAACATACACATTTCATCAGTTGCAGTTTTGCCGTCGGAATATTTGTTAAGCTCCTGCATAGCCTTTAATCCCAAAGGGGTTGCAGCATTGGAAAGTCCAAGCATATTAGCGGTCATATTCATAATTATAGCATTTATTGCATTTTTGTCCTTAAGCTTTGGAAATAGTATTTTTGTAATTGGCTTTAATATCTTTGCAATAATATTTGTTACCCCTGTGTTTTCTGCTATGTTCATAATTCCTGTCCAAAAACACATAATCCCCATAAGGGATATGGTCATTGCTACGGCATCTTCCGCACCTGTTATAAGAGCGTCGGAAACTTCAGATATTTTACCTGTTAAAAAACCGCATATTACTGACACGATTATCATTACACCCCATATGTAGTTGAGCAAAAAATCACCCCTTGAAATTATATTTCAAGGGGTTTGTTTTTATGCAGGGGTTTAAAGTAAAATATTCCTTATTTCATCAATATCCTTTGCAAGGTATGTGGCATTTTTCATCTCATCTGCATCGTCTGTTCCGTAAAGAACACCTAAAGAGTCTATTCCGCATATTTTAGCACCGTTTACATCAAAGGAGGTGTCGCCAATCATAATAATTTTCGATTTATCAGCCGTTGATGTATTATCCATAGCCTTACGGATTATATCTATTTTTGTAGTGTTGGATTCATCTATCGGACAGGCGGAAACATATGAAAAATATTGTTTTATGTTAAAGTATTCAAGCACCTGATTAGCAAAGTGTACAGGCTTTGATGTTGCAAGCAACAGTTGGTATCCTGCATCATAAAGATCCTTAAGCAATATATCCATACCATCAAAAAGGCGGTTTTCAAATATACCCTTTACTGCAAAATATTCGCGAAAAAGTTTTAAACCCATTTCTGATTCTGCATCTGTAAATCCATAATATTTTTTGTAGGAATCCATAAGAGGAGGACCTACAAATTTTTTTAATATAGACTTGTCCGTAACGGTTACACCCATTTTGTCAAGGGCATATATAATTGAATTTATAATGCCCTCGGATGAATCTGTAATTGTCCCGTCAAGGTCAAAAAGTAAGCTTTTGTATTTTTTCATTTTTTCTCCTGTCATTGTGCTAGTGATACAATAAATTCTGCAATTTCCTTTGCAGCATCAGGATTGCGGAATGCTTTCTGATGCTCTCTTATATCTGCCAATTTTTCTGCATCATTATCTAAAAGTGTTTTAACTGTCTCTTTAATATCGTCAAGTTCGTGTGCAAAGCATCCAAGATGATTTTCTTCAAAATACCATGGATTTCCCGCTTCCTGACCGGGCAGAGCATCTGTTATAATCATAGGCAGACAACAGTTTATAGCTTCTAAAATTGTGTTAGGGCTACCCCTCATAAAGGCTATGTCACTAGAAAGCATAAGCTCTTCAATAGCCTCAACAAATCCGTATATATCCAGTCTTTCTCCGTACATTTCCTTTTCAGTAGTTTCGAATTTTTCTCTCAAGCTTTCGTTTCTTCCGGTAAGCACTTTTACACGGCAGTTGAAGTTATTAAGCAACATTCTTGAAAGCTCCACCATATTGCCGGAGCCCTCGCCACCGCTCATAATAAGGAAGGTAGGAATTTTTGATGCTTTAAAAATTTGGCTGCCCGCTACAGGATTGCCGTATGTAAACCTTTCGCGTACAGGGAATGAAAATCTTTTGATTTTCTCTTTTGGAATACCCATTTTCAATGAATAATCAATAGCTTCCTGAGTATAGCACAGGCTGTAATCCGCACGTGGGTCTGTCCACAAATTTGAGATGGAAACAAGGTCCGCATACATACTTACGAATGGGATTTTAATGTTCTTCTTTTCCATAACGTCCAGTATGCACCCTATAAAAGCAGGGTGTACGGAAACTATTACATCCGGCTGTTCTTCTTCAATAATATCTGCAAATTTTTTGCTGATAAGCGTCTTTATGGCCTTGTTTATGGCGTCGGTATTATGTTGTACAAACTTCCAGGTCATATCCCACGCCTTTTTTGAAGTGCGTGTAAGTGGACCGTAGGATTTGCTTATTTTAATACCTACCTTGCCTAGCATACTAAAGCCCTCTAATATAGAAACTTCAATATCATTATGTTTATTAAGCTGTTCACAAAGTGAGTCAGTAATACTCTTGTGGCCTCTGCCCGTGTATTCTGAACTTATTATAAGTATTTTTTTCATAATATCATCCTTTTAACTGATGTTTTGTCTTATGTATATTCTATCACATTTTTATAAAAAAAACAATATTAAATTCCATATCCTGCCGTTACAGGGTCACGGAAAAGGTTTATAAGAGGTGGGTAAAATGTGTATATCCAGAACAATATGAACATAACAATCAACACAATCACGGAGACTTTGTTTAAGGTTTGAGATTCAAATAAACTATTTTCAATAATTTTGCAGTTTAGCCAATATGTAAATATTGCACTTGCAATAAATAGTAAAATGTTAAATAGGGCACTGCTTTCACCGATGACGCCGTTATATGTATAGAAAACCACAATAATTGTAAGCATTCCAATTAAAAGTGAAAACATTTTAGATGCCCAAAAGTTTTTAACCCTTTTTCCATATATAAAATATTCTATTACTGCAAAAATCATCACAGGAAAGTACAAAAGCTTTAAGTGTTCCCACGTACTTTCGTTTACTGCACTGAAAATGGCAACAAAGTCTGTTTCGAAAATATCATAAGTAAAATGCAGAATTGTTCCTAAAATTATTGTGAATAATGCTCCTAAAATACAGTATGTTTTGTAATTCATTAAATCACCTCGTTATTATGTATGAATGAACCTGAAAAATAATGTCAACAATTACTTCACGGAGGTAATTATATGAATTTTGAAAAGATTTTAAAAAACAAAAGAGTGAAAATGTTTATGATGTCAATAGTAATAGGAGTGTGTATAACCAGTGCTGTACAGTCGTATTCCAATAAGGTTATGGCGGATATTTCCTCAAGCGTTGTAAGGCTTCACGTAGTTGCAAACAGTGACACAGACGAGGATCAGGCACTTAAATTAGAGGTGCGCGACGAGATAATAGACTTTCTTGAACCTGTTTTACAAGACGCAGACAGTGTAGAGGAGACAAAAAAATTATTAAAGGATAATATTAAAAAAATAGAGGAGGAAGCACAAAAAATCGTAAAAAAATACGGCTACACATATGGTGTAACCGCAGATTTCGGTAATTATAATTTCCCTTCAAAGTCTTATGAAAATGCACAATTTCCAAAGGGAAAGTATGATGCTTTAAAAATTGTAATCGGCAAAGGCGAAGGCAAAAATTGGTGGTGTGTGCTGTACCCACAACTTTGCTTTGACTATAGCCAGAATGGGGTACTCTCCAAAGAGAGTGACACTAAGCTGAAAAATGTCCTCACATATGATGAGTATAATATGATTACATCAAAAAGCGATATAAATTTTAAATTAAAAATCGTGGAATGGTTTTCCTCTTAATATGCCTCAAGCCTGTATATTGGCTGGCCCATTTCGGAAAATCTCCGTTCATATTCCGTCATAATATTGCCCTCAAAGTTACTGTTATGTAAATCAAGGGAAACATTTTTTAATTTAAAATTATTCTGTGCAAATGAGCATAAGGAAAACTCAAACAAGTGCATATTGTCTGTCTTAAAATGGATTTCACCATCATCTTTAAGTATGGTGCGGTAAATATCCAGAAAGTCCTTGTAAGTAAGTCTCCTTTTATAATGTCCGCTCTTTGGCCAAGGGTCGCTGAAATTGAGGTAAACTCTGTCACATTCACCTTCTGCAAAGCAATCTGCCAAAAGCCGTGCATCAACATTTATAAATTTAACATTGGGGACAGCTTTTTCAAATGCTTTTTCTACGGCAATAACCATTACATCAATGCACACCTCTACCGCAATAAAGTTGATGTCAGGGTGTGCCTGTGCCATACCGCATATAAAGTTGCCCTTACCACAGCCTACTTCTAACTGTATAGGGTTGTCATTTCCAAAAAGTCCGTTCCATTTACCTTTGTATTCCAAAGGGTTATGTACATACAAACCTGTGCATTTATCAATACGTTGTTGTACATTTTTCTTTTTACGCATTCTCATAGATTATTTTATGCCCCTGTTTATTCTTCGTCTTTTGATTCAACAACTTCTTCAATTCTAACCTGCTTTTTAGCATTGTTCTGCTGCATAGCAAGTCTGTTATCGCGAAGTGTGCTCAAAGTTCTTTCCAACACCATTTCGGAATCTGACAAAGCATCGTCAATATACTGCTTTGTAGCGTTGCGGATTTCCCTTGCACGGTTATTTGCGTTTTTAACAATTTCTTCCGCCGCTTCATTAGCCTTTTTGGTAATTTCGTTTTCGTTAATCATAGATATAATCTTGTCCTCTGCAGACTTGATTATTGTAGTAGCTTCCTTTTGAGCTTCAAGCAAAATTCTTTGTCTTTCGCCCTTAATCCATTTTGCCTGCTTAAGGTCATCTGGCATTTTGAGTCTAAGCTCCTGAATAATGTCCAAAAGCTCGTCTTTATCTATCATTGCCTTGCCTATTAGCGGTACTGTCTTACTGCTTTCTATAATATCTTCCAACTGATCTAACATTTCCATACCTTCCATGTTTAAATCCTCCTTATTGAAATTTTTTATATATTTTATTTACTATTGTTGCAGGCACCATATCCTCAATAGAACCTCCGTAACGGGCAACCTCACGCACGATACTGGAGCTTAGGTACATATTCTCGGATTTTGTGGTCATAAACAATGTTTCTACATTTGGGTTTAACTTGTTATTGGTAAGTGACATCTGAAATTCATACTCAAAGTCCGAAACCGCACGCAAACCTTTTACAATAACCTTTGCCTTTTGCTGTTCTGCAAACTGGGCAAGCAATCCGTTAAAGCCCATAACATCAACGTTTGGAATGTGTGCTGTTGCTGATTTTAACAACTCGATGCGTTCCTCCAATGTGAAAGTAGGAGTTTTACTGCTGTTTACAAGTACAGCAACTATAACCTTTTCAAAAATCTTGGAGCTTCTTTCAATTATATCAAGATGTCCGTTAGTACACGGGTCAAAACTACCCGGATAAATAGCTATATTTTTCAAATTAATCATCCTTATTAAAAAAAAGCGAAAGCTTGATTTTACCGTATTTATAGTCCTTCTTTTTTTCAAAATCGGTGGTTATAATTTCGGGGTATTCCGTTTCGCACATTATTATGCCGTCATCACTTAGCAAATTTCTTTCGTATATAATCTTCATAGCCTCATCGCACATTTTTTTGTTGTATGGCGGGTCTAACAGGATTACGTCAAATTTTTCATCAACAGAGTTTAAAAATGCTTTGTAATCAACAACTTTTAAAAGTGCATTTTCACCTAAATTAGTCTTTTCAATATTTTTCTTTACAATATCAGCCGCCGCGCGTGAATTTTCTACAAACCAGCACTTCTTCGCACCTCGGCTTAATGCTTCAATTCCCAAAGCACCGCTGCCGGCAAAAAGGTCCAGCACTATGCTGTCAGGAATATGAAAATTAATTATAGAGAACATAGACTCCTTTACTCTGTCTGTTGTGGGGCGTGTGTGATTTCCCTCCAACGAATAAAGAGAGGTGCCTCTTGACTTGCCTGATATTACTCTCATAATTACATAACACCTCTAATTTATTTTACCTTATAACAAGAATATTTGTCAACACTTTTAGTATAATATTATTATATTTTGTAGTTTCATTTGTAAAAAATACTATATATGTGACTTTTTGCCGTAAAAAAAGCCGGTCAATATGACCGGCTTTTAGCTGCTGTATAAAATTTTTGTTTTGGGCATACGCCCATGCTGTAATATAAAATATTAGTCTGTTGTAAATGGAAGCAAGGCAATAATTCTTGCTCTCTTTATTGCTGTTGTTAACTGTCTCTGGTGCTTAGCACAGTTACCGCTCATACGGCGAGGAACTATTTTAGCACGTTCTGTAAGATAACGACGCAATTTTGCAACATCCTTGTAATCGATATCTGTAACCTTATCAACGCAGAACTGGCAAGTTTTCTTGCGAGCTTTTCTGCGCATTGGACGTTCGTTTCTTTCTCTTTCAGCCATTAATAAACCCTCCTTTAAAAATTCTTTTGATTAAAACGGCAAATCATCATCAGTGTCAATAGGAGTAAAACCTGTTGCAGGAGCCTGCTGTGTGTTAGCAACAAATCCCTGGTCAAAATCTCCCTGAGGAGCAGCACCGTTTCTGTTATCGCCGCAGAAATTAACTTCGTCAGCTACAACTTCGGTTGCATAGCGTTTTACGCCCTGTGCATCGTCCCATGTACGTGTCTGCAATGAACCGCAGACATTAATCATTTGACCCTTTGTAAAATACTTGGAAACAAATTCCGCAGTATTTCTCCATGTTACGATGTTAATAAAATCTGCCTGTCTTTGTTCGCCGGGTCTTGCGTAGCGTCTGTCTACCGCAATTGAAAATGAACATACTGCTACGTTAGAAGGCGTATACTTAAGCTCGGGATCACGGGTAAGTCTACCCATAAGGATAACCTTGTTAAGCATATGCTTTACCTCCTTTTACTTTTCATCTTTTCTTACTGTGATGTAACGCAAAATACCGTCGGTAATACCGTAAACACGTTCAAGTTCCTTTGGAAACTCAGGCTTTGAAGCGAAGTTTACAAGAACATAGAAACCTTCAGTTTTGTCGTCAATCTCGTAAGCAAGACGTCTTTTACCCCAGCTGTCAACACTTTCAAGTGTTGCATTGGATTCGATTAATGACTTCATTTTTTCAACGATAGCGTTAACTTCGTCTTCAGTTTTAGTCACATCTACGATAAAAATTGTCTCGTACTTGTTGATTACTTCAACCATTTTTTCGCACCTCCTTCTGGACTCTGGCGTGTATAAGCACACGCAAGGACTATAATATTTTACACTATGTTTGTCTATTTGTCAATATTTTTCCAAATTTTATTTTATGTCTTGAAAAATTTGCAGAATTATGTTATACTTGAATAAGTTTATACTTTTTTAGGAGATGACGAAAATGAAGTTAAAGGAATTTTTGAAGAAGAAGGATATAGAGTTTTCTTTCAAGAGATACTTTATAGACGCTTTGGGTGCTATGGCACAGGGGTTGTTTGCATCGTTGCTTATCGGTACAATTATCTCTACAATCGGAACTCAACTACATATACCTGTATTGGTGGAAGTAGGTGGATATGCTAAATCCGCACAAGGTACTGCTATGGCGGTAGCTATCGGTTATGCTTTAAAATGTCCTCCTTTGGTATTGTTTTCGCTTGCGGCAGTTGGCGGTGCGGCAAATGCACTTGGTGGTGCAGGCGGACCTTTAGCTGTTTTGTTTGCAACAATAGTTGCTGCCGAATTTGGTAAGTTAGTAAGTAAGGAAACTAAAATAGATATTATCGTTACACCTTTTGTAACAATATTTGTTGGCGTTGTATTTTCAATGCTATGCGCTCCGTATATCGGTGCCGCAGCAAGCGCTGTTGGTAGTGCAATTAAATGGGCAACTGTGTTACATCCGTTGCCAATGGGTATAATAGTATCAGTAGTTATTGGTATTGCCTTGACATTGCCTATAAGCAGTGCGGCAATTTGTGCGGCATTGTCACTTACAGGTCTTGCAGGCGGTGCGGCTTTGGCAGGTTGTTGTGCAAATATGATAGGCTTTGCGGTAATGAGCTTTAGAGAAAACCGTTGGGGCGGTCTTTTTGCTCAGGGTATAGGTACAAGTATGCTGCAGATGGGCAATATTGTGAAAAACCCAAGAATATGGATACCCCCTATTGTTGCTTCTGCAATTACAGGACCAATTGCAACCTGTATATTCAAATTGGAAATGAACGGTGCAGCAGTTTCTTCAGGAATGGGTACCTGTGGCCTTGTTGGACAGATTGGTACTATAGAAGGTTGGTTTAATTCCGGTATAGCCGTTACACCTATGCATTGGATTGGTTTGATTGCAATTTCATTTGTATTGCCTGCAATTATTACACCAATCATTGCATTACCTTTAAGAAAAATTGGTTGGATAAAGGAAAATGATTTAAAGTTGGATTTATAATATGACAAAAACTTTTCTGCCTGTTTCAAAACAGGATATGAAAAAACTTAATATTGAGCAGTTGGATTTTGTCTATGTGGTAGGTGAGGCATATGTTGACCATCCATCATTCGGACACGCCATAATTTCCCGCGTCCTTGAAGATGCGGGCTATACTGTTGGCATAATTGCATTACCTGACTGGCATACCAAGGATGATTTTATGCGTCTTGGTAAGCCAAGGCTGGCGTTTTTATGCTCTGCTGGCAATATGGACAGTATGGTTAACAGATACACTGTTAATAAAAAGACTCGTTCCACAGACAGTTACGCCCCCGGCGGAAAAGCCGGTATGCGTCCTGACAGGGCAACTGTTGTGTACTGTAACAGAATACGTGAGGCATACGGTGATGTCCCAATTATAATAGGCGGTGTGGAGGCAAGTCTGCGACGTTTTGCACATTATGATTACTGGGACAATAAGGTACGCCGTTCCATACTTTTTGACAGTCGTGGGGACATACTGATATACGGTATGGGTGAGCATCAGATTGTTGAGGTTGCAGACCTTTTGGACAGCGGTGTTGATGCAAATGATATTACAGATGTTGACGGCATTGCATATATAAGCAGGGAAAAGCCTGATGATGCAAAGGAAATCCCGTCTTTTGAAAGTGTAAAGGATAATAAAATGGAATATGCCGTTTCCTGTAAAATTCAGTATGAATATTACGGCAAAACTGCCCAAAAGCACGGTGACAGATGGCTGATTGTAAACAAGCCGTCGGCACCCCTTACAATGGAAGAAATGGACAAGGTCTACGACCTGCCGTATATGAGGACATACCACCCTTTGTATGAAAAAGATGGCGGTGTCCCTGCAATTGAAGAGGTGAAATTCAGCATAACCTCGTCAAGAGGTTGCTTTGGGTCCTGTAATTTTTGTGCAATAGCCTTTCACGAAGGGCGTAAAATATCTGCACGAAGTCACGAATCTATATTAAAGGAAGCAAAGTTGATGATAAAGGACCCTGATTTTAAGGGTTATATAAATGACGTGGGTGGACCTACTGCTAATTTCAGGCATAGTTCCTGCAACAAAAAGGTAGCTTGCCCCGGTAAAAAGTGTTTGTATCCAAAGCCCTGTGAAAATATGAAGGTTGACCACAGGGATTATCTTAAATTGTTGCGTAAATTACGGTCGTTGGACGGAGTTAAAAAGGTGTTTGTACGTTCAGGCATACGGTATGACTATCTTATTTATGACAAGAATACGGACTTTTTTGAGGAACTTTGTAAACATCATATAAGCGGTCAGCTACGTGTTGCTCCTGAGCATATTTCCGATAACGTTTTGCAGTATATGGGTAAGCCGGGTAGAAAGGTGTATGATAGGTTTGTTGATAAGTTTTACAGCATCAACAAAAAGCTTGGTATGGACCAGTATGTTGTGCCCTATTTAATGTCATCGCATCCCGGAAGTACGTTAAATGACGCAATAATGTTAGCAGAATACTTGCGTGACCATAGGTTAAGCCCCGAACAGGTGCAGGACTTTTATCCAACACCCGGCACGATTTCAACCTGTATGTATTATACGGAAATTGACCCTATGACTATGCAGAGTGTGTATGTACCAAAGAATTTTAATGAAAAACAGATGCAAAGGGCATTGTTACAATACAGATACCCTGAAAATTACAGGTTGGTGGAAAAGGCACTTGTAAAAGCTAACAGGGAAGATTTGATTGGTTATTCGCAAAAATGTTTAATAAAACCGAGAGGAGAGAATAAAAATGGCAAAAATATTGGACGGCAAGGCGGTTTCCCAAAGAATAAAGGACGAACTGAAAATCGAGGTGGAAAACCTAAAAAAAGAAGGTAAGTCAGTTGGGCTTGCAGTAATTATTGTAGGAGATAACCCTGCAAGCAGAATATATGTAAATAATAAGAAAAAGGCTTGTGAACAGTTGGGCATACATTCCGAGGAATTTGCATTACCTGCAGAAACAACGGAAGAAGAGCTTAAAGCATTGGTTGAAAAGCTTAATGTTGATGACAGTATTGACGGTATATTGGTGCAGTTGCCATTACCTAAACATATTAATGAGGAAGCAGTTATCAATACAATTTCCGCTAAGAAGGATGTGGATGCCTTCCATCCGTCAAATGTTGGTAAGATTATGATTGGCAACTATGACTTTTTGCCCTGTACTCCTGCGGGTGTAATGGAATTAATTGCGGAAAGCGGTATTTCCGTAGAGGGTAAAAACTGTGTGGTAGTAGGCAGAAGTAACATTGTAGGCAAGCCTCAGGCAATGCTTTTGCTGCAGAAAAACGGTACTGTTACAATTTGCCATTCCCGTACAAAGGACTTGGCTGCTGTAACACGTGAGGCTGATATTTTGGTAGCTGCAGTAGGTGTGCCCGAGCTTATAAAGGGTGATATGATTAAAGAGGGTGCGGTAGTTATAGACGTAGGTATGAACAGACTGCCTGACAAAAAATTGGTTGGTGACGTAGCATTTGAGGAATGTGAAAAGAAGGCTGCGGCTATTACACCAGTTCCCGGCGGTGTAGGACCTATGACTATTGCTATGCTTATGAAAAATACAGTTAAGGCGGCAACGTTGAAATAATATTAAAGGAGAAGTTACATTGCATTATATTGCTGTTGACTTTGAATGGAATCAGGCTGGTTATAACCGCAAAAGCAGTGTACAGCTTGACGGCGAGATAATACAAATCGGAGCAGTAAAAATGGACGAAAATTTTGAGGTTTTGGAATATTTTGCTGCGGATATTAAGCCGGTTTTTTATCGTAAAATCCATAAAAAAGTAAAAGAACTTACAGGTATTGACCAAAAACAACTGAATAATGGCAAGGACTTTCTGTCAATTATCGAAAAGTTCAGGCAATGGTGTGGTGACGAGCATATTTTCCTTACCTGGGGTCCTGATGATTCCCGTGTTATGATGCAGAATTTGTTGTTGCATAAGTTTGATACTTCCTGGATGGGTAAGTGGATTAATCTGCAGGTTATATATTCTATGCAGACGGATGCAGATAATCCTCCCATGGCTTTGGAAAAGGTTGTGGAATTTTATGGCATACCGGTGGAAATGAATATTCACAATGCACTTAATGATGCCAAATATACCGCTATGCTATGTGGATTTTTAGATGTCAAAAAGGGTATGGACGAATATTCCAACAATGCGGATTTAAGCGGACTCAAACGGGTGTCCTGCGGTAATTACAAGGTTATTTATAACTGTGCTAACAAACAGGGGGTATTCCAGCACGACAAAATCAGGAATTTAAGATGCCCGTACTGTGATGTTCCCTTAAGCGAACTTAAAGCATGGGTAAAGCAAAGTGGTGACAGATATATTACTATTGGCAGGTGCAACAAGCACGACTTATTTGTGGGTAAGCTTAAATTTATGCGTGAAAAGGACGGCAAAATTTCCGCGAAATATATGATGTACACAGCCGATAAGGCAGATGAACAGTATTATATGAACAGACTTAAGATTAATAACGAAAAGTCAAGGAAAAAGAGAAAGAAACGAATTGCGGAAAAGAAATTGGGGATTTGAAATCTGTTCTAAACAACAAAAAGTGTATATAAAAGCCATATTCTAAAAGACAGTAACATTTCAGTTACTGTCTTTTTTATTTATATTTTTATTTTGTCTCCGACGGGTTACTTTTGTCTCGACAAAAGTAACCAAAAACTCCCGGTCGGAAATATTCAAAAGAAACAGTAACTGCTTACCTTGTAATTTTGGTGCCGCTCCTATTCACAACTCTTTGCTCAAATCCGCTAAATCGGTATGCGCAGCAGCGGAAAATAGATGTGTGCCGATTTACACAAAAATATACAGCGGTTTCGCGGACTGTTTCTAATTGTCATATATACGACCGTCTTTGGTTCGTGGGAAAATTTGTGCCACACAACAACCAAAAAATCCAAAAACAAGAGTAAAATCATTGTTATCAAATTCTGCTGCTGAACAATGATTTTAGGAGTCAGCACGATAAGTTCGTGTATGACGACGGCGTGCAGTTTTTGGATTTGATAGAAAGAACAAACTATTAGTCCTAAAAATAAAAAAGTGTTTAAAAAACACATCAACCCCCTACCCCCAATCTTGGGGGATTAAGGTGCACTTTTGTGTAATATAGGAAATTACAACATAAAAGTAGTAATTTCCTATAAGATAAAAAAACCCCCGGAACGGGTCAAGGGCAGAGCCCTTGTCGTTTGGGGGTGCGGGGGAATCGAAATCCCCGCGTTTTTGGTACTTTTGACTCCAAAAGTACATAAAAATATTCATCTGTTACATAAAGTATTGTCCTTGACAGTAGTTAGTATAAATACTGCCTTTTATACTTTGAAATTAGTTGTTTGCAGGAAGTTCTGCAAAGAATGATGTAGGAACATATGTCTTTGAACCGCCGTAAAGAATAGGTGCAGTTTCAAGAATAAGTCTTGCTCTGTTAATACCGCCCTCTACTGTGCCGATTCTGATTGTTGCTGTGAAAGCATCTTTAGAAAGAATAATGCTCTGTGTTTCGTTAACCCATTCTACTTTAAAGCCAAGAGTTTCAGCAACTGTTCTTAAAGGTAGCATTTCAACACCGTTGTTGTCATATACAACTTCGTCTTCAGCAAGAACGATTTCAACACCGTTTACTGTAAGAGCGTCTGATTCTTCAACAATGTCAAGTACGTTACCTGCCAACAAAACAACCTTTTCGGATGTTGCATATGCAGGGATACTCATAGTCATCATATCGTACCAAAGAAGTACGTTGCTGCCTGCCTTGATATCTGACAAAGCAACAATGTTTCTTGTAAGGTAAGGTGCAACTTCTGCAGTTGAAGGAACAGTAATTTCCTTTGAACCTGCTTCTGTAACGATAACTATACCTTCATCAGTTGTTTTAACATCTTCAACTATTGTGAAAATTGGGTTACCCATTTCAGCTTTGATGTTACCGATAATTGCGTAAGCATATGCCTGTGGTGGCAAGCTCAAAGTCATAGCGTTTGAATAAGTAATTGCAACCTTGTTAGTTTCTCTGTTAGCAAGGTCTAAAGGCAAAATTGTGTTTGCATCAATTACCTGAGTGTTTTCGCTTGTGTTGAACTGAATTTCTTCACCGTCAATTGTTTTTACCATTATGTAGTCTTCTGCAACTTCTGTAATTTCACCGTATGCTGTAAAGTATTCAGGTGTTGCAATAGGTTCTGTTACTGCTTCAGCAGGGTTTTCTGATATTAGCATTATGTCATTGTTTGCAAATGCTGTCATTGATGTAATGGCTGCAACAGCCAAAACAAGGCTTAGTACTTTTTTCATTTTTTGTTCTCCTTATTTCTTGTATTTTTTAGCCCTCTCTCAGGGCCTTTCATAAGTAATACAATTCGAAAGTTGATTTTGTTGTGATTTTTTTAAAATTTTTAAAAAATTTCTCAAACAACTAGATATTGTGGTATTTTTGATAAAATTCATAAAAAAATACAAAATATGTTGTGTTTTGGGTGTTGACTTTTTGTTTATCATATTATATAATCTAATTAAGTTTTACATAACTGACGGATTTGCGGAGCACCGCAAGGGAATGTAAACGTTATTTATAGATGCCGACCGTCTGGGCGATTATTAATATAGCCGATTATTTTTTAATAATCGAGGCGGAAAAGGAGAATGTTTATGGAACATAAGAATTGGAAAAATTTTAAAAATGGTGCTTGGCAGAATGAAATAAACGTGCGTGATTTTATTCAGACCAATTATAAGGAATATACCGGTGATGCCGGTTTCCTTGCAGGAGCTACAAAGCGTACAAGTGAAATGATGAAAAAGGTACAGCTTTTGTTTGCACTCGAACGTCAGTTTGGCGGTGTGCTTGATATAGATACTGAAACTGTATCTTCACTTACAAGCTATGCGCCCGGTTATGTTGATAAGGAAAATGAACTTATAGTAGGTATTCAGACAAACCGCCCTCTAAGACGCGGACTTAGTCCTTTTGGCGGTATGCGTATGGTACGCAGCGCTTGTGAGGCGTACGGCTACAAGGTTAGTCAAACTGTGGAAGATTCCTTCCGTTACCGCACTACACATAATGAAGGTGTTTTCCGTGCTTATACTGACGAAATGCGTAAAGCACGTAAGTGCCATGTTATAACCGGTCTACCTGATGCATACGGCAGAGGCAGAATTATAGGTGACTACCGCCGTGTTGCTCTTTACGGTGTTGACCGTCTTATAGAGGAAAAAATAAAGGATAAAAAAGCTCTCGCCGACGGAGATTTTGACGTAGAAAAGATAAAACTAGAGGAAGAAGTGGCACAGCAGATTGCATTTTTGGGTTATATGAAGGAAATGGCTGCTATGTATGGATATGATATCAGCGAGCCTGCTTCCAATACTCTCGAAGCTGTACAATGGACATATTTTGCATATCTTGCTGCTATTAAGGAGCAAAACGGTGCGGCTATGTCTTTGGGCAGAGTAAGTACTTTTTTCGATATATATATAGAACGTGATATTGCCGAGGGTATCCTTACTGAGGAAGGTGCACAGGAGATTATAGATGATTTTGTTATAAAACTAAGATTGGCAAGACATTTAAGAACTCCTGAATATAATGAGCTTTTTGGCGGGGACCCAATGTGGATTACGGAAGCAGTAGGCGGTATGGGTGAAGATGGCAGAACTTTGGTTACAAAGAACAGTTTCCGTATTCTTAATACACTTTATACACTAGGTTCATCACCTGAACCTAACCTTACTGTACTATGGTCAAATTCATTGCCTGAAGGATTTAAAAAGTTTTGTGCCAAGGTTTCTGTGGATACAGACTCTATTCAGTATGAAAATGATGATGTTATGCGTCCTGTTTATGGTGATGACTATGCAATTGCGTGCTGTGTTTCAGCTATGAAGATAGGTAAGCAGATGCAGTTCTTTGGTGCAAGATGCAACCTTGCAAAGCTCTTACTTATTGCTATAAACGGCGGGTATGATACTACAAGCCAGATGGAAATCGGTCCAAGAATGTCTATTTTAGAAGGCGACAGACTAGACTACGATGCAGTTATGGAGCGTTTTGAAATTTATATTAAATGGTTATCAAAGCTTTATGTGAATACTATGAACGTTATTCACTTTATGCACGATAAGTATTGCTATGAAAAGACGCAGATGGCACTTCACGATACCGAAGTGGGCAGATTTATGGCATTCGGTATTGCGGGACTATCCGTAGTTTCGGATTCTTTAAGCGCTATTAAATACGCAAGTGTACGTCCTGTTAAGGATGATAATGGTTATATAGTTGATTTTGAAACAACAGGTGACTTCCCTAAATTCGGTAATGATGATGACCGTGTTGACCTTATTGCAAAGGGAATGGCACATAAGGTTATTACTGAACTTCGTAAAACACCTGCATACAGAAATGCAGAGCATACATTGTCTGTACTTACTATTACATCAAATGTTATGTATGGTAAAAATACAGGTGCAACTCCTGACGGTAGAAAGGCGGCTGAGCCTTTTGCACCGGGTGCTAACCCGATGCACAACCGTGAGGAAAACGGAGCTTTGGCATCACTTAACTCCGTTGCTAAAATCAGTTATGCAGATTGCCGTGATGGTATTTCCAACACATTTTCCATTACTCCGGACGCTTTGGGCAGAACAGATGAAGAACGTGTGGACAACCTGGTTTCAATACTTGACGGATATTTTGCAAACAAGGCACATCATATTAACATAAATGTATTAAACAGAGAAACACTTATGAAGGCTTATGAAGACCCGGAAGCATATCCTAACCTTACTATCCGCGTTTCCGGATATGCTGTTAATTTCCACAAGCTTTCACGTGAACAGCAGCGTGAGGTTATAAGCCGTACATTCCACGAGGTTATGTAGTTATGAGTATATCTCAGATTAAAGGTAAAATAAATTCTATTCAGACACTCGGCACACTAGACGGGCCGGGTGTCCGCTTTGTTGTGTTTACACAAGGTTGTAATCTGCGTTGTGGTTGTTGTCACAACCCTGATACATGGGAATGTACTGGCGGTACGGAATACACTGCAGTTGAGCTTGCAGATAAGGTTGAAAGATATCGCAGCTATTTCGGAAACCAGGGGGGTATAACTGTTTCCGGAGGAGAACCTCTTTTGCAGGCGGATTTTGTAAGGGAATTGTTTTTGGAATGTCATAATAGGGGTATAAACACCTGTCTTGATACGTCAGGCAGTATTTTGAATGAAAAGGTTAAGGCTATGCTTGAATATACGGACAGAGTGTTGCTGGATATTAAATATATGTCTGATGAAATGTACCGTAAATATGTAGGGTGCAGCATTGACTTACCTTTAAAATTTTTGGAATATCTTAATGAAAACAAAATACCTGTTACCATAAGGCAGGTTATTATACCAACACTTAATGATAATAGTGAAAATATTGAATTTTTAAACAGTCTTATTAAAAAGTACAGTTGTATTGATAATGTTGAACTTTTACCATTCAAGAAAATATGTAAAGTAAAGTATGATAAAATGGGAATGGATTTTCCATTTGATTGTTATGAGCAACCGAGTAAAGAAGTGATGGATAGACTTAAAGAAAATATTTAATAATAATCTTGTCAGGTGGAATATATGTTTGTAAAAGAATATGAATTAAGATATAGCGATATTGATAACTGTGGTAAAATAAAGACAAGTACTGTGCTTGACCTTTTGCAGGATATTTCAATTGCCCATGCTGATTATGCAGGGTTGGGAGCTGAAAAGCTAAGGTCCGTATCCATTGCCTGTCTTTTGGCAAGCTGGCGTGTAAAATTCATTAAACCTATTGTTGATAATGACACGGTTACCGTAAAGACGGGTTTGATGAGTACCACCAAGTGTGAAGCAACCAGAAAATATGAGATATGGCAAAATGATGAATGTAAGGTAATCGCTACTGCAGTATGGTTTACCGTAAATACAGAGAAAATGAGAATTGCCAGAGCGGTTGATGAGCTTTTTGTGGTTTTTGAAAACTTATCTGAGGAAGATAACAACTTACATTCTGTTAAACTAAAACCTTTAGATGATGTTGGTTTTTTGGGAGATGCACAGGTGAAAAGACATCACCTTGACACAAATAATCATATTAATAATATAAAATCTGTTGAAGAAGTCCTGGATTTTCTGCCTGAGAATTTTGAAATTTCCGAATTGCAGGTTAAATACCGTAAGGAGCTTAAGAAAAATGAATTTTTGAAAATTTACGGCAAACAGACAGAAGATGGTTTTTATTATGAAATACGTAATGAAAACGGGGACTTATGTGTATTAGTATATGTAAATAATTAAAATTTATTTTGTGAAGCTTAAAATCAATGATTTCAAAAAAATAATATAATTGATTTTTCCGGCAATACTAAGTCGGGGTGATTTTATGATAAATAACGATACAGTTAACTTGTTGATGGAATGTAATTCGGGCATACAGATGGGTGTAAGCGCCATAGACGAGGTGTTGCCAAAGGTGGAAAGCCAGAAGCTTGAAACAATTTTAAATGATTACAAAAACAAGCATACTCAGCTTGGAAACGAAACAAACGGGCTTATCAAAGAGCTTGGTGAGGAAACCAAGGAGCCAAACCCGATGGCTAAAGGTATGTCCTGGATAAAGACAAATGCAAAGCTTTACTGGGACGAAAGCGATGCAACAATATCCGACCTTATAACAGACGGTTGCAATATGGGTATCAAGTCAATCAGAAAGTATATGAATCAATATGACTGTGCGGATGACAGAAGTAAAAAAATTGCAGAAAAACTAATTGATATAGAGGAAGAACTTGCAGTTGAAATAAGTCCCTTTTTATGATAAAATGTGTTTAAAAAATGATTGGACGTTTTATTATGACAAAGGTTTTTATTGCAGATGTTTTGGAATTGAATAATGATATAGAATTATACAGGGATTATATTTCAGAATATCGTTATAAAAAAGTAAAAGAACAAAAAAAAATGCAAAATCAGCTTCTGGGCATAGGTGCAGAACTTTTGCTTTCACAGTATCTTGGCAGAAAGCCTTGTTATAGCATTGATAAGTATGGAAAGCCATATGGGGAAGAAGTTGAGTTTAACTTATCTCATTCCGGCAATATTTCAGTATGTGCAGTATCAGACTATCCTGTGGGGGTAGATGTGGAAAAAATAAGGGATGTAAATATGGATATTGCAAAAGAGAAGTTTTGTGCAAATGAGTATAATACTATAATAAATTCAAATAATTCGCAAAATAGTTTTTTTGAATATTGGGTAAAAAAGGAAAGTTATGTAAAGGCTTTGGGAAAGGGTCTTAGAATACCATTAAACGAAATATATGTTGATAAAATAAGTGACTGGAAGTTTTGCATGTATGAAATTGAAGGGTATAAATTATGTGTATGTACAAAGGAAGAAGCAGAGTTTGAAATTAAAAACCTCAGTGCTTAGCACTGAGGTTTTTCTTTTATTATTTTAGATATTCTGTCCACAGCAATCAGAACAATCTCGTTTATTGACAAAGACTCTGTTCCAAGAACGATGTTATTGCAATTATTTGTAGGTATAAGCAGTTTTTGAGCTTTGCTGTTGCCAATTGCTTCAGCCATTTTGGGAGTAACCTCTCCAAGCATTGAGTTTGTAATAGCTATACCCAACGGGCCTATAATTATGTCGGCTTTATGGGCATTTACAACTACGGGGTTTTCCCCGGATGCTCCTTTGTCCGCCCCCGCCTTTAACATTGCGGAGGTTGCTATGCTGTTTGTGCCTATTGCAATAACTTCCAATTCCGGAATTACCTTTTTGAGTAGGGTTATTACCATAGAGCCTATTTTTCCGCCCTGACCGTCTATTACAAGTATGTTCATAATTTTGTCACCTCTTAATCAGCAAATTCTCGGCAAGCCCTCGCCAAACAGTTCGCTTACAGCGTGTTTTCCGCCAATGGATGTTATCATCGTAACTCCCTCGCCGTTGGAAACCTCGCCTATAATTGAAGCATTCTTACCATATTTGCAGGATCTTATTATTTCCAAAGCCTTTTGTTCCTGTTCTTTAGGTACTGCAACTGTAAGTTTACCCTCATTACCCATATGCAACGGGTTAAGCCCCAATATTTTGCAAAAGGATTTTACCTGTGGATCTATTGGCAATTTGTCCTCGTATATGGTTATTGAACATTCTGATGCATCTGAAAGCTCGTTTAGTACTGTGCCCAGTCCTCCTCGTGTAACGTCACGTAGTGAGTGTATTTCAATATTATTTTCAATAAGCTTTTGTACTATTTCTCCAAGTGGTGCACAATCACTTTCTATTGTGTTTTCTATATTCATCCTTGCACTTAAAATTGTAGCATGGTGGTCGCCCAAATTACCCGAAACTATTATACTGTCCCCGGGCTTTAGATTATAACAGCTTATGTCAGTTTTTTCATCAACAAAACCAACACCTGATGTATTGATGTAAAGTCCGCCGTTTCCGTCTATAACCTTTGTATCCCCTGCGACGATAATAACCCCCGCCTCTTTGGCGGTACGTGCCATAGAGCTTACAATCTGTTCCAGAAGTTCAGTTTCAACACCCTCTTCAATTATAAAACCACAGGTTAAATACTTTGGTACAGCACCTCGCATAAGCAAGTCGTTAACCGTACCGCATACTGCCATATGGCCTATGTCACCGCCTTTGAATATAAGCGGTGTTACAACAAAACTGTCTGTTGTAAAGGCGATTTGCTTTGCACCTTCTACAACTGCACTGTCCTCCATACGGTTAAGTACGGGATTTGAAAAATGCTTTGCGAATATTTTATTTATAAGCTCGGTGGTATTTTTACCGCCACTTCCGTGAGCCAAGGTGATTTTCATCGGTTATCACACCCTTTTGTTTACAAAATAATTAAAGCAACTGCCCTCTGTAGATACCATGCAGGCACCCTGAGGAGTTTGCGGATTACATATTTTTCCAAAGAGTTTGCACTGTGTAGGAGATATTTTTCC
>JAZOOD010000065.1:0-3685 GCA_045654805.1 Clostridia bacterium | reverse complement strand
ATGAATTAGAGAAATATATCCATTACTACAACAATGAAAGAATTTCTGTGAAATTAAAAGGAATGAGTCCGGTACAATACCGAACTCATTCACAAGCAAGTTAATATTTAATTTTTGTCTAAACTTTGGGGTTCACTTCATGTTTAGATGCCCTCTTTTTTCACCCCAAATATACATTCGTAAATAATTCGAGATATTTCTCCAATGGTCTTTTCGCATCCATCTTTAAGCCATTCCGTCACAACGGCAGTTATTCCATTAAGATAAAACATCATAGCATATTTTCTGTCGGCCACTGGATAATTGAACCGTTCTAAAATAGGATCAAAAACATTTTCATAAAGCCTTTGAAATATCTCATTAAAACCAAATGAATCTGAATGTAATAAAACAGTAGAAAATGCAAGCCTGTTTTCTTTAATGTATGATAAATACGGATGTAAATACTCATCTGAAATGAAATTTAGTTCGTCAAGTGTGCTTTCCATAAGCTTTTTGACTATGCTCTTTCGTTCATCATCAAAATATGTCATGAAACCGTCAAGCAGAAATCTTGCTGTTTCATTCAGCAAATCAACCATATTCTCATAATGTAAATAAAATGTAGAACGATTAACATTTGCCTTTTTACATATTTCGCTGATTGTTATATATTCAAAAAGATTTTTCTTCAAGAAGGGATATAAGTGCCTTGTCCATCTTTTTGGCAGTATTAAAATATTTGCTCTCTGATTTATTCAAAGCCAACCCTCCTTTTCATTTTATTTTTCTTCGCTGATTTCACGAGCAAGTTCTACAATTTCATAAGCATATTTTGACTTGGATCTTTCAAGTATTCTTTTATAAATTGGATAGTTAATACCGCAAAGAATAAATCCTATAACACCTATAACAATTCCTGCAACCATTGACACAACTCCGCTACCAATCGCCTGCATAGCAAGACTCATACCTGTGCCAACAATGAGTGCTGAGATAATACCAAATGTGTAAGTAAAAATTGTTGCCGGAAGTTTTGCCTTTTTGTCAAGTTTCTTCAGGGCAACTATTTTTGAGTTATCCTTCGGTGCATAGTCCTTTGCGATTGCTTCTGCTAAAATTTTGTCTGTGTTCATTTTTGAATCCTCCTTTTCAATTTACACTTTAAGTATAAATAAAAGTGGTATCAAATTGAACAACATAATTTTCATTTTTTGTTGTTTTAAAAGCCTTTATGGTTATATATTATCACAAAATGCATCCGATTTCAATCAACAAAAAAACAGAACAACTTAGAATGTCATCTAAATCGTTCTGTTTCTATGAAAGAGCCGAACGGTTTAGATGCCATATATTTTAATGATTAGACATCTTGACTGTCATAAGCTGATTTTTTATCTAAGTTATTTTAATGTGTTGAAATGCTCTGTTGTCACTGTTTTTATAACTTTACTCAATCCAATAATACCAATAAGGTTAGGTATTGCCATTAACCCATTCATCGTCTCGGAGATGCTCCATATCAAATCAAGATTGCCGACTGCTCCAAGAAAAACAAATACAATATAGCAACATCTGTAAATTTGGACAGCTGTTTTTGAATTATGAGACAAATACTCTATACTCACCTCACCGTAATAAGCCCAACCGAGAATTGTTGATAATGCAAAGAAAACAGTAGCTAAGGTTACTATACCGCCTCCCACATAGGGGAAAATTGCATTAAATGATGCAATACTCAAAGCAGATCCTTGCAACGCACCCGTTTCCCAAATTCCGGTTGTAAGAATAACAAGTGCAGAAAGTGTACATATAATAATTGTGGTAAAGAATACTTCAAACATTCCCCAAAGACCTTGTTGTACCGGACTTTTGCTACTTGATGCCGCATGTGCAATAGGAGCGCTTCCAAGACCTGCTTCGTTGGAAAAAACACCTCTTGAAAAACCATAATGCATTGCAAGCATAATTCCGTAACCTGTTGCGCCTCCTGTTGCTGCCTTGAAATTAAATGCTTCTCTGAAAATCAACGCAAACGCCGCTGGAACCTTTTCAATATTAACGATAATCGCCACCACAGAGCAAACAACATAAAACACAGCCATAAACGGAACAAGCTTTTCGTTAACCGATGCAATTCTGCGCATTCCACCAAGAATGACAGCAACTGCAATAACCGTCAAAACAATCCCTGTAATATAAGGGTTTACTCCTAATGTGCTTTCCAATGCAACCGCAATAGAATTAGACTGTGTAGCATTTCCCGTACCAAGACAAGCAAGCATAGCAAAAATCGCAAACAAAGCCGCAAGCCACTTTATGTTAAGTCCATTTTTTATGTAATACATAGGACCTCCAACCCAGTTGCCATCCTGATTCTTCTCACGGTACTTAAGCGAAAGAACTATTTCTGAGTACTTAGTCACCATTCCAAGCAAGGCACTTATCCACATCCAAAAAACCGCACCAGGACCACCGCAAATAATTGCAGTTGAAATGCCTGCAATACTCCCGGTGCCAATGGTACCTGCCATCGCAGTAGCAACCGCTTGAAATGGACTCACTCCAGAAGCATCCTTTTGATGCTGATTTTTTGAAAACATACTCAATATGGTATTTTTCATCACATAACCAAACTTACTGAATTGCATAAATTTGGTTTTTATTGAAAGAAATAACCCTGCTCCAATAAGTAGAGTTAACATAATCGGACCCCATACTATATTGTTAATAGCAGCATTTATTGTACTGATAAATTCCATTAATATTCACCTTTCGTTTTATTTTTTTCTATATCGGGAAGAAGACACACATCACATTTATTTGTTGAAAGAACAACAGATGTGCGAGTTAACGATACACCATTAATCGACTTAATATAGTTTAATACTTCTTCAAGCGTGTTCCCTTTTTGAGTAATAACCTTAAGAATAAAATCAAAATCACCGGCAATATAATGACATTCTGCAATTGAAGTATTTTCATTAACTAAGTGAATAAATTCCTCGTTATACTTCGGATGTTCGAGACTAACATATATAAACGCCATAATTTCGCGCCCCAAAACACTCTGGTTAATAATAGTTGTATATCCTTCTATTACTCCTGAGTTTTCAAGTTTTTTTATTCTTTCTATGACGGCCGATGTAGACAGATTAATTTTTGCTCCAATATTTGTAGCATTTTCTCTTGAGTTTTCTTTAAGACACGCTAGTAACTTATAATCAATAAGGTCCATCACTACCCCTCCCATTATTTTTAATTATACAAAAAACGCAAAAAAAAGTAAATAGTTTTACAAATTACACAAAAATATTTCGCATAAAATCAATTTCACGAAATCTTTTTTCGCAAATCTCTTTTGTTTGCTTGTTAACTATAAATTTTTCAGCTTAACCAGAATTTGTAATGTGTGTATGAGAGATTTTTTAAAATAAAGTTCTATCTCAATGAGTCAACAAAAAATCTGGCTCAAGCTTTTCCTTATATAATTATTTAGCAGAGAATAATCGATTAAAATTTAACAAAAAAAAGGATACGATACACAATGTGTATCATATCCTTTTGGCTCCTCGTGTTGGACTTGAACCAACGACCCTCTGATTAACAGTCAGATGCTCTACCGACTGAGCTAACGAGGAATATTTGTTTTTAAAGAATAAAGCCGCCGTTAAAAAACGACGGCTTTACCTTTTGTTCCGGCAAC
>JAZOOD010000064.1:0-3250 GCA_045654805.1 Clostridia bacterium | reverse complement strand
TAATATCATTGCTTATAAACATACTGTAGAAAGGGGTTAAAAGATGAAAAGAATTATATGTTTAATATTGACCCTTATAATGATTGTTTCATCTGCGTCTTTTGTATTTGCTTCCGAAGGCGAAGGTAAGTATGTGTACAGAAAGGATACTTATGATTTTGAAATGATGCCTGACCCATATGATGTCACCGACGAGGAATTTTTTGGTGTATGGGATTCTGACACAGAAAGCTGGACAGTAGAATCACAATTTAGATATGATGAATTTCCTGAAATGTCAAAGGTTGAAAATGCTGCAAAAAGCGGAAACTATGATGTGGCAAAGGAAGAACTTTTAAATTACTATATTTCAAGAAGAGAATTTTTGTATTGGGTCCCTACATCAGGTGTTAGCGTTGCTGACAGATTGCAGGCAGAGCTTCAGGCACGAAATATGTATGCAGCTACTACAACCGGTACACCTATTGGAATTCTTGAAGTAAAGGGTAATGAATGGCAGGTACTTTCAACAACAGATGTACTTTCAATGGTACAAAATGCTGTTAAATCAGGTAATCCTTATGTTTCATTTGTAATTGCTTCAATGGATAAAAGTAATACAGCTGCGGAAATTATGTCACGTGAGTCTGGAACACCTGCCACATTAAGCCTTGTTGTAAATAAGGTTGCTAAGAAATTTCCGGTGTATCAAGATTCATATATCAGCCCTGCTTCAAATGCAAATACAAATTACGGCACAGAAGAAATTTTGTATGCACAGGAATACGGCTATGTAGGGCATTGGTCAAGTGCATTCAATCCTTGGGATAATGAAGCATCTCCCACAAAGAGAACATACGTTAAGTTTGATATTTCATCACTTTCACCAACGGATACAATATCTTCTGCGGACTTTAGTTTTACAGCCCGTGTGGCACCCGGCGGTGATCTTGAAGAAAAAGAACTTTTAATATATGGTTGGGAGGATGCTTCCTGGAAGGAAGACACAATTAAATGGAATACTTTTTCAGACTGGCTGTTCATTAGCTGTAACGAACAGGAAGCATGGGATTTCTTTGCAAATCCTCTTGCAACTGAAAAAGGTAAGATGTGTTACTTCTGGAGAGGAACACTGTTACAAAGTGTTGCAAAGATGTATGGATATACAGGTGAGGAAAAGTATGCCTATACATTTATTAGACAGTTAATGAGCTGTATAAACCACGTAGGTGCAAATAAATGTGGTAAGGATAATAATTATGATAACTCCGACAAAAATCCCGACCCGTACAGAGGTATGAGTCATCTTGATATAGGCGGTTATCTTACTCAGTTGCCTCAGGCGTTCCTTCAAGTGTGGGATTGTGATACTTTTAAAAATGACCCATCATTATTTACAGCTATTCTCAAAAACTTTATTGAAGTATCAGATTATATGTGCGAGCATATCGTTGAAAAAGAAGTTATTACTGGTAATATGGCTACATCATGGAACAGATCACTATATTTATTGTGCAACCTGTTCCCCGAAATTAAGCAGACGGAATATTACTATGAACTTGTTCAATATCATAATAAGAGAATGCTTGACTATATTGTATATGCAGACGGTGCATGCTTTACTTCATCGTTTAATTACATAAGTACTGAGTTGGGACCATTTACCACACAGTTGACTTTTTATAATGAAACAAAAGATAAAAGATTCGGATTGCCTTATAATGAAGAGGCTATGCAACTCATATACAGAATGGTTAAAAACTGGCTTTATTCAACGGCACCAGGTTGGGGAGGATACAGCTTTTCCGACTCCATAGACCATGGTAAAACTTTTGTAAGCGAGTTTAGAACACGCTATAAACAACTAGTAAATATGGGTATTGATGACGAAGAACTTAAATACGTTGCAACCAACGGAGAGCAGGGTAAATTACCTGATTTCACTTCAATCTCTTTCCCTGTCGCAAAAAGAACGTATATGAGAACTGACTGGTCGAAGAATGCGGTATCTCTTGCAATGATTGCTAAGGGTGACAACGCCAGTCACAGACATAGTGACCAGATGAGTGTTGTAATTACTGCTTACGGCAGGGAATTGTTGGTAGACCCTGCTTATGCATCTATTCTTACAGATGATAAGTACAATATAGTTAAATCAGGTAATCATCACAACACAATAACAGTAAATGGCGGTAATATTTATAATTCAAAAGGACAGGACAGCGTAGTAAAGGGAGTAGAACACAATAATCTTTACGATTCTGTAACCTATACTTATGATTATGTTCAGAATTCATCACATTTTGAACGCAGTGTGTTGTTCTTGAAAAATCAAAAGTTCTTTATAGTATCAGATTATATTATGGCTTCTGATAATACGAAAGAAAATGTTTTCACACAGTTTTGGCATATGCTTCCAACAGCTAATGTTAGTATAACGGACAAAAATGAATTCAAGAGTAATTTTGATTCAGGTGCAAATATAATTGTTGCCCCCGTAGATGCTGAAGGAATGTCGGGCATTTACCTTGATGATGCATATTATTGTCCTGCAACAGGAAGTTATATTGATAACAAAAAGGGCGTTTATGAAAGAACAAGCAAGGATAGTGTAAAATACGGAACTATTCTTTACCCTCTTGAGGGAGGAAAAGACAAGATTATTGAAACAGATGTTATAGATGTTCCTGTAACTGGTAACGGTGCAAATGCTTTCCGTATAAAGATTACAGATACTGTAACACAAAAAGCAGATACATATTATTATTATCATCTGTATGATTTGTCACAAAAACAGGTTATAACCTTAGGCAAATATAAAACAGATGCTACAACAATACTTGTACACGAGGATATGGCGGATAAGGCTGTAGGCTTCTTTATAGAAGATGGTACATTTATTGAAAGAAGCGATATTCAGGACAAATATCTGTTTAAATCCAATAATGGTGAAAAGACTGTTGGCGTAAACTTTTCTGCAGGTAATTTTGCTGAAATTGCATCAGATGATTTTGATGTATCTCAATTAAAGGATATTACAGTATACGCAGGGTTTAAAACATCTTCATCAACCTTTAATGGCGAAAGAATAATGGATACCAAAAAAGATGGCGCTTATGTTTACTACGGAGATGAGCCTATCGTTAAGTGCACCGAAACTGCACCTGAGGGTACAGAAGAGGAAGAAGATTTCGGTGACTTTACCGGCGGAGGTAATAGTCCAAGCGGCACCGGCGGAACTGGTGGTACAGGCGGAACTGGCGGTTCTAAA
>JAZOOD010000063.1:0-114169 GCA_045654805.1 Clostridia bacterium | reverse complement strand
CCATTTTTATAACAATGAAAGAATACAACTAAAAACAAAACTGACACCACATGAAATGCGATGTCAGTATATTGCTTAAAGTAAATATTTTGCCATGGGTATCCTTTTTTGTGTTGTCTGCACAAAATGGTGCAGTTCATCCAAAATCGTACCTTTTTATTATTCTATAATTGCTATAATTTTGATACAATAGAGCCGTCCACTTGTCCCTGGACTGCACTATTTCACTTAAACTTTATTTAATAAAAAATATTCCCCGACAATGCCGTGTGATTTCATATTTACAACCTGCTTTCGCAGGTGGGTACGTCCCGAAGGTTTATGGGCTTCTCAAATAAATTTGAGCATGCACGCAGGCTTCGGAGAACTTGTTCCCTTTCATAATGTGTTGGTTATAAATATGCGAAAATAATCACGAACATATCAGGGATAAATCCTTAATTACATTATATGCAATTTTCAAAAAAAATCAACTGTTTTTATTTTACAATTTATTGACAAATTAATCCAAAAAGTCAAATTCGCCGTCGCAACGGGTCCTGAATTCTTCAAACACCTTCATAACAGTAGCCTGGTCCTCAACAATTTCCAAGGTTTCCTCACCCTGTTCGTCAGTAACAATTGTCATAATGTAAACATCATTTTCTTCAGCAGGTTCTTCAAAGAATTCTGTAAGAACAAAATACGTGTTGCCGTCCATTTCAATTGTGTCAAGGTGTTCAAAAGGAACAGCTTCTCCGCTTTCCTCATCGATAAGCTCGATTATATTGTTTTCCAATTCCTCATTCATTTCTTCATTAAATTTATCTGCCATTTTATTTTCATCCTTTCTTTTTGAAATCAAGATAGTTTTGCAAAATAATCTCTGCCGCTACAGTGTCTACAACCGCCTTGCGTTTTGCCCCTCTGGTGTTTGTTTCGTTTAAAAAGTTAATTGCACTTACTGTGGAAAGTCGCTCATCCCACATAACAATTTCAAGCCCTGTTTGTTCTTTTAGCATATCCCCAAACTGTATGCACGCCTCGCCGCGCTCACCAATAGTATTATTCATGTTTTTTGGCAAACCAACAACAATAGTCTCCACATCATATTGCTTTGCGTAAGCTATAACATCCTGCAAAACCTTTTCAACACGTCTGGAGCTTATTGTTGCAACACCCTGAGCCATCATACCAAGTGGGTCAGTAACAGCAACTCCCGTCCTTGCGACTCCGAAATCAACACCAAGTATCCTTTTCATCTGCAAACCTCTTTTCTGCATATAGTATACCATATATTGGCACACTTTAGCAATATATTTTTAAATATTTACGTAATTGAATTGAATTTTATTTCAACGTATAGTATAATGATAAAAGATTTGGAGTTGATATAAATGAACTTAACAAACCCGGAAACAATTAAAAAAATAATGGACGGTCTGGGAATAAAATTTAACAAAGCGTTGGGACAGAATTTCCTTATAGACCAATCCGTACTTGACTGTACAATACAAGCATCTGGTATTAACGGAACCTATGGCGTAATAGAAGTCGGCCCTGGTATAGGAACTCTCACTGTTGAGCTTTCAAAGCACGCAGGCAAGGTGGTTGCAATAGAGCTTGACCGCAATATTGCGGAATATCTTAAAAAAGCGTTTGTTGCCTATGACAATGTGGAAATTGTACAGGGAGATGCCTTAAAAACCGACCTAAAAAAGATAATAGACGAATACATGCCCGGTATGCCGGTTGTAGTTATTGCAAATCTGCCGTACTATATTACAACACCTCTTATTATGAGATTTTTGGAGGAAGACTTGCCATTTGAATCCATAACCGTGCTTATACAAAAGGAGGTTGCACAACGCATTGTTTCCAAAGCGGGCAAAAAGGAATACGGTGCAATATCTGTGGCAGTACAATATTATTCCACACCTGAAATTGTGAAAATCGTACCGCCGGACAGCTTTATGCCGCCGCCAAAGGTGACCTCTGCAGTTATAAAAATGGATATTAAAAATCATACTAAACCTGCGGTTGAGGACGAAAAAAATCTCTTTAAGGTTGTACACGCCGCATTTGGTCAAAGGCGTAAAACCTTGGTTAATGCACTTTCATCAGCATTTTCCGTACCAAAGAATGAAATTGAAAATATAGTAAAAGACATAACAGGGAATGGAAAAATACGCGGAGAACAGCTTGATTTACGTCAATTTATACAAATTTCAGAAAAATTAAAATAAACACTTGGCAAACACTGAATTTTGTTATATAATGTTATATGTCGTAGATTGGTTTTTTACGAGAATAAATAAACTTTTTATATAAGGAGGAAGTCAAAATGACAGACAACAAGATGGCTCTTCAGTGGATTGAAGAGATGAAAGCTATGCTTAATCCCGACAAAGTAGTTTGGATTGACGGTTCAAAAGAACAGTTGGAAGCTTTAAGAGCTCAGGCTGTTGAAGACGGCACATTGATCAAACTTGATCAGGAAAAATTACCGGGATGTTACCTACACCGTACAGCTCCTAACGATGTTGCTCGTGTAGAAGACAGAACATTCATCTGCGCAAAGACTAAAGAAGCTGCAGGTCCTACAAACAACTGGATGGATCCACAGGAAATGTATGCTAAACTTACAAAACTTTACACTAACTCTATGAAGGGCAGAACAATGTACATCATCCCATTTATCATGGGTCCTGCAAAATCTCCTTTCTCAAAGGTTGGTATTGAAATTACAGACAGTATCTACGTTGTTCTTAACATGGATATTATGACACGTGTTGGTAAAGTTGCTATTGAAGAACTTAGTGAAAAAGGAGACTTCACAAAGTGCTTGCACTGTACAGCTGATGTTAACCCGGAAGAAAGATACATCGTTCAGTTCCCTGAAGATAATACAATCTGGTCAATTAACTCTGCTTACGGCGGTAACGTTCTTTTGGGTAAAAAGTGCTTTGCTCTACGTATTGCATCATTCCTTGGCAAGAACGAAGGCTGGATGGCTGAACACATGCTTATCCTTGGTCTTGAAAATCCACAGGGGGAAGTTAAATATGTTTCTGCTGCATTCCCAAGTGCTTGCGGTAAGACAAACCTTGCTATGCTTATTCCTCCAAAGGAACTTGAAGGCTACAAGGTATGGACAGTTGGTGACGATATCGCTTGGTTAAGAGTCGGTCCTGACGGTCGTCTTTATGCTATCAACCCTGAAGCTGGTTTCTTCGGCGTTGCTCCTGGAACAAGCTCAAAAACAAACAAGAATGCTCTTCTTACAACAATGAGCAATACAATATTCACAAACGTTGCACACCGCGACGACAACACAGTATGGTGGGAAGGTCATGATGACGAAACTCCTGCACACTGCATCGACTGGAAGGGTAACGAATGGACATCTGATTCAGAAGAAAAAGCTGCTCATCCTAACTCAAGATTTACAGCTCCTGCCCGTCAGTGCCCATGTATTTCTCCTGAATGGGAAAATCCTGCAGGTGTACCTATCAGCGCTATTATCTTCGGCGGCAGACGTGCAAAGACTGCTCCATTGGTATATCAGTCATTTGATTGGAACCACGGTGTATTCATCGGTTCTACAATGGCTTCTGAAACAACAGCAGCTGCAGCTGGTGCTGTAGGTGTTGTAAGACGTGACCCAATGGCTATGAAACCATTTATCGGTTACAACGTTGGTGACTATTTTGCACACTGGATTGAAATGGGTAAGAAGATTTCTAACCCTCCAAAAATCTTTAACACAAACTGGTTCAGAAAGAGCGATGACGGCAAATTCTTGTGGCCTGGTTTCGGCGACAATATGCGTGTTCTTCTTTGGATTCTTGACCGTTGTGATGACAAGGTTGGTGCTGTTGAATCACCTATCGGTTACCTTCCAAACAAAGAAGACCTTAACCTTGCAGGTCTTGACATCAGCGAAGAAGATTTGAACGAACTTCTTAACGTTGATAAGGAAGTATGGCTTGATGAAGTTGCACAGATTAAGGAACTTTATGCTGGCTTCGACAAACTTCCTGCTGAATTGGCTGAACAGCTTAAGGCTTTGGAAGCAAGACTTAACAAGTAATTTAGTTTCATAAAACAATAAATCCGCATAAGTAAAACTTATGCGGATTTTATTTTGCATACTATTAAATAAAACTCAATTATATTGCCATTTTCCCCCTGATATAGAGAAAAAGGCATTGTTGTTTATCTGCTGAATTAAATTTTGATATCTAAAAGTATAGGTTGTTTCCATTGTATTAAGATTCAATATTCTGGCTATTCCTTCAGGATCACCATATGAAGTTACATCATCAACACCCATATATAACAAAATATTATGCTCTGGATTATATGCCAGCGGTCTATGTACATCTACATCCAACTTTGTAATTTCCCCGGACTTTATATCCAAGATTCCTAATTGATGCCCTGCTTCCGTATCCAAATTCAAAAACAATGTTTTTCCATATTCTTTCCAACATGGAAAGTTACCATCACATAGTTTTTTAATGTTTTCTGTTTCAGGATAATATGACAAAATCTCATTATTTTTCTTGTCAGCAAAAAGTATCGTATTATCGTATTGCAAAAGTGAAAACGAAACTTCATTTTCATGAATTTTTTTCAAATTATTATTTTTCAATGAATACAAATACTTCTTTGCAAACATATCATTACTATTTTCTTCTGCTACAAAATACAGTGTATCATCATATTCGATTATGTTAGATATAATTCTTGTATTCATACTATACACTAATTCTCTGCCATCAGCTGTAATACGTAAAATATCGTTTTTATCTGCAACAAGAAAACTTTCACCAGTTTGAAAACAATATTTTTCAACATCTGTTTTTAGAACTTTACCTTTTGAAAAATCATAAATTTTCACAATATCAGCATCAACAGTAACTAATTTTGCATCCAAAGTTTTTCGGGTAAATAAAGCAAACAATAAAAGTACAATTACAAAAATTATAATCAGAGCTGTTATTTTTCTTTTTGTGAAAAATTTGCCACACTTCATCTCTTTCATCTCCCATTATTGTAGTACTACAATATTACTTTTCTTGTTTTTTATCACCATCAACGCCAAAACCACCTTTAAAACATCCCACGGCACAAATGGAATTACACACATTGAAAGTGCGGAAACAAAATCATTCCCCGTTGTAGCACAAAACCACATTGTTCCCAATATATAACACAAAACAACCGCCAACAACATAAAAGGTATTGTAAACTTAAGTTTATGTGTTTTTTCACATACTGCACCCGTAACAAAGGCAATTATAACATACCCCGCAATATAACCGCCCGTAGGGCCTGCTAATACTCCCAAGCCTCCACGGAAGCCTGCAAAAACAGGTGCGCCTATAATTCCCAAAAGTATATATACCGCAACGCTGATTGTGCCGAATTTTTTGCCCAACATTCCTCCGCACAACAATACGGCAAACATACCCATATTCAATGGAATCGGCTGAACAGGAACAGATATTTGTGATGCAACGGCTATAATAGCGGCGAACAACGCACAATATACTAATTTTTTTGTCCTCATCAAATTACACCTTTGAAAGTTTTTTTCTGTTTATTATGTATATAACAAGGGCAAGTGCAGAGCATAGCAACAGCATAGGGTAGAACATATGTATATTTAGATTATCATACAATACACCGCCTATAAAAGGCCCCATAGCCATACCAAGGTCAAATCCCATATAGTATGTACCGTTAGCTACCCCTCTGTTTTCAGGGCCTACCAAAGAAATTGCAGTAGCCTGTGAAACGGAGCACATTATTCCGTAACCACCCGCCATACAAATAGCACCAATGCCCATTACTAAATATGTATTCATAAAGTTAAGACTTAATATTGAAACCACAGATGATGCAAGACTTATGAACAAAAATCTTTTGTAAGGAACCTTGTCGAAATAATTTCTGAATCCAAGACGCAATGCGATAAGACATATTGCATACATAGTTATAAACCAACCTGCATCAAGACCGATATCAGCACGTTCAACATACTTTTCTATAAACGCCTGTGTGGCATTATATGGTATAGTAAACAGCATAATTATAAGAGCAATAGGCAAAACATTCATATCAAAAATACGTATCTTTCTTTTTTCTCCTTTTTCCTTTAAAACAGGAGTTCCCTTGTCACCTACCATAAGGCTTGTAATAAGGGTTATAAGTGCGAATGCGGATGATACCACAAACACCATTCTGTAATCCACAGCATTTGAAATTGATAAAGCTATTTTCCCTGAAATTGCCATACTTATAGCTTGCATAGTGCCATAAATCCCCATCGCCTTGCCTACCCTGTCCTTTGGAACAAGCATAGAAAGCCACGTAGACATACTAACTGTACAGCACGCATAACCTATACCATTAACCACCCTTGCAACAGTAAGGAAAATAATATTTGGTGCAAAAACATAGGCAATATTTGATACAAGCATCAAAAAAGCTCCGCCAAATGTGAGATTTGCCTTTTTCATCTTATCCGCAAGATTACCGGCAACAGGACGCATACAAAGGGATACAAAGTACATCATACCACTCATAAGTCCCATAAGTACACCTCCACCGCCAAGAGTTTCCGTAAATCCTGACATTACGGGCATCGCCATTATGGAACAGGATATGTAACAAAATGCCCCTACAAGCACCAATATAGCGTCTTTTGAAAATGTTTTTTCTTTCATTACTACAGCTCCTTACATAACAAAAGACATCGGTCAGATGCCTTTTATTTTATATATTTTTTTATAAATAATTTTTTTGTATTTTTCGAATTCTTCTTTACTAAGTACATCTGGATATGAAACCAAGTGCATAGGGATTGTACTTTTGCCCTCTCCGTAGGATGGCTGAGCATATTCATAATTATTAATGTTAAACCCATGGCGCCTGTAAAATCCTGCACGCCTTTTTGCCATTTCCGAAGAATTCTCAAGCTCTATTTCCAACACAAAGGGAATATTAAAGGATTTGACAACCTCCATCAGAAGTCTGGACCCTATGCCTCCGTTATGGTACCTCTTGTCCACGGCCAGATGCTCGCCAAAAACAATCCCATCCAATATCCATACTGCAAAAAAAGCAATTATTTCACCATCATTTTCCACTGTATAAATACGATAATTTTCGGTATTTATCAAAGCTTTTTGCTGTTCATAGGTACGGCGTTCATCAGGAGGAAAATTATCCTCCATTATTTTATAAACCTCATCATATCTGCATTTGTCCAAAATATTCAACTTAATCACCCTACAACATATGTTTCAGTTTCGCTCCTCATTGCACGCTGCATTAAAGCAGGGGCACATTCCTTTACAGGCATATTGTTAAATAATACTTCGTATGCTGTGTGGGAAATAGGCATTTCAACATTATATTTTTCCGAAAGGTATCTAACCGCCTTTGCAGTTTTAACACCCTCTACTACCATATTAACCTCTGCCTGAGCCTCCTCAGGAGTTTTTCCCTGTCCTATCAATATTCCTGCACGTCTGTTACGAGAATGCATACTGGTACAGGTAACTATCAAATCTCCGATGCCGGAAAGCCCAATGAACGTCTCATACTTAGCCCCCATAGCAATCCCAAGACGTATAATTTCTGCCATACCTCTTGTCATAAGTGCAGCCTTTGTATTATCCCCAAACCCAAGTCCGTCGCTTATACCGGCACAAAGAGCAATAACATTCTTAAGAGAACCGCCAAGCTCCACGCCGATTATATCCTCCGTGGTATATATTCTGAAATGTTCTGACATAAATATTTTTTGGATATACTTTGCAACATTTATATCCTCGCATCCCACAACGTTAGTAGTAGGCAATCTTCTTACAACCTCCTCTGCGTGGGAAGGTCCTGACATTGCCGCAATTACGCAGTTTGGTATTTCATCCTTTATTACCTGCGAAAGACGGTTGTATTTTTCCATATCAAATCCCTTGGAAATACTCACAATAATCTGCCCGTCCTTTACGCAAGGAGCAATTTTTGCACATACCTCCCTAACGGTATGTGAAGGCGTTGCAACAACAATAACATCAACCTTTGCACATTCAGAAATGTCGCTGGTATATGATATATTATCCGGCAACATCACGCCCGGTAAATATCTGTCGTTAATATGTGTTGCAGCAAGTTTTTCTGTTGTTTCAATACTTCTGGACCACAAAATAATTTTATGTCCATTTTCTGCAAGGCACATAGCCATTGCAGTACCCCAACTGCCTGAACCTAATACCGAAACCTTAGCCATACTTGCCTCCTGAAATTATTTTTTCTTTTTAAAACTGCTTTCTGTACCGTTTAACAATCTTTTAATATTTGCTCTGTGCATATAAAATGCCAGAATCCCCATAACCAGCATAAGTGCAAGCTGTACAGCATCAACACCTGCCCAACCAAAAATGTACATAACAAATGTAGAAACAACTACTGTTACGGCACCGGTCAATGAACTTAGGGAAACAATACCCGTCACAAGAAATACCAACAGGAACATACCAAGTGTAAGGCATCCTGTAATCCAATTTAAGGAGTATATAATAGCTATGGAAACTACAATACCCTTACCACCCCTAAATCCATAGTAAAGCGGGAAATTGTGTCCCAATACTGCACCAAGTGCCGCTGCATATTTACCATAATGAACCAATCCGTCAAATTGGAAGTACCTTTCAAATGCTATGGCAATTAAAATAGCAACAACTGCCTTTAGCGCATCGCATATAAAAACTAAAATACCAACACCCTTACCGGCTGTTCTTATTGTATTTGTAAAACCTGCATTACCGCTTCCGTGGTCACGCACATCGGTCTTTGCAAATATTTTTGTGAAAATAATTGAAAAGTTAAGGCTTCCAAGTAAATAACCAACTATTAACATAAACAAAACCGACATATTAATCCTCCTTGCCTCTTTCCCTAATAATAAATCTTATAGGAGTACCCTCAAATCCAAATGTGTTTCTAAGCTGATTTTCCAGGTATCTTATATATGAAAAATGTGCCAATTTTTTATCATTAACAAAAATAACAAACGTCGGCGGCTTAACAGATGCCTGTGTAATGTATAGTATTTTAAGCCTCTTGCCCTTATCAGACGGGGGCTGTACCCTCGATGTTGCATCATTTATAACATCGTTAAGCATACCTGTTGATATACGCATAGCATTTTGATTAGCAACATACTTTGCCATTTCAAATATTTTGTCAACTCTCTGACCTGTCTTTGCAGAAATAAACAAAATAGGTGCATACAACATATATGAAAGACCATCCTGAACATCTAGGCGGAAGTTGTTCATAGTTTTTGTATCTTTTTCAATCAAATCCCATTTATTTACACAAATAAGTGCCGCCTTACCCTGTTCATGAGCGTACCCTGCAATCTTTGTATCCTGTTCAGTAACACCTTCTGTTGCATCTATCATTATAAGCACAACATCAGCTCTGTCAACTGCATTCAAAGCACGAATAACGCTGAAACGTTCAATATTTTCTTCAACCTTACTGCGTTTTCTCATACCTGCTGTATCTATAATGAGGAACTTGTCCCCGTTTTTTTCATAACGAGTGTCGATAGAGTCACGGGTGGTTCCTGCTATTGGACTAACGATAACTCTGTTTTCCCCCAGAATTCGGTTTATCAAAGAAGATTTTCCTGCATTAGGCTTGCCTACAACAGCTATTTTGATAACATCTTCTTCCTCTTCATCCTCGGTATTTTCCGGAAAATGCTTGCATACCTCGTCAAGTAAATCACCAACACCGCTACCGTGTACACCTGATACTGGGATAGGTTCACCAAGTGCAAGATTATAAAAATCGTACATCTGTAGCGGAGGGTCACCGGGAGTATCACACTTATTGCACGCGATTACTATTTCCTTTCCGGAACGAATAAGCATATTTGCCACGTCCTTATCCGTAGCCGTCATCCCTTCGCGTACATCAACCACCAATACTATTACGTCAGATGTATCTATGGCAACCTGTGCCTGATTACGCATTTCTGAAAGTATATGGTCCGTAGATACAGGCTCAATACCTCCTGTGTCAATAAGAGTAAAGGTTATACCATTCCATTCTGCCTCCGCGTACAATCTGTCTCGGGTTACTCCGGGAGTATCCTCTACTATAGCAATACGCTTACCTACTATTTTATTAAAGAGTGTAGACTTACCAACATTAGGTCTGCCCACAATTGCAACAACCGGCTTTGCCATTTTAACACCTCTTATCTGCCTATTTTTTCAATCAAGTCAAATCCGTCATTTTCGACGGTTACTACCTTTATATTCAATGCTTTTTCAACATCATCAATTGTTTTATCATCCAAAAATATCATATCGTGGTTGAGCATAACCCGTGGTATCAAAAGCTGGTCCCCAAGGTCCATTCCCTTCAACTGCTCTATCAAATCACCTGCAGTAATAAGCCCTGCCACAGTTATAGTTTCACCTAAAAAATTATTTTTTATCGCAACAACCTCTATGTTATCTGTAACGCTGTTCACAAGCCCTCTTATAAAAGGAGCTGCGGAAACACCGGTTGCAATAGTCTTCTTTATGTCCGGCTTTTTGAAATTGTCCTTAGCTTGTTCAAATTCATCTTTTAAAGATGCCAAAAGACCTACACCATTTTCTATCTGCAAAAAGCTTTCGTAAACATCAATTGATGGAATTTGGTGGTCTGCCTTTACATAAAATTCGTCAGAAGCATATACAAAATGACTGCCGAATTTCTCAAGGCACTTTCTTTGATGCTCCTCCACCTGTTTGATGAGCTGCTCTGCTTTAATTTTATCAAATCTTTCCAATTTTGGCAAGTGTTCTCTGTATTTTGTAAGACCTACAGGAACAATAGATAAGCTCTGCACCTGTGGATAAAATTCTACCAAGGTAGAAATAGTATTATCAAGGTCATCACCGTCATTAATGCCCGGACAGCACACCACCTGACAATCCATTAAGATTCCTGCCTCTGCAAACCTTTTTACATAAGGCATAACGTCTGCATTTTCGTGGTTTAAGAGCTTGCTTCTTATATCCGGATTAACAGAATGAATTGAAATATTTATCCTTGGAAGATGCATTCTCACAATCCTGTCAATATCTTCTTCATCAAGGTTGGTAAGTGTAATATAGTTACCCATAAGTGCTGACAATCTATAATCATCATCCTTAAAGTACAGAGTTTTTCTCATACAATTACGTGGTAACTGGTCTACAAAACAAAACATACACTTGTTTTTGCAAACCTGAGGTCTGTCAAGTAAGCCGTTTTCAAACTCAACGCCCAATTCCTCATAATCCTCATTTATTATCTCCACAATTTCAGTAGAACCGTCTTTTTTTAATATTTCAAGCTCGTACTCATCGGAAGCTGACAGAAATTTAAAATCAAGAATATCCTTAAGCTTTTGACCATCTATGGATACAATAATATCACCCTGCTCCATACCGATTTCATCAGCAATAGAATTTTTATAAACTTTTTTTACAACTGCATCCATACTCCAAAACCCTTTCCATACAACGAAAAAGTGTGTGTGCATATACTTGCACACACACCAATAGCTTTACGCGTCTTTCTTAATAATTTCTTTCCCCTTATAGAAACCGCAATTACCGCATACTCTATGAGGCAATTTAAATTCCTGACAGTTAGGGCACTTAACCATACCTGGTAGAGCTAACTTCCAGTGTGCTCGTCTACTATCTCTTCTTGCGTTAGAAACTTTTCTCTTTGGTACTGCCATTTGCTACACCTCCTCAAATCATTCAGGTTTGTTACCGGAATCCAACAATTTTTTAAGCACAGCAAATCTTTCATCGAATTGTTCGTGCTTGCAATTACATTCAGTAATATTTAAATCAGCTCCGCAAACACTGCAAATACCCTTGCAGTCATCATTGCAGAGAAATCTAATCGGTAATTCCACCACAATATTGTTTTTTACAATGTTGTCAACATTCAAGATTGTCCCCTCAAGGATAACTCCGTCTTCACCTACTGTTTCCTTAACATCCACATTTACAGGAAACTGCAATGGTTTTAAACACCTCGCACATTTTGTATTAACAACTGCGTCAACGTGTGCTTCAACTTCAATCCTTCCGGAGAAGTTAATCGCTTTACCGCGTACAACACAATCAATAACGCAATCATTATCGGAAAAAGACGTTTTCCCATCAAAGTTAATCTCTTTTTCAGTATTGTTTATAATAGTTAACAAATCAACATTCATAATCAGTATTATATCTAAATTCCTTTATTTTGTCAATAGTTTTTTTATATAACAAAATTAGGCCAACAATTCCTTTGTATCAAGGGCAATCATAAGCTCCTCGTTTGTAGGAATAACAAGAGTTTTAACCTTTGCATCAGCAGAACTTACATCAACTTCACAACCGCGGATTGAATTCTTTTCATCATCAATACCAACACCCATAAATTCAAGACCTGCTGTCATAGCCTTACGGTATGCACCGTTATTTTCACCGATACCTGCTGTAAATACGATAGCGCCAACACCGCCCATAGCAACAGCGTAAGCACCGATAAACTTTTTAACATTATAAATAAACATTTCTTCAGCAAGTTCAGTCTTTTTGTTACCTGCTTCAGTTGCAGCACTAAGGTCACGGAAGTCAGAACTTAGTTCAGATACACCCAAAACGCCTGATTCCTTGTTAAGAATGCTGTTCATTTTGTCGATATCAATATTTTCCTTGTTCATAATGAACTGCAAAATAGCAGGGTCAATATCACCGCTTCGTGTTCCCATAGGCACACCTGCAAGAGGAGTAAAGCCCATTGTTGTATCAACAGATTCACCATTTTTGACAGCTGTAATACTTGAACCGTTACCTAGGTGGCAAGTGATAATCTTCAAGTCTTCAGCTTTTTTACCAAGCATTGCTGCAGCACGCTGAGTAACATAACGGTGAGAAGTACCGTGGAAGCCGTATCTTCTTACCTTGTAGTTTTCATAATACTTGTATGGGATAGCATACATATATGCTTCCTTAGGCATTGTCTGATGGAAAGCTGTATCAAAAACAGCAACCTGAGGAACGCCCGGCATAACCTTTTCACAAGCTGTGATACCAATAAGGTTTGCTGGATTATGAAGGGGTGCCAAATCGTTACAGCTTTCAATTGCTTTTTTAACCTCGTCTGTAATAACAACAGACTTGCTGAACAATTCCCCACCATGTACAACACGGTGACCTACTGCAGAAATTTCACCCATATCAGCAATAACTCCGTGGTCCTTATCAACCAATGCAGCAATAACCATATTGATTGCATCTGCATGGTCTTTCATAGGCTTTTCGATAACAACTTTATCAGCATCACCAGGTGTGTGATTAAGTTTTGAACCGTCGATGCCAATTCTTTCGCAAAGACCTTTTGCCATTACATTTTCAGTATCCATATCAATAAGCTGATATTTAAGAGATGAACTACCTGCGTTTATAACTAAGATTTTCATTCTAAATAAACTCCTTTTTGTTTTATAGTTGAAAGCCGTGGAAAATTTTACAGATTGAACAAACTGAGACAACGGTGTAAGATACTCCGAGGCGAAGTTTATTCAAAGTGCCATCGGCACAGTCTGTGGAATTTTTATCGGTTTTATTTATTAGCCTGTGCCTGTACACAAGTTATAGCCACAACACCAACGATATCGTCAGCAGAGCAACCTCTTGAAAGGTCGTTAATAGGCATTGCAATACCCTGAGTTACAGGACCATAAGCTTCTGCCTTTGCAAGTCTCTGAACAAGCTTGTAACCAATATTGCCTGCATCAAGGTCAGGGAATACCAAAACATTTGCCTTACCTGCAACAGGGCTGTTTGGAGCTTTTGAAGCACCAATTTCAGGAACGATAGCCGCATCAAGCTGAAGTTCGCCGTCTACTGCAAGGTCAGGATTCTGCTCCTTACAAATTCTTGTAGCTTCTACAACCTTGTCAACATCAGCGTGCTTTGCACTACCCATTGTTGTGTGTGAAAGCATAGCAACCTTAGCAGGTTCTTCTGCCAAAAGTTCAAATGATTCTGCAGAACAAGCAGCGATTGCAGCAAGCTTTTCAGGATCCGGATTCTGTTCAAGACCACTGTCTGCAAAAATGAATGTTCCATTTGCACCGTATTCACAATCAGGAACAACCATTACAAAGAAAGCAGAAACAAGCTTTACGCCCGGCTTTGTTTTAATAATCTGCAAGCTTGGACGAAGTGTGTTTGCAGTAGAATGGCAAGCACCGGAAACTACGCCGTCAGCGTCCCCTGCTTTAACCATAAGACATGCATAATACATATAGTCTCCCAAAGCTGTCTTCTTAGCTTCTTCATATGTCAAGCCTTTGCTCTTTCTAAGTTCAACAAAAAGATTCAAATATTCTTCTGTCTTTTCGTATGTGAAAGGGTTGATAATAGTAGCCTTGGAAATATCAAGACCCTTGCTGTTAGCCTCAACCTCTTCAGGAGTACCGATAATAATAATATCTGCGATATCCTCTTTAAGTACCTTTTCAGCAGCTTCAAAAGTTCTTCTGTCCATAGATTCAGGAAGAACGATAGTTTTTTTGTCTGCCTTTGCTCTTTCTTTAATTCTGTCCAAAAATGCCATTTATAAAAACCTCCTAATACAAATATAATCATATCTACCCAATTAAATATTATACATAATATTTCCTGATTTGTAAATAATATTTGAAAATTTTTCATATTGTGTTATAATAATTTCATAAAAAATAATAATTTTTGGTAATTTTTCAAGCAAAAGAGGTGAAAAAATGACAACTGCCGGTATAATTGCTGAATATAACCCTTTTCACAACGGTCATAAATACCATATAGAAAAAACAAGAGAAATTACAGGTGCAGATGGTATTGTGGTGGCAATGAGCGGAAACTTTGTACAAAGAGGCGACGCTGCAATATGTGATAAGTGGTCAAGGGCAAAAATGGCACTTATGGGGGGTGCAGATCTTATTGTAGAGCTCCCCTGTGTATATTCCTGCCAATCTGCAGAATATTTTGCAAAAGGGGCAGTTTCCATTTTAGAAAACTTAAAATGCAACTTTTTGTCCTTTGGTACAGAAATTGACAATATAGATGAAATTATAGAAATTGCAGAATTTTTGAAAAATCCAGATGATAATTTCAAAAAAATACTTGATGGTAATCTCCAAAAGGGAATGAGCTACCCAAGGGCCTTGAGTAAGGCAATTGGCAAAGATACAGTAAATACTCCAAATAATGTACTTGCCATAGAATATGTAAAACATATTAAAAGTATGAAGCCTGTCGGAATCAAACGTGAAGGTTCGTTACACGATGGTACGGGAAGTGCATCAGACATAAGAGAAAAAATTTCAAACAAGGAAGATACAAACCATCTTATGCCAGAGTCAAGTTATGAAATTTTGCAAAACACCACCTTGACAGACCGCAAAACTTTTGGAAGCTTATTACTATATAAGTTGCGCACGATAAATCCGGAACAGCTTAGAAAAGTGCCTGATGTTACCGAAGGGTTAGAAAACAGAATATTACAGATAGCACATAAATGTACATCCTTTGAAGAATTATGTAACTCTGTAAAAACCAAACGCTATACTATGGCCCGCATAAGGCGGATTATGACCAATGCTCTTTTAGATATTACAAAAGAGGATGTATCAAAACTGCCTGAATACATCAGGGTTTTGGGAATGAATAAAAATGGTATGGAGATATTAAGTCAACTCCGTGACAATACAAATATTCCCATTATCACAAAGGTTGCAGACGCAAAGGCGTCAAGAATGCTACAGCTTGATATCAATGCGACAAACATATATTCCGTATTGACAGGTAAGCCATCAATGATGGATTTTACAACTTCTCCAATAATATTTTAAAACAAATGCTCATTCATAATACGAATGAGCATTTGTTTTATTTACAAATAAAATGAATGATTATTTATAGTTGTATAATAGCTACGATTATTCACAATCCACATATTAGTTGCTAATCTTTCGTTAAGAAAATACAGGCATCCGCCTACGTAATTCTCGCCCTTCACGGCACGCTTGGCAGCAGAAACACATCTTTTGGAAGGTGTATTATAAATAGTCCCGTTAGCAATGGGTTGAAACTGCACCCCGTAATTTCGGTCAAATATTACTCCGTAAATTGTATTTGGATAATTTACATCTCTAACCCTGTTCAAAATCACATTTGCTACCGCAATCTGCCCCGCTACAGGCTCTCCTGCACTCTCCGCCTCTACTATACGTGAAAGCCACAGAATATCATCCGGCGAATATCCATTTGCTGTATACTTAGAAGGCACATATACTCCATCCTTGGCTATTTTTACGGAATGCAGGGTATTGTCCCATTGTACTACAGCATCTGACGCCTCTGCAAAAAATCTCACCGGCACCATAGTCCTTCCGTTTTTCAGCTCCGCTGCACGGGACATAATCTTTTTTTCACCATTTACATAGGCATACAGTTTACCTATATAAAATTCAATTTTACTATAACCCTTTACAGTTGCCTTTTTTTGAGTATTATCCCAATCTATATCGGTAACACCCATTGCATTACATATTGCACGTACAGGAACAAAGGTTGTTCCCTTTTCAATATATGCACTTTCATCAGTGCAAATCTCCCTTTCATTAACATAAATACTGATTGGTACACTGTTGTCTGCATATGTGTTAAATGCCAACATTCCACAGACTGTAAAAACAGTCGCAACAACAGCCAAAAGCTTGTAAAACATAATCTTCTCCTTTCCTGTATTTTATGTTAATTCACTTCACAATTATATCATATTATGTAAACCCAATCAACATTCAATATATGGAAAAGGGTGTAGCAAACATATTTTTGCCACACCCTATAATTATGCAGTTATTTTCTCTCTGATTTTTATTCCATCTTCAAAATCAACTGTATATTCCTTAAATTTCTTTATTTCTCCGTTTATCACAGCTTCTGCCATAAAATCTTCAATCATATTCTGTATTTTCCGCCTTAGCGGCCTTGCACCGTATTTTACATCGTATGCTTTATCTGCAATTTCCTGTACTACCCTTTCAGAAAATTCAACATAAACATCATTTTCCTTAAGCCTTGCAGAAAGCTCACCAAGCATTTTGGCTGCTATTTTTAAAATATCTTCTTCGGATAATACATTAAATACAACTATGTCATCAACCCTGTTTATAAACTCCGGCTTAAGACTGCGTTTAAGAGAAGATTTAATATCCTTTTTTATAGTTGCCTTACCGTTTGAATTATCAAATCCCACAGTCTTTTTAGTAAGAATCTCGGAAGCTCCCACGTTAGTTGTCATAATTATAACCGCATTTTTAAAATCCACCCTTCGGCTTTGGGAATCGGTCATAAACCCGTCCTCCAGCACCTGTAAGAGAACATTTAACACATCCGGATGTGCCTTTTCAATTTCATCAAACAGCACTACGCTATAAGGCCTTCTTCTTACCATTTCCGTGAGCTTTCCTCCATTATCGTATCCCACATATCCCGGAGGGGCTCCCATAAGCTTTGATACGGAATGTTGTTCCATATATTCGCTCATATCAATTCTTATTAAAGCTCTTTCGTCACCAAAAACTGTTGATGCCAACAACTTTGCAAGCTCTGTTTTGCCAACGCCTGTAGGACCTGCAAATATAAATGAACCTATGGGTCTGTCAGGATTTTTGATACCTGTTCTCCCTCGCTTGATAGCCTTAGAAACCAGTGATATTGCCTCATCTTGCCCAATGATACTCTGTTTTAATTCCTCCTCCATATTAACCAAGGAGCTTTCCTCCCCGGCAGTTAATCTTGTTACAGGAATACCGGTCCACGTAGAAAGAATTTCCGCAATATGTTCAGCAGTAAGCTCCAGTTCAGGTTGTAACAAATTACTGTTACTTCGTATTTCAGTAAGTTGGTCTTTTAGATTCAACAGTCTTGTGCGGCATATAGATGCATCATCATAGCGTGACATTTTAAGATTGGCATCCAATTCATCCTCTGTCTGTTTAATCTGCCCCTTGATATATGCAATCTCAGAATTTTCTGCTCCGGAACTTATTTTTAGCCTTGAAGCTGCCTCATCCACAAGGTCTATTGCCTTGTCGGGTAAAAATCTATCCTGTATATATCTTGACGATAGCTTTACAGCAGCAAGGAGGCTTTCGTCAGTAATCTTTACCCCGTGATGCTTTTCATAGTAACTTCTTAATCCCATTAATATATTATAGCATTCATTCTCATCCGGAGGCTCTATCATTACAGGCTGAAAACGGCGTTCCAAAGCTGCATCTTTTTCAATGTGCTTACGATATTCTTCAATGGTTGTGGCACCGATAAGCTGTATTTCCCCTCTTGCAAGCAAAGGCTTTAGTATATTTGCCGCATCAATTGACCCCTCTGCTGCACCTGCACCGATTATTGTATGCAATTCATCTATAAATAAAATAATATTTCCTGCCTCTATTACCTCATCAAGTATTTTCTTTAATCGTTCTTCAAATTCCCCACGGTATTTTGTTCCTGCAACCATAGAAGACAAATCCATTGAAATCAGTCTTTTTCCCAACAGATTACCTCCTAACTGACGGTTGAATATTTTACAGGCAATACCCTCTACTATAGCTGTTTTGCCAACCCCCGGCTCCCCTATAAGACAAGGGTTGTTTTTAGAGCGTCTGGATAAAATTTGCACTGCACGTTCTATTTCCTTTTGTCTTCCTATAACGTTATCAAGCTTTCCCTCTGACGCAAGCTTTGTAAGGTCTCGGGAAAATTTATCCAGTGTTGGAGTTTTTTTAGGCTGTTTTACTTCACTGTTCATAGATGTGCACGCCATTAATGCTTTATCACGAAGTCTGCTGAAATTTACATTTAGTTTTTTCAACACTTGGGTGGCTATATTAAACTCATCATCAAGTATTGCAAGAAATATATGTTCCGTACCTACATTTTTTTGCTTCATACGTGTGGCAATTTTATATGAATTTTCCAAAACTTCTCTTGTCTTAGGCGTAATCCCTACTACCGAATATTCTTCCGCATAATCCTTTGCCACCATATCTTCTATGGCTGAATACACAAGTTCCTCCGTTATACCCATACTCTGCAATATTTTAGCTGCTATACAATCCTGTTCCTTCAGCATCCCCAGCAAAATATGTTCAGTCCCCACTGCACTCTGTCCAAGTTCCAAAACATATTCTTTTGAGTATATCAATACCCTTTCAGCACTTTTAGTAAAATTTGTTTCCTGGAACATTATTTCACCCCCAACAGTATTATGGACAAAATTTCCATACCTTAAAACAAAATTTACGGCATGGAAGTAAACTCCCAAGCCGCATTTGTACAAATATTAAAGATTTTTATTCTGTAGCATCCTCTCTGCATTATACATAAGCTGTTCCACAGAATTATTCCCTGCCCGTGATTTGATTTTTTTCATAGCCTCCGCCAGACAAGGAGGTCTGGTAGTCATATTGTGGCAATCCGAACTTGCAAAGTCTGCTACTCCGTCTTCAATAAACTTCATAGCATTAGATTTGCGGAATAAACTGCCCAAATTATCCACGTTCACCTGAAACTTAAGATTCATCTCCATAAGTGAGCGAATATGCTCATCCTTTACAATTTTGACGTACCTGTCAATATGAGCTATTATGACATATAATCCGTGTTTGGCAGAAATTTTAAAAATTTCATCAAAAACCCACGGGTCCCACTTATTATATGGCATTTCAACCAATATATAATCCGTACCCTCTATGGTAAGTTTCTGTAGGTCCTCTTTATGCAAGTTATATTCAAGCATAACCTCTGACCCCAAAAGAACATCAATATTTTCGGGTTTTTTATCTTTGATTTTTTCATATGCAAACTGTCGCTTTTCCAAAAATTCATCTATTGATGAATACATTCCATAATAGAAATGTGGAGTAGCAACAACCTTTTTTATGCCAGTTTTTGCCATTCTGTTAAGCATTTCGATACTTTCATCAACACTTTGGCTTCCGTCATCAATACCAGGTAAAATATGCGTATGTATTTCTATCATAAATAAATCCTTTAATTAATTCCCATAACGATAATAGTTATAGTAGGATTTGTACCCATATTTTCTCTTGCTGGAATATCTTGACCTCTTGTTTGCAACATCGTTTAAAATAATACCAAGAGGCTTAATATTAGCAAGCTCAAAATTGGACATTGCACTATTAAGTGACTGATATTCGGTATAATCACTTCTTGCAACCATAATATATCCTGTTACATATTTAGAAAGCACCAAAGCGTCAGAAACTACGTTAACGGGAGGAGTGTCTATAATTATGAAATCATAAATTTCCTCAAGTTTCTTTATAAACTTACACATATTATCAGATGCCATAAGCTCAATCGGATTTGGAGGAATATGTCCGGAAGTTATCAAATCAAGATTTTCAATATGTGTATTTTGAATAAAATCCTTATTTGTTCCGTCATAAACTCCTGAAATTACATTTGAAACCCCTGTTTTATTTTCCAAATCAAAATATTTGTGCAACTTCGGTTTTCTCAAATCCCCATCAATCAAAACAACCTTTTTTTCAGTTTGTGCGAAGGAAATTGCAAGATTTATCGCATTAGTAGTCTTTCCCTCGCCGGGAATTGCACTTGTAATAACAAATGATTTGCTCCCTGAATCTCCGGCAGAAAAAAGTATATTTGTTCTCAACGTCTTATATGCCTCAGAAACAAAAAACTTGCTGTTATCACTCAATATTGTATTTTCCCTATTGCGTAAACCATCGTATTTCATCGTTTTTTTACTATCTTTGTTCTTAAGCTTACTCATAATCGCCACCTCCATTGGAAGTATTGCTTACAAACATATTGGGAATCGTACCCAAAACAACAAGGTCATACTTGCTCTCAATATCTTCAACACCCTTAATACGGACGTCTAAATAATTCATAAGGAAAATAATTACCAAAGCAAGCAATCCACCAAAAATCATACCTAAGAGTGTATTGGTTGTAACATTAGGGTATGAACGGTATTCCGGCATAGATGCCTTGTCAATTGTCCTTACAGAGCCTACCTCCATAATTGTCATAATCTGATAATTAGCATATTCCAAAACTGCAGAGCATATCATATTCGCATCCTCCGGAGAAGGTGCTGTAACACTTATATAAATAACTCCCGTTTCCTCAACTCTTGAATATCTAACCATTCTTCTCATCTGCTCAGCTTCATAAACAGTATCTATATTATTCTTGATTAATTCAAAAAATCCGTTACTGCTTAAAATTTCTATATATGTATCAACAAGCATCTCAGCAGTAGTAAGGTCATAAAGGTTAGCTGTATTGTTAACATTTTCAGTAGATATAATTTTCTGTGCCTTATTATCTACATAAACTGAGCCATTTGATGTAAACAACTCATCCACAACGAAATTGCTGTAAGTAAAGAAAATTGCTCCGCATACTATAACACTTATTAGTATAAGCCACCATTTTTTTAAAGCTTCAGAAATTATTTCCTGAATATTAATTTCTTTTTCCAACTCAACATACCCCTTTACTAAAGTAATAAATTAGCCATGCCCACATCTTTTTTAATTATAGCATATAGGAAAAACATTTGCAACTAATTTTCTTAAATAAATTGATTGACCTTACAATATATTTATTATATAATATTTATATACAATGATTACACAGGGGGGGACCAATATGAACTATAGGGAAACTTATATAAAATGGCTTAATTCATCATCTGTTGACGAAGCAGACAAAATTAAATTAAAGGAAATTGAAGACAATGATGCTGAAATCAAGGACTCTTTTTATCAAAGCCTAGCATTTGGTACAGCCGGTCTAAGAGGTGTCCTTGGTATGGGTACAAACCGTATGAACAAATACGTTGTACGCCGTGCCACTCAGGGAATATCAAACTATATTTCAAAACACGGTGAAGAGCTTAAAGCCCGTGGTGTAACCATAGGCTATGATTCCAGACATTTTTCCAGTGAATTTGCTCTTGAAACAGCTCTTACACTTTGTGCAAACGGTATTAAAACTTATCTTTTTGAATCCCTGCGTCCTGTACCGGAAATTTCCTTTACAATCAGGCATTTAAACTGTATCGCAGGTATTGCAATTACAGCATCCCACAACCCTGCAAAATATAACGGCTACAAAGCATATTGGGAAGATGGGGGACAGTTGCCTCCTGCAGTTTCTGACAAGGTTTTGGAGGAAATAAATGCCCTTGATATGTTTGATGCTAAAACTATGTCTAAAGAGGATGCGGAAAAATCTGGCTTGCTTACAATAATCGGCAAGGAAGTTGACGATGCATATATCGACGCAGTTTATACCCAGGCAATTAATCCGGATGTTGTAAAGGAAGTTGCAGATACCTTCAAACTGGTATACACACCTATCCACGGCAGTGGCAACAAGCCGGTACGTGCAATACTTGAAAAATCAGGTTTTAAACACGTAATTGTTGTAAAGGAACAGGAAGACCCCGACGGCTCATTCCCAACAGTTTCTGCACCGAATCCAGAAAACAAAGAATGCTTTACAAAGGCTGTGGAACTTGCAAAGCAAAATGACGTAAGCCTTATTATCGGTACAGACCCCGACGCAGACCGTATGGGTATAATGCTTCGTAATGACCAAGGCGAATATATCCCTATGTCCGGCAACCAAGTAGGTGCATTACTTGTAGACTACATTATATCTGCAAAAAAAGAACGTGGAACACTACCCGAAAATGGTGCTGTAATATCAACAATAGTTTCTACTAAAATGGCAAAAGTACTAACAGAAAGCCACGGGATGGAATATATCGAAACTCTTACAGGCTTTAAGTTTATCGGCGAAAAAATACACGAGTTTGAAACAACGGGAAGTAATGAGTTCTTGCTTGGCTTTGAAGAAAGCTACGGCTACCTTGTAGGAACACACGCAAGGGATAAGGATGCAGTTGTAGCAAGTATGCTTATTGCAGAAATGGCTGCATATTACAGCAAAAAAGGTAAAACATTGTACGATGTAATGCAGGAACTGTACAAAACCTATGGCGGTTTTGCAGAAGAAACTGTAAGCATCACTATGGAAGGCAGCGAAGGTATTGCAAAAATTCAAGAGATTATGAACGATATGCGTAATAATAATCCAAAACAATTTGGTGAATTTAAGGTTACTGCAATCCGCGATTACAAGACAGGTGTAAAGTATAACCTTGAAAGTGATACGGAAGAATCCCTGTCTTTGCCAAAATCCGACGTGTTGTACTTTGAACTTACAGACGGTGCAAGCTTTGTGGCACGTCCGTCCGGAACAGAACCAAAAATAAAGATGTATTATCTGATACAGTCAGATACGGAAGATAATGCAAAGAAAATTTTAGATAAAGTTAAAAAAGCTGTTGAACAATATATGAGTAATTAAAAAAGATTGCCTCGGGTTTAATCGAGGCAATCTTTTTTATTCAAGCTCGTTTGCTTGTTCTTGTGTTATAACATTTTCATCTACCAGAATTTGTGCTAAAGTTGTTCCATCTGACATTGTTGTTTTAAGTCCGTTATATACTATTTGTACCATTAAGCTTCTTGTAAATACATCAGCTTTTTTTATATCCTCAGCCATCTCTTCAGTAAAAAGTCCGTATTTTACACCATTAGTCAATGCTGTGTCCGGTTCCACATCATTATAACCTAACAGTCTCATAAGCAATGTTACAAACTGCTCTGCGTCAATCTGAACATCAGGTGAAAATGTACTTTCACTTGTTCCTTTTGTAATATTATTATGATAACAGTACATTACATAAGTATATGACCATCTGTTCTTATCCACATCGCTGAATACTTCATTATAATTAATATTATTTATTTTGTCTTCATCACCGAGCAATCTTGTTAAAATAGTTGCACTTTCTTCCCTTGTAAGACTTTTTTCAAGTTCGTAACCATCGTTAGTCCCCTTAAACAAGCCCATATTGTAAAGAGTATCTGCACACTCCTTTGCTTCTTTAATTACCGGCTCCTTGCCCTTTTCTGTATACTCATCAGAAAGCTTTGTATCCTCAGTAAGTCGTATATATTTTAAATCCGTACACTTAACATCCCCAAAAAAGACCTGTGATATATCTCTGTCTTTAAAAATCATTTTTAATTTATAGGTTTTATTTGCTTCTCCAACGGTATATTCCACCAACTGCTGATTTTCAAACCTTAATTTATCTAAAAAATAAAGAGTTATATTATTTGAAAATATTTCCTTTGTTCCATCAAGTGATGATTGCTTTTGGTCATAAACCGCCGTTTTACCCTTACTTCCCGAAAGAGTAAGAATGTATGTGGATTTATATTTATTTTCCTTATATTTTTCAAACACACCCTTTATGGTTTCTCCAACGGAGCCTACCTCGTTTTCAATACTTCCCCCTACATCATCAGTTAGTTTAAATTCGAATTCAATAACATCTGTTTTCGTAAGTCCCTCAAGATTACCTCTGTAAGAGGGTGTATTTTCATCATTCTTTTCATATTTAAAACCATCAAATTTATTATTTCCGTAACTGTCAATGTACTTCACAATTTCTTTGGAATTTTTAACCTTTAACTCTATAATATTATCTCTGTTAATGATTATTTTTACACCATTGTTCCATACGCTTACATTTACGGAATGTTTAATACTCTTAAGCCCTTCATTATGTTTTAAATTAAATTTGCAATATGTTATATTTTTTGAATAGTTTGGTTTACCAGACATTGCCTGAGTAGTTATTTCTGCAAATAACCCCTTGGCAAAGTTGCTTACATTTTCAACTTCACAACCATTTTGCCAATAATAATTTGTAATATATTCCTTATCATCTGTTTTTACACCAATTTCAATATTAGAGCCAAATCCCATAGCTGAAATGCTTTCATTAAGTTCGCTTAATACATCTTTCAAATTATATCCGTTAACGGTTATGTTCTCTTCCCCATCTTCTCCCAACGACACAACAGGACGGTATTTAGCCTCCTCTGCAGCTTCCTCGGCGGCAATTTTTTCTTCTTCGGCTTTTTTCTGTGCCTCTTTATATTCCGCAAAGGAAACTTCTTCTTTTTTCAACCGTTTGACAAAATCCGTGTCCCTATACGCCTTTCCAAGCTCTATTGAACATTCTTCATCATTCGCCAAATTATATTTAGCTTCAAAATAATAGGGAATAAAATATATTTCATTATCTGCTACAACACGGTATGTATTTATTCCTGTACGTCCGTAGAATATTGTGCTTACAACCTCTGTGATGTTTTTAAGATTATTGTTATCGATATATTCGTCAATCTTTGTATTCATATAATTTTCAACATGAAGCATAGATGCTGCGTTAAGTGTTTCCCGATAGTATTTACCATTACTAAATATGCTGTAGGCAATATCATCTGTCCCAAGTACAGGAACAGCAACATAAAACTCAATTGGTTCACTGCCTGCCATGTACTTATCCACATTGGTTTTTTCGATAATATAAATATTTTCTTTATCTATTTCATACTCTCCGTATGACGTTTTTTCTATTGACTCAGCAATATAATTAACATACTTTCCATTAATCGCTTTATCAGTACTATGCAGAGCAAAAGCTGATACACCGGGTATCATAAGTACAACAGTCAATAAAAGTGCAATAAGTTTTTTCATATTAATCTTCCTTTCCGGTTTTTTACCAATAAAATAAAAAATGCGCCTACCGAAGCAGACGCATAAAAAACGCAAACTCCGATAGTCGCCAAACTAATTCTATGCATAATGGGTTAACACATACTCACACAGACGGAATTTGCATTTTTATCAAATTCTACAATATGAGTATGGCAAAAAAAGATTATAATTATCCTAAAAATAAAATAACCCACTGTAAGCATATTAAATTAGTTTGGCATAATCATCATATCATATATCAAATCTTTTATCAAGATGTTTTTTAAAAACAAATAACAAAAACTCCGTTGGGAACCCAACGGAGTTTTAATATTTTTAACCAAATTATTTTGCGAAATCAACGGAACGTACTTCCCTGATAACATTAACCTTAATCTGTCCGGGATATTCCATTTCGCTTTCAATCTTTTTAACAATATCTCTTGCCATAAGTACTGTTGTTTCGTCATTGATAACATCAGGCTTAACCATGATTCTAACCTCACGTCCTGCCTGGATGGCAAAGGATTTCTCAACCCCTTCAAATGAGTTGGCAATTTCCTCAAGCTTCTCAAGACGCTTGATATATGTTTCAAGATTTTCTCTTCTTGCACCGGGACGGGCTGCAGAAATAGAGTCCGCTGCCTGAACAAGGCAATCTATAACAGATGTTGCCTGTACGTCACCGTGATGTGCTGCAATAGCGTGAACTATAACGTCACTTTCCTTATACTTCTTAGCAAAATCAGCACCGATAACAGCATGTGAGCCTTCAACCTCGTGGTCAATTGACTTACCAAGGTCATGTAGCAAACCAGCACGTTTTGCAACAGCAATATCTTCCCCAAGTTCACCCGCCATAATACCTGCCAAGTGAGCAACCTCGATAGAATGCTTAAGAACATTCTGTCCATAGCTTGTACGATATCTCAAACGGCCGATAAGTCTTATAATCTCGGGATGCAAACCGTGAACCCCTGTTTCAAAGGTAGCGTGTTCACCCTCCTGTTTGATAATTGCCTCAACATCCTTACGGCATCTTTCAACAGTTTCTTCAATTCTTGCCGGATGAATACGTCCGTCTGTAATAAGTTTTTCCAATGTAAGTCTTGCAATTTCTCTTCTTACAGGGTCAAAACCGGAGAGAATAACAGCTTCCGGAGTATCGTCAATAATAAGGTCAATACCTGTCAAAGTTTCAAGTGCACGTATGTTACGACCTTCACGACCAATGATACGGCCCTTCATATCGTCATTTGGCAGATTAACGACAGAAACTGTTGTTTCTGCAGAATGGTCTGCTGCACATCTCTGTATAGCGCCTGCAACGATTTCACGAGCTTTTTTATCAGCTTCTTCCTTGGCCTTATCCTGAATTTCCTTGGCCATAATAGCCGCCTCGTGCTTAATTTCACTTTCAAGATTATTAAGAAGCTGTGCTTTTGCTTCCTCCTGTGACATACCGGATATTTTTCTTAATTCGTCCATCTGCTGTTCGCGAACTTTGTCAAGTTCTACAAGCTTTGCTTCAACCTGCTTGTTTTTAACGTTAAGATCTTCATCCTTTTTTTCCAACTGTTCAACTTTTTTGTCCAATGATTCTTCTTTTTGCTGAAGTCTGCGTTCCGCTCTTTGATGTTCGGCACGCTGTTCCTTCATTTCTTTATCAAATTCTATTCGCATTTTATGGGCTTCTTCTTTTGCTTCAATAAGAACTTCTCTCTTTTTGTTTTCAGCAGCAACGGCAGCCTCACTGACTATTTTTTTAGCCTCTTGCTCTGCACCGCCGATTTCAGCCTCTGCAATTTTCTTTCTATAAGAAATCCCCATACGGAACGCAATAACACCCACAATAACAATTAATAAAAATGCAACTGCAATAGTAATATAGAGTTCTATCTCAAACACCTCCTCTGTTAAATTGTAATTTTTTAAAACTCTTATGAATCATATTTGGTTAAAAAATTTTATAAGCTGTACATAATACAACTACCTCATATTATTTTAATATTTTTTGACCATATTGTCAAGCAAGTTTTTAATCTTATGCAAATTTTTTTGTTAATTTCATTACATTAATGGTATCATATGCAACATTATTAAAAAAAGCTGTAAGAAAATTTAACTTTTCTCACAGCTCCCCTGTTAATTTATTTGTACATATCTATGACGTGGTCTGCAACTGCACCTATTGTGGTGAACATTTGCGACGCGTTTTTTTTTATTTTCTTTTTATCCTTTTCATCCATCGGGTTAACAAGCATGCTTGCTCCTACGCCAACTGCCATGCCTGTAACTATACCTGCAACAAAACCGCCTTTAGACATAAAATCACCCTTTCACACAAATAATATTTACAAATATATTATTTGCAAAAAAATTCATATAATAATGGCAATTTATAGATTTGACAAACATATTATGTTATTGTATAATATAAATATCTTCGGGGCAAGGTGAAATTCCTTACCGGCGGTATAGTCCGCGACCCGTTTTATACAAAACGGCTGATTTGGTGAAATTCCAAAACCGACAGTACAGTCTGGATGAGAGAAGATAACTGCATATTTGCTTTTTTGCAATTTTATGTTATTTTTGTATACATATACCCCGATTTTAAAATATCGGGGTATTTTTTTACTCCGAAAAAAGGAGAAATCGAATATGAACACAAAAAAGTTAGTAAGAGTATCGTTATTATGTGCAATATCTGTGGTATTGGTGTATTTTATACACTTTCCCCTTATTCCCTCCGCACCGTTTTTGGAATATGATCCTGCAGATATAAGCATTATACTTATTGGACTCTCCTACGGTACGGGATGGGGAATACTTGCAACAATTATTGTATCTGTAATTCAGGGAATAACAGTAAGTTCTGCAAGCGGCTGGATAGGTATTGTTATGCATATAATATCTACAAGCGTATTTGTACTTACGGTTTCAGAAGTTCATAAAAGAACATCTAAACATATACCTTCTCTTGTTTTTGGCACAATAGCTATGGTATTGGTTATGATACCGGTAAACCTTGTATTTACAGGTATTTTTATGGGAACAGGTGTAATGACTGTTGTAAAAATGCTTATCCCCGCAATAATCCCCTTCAACATTTTAAAAGCCGGTATAAATTCCGCTGTTGCAGGATTTTTATTTAAACGTATCGAAAAATACACCTTGATTGACTAACTACGAATAATATGCTAAAATGTTCTTATTAAGGAGTGTGGTGTATGAGCAGGGGTTTGGTACACATATACACAGGTGACGGTAAGGGTAAAACAACTGCCGCTATTGGTGTGGCTGTACGTTGTGCAGGCCACGGAAACAAAGTGTGCATATATCAATTTTTAAAGGCATTGCCTACAGGTGAGCTTGCATCTCTTAACCAACTGAACATTGATATTGTACGTGTAAATTCGTCCCGAAAGTTTTATCCTCATATGACAGAGGATGAAAAGAAGCTTACTCGTGAGGAAATTTTGAAAAATTTAAACTTATTGTTTTCCAATTCCTACGACTTGATAATAATGGACGAAATTATCTGTGCGGTTGATTTGGGCATAATTGATACTGAAACACTCATCAATATTATAAAGAGCAAACCTTCAGAGACCGAACTTATAATGACCGGCAGGAATATGCCCGAGGAGCTTTTGGAACATACGGATTATGTGTCAGAAGTAAAATGCATAAAACACCCTTATAACAAAGGAATTGACGCAAGATGCGGCATAGATTTTTAGGAGGAAAAAATGGCATTTGATTTTTTTAATATACAAAAGCCCGGCAAGGGGGTTGAAAAAAGGGAATACGTTCCAAGATTTGAACTTTTTTGGGATTTACTTTGGCGTAAAGGCTGGATGATGGTAAAATCCAACGCCCTTTATCTTGTAACAAGTATTATTGCCCTTATATTTATATGGTTTGGTTATGCTACTGTAACAAATGGTATACTTGCCACATTAAAGGGTGCCGCCTTTCTTGCGGCAGCTACTGTATATTTGTCAGTTATCGGTATAGGATTTATTATGCCGGGACTTACTTTTTTAACAAGGTATTTTGCCCGTCAAAGACACGTATGGCTTTTAAGTGATTTTTTTGAACAAATTTCTATAAATTTCAAAAAAAGCGTTGTGTTATTTATTGCTGACAGTTTGATATTATATTTGTCTATTGTTGCCTACGCACTCTACGGCGAGCTCGCCCTTACGAATAACATAATGTTTGTGCCGTTGATTATACTGACAGCGGGTCTTTTGATTTATTTTATGATGCATTTTTACATTTATCCTATAATGATAACCTTTGAACTTGGACTCAAAGATGTTTTAAAAGATGCTCTTTTGCTTACGTTGGCTCATTTACCTTGGAATTTACTTATTCTAATTATCATATCTGTCATATCATTTGTACTTTATGTATTAAATATAACAATAGGTCTTTTGATAGCTGCCACAATAGGAATTGTCCTTATAAACTTTATAGTCAATTTTATGGTGGATCCTATAATCGATAAACATCTTTATATTCCTGCAGAGGTTCTTGCAGAAAATGAAGCCGTAGAAAATAACGAATAATTTAATAAATAACGGTAATTATTTCAATAAATATTTGCCGTTATTTTTTTAAATTTCAATTTAGGTATACATAATTCTCCTGTGGATAACTTGGATAAATCTTGGGATAACCTACTATTATTGAATTGTTTATCCACAATTTTGCATGAAAACATCCATTTTTTTGATATTATGTAAACTTAAAAGACATTTTCATTATTTTGCTTGAATTTTCCGCAAATAATATGTATTATATAGTTATAAGTTCGAAATGAGGGAAGAAAACTTGGAACAAAAATACAAAAATATACTTGAATTTAATAAAATACAAAAAATGCTGGCTGACTGTGCCACCAATGACATAAGTCGGGAAATGGTATTCAAACTGGAACCATCTGCAGATATTGATGAGGTTACAAGGTTACAGGACGAGCTTGCATATGCCATTCAGCTCTTACTTAAAAAAGGTAATCCGGATATATCAGGTCTTTCTGATATTACCGCATCCATAAAACGCGGGGAAAAAGGCGGTATGATGAGTGCAAAGGAGCTTTTGCAGATTGCAAGGGTTTTAAAAATTGCACGAAGTCTTATTGCATACCACGATGAACCTTCCGTTATTTCATACCTTTTTGATTGCCTTACAGCAGACAGAAAATTGGAAAATGAAATATATTCCGCCATTATTTCAGAAGACGAAATTTCTGACAATGCAAGTCCGGAACTTTATGACATAAGACGGAAAATAGTAAATACACACTCTAAAATACGTGAACATTTAAATAATCTAATACACAGTACAAAATACCAGAAATATCTTCAGGAATCTATCATTACCATCCGAGACGGAAGATATGTTGTCCCTGTCAAGGCGGAGCACAGGTCCGACATCGGAGGTATAGTACACGATATGTCCGCAACAGGTTCCACAATATTTGTAGAGCCCAACGCTGTTGTTAATGAAAACAACAACATTCGTGAGCTTATGGCAAAGGAAAAGGCTGAAATAGAACGTATACTTTATAACCTTACTGCCATGGCTGTGGAAAAATCTCACGAGCTGTTTGTTAACCAACGCACAATTTGTCAAATAGACTTTATTATTGCCAAAGCTAAGCTTGCACTTAAGCAAAATGCAATAACTCCAAAGATAAATGATAAAAATTACGTTGTTATAGAAAAGGGACGTCATCCTCTGCTTGATGCAAAAACCGTTGTCCCAATATCGCTACAGCTAGGAAAGGGCTTTAAAACATTGGTGGTAACAGGCCCCAATACAGGCGGTAAAACCGTAACACTTAAGACTGTGGGATTGTTTTGCCTTATGGCCGCCTGCGGACTTGCAGTGCCTGCAGCAGACGGAACAGACATTTGTGTATTCGATAATATATTTGCAGATATCGGTGATGAACAAAGTATCGAACAAAGCTTGAGTACATTTTCCTCCCATATGACAAATATTGTTAATATTTTAAACAACATAACACCTAATTCTTTGGTACTGTTTGATGAATTAGGTGCAGGCACTGACCCAACAGAGGGCGCTGCACTTGCTACGTCCGTGTTACAATATGTAAAGGACTTTGGTGCACTTACCGTAGCAACAACACATTACAGCGAAATTAAGTTTTATGCACTTACAACAGAGGGTGTGGAAAATGCCTCGTGTGAATTTGATGTTAATTCCCTCCGACCCACCTATAGATTACTTATAGGAGTACCAGGAAAAAGTAATGCCTTTGCAATTTCAAGACGACTTGGTTTACCGGAATACATTATAGAAAAAGCGGCAGAGCGTTTAAGTGAGGAAAATATTAAGTTCGAGGATGTAATATCCAACCTTGAAAAAAGCCGTCAGGAAGCTGAAAAAGAAAAACAACTTGTAGAAAAATACAAACGTGATGCCGAAAACTTAAAGGCTGAGCTTGAGGCTGAAAAAGAAAAAATTCAACGCACAAGACAAAAACTTACAGAAAACGCCAACAAAGAGGCTAAAAAAATACTTGAACAAGCAAAAAAAGAAGCTGACGCAGTTATTGAGGAAATCAAAAAGGCTCGTAAATTAAAGTCCGAGCAAGAAATGAACAGGGCACTTAACGAGGCAAAAACCAACATTAATAAAAATATTAAAAATCGTGACAAAGCACAACTTGTAAAACCTGTTATAAACAACAACATTCCCAAAAAACTTATTCCAGGCAACACTGTGGAAATTCTGGACATTGGACAAAAGGGTATTGTTATTGCACCTCCCAATGCTGATGGTATGGTTAATTTGCAGGTAGGTATAATGAAAATAACTTCCCATATTGCCAATCTCCGACTTATCAAAGATTCTTCAGCAGACAAGCATATTTCAAAACAAAAATCCGGCGGACTCAGAATGGCAAATATCAAAACGGAAATTGATTTACGTGGACAGATGCTTGAAGACGCAGTATTTGCTGCAGAAAAATACATTGACGAGGCATTTTTGGGCGGACTTGTAACCGTTACAATAATCCACGGTAAGGGTACGGGCGTACTGCGCAAAGGCATACACGATATGTTGAAGGTTAATCCCTGTGTTAAAAGCTATCGCCTGGGTATATATGGCGAAGGTGAAACAGGTGTAACAATAGTAGAACTAAAAAAACGTTGATTTTCTTGACAAATTAAGGGAAAAATAGTATATTTATATGTAGATTATTTAAAGAAACAGAGGTTTTAAAAATGGGAGTATATACAGAACTTGAAAGACGCGGTCTTATCGCTCAGGTTACACATCCTGAAAAGGTTAAGGATTTACTTGAAAATGACAAAATATCTTTATATATAGGATTCGACCCTACAGCAGACAGTTTGCACGTTGGACACTTTTTGCAGATGGTTATTATGGCACATATGCAGAAGGCAGGTCACAGACCTATTGCCCTTATGGGTGGCGGTACTGCTATGATTGGTGACCCATCGGGCAGAACTGATATGCGTAAAATGCTTACAAAGGAAGATATTGACCACAATGTAAGCTGTTTCAAAAAGCAGTTTCAGGGTATGATTGATTTTTCCGAAGGCAAAGCATTAATGGTTAACAACGGCGATTGGCTTTTAGACCTTAACTACGTAGAGTTTTTGCGTGACATAGGCGTACATTTTTCAGTAAACAACATGCTTCGTGCAGAATGTTTTAAGAAAAGACTTGAAAAAGGTCTTTCATTCCTTGAATTTAACTATATGCTTATGCAGGGTTATGACTTCTATAAATTGCACAAGGATTACGGATGCAAAATAGAGCTTGGCGGTGATGACCAGTGGTCAAACATCCTTGCAGGTATGGAACTTGTCCGCAGAAAGGACGCTGAAGAAGTTTACGGTATGACGTTTGCATTGCTTACTACAAGTGCAGGTGTTAAAATGGGTAAAACTCAGGGCGGTGCAGTATGGCTTGACCCCGACAAGACTTCACCTTTCGACTTCTACCAGTATTGGAGAAACGTTGATGATGCTGACGTGTACAGATGCCTTAAAATGCTTACATTCATTCCTGTTGAGGATATCGAGGCTATGGAGGAAACCTTCAAAACAAGCGGTAATGCAGCAGATGTCAACAATGCAAAGACTACTTTGGCTTACGAACTCACAAAAATGGTGCATGGTGAAGATGAGGCAAACAAAGCAAAAGAGGCTGCACAAGCACTTTTTGCCAACGGCGGAAACACTGCTGATATGCCTGCAACAGAAATGGCAAAGACAGACTTTGAATCAGGTATGTCTATACTTGACGTTATGCTTGCAGCGGGCCTTATCCCATCAAAGGGCGAGGGCAGACGTCTTGTACAACAAGGCGGTGTGTCAGTAAATAATGAAAAGATTACTGACCCATTTGCAAATATCACTTTGGATATGTTTGAAAATGATGAAATAATCATTAAAAAGGGTAAAAAGACATATCATAAGATTACAATAAAATAAACTAGTAAGGCGGTTTAACCCGCCTTATTATTATAAGCGTTTGTAGCTCAGTGGATAGAGCACCGGCCTCCGACGCCGGGTTGTCGCAGGTTCGACTCCTGTCAAGCGCACCAATAAAAATGCTCCCTCAGGGAGTTTTTTTATTGCATTATTAAAAAGGAGTCGAACCTTGAGAAGGCACGAGGCGTTTAACAAAACAATTCTGTGAATTGTTTCGTAGCCGAGTGTTGCGCAGACGGGTACCGAAGCCACAGGCTTGGGTCGGCAAGCAAGGCAGATTGCTTGCAATATGCTCTCCTGTCAAGCGCACCAATAAAAATGCTCCCTCAGGGAGTTTTTTTATTGCATAATTAAATTATATTTAACAACCCAAAATTTATATTGACAAATGTAGATATACTTGATATACTAAATATAGCTACAAGTGTAGATGTAATTGTTGGAGGGATATTATGGCAGTTATAAAGCAAACAATAACAGATGCAGAATATGAAATTATGTGCATTTTATGGAAAAGTAAAGATAAACTGACGGTTTCAGACATAATAAAAGAACTTAATAATAGCGACTGGTCTGCGTCAACCGTTGCAACATTTATGGCACGTCTTCTTAAAAAGGGAGTTATATCTTGTGATAAAAAAGGAAAAATAAATTATTATTTTCCTGTTTTAAAAGAAAGTGAATATGCCATTGATGAAACAGAAAATCTTTTATCAAAAATTTATAAAGGCTCTGTAAAAAATCTTGTTGCTACACTCTATGAAAACAAAAAACTTTCAAACGAGGAAGTATCCGACCTGAAAAAAATGTTTGAATTGGAGTGAGAATATGAGCGAATTATTTGAAACTGTGCTGATTCTCAGTTTGTTAGGATTTTGTATAACCGCTGTGTTGTTATGTTTAAAACCCATTACCACAAAAAAATTTCCTGCCAAATGGCAGTATTATGTATGGATAGCGGTACTTTTAACAATGATTGTTCCTACATATAAATTTATTCCCGAACGCGAAGTTCAAAAAATTCAATATATAACATATACAGAAACTCAAAAAGCAGAAACAGAAGTTGTTGAATATACAGAAACAGTTACCGATATTTCACAAAATCCACCAATTACCGAAAGAGAAATTAGCGTTACACCAAGTATCAAGATAAATGTGTTTGAATTGATTTCAATTATCTGGATATGCGGGGCCGAAATTTTTCTTCTAACAGTTATAGCGAGTTATGTGATTTATATACTGAGGAAAAGAAAAAACTCAATTTTAATAGAAGATAATTCTGTGTTGCTTGAGACGAAAAAAGAATTGGGAATACGAAGAAACATAAGAATAAGAATGTCTCCAAATTTTGGCTCGCCTATGCTTGTTGGAGTGTTTTTTCCCGTAGTATATTTACCTTGTAAAGAATTATCACAGGATATGATGAGATTAGTTTTTCTTCATGAACTGACCCACTATAAAAGAAAAGATTTAATTATAAAGTGGTTTGCATTATTTGTTAACGCCGTACACTGGTTTAATCCTCTTTCGTATATAATCAGTTCAAACCTAAGTGAGGCATGTGAAGTTTCATGCGATATGGAAGTTACAAAGAATATGAATGATGGAGAACAAAAAATATATATGAAAACCATTCTTGAATTAGTAGAAAAGTAAGGAGGCGAATTTATATGTTGGGAAAGATGTATACAACCAAAATGAGTGCAGATAAAAAGAAATTGCAAACCAGATTTTCAAAGATTCGCTCTGAAACCGGCAAAACCTCAAGTTTTATCTCAATGGCTGTTTTTGCTGTTATAATAGTGTCGATAATCTGCGTATCTATTTGGGTTGCAGTTAACAGAGGAGATGACACATCAGTTAATAGTGACATAAAGCTTACGTTAAATGGAGAATATCTCGAATTCAACAATGACCCTTATGTTTTATCTGAATCAAGATCAACGGGATATACAAGTTATGAAATGGCATTCTTCCCGTTAGACGAACTATGCAAGAAACTTGGGGCAGAATGTGAAATAAACTTAAATGAAGCAATTATTAAAATTCCTGGTGCTGGTGATAACTATAGAATTACTCTTGGAAAAAATGAAGTTTATTATGAATCGTTGATTGGTGCAAGTGCATCAAGAAAAACAAAGTTTGCACCTGAAGCTAAAAACAGCACACTCTATATTCCATATGAGTTTATAGAATACATTTTCATAGATGCAAATAATTATGATATTTTCGGAAGTACATTATATAAAAATAAAAAGATGAATGTACAGTTTGAACTACCTATGTATTGGCTTGGAAAATACATTGCTGACGAGACAGAGGTTGATAAAGGTTATATTATATTCAAGCATAAGGCAATTGCTGATAAATACGATGGCGAAGGTATGCTGTTTTCGCTTAGAAAAAAAGCGGACAAAGAAATTAATTCTTTTATAAATACAGTAGAAAATCAGACGATTGTATGGCAAAATCATGATTATGCTTATATTGTAGGCAGACCGACAGATGTTCAGTATCCAATTTGGGCTGATAGAGATAAAGAAGATATTGACCTTGCTGCAGAATATGAAAGAATGGCAAAAGGTATAACTCATATTGAAACTACATTTTCGCTGATAAATGATGTTGATATTCCTGTTATAACCAATGCTGAAAATTTATCCTATGTTCAAATGAGAGACTTGCAAAGACAGGCAGATAATGGACATTTTCCATGGAGAATAGATTATGAGCAAGTTATACAGATGTACCTTTCCGGTTTGGGAGAATCTGTTGAGAACGGAAAATTGACTTATTTTGCGGGTGATGGGGAAAAATGTACAGGAACATACACGATAGGCGATAAGCGATATACTTTAGAACTTTTTAAACCTGTAGATAAAAGTGAGCATGGGATTTGGATTGTGCGTTCCGTTAAGGAAGTTAGCAATGACATTTTAAAGGAAATATTCTTTTATGACTGTACACCTTATGAGAAGATAATTGAAAGATTAGGTAACTGGTATAGGGTTCCACAAGTAATAACCGCAAGTTTTTCATGGTTTGAGGCTGGTAAAGAGCCTTATCCAACTGCTGTGACAGCATATTTTACTCCTACAGGCACAGGAATGGATGAGCACAAAAAAGAAATAGGAAAAATCAAAGCACCTTTTTCATATCGTACTATGGCACAGGTTTTAGGAATGAGGATTCAATTTCCGGATGATGCAACAACGGGACATTTGCAGTTTATATTTAACTATAAGGACGGAACAAGTGAAACTTCTGAGTATTATAATATACTTGTGGATAAACAAGTATAATATAATGGTCAAACAGGAATTCTTACCAAAGATGCGGTGCTTTACGGTGATGCAGATTATAAAGAAAAAATTATCAATGTTAAAAGAAATGATTTGGTTTATATTTTCTATGAATCGAAAGGTAGTTATTATGTTCAGTTGCCGGTTATGAGTATTCCGCCCACAGAGGGATATATAAAATTAGACAGTGTGTCGTTTGATGAAAAACTTTTTTCAGCTGCTAATTACGGGAAAGTAGCAAGTGGTTCTTATCTGTACAACTCAGCATCGTCAAATAGCAAGCATTCTGTTCAGGAATTTAGCGAAGTTGTTGAAATTCTTGAGAGGAAATACGGATTTGCACTATGTGGATTTCCTGCAGGCAAGGAATCTAAGTGGGTTGAGTTAAGAAACATTCAATTTAAACTTAAATGATATTATGATTATCGGATATGTATGGGAGAATTGCTATGTATAGAATTAAATATATATTTGTGATATTTGCCTTAATATTACTTGTAGCAGGATGTAGCAATAATTCTGAAGATGTATCTGTTTCAGAAACTTTATTATCAACCATAAAATTATTGCCTGAAACAAGAAACTTGGGGACTGAAGAAGAAAAGGAAACAGCTTTATTTTTACGAAATGAATTGGAGAAATTTGGTTATAATGTTAAACTACAAAAAATAAAATACTCTCTTTCTGAAAATGGCATTGCTGTAGAGTCAGGCAAGCCGTTTCCAATAAATTTGAAAAAAATTAAAGATGGAGAGACACACAATATAATTGCCAGACAAAAAAATGACTCTTCAAAAAAAGATATTCTAATAGTGGCTCATTATGATACAACTTCATTTCCCGGTGTAAATGATAATGCTTCCGGTGTTGCAGTTTTGATTGAATTAGCAAAAAACTTTGAAAAAACAGATAAATTTAATTTAATATATGTTCTGTTTTCGGGGGAAGAAAACTTTTTGTTAGGATCAGAACATTTTGTAAATAAATTATCCGAAACAGAAAAAAACAATATTGCAGCTGTTATAAACCTGGATACCTTGAGTGGAAATTCCACCCCTGAAATATCTTTTGCAGAGCAAGATTATACACCGGCATATTTTTTGTTTGAAAAAACCTTTGAAAAATATTTTTCGGTGAATCTAAATCCTCCTTATTCAAGTGGTGATGAAATTCCGTTTAACAGGGTCGGAATACCCTCTTTATCTATTGGGCAGGAGGGTGAAAATTTGCATACTACTGAGGATACATTAGACAATTTAGATGTAAATGATTTGGTTAAAGTATACCTTGCTTTATCAGAAACATTGAATTCACTATAAAAATAAAACTCCATACAAAAAATTGCGGAGGTGTTATATGTTAGAAAAAATGTTTACAACCAAAATGAGTGCAAATAAAAAGAAATTACAAACCAGATTTTCAAAAATCCGTTCCAATAATAGTAAAGCATCAAAAATTATAGCAATATCTTTATTCGCTATTATTCTTTTAGGGATAATCTGCATTTCCGTTTATATTGCAGTAAACAATGCAGAGAATATTAATAAAATTGAAACTTTGTACGCACTAAAAAACACAGAATTACAAGATACAGACAGTATTGGGAAAATAGTACATACAGCAAATTTTACTCCTTATGATTTTCATTCAGTGGAAATTCGCACTAACGAATATGAAAAGAGGATAGCAATCAAATTTACGATTGAAGACAGAGCGATGCATAGAATAGCTGATGACATTTCTTTAAGAAAACAATCTGCAGTAATTTTATCCCTTGTGCCTGAAGCTGAAGCAGTGAGTTGTTTAATATTTGATAAATATTCCGAGGATATAAATAATTGGGACACAAGCTTTTACGGTACCTATGCTTCGAGAAAAGATTTTTACACAAGAGATGGTTTTGAAAAATTTAACGAAGAATATATAAATAATTCAACTTTATCATTAGAAAACTTTAAAGAATATTATTCAAATATTTCTTCAATAGCTTCTTCCTATGATATGAGTGATTATTTAAAGCAACAGTATGATTTTATAGGGAAAGATTATGAATTTGTAGCAAATAGCGGAATTGGAGCAGAATTTTTGGTTGATGAAGATTTTTTGAATTCACCCGAATGCAAAGAGATAAACAATCTGTTTGATGTTGATATTAAAAACCATATAGGCTTTGCAGTTAATCTGAACAAAACAACTATCAGGAACTTTAAAACCAACGAGTATAAAAAGCTCATATCCCTATATTATCTTGAGGGGGACAAAACTATAATAATAAGCCAAAAGATTATTGATGAAGATAAAAAGGCTGAGGAGATTAAAATACTAATTCAAAAATTAATGGAAAAGACTGATGGTATGGTTATTCCAAATGCTGAAAATATGACATATACTCAAGTTAAAGCATTGCAGTATCAGGTAAACCAAGGGCATTTCCCCTGGAGATTAGACCCCAAACAGGTTATAATGACATTTTTGACAACCCAGGGAAAAGAAGTTAGTAATATAAGAATGCCCAAAACTACAGCTACCACATTAACATATACGGATGGTAATATGGAAATAGAATTATATAAGCCAATAGATAAAAGTGAAAAAGGTATTTGGATAGTGCGGAGCTACAAAATGATAATTCCTGCAGAAATAAATGAAATTACATTTTACAATATAAACCCAAAAGACAATACTTTAAATAGCGAAATAAAAAAGCAGGATGACGGATGGTATAAATTGCCTTCAGTTGTAGGCTCATTTATAAACTTTGACGGTTCAGTCCCTGATTCTGTAACCGCATATTTTACTCCCACAGGAACCAATATGGAACAATATAAAAAACAGGTTGGTTTTGCCAAACCTCCGTTTCCGCAAATACCTATCTCCATAGCACTTACTTTTGAAAAAAAGGATACTAGAGGTCATTTGCAGTTTGTGTATGAATACAAAGACGGAACTAAGGTTGAATCAAATTTGTGTAATGTTTTGGTAGAACATTAAGAGGAGTGATACATAATGAAAAAAATAATATATATAATTTTTTCATTACTTATTATACATATTATTTCATTGACAGCATTTGCAGGCTCAATAGACATAGATTTAATCAACAATGATGATGCCTTGGTATTTATTGGGTCAGTTGATGATTATACAATTACAGATGAGGAAGAAGATTACCCAAACACGGAATATTCGGTAAAAATAACCCCGTGTAAAAAAATCAAAGGAAATGTAGTAACTGATAAAGCTATGAACTTTGATAAGGTCCGGACAGGAAAGTTAAAACTCCAAAAGAATACAAACTATCTTTTTGGATATATGTCAGATGAATTATATATATGGGAACTTGAATATTACGAAGGGTTATTTGATTGGGAACTTGATGACTACACCAAGGACAGCATAATTTTAAAGGAAAGACATAATGATACCATTTCAGGCGGTATGCAAAAACTACTTAACGAAGGCGCTTTTGAACTTGCAGAAAAGGAACGCCAGAATCACAAAGAACAGATTGCATCTATTGATTTTACTGATAATTCAAATACTGTTGGTATTCATAGTGAATTATCGGTGTTAAAAACAAGTTTAATAATATGTGTTTTAATCACTTTGACTGCGGTTTGTATTTTATGCTTTAGAAAGAACTTCCTTAAAAAAGCTGATATGACTAAAAAAGAGGATAAATGAATGAAGAAAATTATAAACTTTATAAAAAGAGATACTGTGCTTTGCATATCTGCAATACTTGCGGTGATATCAATGTTTTTTGTGATGCCGTCAGCAGATTATTTGTCATACATAGACTTTCGCACTTTAGCATTATTATTCTGCCTTATGGCAGTTATGGCAGGGTTCAGGGAAATAGGAGTATTTTCTGCATTGGCAAATTCTCTGCTTGAAAAATCAAAAAACTTCAGAATTATATCACTTATACTGATAATGCTTTGCTTTTTTACATCTATGCTTATAACAAATGATGTGGCACTGATAACATTTGTTCCGTTTGCTATTGAAGTGGTAAAAAAATCAGGCAAAAATGAATTTATGGTACCCATAGTTATATTGCAAACTATTGCGGCAAATTTAGGAAGTATGCTCACCCCTATGGGTAATCCACAAAATTTATATCTTTATTCCCTTTCAGGAATGTCTTTGACTGATTTTATTATTGTGGTTTTGCCGTATACTGTAATATCATTTGTTTTGCTGATAATATTTAATTTTTCCGTAAACCCTTCACATATTGAATACAAAATGGAAAAATTGCATTTCCCAATTAAAGCAGCTATATTTTATACAGTAATGTTTTTTGTTTGTATACTGACGGTAATAAATATTATTGATTATAAAATGTGCCTTATCATAACAACAGTTGCAATAATTATATTTAATCGCAAAATGCTTCTACGTGTTGATTACAGTCTTTTGCTGACATTTGTATTCTTTTTTATATTTGTTGGAAATATGGGTAATATTGAGGAATTTAAAAATCTCATACTTGCCCTTTTAAAAGGAAAAGAAATGATTGTATCTGTAGTGGCAAGCCAGGTTATCAGTAATGTTCCGGCAGCAGTACTGCTTTCGGGATTTACAACCGATTACAACAACCTTATAGTGGGTGTAAATATTGGTGGGTTAGGTACACTGATTGCTTCTATGGCGAGTCTAATTTCATATAAATTTTTTGTTGAATCTATGCCGAATTCAAAGGGAAGATACATTGTCAAATTCACTTTATGGAACATAATATTCCTTGTGATATTACTGTTATTCTATTTTATTTGAATCAAAATAATCCACATAAAAAAATGATGCAACTTCCGTTGCATCATTTTTTTATATTAGTTTGCCTTAACTTTTTTAAGATTTACAAAACGTGGCAAACCGTCTTCCTTAACCATCTGTGTTTCACCTTGAATTAGTGGCAAAGCATAATCGATAAACTCCTGTGTAAGGCCGTCTTTTGTTTCATTTAGCCATTCAAGAGGAACTTTCTTTTCTGTATTTGCAACAATGTTAAGGTCAAACAATTTGATGTTACATTTATACTTACCGTCAACCATTTCTCTTTCAAAGCCAACCATTTTATCTGTAATACCTGCAATAGCATTAGTTACAGCAGCCTGACCTGAAGCGAAAGATTCATCAATATCTGTCTGTGAAGCACAGTGTGCAGCACATCTTTGAAGAAGTGAAAGCTCAATACCGCGTACCTTAGCGTCTGTAACACCCTTTAAAGTATTTGCAAGATATGAAGCCAACCCTCCCAACTGGGCGTGTCCAAAACCATCTTTAGCAAGGGATGAGCCGTATTCTGAAATATACTTACCATTCTTATCCTTTATGCCTTCAGAAACAACTACGATACATTTCTTCTTTTCATCATAAATCTTTTTAACCTTAGCAACAAAAGAATCTATATCAAAATCAACCTCAGGAAGATATATCAGGTCCGGGCCATTCCCCTTTGCCCCTGCCAAAGCAGCAGAAGCTGTTAACCATCCTGCGTTTCTGCCCATAGCCTCAATAATAGTAATCATACCCGTGTCATAAACTCTTGCATCGTGGTAAATTTCCATTACTGATGTAGCAATATATTTAGCAGCTGATGCAAAACCAGGGCAATGGTCTGTTCCTGCAAGGTCATTATCAATTGTTTTAGGAATACCCATTACACGACATTCATAGCCATTTTGTAACATAAACTTAGAAATTTTGTTACAGGTATCCATTGAATCATTACCGCCGTTGTAAAAAAAGTATCGAACATTGTATTTTTTGAAAATTTCAAGAATTCTCTTATAATCTGTATCATCTACATCAGCATCTTTGAGCTTATAGCGGCATGAGCCCAACGCTGAAGATGGTGTATATTTCATCAACGCCAATTCTTCAGGATCTTCCTTACCCATATCAATCAAATTATCATCCAACACACCTTTAATCCCGTTTAAAGCACCATAAACTGCAGTAATTTCTTCACTGTCCAAAGCCGCTTTAATAGCACCGTAAGCACTTGCATTAATAACCGATGTGGGTCCTCCTGACTGACCTATAATACATGCACCTTTCAATGTTGACATTTGAATGTCCTCCCTTTTATATAATTGAAATTTTAACTATCTTTTGTAAAAAATATGTGGGTAATATCTCACACTCTCTTACTATATAATAATATAACATAAAATCTATATAAAATCAATTATTTTTTGTCAAATAATGTGAAGTCAATGTCATCCCTCATAGTAAAATCCGTATTCCCATATATATGTACAATTTTATTGCTGTCCACAATTATTGCTTTAAGATTATATTCCTCTATATATTCCTCTGCTCTATCCAGTCCTGCAGAGAACAGTATGGTTGACCAACAATCCGCATCAATAGCATCGTCACATATAACCGTTGCACTTAAAATATCCGTTTTTGAAGGATGTCCGGTAAATGGGTCGAATATGTGATGATATTTTATACCATCCTGTTCAAAATATCTCTCATATCCTCCGGAAGTGGCTACGGCACAATCACTTACCGTAATAGTTCCAAAATAATCTCCATCATTTTGGGATAATGGATTACGGATACCTATAGTCTTTTCTCCAATGGCAACTACATTACCGCCCAAATCTACAAATCCGTCACCAATACCGGCTTCCCTCAATATACGGCAAGCCTCATCTGCTGCATACCCCTTTGCAATACCCCCAAGTTCTATTGCCATCCCCTTGGGTAACATAAGATTATCGCCGTCAATTATAATTTTTTTATAGTTCACAAGCTTTAATACTTCCTGTATTTCCATTTCATCCGGAACCCTTGGATTATTTCCGGTGATGTCCCACAATGCGCATATCGGTTTTATTGTAATATCAAAGCCTCCCCTTGAAATTTCTCCGTAATATATTCCTTTTTTTATTACGAATAATGTATCCTTGTGTATTACACCAGTTGCAAGGTCGGAAGTTTTACTGTATGACGACATATGCTCCTCAATTTCACGTACTCTGTCAAAGGCTTTATTTACCGCCTCGTCTTTATTACCCTTTACGGTAATGGAAGAAATTGTGTTAAGTACAAATTGTGTTTTTGATGTATCACGTAAATCACTTACATAGGCTACTGTAAAAATAATGCAAAAAACTAAAATTAAAATCACATATTTTTTCATATTATTGCTCCACCATCTTCTGCATAGACTTCTTCCTTACTGCGAAAAACGTAATAGTGTGCATTATAATTACAACAGCCCACGAAATAGGCCAACATAAATATAAGAACCAGGGCTGATGATTAAACGGAAGTACTACAAACACCCATAAAAGTCTAAATCCGCAAGCTCCAATCAATGAACATATTGCCGGTGTCTTAGAATGTCCAAGACCTCGTAGAGCACCTGACATAACGTCCATAATACCGCACATAAAATACATTAACCCTACTATAGATGTACGTATAACTCCAACCTCCATTGCAGCAGGAGAATCTATAATATATATGCTCAAAAGTTGAGGAGCAAAAAATACCGATAACCATCCCAGCAGAATACCCACTACACTAGTGCATATTATAGATGTTTTTATTGATTGATATATTCTTCTTTCATTTTTTGCACCGTAGTTTTGTCCTACTGAAGTCATTGCCGCCTGATAAAATGCATTCATTGCAACATATACGAACCCCTCAATACTACCTGATGCAGTATTGCCTGCAATAGCAGCAGTTCCAAATGAATTTACTGCAGATTGTACAACTGTATTTCCCAAACCAAATACAGAGCTTTGCAATCCTGCCGGCAAACCTACTGACATTATATCCTTGGTCTCTTCCCTTCGGATTTTCAGCTTTTTCAAATCTGTTTTATAAGGTGCATCTGAATACATAAGAGAATATATAATTGCAGCGGCGGATAAATAATTTGCCACTACAGTAGCAATAGCAACTCCCGCAACGCTCATATGGAATCCTATTACCAATAAAAGATTTAAAACTACATTCACAATACCTGTTACTGCCAATATGTAAAGAGGTCGTCTGGTATCACCTACTGCCCTTAAAATAGCTGCACCAAAATTATATACCAAAGACGCAGGAACACCTATAAATATAATTCTCATATACAATACCGCAAGATCAATAATATCCGACGGAGTTTCCATAAGGATAAGTAATGGTCTGCAAAAAAACATTCCTATACACATTGCCGCAATACCCGCCACAATACTAAGAGCAATTGTAGTATGTGCAACCTTGCTTAAACCATAAGTATCACCTGCACCATAGCGTTTGGAAACCGCAACACTGGCACCTACAGAGAAGCCTATGAACACGTTTGTGATTAATCCGGACAATGTACTGGTTGCCCCTACTGCAGACAAGGCCTCAGTACCTGCCCATCTGCCAACTACAACAGTATCTGCCGCATTGTATAAAAGCTGTAGAATATTAGACAACATTAACGGTAGGGCAAAAAGTAAAATGTTTCTCAAAATTGACCCTTTATTCATATCAATTTCATACCGTCTGCTTGGCATAATAAAACCTCCTAGTATGTCTATTCACTACATTATAGCACTATGAAAATTTAAAAGCAATAGAATATAAACAATAAAAAAAACAAATTTTACATAAAAAGCAAAAGAAAAAACCTCGTTCCAAAGAACGAGGTTTTTGGTGGGAACAATAGGGATCGAACCTATGACCCTCTGCTTGTAAGGCAGATGCTCTCCCAGCTGAGCTATGCTCCCAAAATGGTGACCCGTACGAGAATCGAACTCGTGTTTCCGCCGTGAAAGGGCGGTGTCTTAACCGCTTGACCAACGGGCCGCAACTGGTAGCGGCAAGTGGATTTGAACCACTGACCTAACGGGTATGAACCGTTTGCTCTAGCCAGCTGAGCTATGCCGCCATATGCATGTCGCATTCAGCGACGAGATTTATTATATAATAAAAATTTGCTTTTGTCAACACTTTTTTAAAAATTTTTCTCTTTTTTGCAAAATATTTGATATTGCGATTTTATTTTAACCGCAATATCAACATTTTATTATGACTATTCTTTGGTTTTTTCTTCCTCTACAACTTCTGTATTTGCTGTTTCGGTTTCAACCTCATTTTCTTTTACACTACCTGTAAAAAGCTCTTCAAACCTTTGTGCATCAATTGTTTCTTTTTCAAGCAAGTCTTCTGCAACGGCTTTCAGCTTATCCATATTATCTTCCAAAAGCTGTGTGCAACGTTCGTATGCACTGTCTATAATCTTCTTTATTTCTTCGTCTATCTGTGCAGCAACATTTTCACTGTAATCCTGAGTTCTGCCATAATCTCTACCGATAAACACCTCGGAATTTGATGAACCGAATGCCATAGGACCAAGCTTTTCACTCATACCATATTTAACAACCATATTTTTTGCAATGCTTGTTGCACGCTCGATATCGTTAGATGCCCCTGTTGAAATATCATCCATTGTAAGAGCTTCTGCAGCACGGCCACCAAGCAATACTACGATTTTATCAATCATTTCATTTTTAGAAGCATAAGACTTATCCTTTTCAGGCAAGTGCAAGGTATAACCGCCTGCCATTCCGCGAGGAATAATGGAAACCTGATGAACACGGTCCTGTGACGGTAAAAGCCTTGTGGTAATAGCATGCCCTGCCTCATGATATGCAGTAAGCTTACGTTCATGCTCTGTAATAACTCTGGTTTTCTTTTCAGGTCCCATAACAACCTTAATTATAGATTCTTCAAATTCATTCATACCGATAGATTTTTTATTGCGTTTTGCAGCAAGCAACGCCGCTTCATTGGCAAGATTTTCAAGGTCCGCACCTGAGAAGCCGGCGGTAGATTTTGCCAAAACATCAAGTTTAACATCGCTGTCAATTGGTTTTTTGCGTGTATGAACCTTTAAAATATCCTCTCTGCCCTTTACATCGGGGGAGCCAACTACAACCTGTCTGTCAAAACGTCCCGGTCTTAACAACGCAGGGTCTAAAATATCAGGTCTGTTAGTTGCCGCAATAATGATTGTACCCTGATTATCACCAAAGCCGTCCATTTCCACAAGCAACTGATTAAGTGTCTGTTCACGTTCATCATGTCCGCCACCAAGACCTGCACCTCTGTGACGGCCAACTGCGTCGATTTCGTCTATAAATACAATGGATGCCGTATGTTTTTTAGCCTGTTCAAACAAATCTCTTACACGGGACGCACCCACACCAACAAACATTTCTACAAAGTCAGAACCGGAAATACTGAAGAATGGTACCCCTGCTTCACCTGCAACCGCCTTTGCGAGAAGAGTTTTACCTGTTCCCGGAGGTCCCACAAGTAATACTCCTCGTGGAATTCTTGCTCCAAGCTGTGTGAATTTTGCAGGATCTTTCAAAAATTCTACAATTTCCACTAACTCTGCCTTTTCTTCCTCCGCACCGGCAACATCGGCAAAAGTGTATTTTTTATCACTGTCGCTAAGCTGTTTTGCCTTTGTTTTACCAAAGGACATTGCCTTGCCGCCTCCACCGGACTGATTTAGGAAAAACATCCAGAAGAATGCAAATACCACAACCATAATAAGTGTAGGCAATATGCTTAACCACCACGGTGTTTCAGCAGGTGGCTGATAGTCCAATTTCAATTTACCTTCATCCATCTGTTTACGCAACGTATCCCCCAAATCGGAATAAAATTGGTCAACAGGCGGTATTGTTACCTCCATACTTGTTTCGTTCTGAAGTATTGCTGTTGCATTTTGTTCTACAATAGTAAGACTTTTTACATTACCTGCAACAATTTCCGCATATAAATCATTATATGTTTTAACATCTTCAGTAGGCAAAGACGTATACATTGTAAAAATTACCATTATAATTGCAAACAAAAGGATATAAAATCCAAAATTTTTCATATATTTTTTCATTCCATCACCTCTGACTCTATTATATTATTAACACAAAATATGTATTTTAAAAGATAAAATTATTTTTCGTAAACATGTCTTGCAAGCACACCTACAAAAGGAAGATTTCTGTATTTTTCAGCATAGTCAAGCCCGTAACCTACTACAAATTCGTCGGGAATTTCAAATCCAAGAAAATCTACAGGAACTTCAACTACTCGTCTTGAAGGCTTGCTTAAAAGCGTAGCAATGCGAACACTTTTTGCACCTCTGCCCATCAACATTTCCTTAATTTTAGAAAGGGTAAATCCGGAATCAATAATATCTTCTACGATAATAACATCTTTTCCGGTAATATCAACAGTAAGGTCTTTTGTCATAGTAAGCTGCCCCATAGATGTAGTTCCCGAGCCATAGCTTGAAGCAGCCATGAAGTCCAGATACACATCGGATTTTAATCTTTTCATCAAATCTACCGTAAAGGGTGTACTCCCCTTCAGGATACACACAAGAAATATAGGTGAGCCGTCATATGTGTTATCAATTTCCATCGCAAGCTCCGATACTCTCTTTTGTATTTCTTCCTCGGTAAAGAGCACCTTTTCCAAATCATTAGTATTCATATTATAATTTCTCCTTTTTCCATTTTAACAACGATACCTCCGGGCAGGCATATTTGCTTGCCGCCATAATTTTTATCCGCCATTCCTATGATATCATCTATATGCACAAGACAAAGCTGATTTTCTGGTGTGTCATCAATTACCATTCTTAAAAGACGCCTTCTTATTCCTAAAGATAGTTTATTAAAATCACGAACGGAAATGTGTTTATGTCCGTCAATGGTTTTTACATATTTATCAAGAATTTCTTTTGTATATTGCTCCAGAAAATCTTCTTCCGCAGTCAAAACATCCATAGTTCTGCACAGACTTGACAAACTACATCTTTCGAGCATAGGTGAAAGAATATTATGTCTTATATCATTTCTGTGGTAATCATCGCTATCATTTGTAAAGTCGTGCCTTGGTACAATACCCATATCATCACAGTACTTTTCTATATCAATACGGTCCGCTTCAATCAAAGGCCTTATAAGATTATTTTTCTTTGGTCTGATACCCACAAGACCAGTAAGCCCGCTACCCCTCATAAGGTGCATAAGCATACTTTCTGCACTGTCGTTTGCATTATGTGCAGTTGCAATTACGCAGCTGTCATATTTTTTAGCAATTTCTTCGAAAAAAGCGTATCTTAAAATTCTGCCTGCTGTTTCAAATGAAACCTTATTTATCCGTGCATATTCTGTTACATTAACTTTTTTCGTATATACATCAAGTCCCAGTTTTTCCGCTTCATTGCGTACATAATCTTCATCGGAGTCAGCCTCATCGCGCAACATATGGTTTATATGTGCCACACATACATCAAATCCCCTTAATCTGCGAAGATTACACAATACGCTTAGCATACAAAGGGAATCATATCCACCGGATACTGCCGCTATAACAGTCTGTCCCCTTCCAATCATATTATATTTGTCAACTGTTTCCAATATATGCCTTTCAAAAGCATTCATGTTAATATTCCTCGTGTTGATAATCAATATTGCTGAATTTTGTAAATTCACCCTGCCAGCTTAAACGTACAGTACCTGTACTTCCGCTACGGTTTTTGGCAACAATAACCTCCGCCTCACCCGGATGCTCTGTATCCTTATTATAATAGTCATCACGATAAAGCATCATTACAATATCTGCATCCTGCTCAATAGCGCCGGATTCACGAAGGTCGGAAAGCATAGGTCGCTTGTCCGTACGTGAATCACTCGCACGGCTAAGCTGTGAAAGTGCAACAACAGGTATATTAAGATCCTTTGCCAACATCTTGAGCGAACGGGAAATTTCTGTGATTTCCTGTTGTCTGTTTTCCGTACGCCTTGAGGACTGCATCAGCTGAATATGGTCCACAATAATTAAATCAAGACCTTTTTCCGCCATTAATCTTCTGCACTTTGCTCTCATATCCATAGGAGAAACCGCAGCAGTATCGTCAACATAAATATTGGCTGCCGACAGCTTGGAAAGTGCCATAGTAAGCCTTTCCCAATCATTGGGTTTCATATTTCCACTACGGATTTTACTAGATTCTACCATAGCCTCTGAAAACCAGATTCTGTTTATTATCTCCTCATTACTCATTTCCAGACTGAATATACCGACCTTTGCCCCTGCTTTTACTGCCGCATAATGAGCAATATTAAGAGCAAAGGATGTTTTCCCCATAGCCGGTCTTGCGGCTATAAGTACGAGATTTGCCTTATTAAGTCCGGATATCATATCGTCAAGCTTTGTAAATCCCGTAGGAATGCCCGTTATATTGCTTGGATTTGAAGCAATCTCTGAAATATGGGCAAAGCTTGAGGAAAGTAAATCGCGAATACTTATAAATCCCGTCATATTTTTATTTTCTGATACGTCAAAAACCTTTTGTTCCGATATATCAAGAATTTTTCGAATATCTTCATTGCCCTCATATGCAAGACTGGAAATGTCGTTTGACACATTTATAAGCCGTCTTCTGATAGCATATTCGGAAACAATTTTTGCATAATACTTTACATTGGCGCTTGTGGAAACAGCACTTGCAATATCTGCAAGATATATTTCCCCTCCAACCTTTTCAAAAGTGCCTCTTTGTCTTAACTGTTCCGCAACAGTAATAACATCAATGGGCTTGTCATAATTGAAAAGGTCCATTATTGCTTCAAAGAGTTCCTTATTTCTGGGGTCGTAAAAATCATCAGCACGGACATATTCTATAACATTGGCCAGACATTCACGGTCCATAAATATGGAGCCTATGACAGATTGTTCTGCCGCAGCATTGTATGGGGTTATTCTGCTTGTTACTTCGTCCATAACCACAACTTCCCTTCAATAAACTTAACGGATTACTCCGCCTCTACTACAACTTTTACCTTTGCATTAACCTTAGAATGCAGCCAAATGTTAACATCCTGTGTACCTACAACCTTAATACCATCCTTAAGGTCAATCCATCTTTTATCCAATTTGATTTTATATTTCTTTTCAATTTCTTCTGCAATATCCTTGGATGTTACAGAACCGAAAATTTTGCCATTGGCGCCCGCTTTAGTCTTGATAGTAACGCTGATGTCACCTAGACGCTTTGCTAAATCAACAGCTGTATCGTAAGCAACCTCTTTTTTATGAGCTATTGACTCTTCCTTTCCCTTAAGTATATTCATATTTGCAGGAGTAGCCTCCAAAGCAAGACCCTTTGGAAGTAGTGCATTTCTTGCAAAACCATCCGCAACATTTATAACCTGTCCCTTTTTGCCGGAGCCTTTTACGTCCTTTAATAAAATAACTTTCATCTATAACTCCTCCTATTCTTCCATTTCATCAATTGCGTGTTTCAAAATATCAAGAGCTTCAACCATTGTCTTGTCTTTAAGCTGTGCCCCTGCTATAGTCATATGTCCGCCGCCACCGATTTTTTCCAAAACAAGCTGGACATTATATTCACCCAGGGAACGTCCGCTGATTACTATGCTGTCTTCGGCTCTGCATAACACAAACGAAGCCTTTATATCCGTAATATTAAGCATTTCATCCGCCGCCTGACTGGCAATTATATTGGCACCGTCCTCAATCTCATCCCAATATGAAATAACAATTTTGCCAAGATAATTTTCTGCATTTGACACAATCTTAGCACGTTTTACATACATAGACATATCGTTCTGGAAGATACGTTTCACATTAACTGTATCCACACCCATACGTCTTAAGAAAGATGCCGCCTCAAAAGTTCGTACCCCCGTCTTCATGCTGAAGTTTTTGGTATCAAGCACCATACCTGCATAAACAGCCTGTGCTTCCTTCGGGCTAAGCTTTGCATCGTCTTTAATATACTGGAATATTTCGGTAACTATTTCACAAGCCGATGAAGCATATGGCTCATGATATGTCAAAACCGGTTTTTCAATATAGTTCTGTCCACGTCTGTGGTGGTCAATGAGAACTATATCTTCTATCTCGCTAATTAATTTCCCTGCCTCGACATATGCCGGATTATGGGTATCAACTACTACCATAAGCGCGTTGCCAAGTTCCATTTGTAAGGCAGCCTGCTCGGATATAAATACATCTTTATACGCTTCCTCTATCTTAAGCTCGTCAACCAGTTTTTTTGTTGTGCTGGAAAGTTCTCCAACTACAATGTATGCCTTTTTCCCAAATAAGGATGCCATTTTACACACTGCAACAGATGCTCCAAGACTATCGGCATCACAATTTTTATGTCCTGTAATAAACACTGTTGAAGCTGTTTCTATTAATTCCCTCAAAGCGTGAGCAACAACTCTGGACTTAACCTTTGTATTACGTCCAGAGCTTTCAGAATTACCTCCAAAGAAATTGAAGCCCTCCTCGTTTTTTATAACCGCCTGGTCACCACCGCGTCCCAATGCCATATCAAGGGCAATCTTTGCGTATTCCTCACTTTTTTGTACAGTATCAGCGTCACCGATGCCAATACTCATTGTTGCCTGCATAGAGTTTTCAGACTCAATTTTCTTCATTTCACTCAATATTGCAAACTTTCTATCAATAATTTTACAGATATTTCTGTTTTCAAACAATATATAGTATCTGTCTTTTTCCAGTTTTCTGTAAGTACCCTCGTTTTCACTTACCCAATTGTTGATAAGCTGATCTATTGAAGAAGAAAGCTTGCTCACCGCTTGTTGGGTAAGTCCCTTTGTAATATCATCATAGTTATCTATAAGCACTATACTGTTTAAAACTCTGCTGTCGTGATACTTTTTTACATATTCAACTTCTCTGGTACGGTCTATCCAATATAGTACAAGTGAGTAAAATTTGTTTTCGTCATTGTTGAACTCAACAACATTTCCGGTTATTTGATAGTCCTTTTCATTATACTTGATATTAAGATTAATATTATGTCTGTTTTCAAGTATTTTTAATATCTCAATATCAGGAACAACGGTTGAAATATGATTTTCAAAATAATTCCCGCCCGCTATTTCAGCGAAGACCTCATTATGCCACACAATATTCCCTGTAAGGTCCAAAACTGTAAGGGGAACAGGTATATTAACCATAGAATCCTTTGCGGCATTAGCTGTATGGATTGCCAGATTTTCAACATATTCCGTAATTTCGCTTGTCTTCTTTTTAGTGTAATACATATGATATGCAAACATACCTGCCAAAATAACAAGCTGAAATGTTGCAAATCCGTAATTCTTATATACTATAGAAATAATCGCAGCAACAAGAATTGCCATAAAATATATTTTTGTTTCTGTTAAGAGTTTAGATACGAAACGTTTATCATTCATAAAATTACGCTCCTTTCATAAGAGCCACTTTATCAGGATTTATGGAACTTTACTCCGCCGTTGCGGATATCGAAAAAAGCATCGAACATTCCTACAAAGGTGAGCAGGTTTGTTCCCATCCCCATAAATACCGTCAAAACACTAATTATTAAAATATATATCAACGCTCTTAGTACGGAAAATTTAATCTTTTTCCTGACACCGTAGTCTATAACCGATAGCCCGCACACAGTAGTTAAAGTAAATATTATTGATGAAAAATTCAAAAATGCATAACCGGTCTGTTTCCCGCTTAAAGCAAGCGAAATCACATAGGCGATAATTGCGAAAAATACCGCTGATTTGGGCATTTTAAAATCACAAAATTTACTAAATACGGATACATCCTTGCGGAATAATGCAAATGCCCCCTTGAAAATCATAAATATTACATATGACCCTGCAAGCCCTAATGTAACAACTAGAGTGGGCATAAATGTGAAATAATAAACCCTTAGCTTTTCAATTATTACATTAAGTATTTGAATTTCATCCGCTGTAATTCCAGATATTGAATTATATGCCTTGGTAACCTCATCAAAATACCCGTTTACCATATAATCAATAGGGCTATATCCGTAGATAAGATACGTGCCGTACACAGAACAACCGAAAGACACCAAAAACAGGAATGTTCCTAAAAACACCCCGTTTAAAAAAGCTAATTTCTTTTTGTACACCAACCAGACCGTTGGTATGATACAAAATACTAACAATGTTGAAAAAACACTTAATATATTACCAATCATACATAACTCCCCAATATATTAATGTATATTATAACATTTGCAACAAAATAAGTCAACCAAAACAAGTGCATAAATTTGGGGTTTTTTGCAAAAAAATTTTAATGAATACGCTACATTTTGCGACATTTATTATTCCTTATGAATAGTATAATTAAATTTGCACCATATGGATTTTACACAAAGGAGAAATTTTATGGAATTTACAACTGCAAAAAAGAGATTTCAAAAAGTACTTGCGTTTAATAAAAGATATTTAATACATTACCTTATATCATTTATGACAGGTAGAGTTTTTATAATGGGAGCTATATCCCCATTTGCCATTTCATATTTGTGCTCATATATGCGCTCAGAAAATAAGACAACTACAAAAATAATTATTACCGTATTATCTGCCTTGACAGGTACCCTGACAACACAATATTCATATACTGCGCTAAGGTATCTGTTGGCGTACGTTTTGTTCGGACTAATATACATATCCGTGTCCACAATATGGACCAAATCAAGTAAACATCTGGTTTCAGTTGCATCTGTTTCCGCCCTTGCAATTTCAGGCATAATATATTATGCACAGCTTGGCAATACTTTTAGCAATATGATGCTGCTGGGATTTGAATGTGCCATTTGCTTTATTTTTCCGTATATACTAAAATCATCAGCTCATATTATATGTGACGGGGATGTTTTTGAGGAAATAAAATCTCATGACATAGCAGGAATATGTGCTCTGACAGTAGTTTCAATAAGTGGATTTTGCGGAATTAATATAGGTAATATAGCCATTGGCAAAGCTATATGCGGAACACTTATAATGATTATTGCTTACGCAGGAGGATGTGCTTTTTCTTCAACTTGCGGTATAGGTGCCGGAATATTATTTTCATTATATTCATTTGAATACAACGAATATGCGGGAATATTCGGGTTTTGCGGATTGGTTACTGGAATAGCCAACCGATATAAGAGACCGGGGATAATACTTGCATTTATAATGTCTACTCGATTACTCTCCGCATATTTTGGAGGATGGTCGGACTCCGTATTTTCCGAGTTTGAAACCTTAATATCCATATGTTTATTCTGCCTTGTCCCCCAATCTATGCTCCTAAGGATAAAGGCCTGCTTTTCTGCAAGCTTAACCCGAAACACGGAGTTCAAAAAATACCTGGATATGGTAAACTCCAAAATAAAAGTTACCTCCAAATCTTTTGAATCTCTTGCGGAGCTTTCACAAAGAATTTTAGGTAATATACCCGAAAACATAAATGATTTAAGCACAATTTATGATATTGCCGCGGGCAAGGTTTGTAAATCCTGCGGACTTAAATTTATATGCTGGGACAAAGAGTCTTTTGACACAAGAGATATACTCAACAAAACTGTCTTTATACTGAACGAAAATGGTCATTTAAGTAATGAAAATATTCCAATGGAATTCAAGCAAAAATGCATAAAATATGACAGTTTTGCAAGTGAGATGAACAGAATATATTTTAAGCATAAAGTAAATAGTCAATGGCAGGAACGTGTTGAACAAAGCCAGAAAATGCTGTCTGTACAGTTAAAGGGGATGTCGGGAATAATGAATGAATTTTCAGAAAATCTTGATAAAGACATAACCTTTGACAAGCTTGAAGAAAGCCGTATAATGCACAACATGGAACAGGCAGATATAAAATGCAGTGACATAACAGTAGTAAAGGATCACATAGATGCAGCATCCGTAACGTTAGTTGTAAGAAATAAAAGAGACGATTTTACAGAAATGTGTAAAAAAATCGAAGTAATAACATCGGAAACACTGAACAAAAATATGAGAGTGGAAAATTATATTTGTAACAAAAACAAGTTCTCCATAAAGTTAAGAGAATCCGAAAGATTTGCAGTAGAATGCAGTTACATAAGTATACCAAAAAAAGGGGAAGAAAAATGTGGAGACAATGTAGTTCACGGAAAAATTTCCAACGGGAAATACGCCGTAATATTAAGCGATGGTATGGGGTGCGGTAAAAAAGCTGCAGAACAATCCATTACTGCAATAGAACTTATGCAACAGTTTTTAAACGCCGGTTTTGACAAAAAAATTTCTGTTGAAATGATAAATTCCGCATTAATGTTAAAAAATCCCGAAACCTTTGCCACACTGGATGCCGTAGTAATAGATATGTTTACTGCAAATATTGAATTAATAAAAGCAGGAGCAAACACAACATTCATAAAAACTGATAACTGCGTTAAAAAAATTTCCTCAGACACGCTACCAATAGGAATAATTAACAACACAATAGCAGAAAATATTGAATATCAGGCAAAAAACGGTGACATAATTATCCTTATAAGCGACGGCATTCATAATGCAACGGACAATTGGTTTGAAGAATACATTTTAAATATGCACGAAGAAAATCCCAAAATAATTGCAAAATTATTAACCGACGAAGCAGAACGGCGTAAAAACCAAGAGGACGATATGACCGTAGTTGTACTTAAAATAACTAAAAACGAGGAGGGACTATATGTTTGACAACAGCAAGAGAGTCATCATAATAGATAATATAAAGAGCAGTAATATCCAACAGGCAATCTTTATTTTAAAAGACAAAATTAAGGCTATTGAAGACTATAATGTACTGGATGAGGCAAATCACATAATATACCAGTATGTTAACCAAAGCAACAGGTATCTTTCACGTCCCGTAAAGAAAAAACGTGGCTTTTTCGGTCGGGGAAAACACCAGGCATAAATAGTACAACCTCCGCATATCTTAGGTATATACGGAGGTGTTTTTATGAATAGTACATTATTCATTTATATTATAGGTATTATTTTAGGCTGTATACTAATAGTTGTTTTTTCAAAGCCCATAAGAGCATTGTTCAGATTAATTGTCAATTCCGCATTAGGGGGAATATGTATAGTAGCATTTAACTTCATATCCCAACTATTCGGGTTTTTCATAGGTGTAAATGCCCTTACAGCTTTTACTATAGGTATATTGGGCATACCGGGATTTATTATGTTGCTTATGCTCCGGTTGATAGTGAATTAATAAGCAACATAATTACTATAACCACTACCATATAGCTTATTGTAAAATGCTTAACACTTTCTTCTGCGTTCATTCTTTTTCTTATACGCCATATTGCAAGCACCGCAATAACACATCCTAAAATACTGGAAACCAAAGACCATGGCAAAAGTCCGATTATAAACAGCATTGTTACAATGCCGTATGTGATACCCAAAAGTATTTCCTTTAACTTTTCGTTCATCTCAAATTCTCCTCAATAAATTCCCATATATCCGGAGTTTCAAAGGTTTTACTCCAGGAGGCAACTCCCGCAAGGTCATATTGCTCAACTAAATCAAGTCTTGCCTTGATTGATGTCTTATCCTCTATCCATACCTTGAAAACGCTGTTGCCCGAGGTCCATTCTGCATAATTTTGCCCCGTTTTTTCATCATAATAAACAGTAGCGTTATTTTCCGCAATCTTATTTGCAACAGTAGTCATACCCACGGCGGAGGTCTTTACAACCTTGCCGTTAACAGTTTCCCATATTCTTGCATAAAAAGGTATGCCTAAAAGCAATTTTTCATTAGGAACTTCCTCAAGTGTTTTTATAACTGCTTTTTCTGTCCATTCGAGGTCCGCCACAGAACCTGCCTCTTTGCTCCAGGTTCCATTCTGGTCATAAGCCATTAATGCTACATAATCCGCATACTTGGCAATAGCTGTACGGTCGTAGCACATAGAGTATGTAGAGCTTGTAGGCTCGTACTTTGTAACGTCAACGCTTAATATTGCTCCTACGCTGTGGCACATATCCGCCATTTCCTTCACAAATTTTGTATATAGGTCACGGTCGGACTGATACATATTTTCAAAGTCCAGATTTATGCCGTCAAGGTCATATTTCAAAATAAACTCTTTCATCATTTTAACACAGGCTGCTCTTGCAGGTGCGCTGTTTAAAAACTTGCTTGCCTTAGCGGGGCTGCCCTCTGTGTTAAACATCGCCCATACCTTATAACCTTCCTCTTTGCAATCCTTTATGTATTCCTTGTTGCCAAGGTCTGCAATATAAAGGTTAAGGTCGCTGTAAAATTCATATTCATATGAATAAGGTGTTAACCCTGTGTTGTCAACAAGTGTAAACCACGTTGGAGAAATTACATTTACCCCATCCATATGGTTCCCTGTCTTTGTTACCCCAGTATTATATATCTGGTGCCAGGTAAGGTTAATTTTGCCTGATATTTCGTCATCAACATCACCGGGAACATATTCTATATCCGGTATTTCCACAGGTTCATCTTCAGGATATTCATCTTCCTCAAGCTCCACTTCCGGATTTGGTTCTCCAACCAGTTCCTTGTCCGTTATATGGTTTAAAATCCTGCACACCATAGCGGCAGTTTCCCCACGGGTTGCCGTGTTGTCGGGCTTGAAAGTCCCGTCCTCATAACCCGTTATAATACCGCTGTTTACTGCGGCACAAATTTCCTTATAATGCTCATTTCCGCTGTTTACATCACCAAATGATGCGCGCCCGCCGGAAAGTTCAAGGGATTTGACAATCATAACCACCATTTCTTCCCTTGTAATAAGATCGGATGGTCTGAATTTTTCACCCTCCTGCTCCTCCAGAATTTTTTCCGCATATGCAGTACAAACATAGTTGTAATACCACGCGGATGATGGAACATCCTCAAAAATTTCTTCCGTATATGTCTGATAATTACCGTAACGCAAAGTTACAAGTAATTTGGTAAACTCTGCCCTTGTAATAGTTCCGGTTAACTTAAACGTTCCGTCTTCATAACCGTTCATTATCCCAAGTTTCATAAGCCTGCGGCCATAATCTTCTGCCCAATGGCCCTCCATATCAGCACCCATTTTCGATGCACTGACACCAAAGGCGGGAATTTGTATTAAAAATATTAAAATAAGTACTAAACTAAGAATTGCTTTTTTCAACCACGCACCCCTCCTTTTTACAAATATACATACATTATAACAAAATATCGTATAATTTGACAATAGAAATATCTTACATATAACATAATTGTAATATTACACTTGATTTTACTTGTGCATTTAGGTATAATAAAATTAACAAATAATGGGAGATGTTATATATGAATAACTCGACTTTGGTTGTTATGGCAGCAGGTATGGGCAGCAGATACGGGGGAGTAAAGCAAATTGCCCCTATGGGCCCTAATGGGGAAATTATAATTGATTTTTCCGTACACGATGCTGTAAAAAGCGGTTTTTCAAAGGCTGTATTTATAATCAAAAAGGAAATTGAAAAGGACTTCCGCGATGTATGCGGCAAACGAATCGAAAAACTAATTGATACAGAATATGTTTTTCAGGGTTATGATTCATTGCCTGATTGGTTTGAAATCCCTCAGGAACGTACAAAGCCATATGGCACGGTACACGCAGTTTTGTGTGCAAAGGACGCTGTTAAAACCCCTTTTGTGGTTATAAATGCAGATGACTACTACGGGCCAAATACATTGAGGATTGTAAACCAATATCTTTCGCAAAACAAATCCATGTGTATGGCGGGCTTTAAGCTGGGCAACACAATTACGGAAAACGGCACAGTCTCCCGCGGTGTGTGCAAGGTTGAAAACGGCTACCTTACAGATATTGTGGAATGTAAGGAAATTGATAAAAACAGCGGTATTCCCCTTGATTCTACAGTTTCAATGAATATGTGGGGATTTAATCCCGATATTTTTGAAACTTTGGAAAGTTCATTCCACGGCTTTTTGAAAGATATAAAAGACCCATTAAAGGGTGAATACATACTAACAGATGTAATAGAAAAAATGATTAAGGAAAATAATGCAAAAATCAAGGTATTGGACACTCCCGACAAATGGTACGGAGTAACATATAAGGAAGATACCCCAATGGTAAGAAAAGCCTTGACTAAGCTTATTGAACAGGGTCTTTACAGGTGGTAATCAGAATGATTATGTACGGGGACTTACGGGAATAATCTACCGAACGGATGCAGATGATGTAACAAACTACTTCCGCACCAATCAGCACGGAGATGTAAGCTCAATTACTTCAACCACAGGCACAGTTAACCAAAGCTATGAATATGACGCTTATGGCAATTTGATTAACCAAACAGGAACAGACGAAAATCCATTTGCATACTGCGGGGATTATCAGGATTTGTGTAGTGGACTCATTTACCTGCGTAATAGGTACTATGATCCAAGTATTGGGCGATTCATAACAGAAGACCCTGCAAGGGATGGATTGAATTGGTATGTGTATTGTTCCAATAATCCAATTAACAGAATCGATCCAAGTGGGTTAAAAGATTATATCTATACATCTCAAACCGAATATTATGTTGAAAACGATTGGGGATTTTGGGAATTTCTTAACACTGATCGTTATTATGCTGAAATTGAAGGTAGTCGCTATCAAGCTAATAGTAAAGAGACGGTAACGTTGTACGATTGGAGTTCATTTGACACTAAATTCTTAAATGAAACACTAGATTCATTAGTTGATAAAGCGAATGAGAAGGCCACAGGTATTAAACGCATTTTAAGTGAATCTGTTGGTGGTGATTTGGATTTTAAATTACAAATGGAAAAGGAAACATTATATCTTGCGAATGGAGTTTTATATAACAGAAACGAAGCAGGGAATTATGTTTGGGCTTACTATTTAGAGTCACAAAATGTATCTGGATATATAAGTGGAGCTCTTGCTCAAGGGGGAAGTCTTATTCCTCCATTAGCAAATATGGATGGATTACCGAGATTGGACGAAGAATGGGATAGAAAAGCTCGTTGGTCAGGAATAAAGTATTATTATGACAGAAATAATCAATGGTGGATTTATTATGCTTTATATGGTGGCAGAACAAAATACTAATATAGGGGAGAATGAGTATGAATAGATTAATTAAATATTCAATTTTATGCTTCGTTATGTCAGGATTGTTTATATTTTCAGGTTGCCAGAATAATAATTATAGCGTAATGGAGGAATATTGTTATAAAATAAATTCCGTTATCAAAGATGTTGATTTTCATACGGCAAAGATAAAAGGAAGTAAAATTGTTTTATATGACAATAAAAATGTCGAAATACGACAAATAACATTTGAAGAATATGAAATCAACAAAAAAATCACCGTAATACGCAAAGATGGAGCTAAAGTCTATTTTGCTATAAGTGGCACTGTGGATGATGAACAAGGGATTGTTTTTATAAATGATAGTTCGAATGCTGTGCTGGATGGAATAAAGTCTATGGAGCGTCTTGGTGGTAATTCATATCGGTATAGTACAAGTGAATAGAATTATTTGAAAATTTAAAACAACAACCAATGATTTCAAGACAAGGGGACGGTCCTACTGTCCTGTAAATGCATCGATAAAGAAGACAAGGGGACGGTTCTACTGTCCTGAAATAGGTAGACAAGAGAACCGAAAGACAAGGGGACGGTTCAAAAGACAGGGGGACGGTTCTACTGTCTTGACCGCTCAATGATGATATGATAAAATTCTGTTGAGGTGAAAAGTATGCCAAGAAGTCCAAGACAGAAAAGTGAAAGCGGAATTTATCATATAATGTTGAGAGGGATTAATCAACAAGTTATATTTGAAGATGATGAAGATTATGAAAAATTCATCGAAACATTGAAAGCTTATAAAGAAATAAGCGGATATAAAATATTTGCTTCGATATAATAAAAACTGCTCAAATGAGCAGTTTTATTTTTTATATTCATTCCACGGAATTAGTTTTTCCCCAATAACGATAAAGGCTTTTTTTGAAATATCTGCTAATGGTGAATCGGAAAGGGAGTCGGAATAAAATTCGTCAATACTGTCCTTTTCATACCCTGCTTGGTAAAAACGCTTTACTTTTTCTTCACCGTAGCAATTTTCGCCGATAATTTTGCCTGTTTGCAAGTCCACATTTGTAGCATAAAGGTGGTTTATGCCCTGAATTTTGCAGATTTCATCAAGTATAAACACAGGGGATGCGGAAATTATAATATCGTCCTCCCTTTGTGTTTCCTTATAGAAATTCTTAATCTTATTTTTATTTACGCTCCAAAAATCTGCCACTGCACCTTTAAGGTCAGGCAGTAATAAAGCAAATTTAAAAAATCTGCTTTTAAAGTCCTTCTTTTTCACAATCCCCATTTTAAAAAGCAGTCCGTACCACAAAACCTCGGGAATTTTTTTATAAATGACGGGGTAATTTTTAAGGCAGTAAAAATAAAAATCCACCGTACAGTCCCCATCATAAATTGTTTTATCAAAATCATATACGTTCATAATTTGTCCTCTCAGGTTATATTATTATCGGCGCAGCAAAAGCTACGCCGACTTTGTCAATCACTATCTTTCAAGACAACCTTCGTCCTTACCTCTGCGGCAACGTCTTAGTATAAGCAAAACAACAAGTAGTACAAGCATTACAACAAGGAACACAACTATTGAAGCAACAAACGCAATCAAAGTTGCGCCAAATATTGCACCAAGAAGTAAGCCCACTGAAAAAGTCAAAAATGCCGCAACTATGGCTATAACTATATCAAAGCAACATGTTTTGATACAACATCTTTCATCATACATAAAAGGCACCTCCTAAAAAAATATAACTACACTACATTGTACTCATATTTTCCGTCAAAGGTTACATATGGTATTATATTTCGTCAAAATTTTCTGCTTCGTCATTATCTATGCTTATGTTATTAAGAGCCTTTATTGCGTTACGTCTGATATTTATAATATCACGGCGTATTTTCACAAGCTTTTGGTTTTCCGCCGCAATTCTGCGTTGCATATCCGCACGCTCCTTTTCCGCCTTTTCCCGAGCTTCGGTAACAATCTTTTCTCCTTTTTCCTGTGCGGAAATTATAGCCTCTGAAATCGCGGATTTTTTGCTTTCAATTTCAGCCCTTTTAGCATCAAGCTCCGCCCGTTGTCCGTTAAGCCGTTCAATCTCTGCCTTACATTCATCAAGCTGTACGGCAAAATTTGCACTAATTTCCTCTACATACTTTTTAACATCCTTTTTGTTATAACCGAATAATGCGCCACGGAATAGTTTAGCCATTATAAATCACCTCTTACACTTACTTACATATATTATATAATATATTTTTAATTTCGTCTATTGTTTTTTACAAATTTTGTGGTATACTTAGTGTATAATAAATTTACGAGGTAGATTATTTGAGTATATTTACAGAAAAAATAAAAAAATATGATAAAGTACTTATGATTTTGTTTTTTTTCGCAATAATCATAGGTCTTATTTTCATATACAGCGCTACAAGGTCTATGGACGGCAACCTTAAATTCATTGTTGTACAGGGTGTTGGTATTTTCATAGGTCTTATACTTATGTTTATAATCACTTATATTGATTACGAAGATTTAACTGATTTGTGGAAATTTTTTGCGGGATTATCCCTGTTTTTGCTTGTATTGGTGCTGATAATAGGTATAGGTGCAGAATCTACAGGCACAAAGGGGTGGATCCGTTTTGGAAGCATTGGTATTCAACCTGCTGAAATTGTAAAAATATGTTTTATTATCACTTTTGCAAAGCATCTGAACACAATAAAGCACGATATAAACTATATAAAGAATGTATTTTTACTGTTGTTGCATCTTGCAGTACCTCTTGTACTTATACTTGCACAACCTGACTTCGGTAGTGCAATGGTATTTGTATTTATATTTATAGTTATGGTTTTTGTAGCAAATATAGACTGGAGATATATTCTTGCCGGCGGTATAACAGGCGGTGTTGTGGCGATTGTTTCCTGGGTTTTCTTTCTGGATTCATATCAGAAAAATCGCATTTACGCACTTTTTAATCCCGAAAGTGCAGCCGAATCATACGGGTATCACGTAGTGCAAAGTAAGATCGCTATAGGCTCCGGTCAAGTGACGGGAAAGGGTCTTTTTAACGGAATACAGACACAGCTTGGCTACCTACCCGAGAAACACACTGACTTTATTTTCTCCGTAATTGGTGAAGAAGGCGGTATTATAATGTGTATGATTACTACCCTGATACTTATGGGTATGATTTTAAGATGCATCAAAATTGCAAGAGAAGCCAAGGACGAACTAGGTAGTTTTATATGTATGGGCGTTGCGGCTATGTGGCTTTTCCACACCTTTGAAAATATCGGTATGACAATAGGTATTATGCCTGTTACGGGTATTCCTCTTCCCTTTATAAGCTATGGAGGGTCATCAGTTATGACAAACTGTATGGCTTTGGGATTAGTACTCAACGTATATATGAGGCGTAAAACCCTGACATTTCTTTCTTGACATATAGGCAAAATAATATTAAAATATCTAGTGGCGGTATTAATCGCCATAATATGCCCCCGTAGTAAAGAGGATATTACAAGCCCCTCCTAAGGGTTAGTCATCGGTTCGATTCCGGTCGGGGGTGCCAAAAAAGCACCGATACAAATTCGGTGCTTTAAATTTTTGTAAAATCCAATATACAATGTATTTTATGGACAGATTTAATTTTATATGATACAATCAAGAAAGATAATTTACAATAAATCAAAGGGGATAAGGAATGGAAAAAATCAGGCTAATGGTTGTAGACGATAACAAGGAATTTTGTCTGCTTGTAAGGGAATATGCGGCAATGGTGGACGAAGTGGACTTCTGCGGTGCAGCCTATGACGGAATATCGGCATTAACCCTTATCAAAGAAAGGCAACCTGATGTTATTATATTGGATAATATTATGCCTCAATTAGACGGCATAGGTGTTTTGATGAGGCTTCGGGGGTTTGAAGAACACTTAAAACCAAAGGTTGTTGCAATAACTGCAGCACCATCTTCTACATATGTATCGGAAACAAACCGTCTGGGTGCTGACTACATTATATCACGCAATATGGATATTGATGAAATAATAGACAGATGCATACTTGTTGTAAGAAATTCTCCAAAAACCATGGTCCCCTTAAACGTAGATTTGGAAAGTATGGTAACATCAAACTTAAATCAAATAGGTATGCCCGAAAATATTATCGGTTACCAATATGTTCGGACATCTATAATTATGATAACAGAAAATCCTGACTGGCTTCATTCTGTAACTGCAAGGCTGTATCCAAAAGTGGCCGAAATACATAATACCACCCCAAGCAAAGTGGAAAGAAATATAAGAAACGCTATAGAAATCGCGTGGAACAAAGGTGACAGACATGTTTTCGAACAATTATTCAACACAAAACCCACAAACAGCAAATTTATTGCAAAGGTTGCAGATAAATTAAGATTGGAAATGAAAAACAATAACATTATAAAATAACTAAAAACCACTGAAATATATAAAATTTCAGTGGTTTAATTTTGTTAATATTTAACGCTAATCATCTTAAGAGCCTTTGCAGACATCTTGCTCAAAGCATCTTTTTCAGTTGCAAGAGGTACAAATTCCATAATTGCATTATAGTCATCAGAACCCTTTTCCAAACCGGAAATATTAGTAAGAATTTCCTCCGGCGAAAGCTTTGACACATCATCCATAGCAAACTGCATTGCCGACGCTATGGCAGCATACTGGAACACTGGTTTAATCCCCATTTCCTTACAAGTACGCATTGCACCAACAAGACGGTCATCCGATGAAAGCTTGCGATTCAAATCCCTTCCTACACGGAACACCGTATCACCAAGCTTGCGATTTGTAAAACGATAAATAAGGTCGCCTACGTGGTCATAAAGTGAGTCCACAGGTACATCGTACTTTTCAGCCAATGCAACTGCAGAAGACATCATACCATGTAATACCATAGCACGTATTTCGGCATCCTCTATTGCCTGCCATATATACTCATAGCCTTTTAAATTTCCAAAATATGCGGCCATTGAATGCCCCATATTATGGATAAACAACTTTCGTTCAATATACAGACCAAACTTTGGATAAGCTGACATATTTTCTACAGGGGGTATTTCTCCCTTGAATGCATCCTTGTCTACAATAAGATTACAATATGGCTCAACACACACGCGAAGGATGTCGCCCTTTGTCATTTCCTCAGTCTGTAGTGGAACCATTCTGCCGATTGATGCTTCTACCATACCGATAGACTTATCAAACTGTGCACATTCTTCCGGAGAAAGATATTCCTTTACCTTTTCAGTAAGAAACGCATCTGCCCCAATAAGATTTTCGCAAATAATAACGTTAAAAGGCGCCGTATTTCCCTTTTCCCATCTTCTTTTCAATCCGTTTGCAATATTCCCTGCGATACGAGGTAATACATTTACACCTACTGCCGTAGCCATAACGTCTGCCTGAGCAATAGCCTCCGCTACTGCATCTGCATCCATACCGTTTACTCCACAAACATTTTTTACCTGTATCTCGCGATTTGATTCATTTTCCAGAATTTCTACAGTATATTCACCGCGCTGATTCAAAGCATCGATAACCTGCATATTCACATCTATAAAAGATACTTCATAACCTGATTCACTGAGCAACTGACCGATAAATCCACGTCCAATATTGCCCGCGCCATACATTACCGCTTTCATTATATATCACCTCATATATGAATTATTTGTTTGCAAGAAGATATTTTTCCGCTTCTGGACACCATAGTCCGTTGTTGCGTTTTACGATTTCATCCAACTCTTTGAAGAACGGGTCTGTCTTGCCAAGCTCTTCAAAATCCGCAATTGCAGTAAGTGGCATTTCAATATGGGTATATATAAGCTTTTTGCCACCCTTAATATTTGGAAGATTCATAGTAGTATCTGCCGCACTGTTTATACCACCTACATGAGTAATCATAACTGACGGATTAAGCTTGCCCTGTTCCATCATTTCCAAGGATTCACGCATATCATCTGTGCTGCCTCCTGATGTGCCGACAATATGTGTAGCTGCGTAATGAACATTATAAAAATTAATATTTGCACTAAATGCATGGTCATTAGGACCAGCAAAGAAATTAAGACAACCATCATGAGCTAAAACTTTGTCCGCAGTTTCTACAACAGGTTTTACAGGAGCCATTACTATTGCATCATCGTAGCCGTGTCCGTCTGTAAGGCTCATAAGATATTCTTCAGGATTTTCATATTTGCCTGTATTTACATACATAAGCTTTACACCGTTTTTAGCAGCTTCTTCTACTGTAAGAACCTCAGCTGCGCGTTCAAGACGGGCATCGTCAATATCAGTAACAACCATAAGTTTTGGTTTTCTGTCACAATGTACAGCATAATCAACCGCACCGAGTCCCATTGGTCCTGCACCTGCAAGAAGGATAAGGTTGCCACCCTCCTTTATGCCCATTTCGTGCTCTACTGAACCGGGTTTTGTGTGATAGAATGCATGATATGCTGCAACTATACATGACATAGGCTCTGCAACAGACCCATAGAAAAATGCTTCGCCGTTGTAGTCAAGCAAACAATCCTGAATCATAACCTCTGCAGGCATAACAACATATGTAGCACAGCCACCGCAATATTTATAGGAATAGCCCAAAGCTTCCGGGCTGCCTTTGTAATTAAGTGCAGGCTGTACCGCAAACATCTGCCCTGCCTTAAATTTATCCTTCCAGTTATCGCCAACTTCCAGTATTTTTCCGCAAAATTCGTGACCTATAATAATAGGATTTTCTGCGATATCTTCGGGAACGCGTTTATGATCCTTTCCCTGTATTGCAGCTTTGTAACTAGACATACAAATACTGTCCGTTACAATTTCCGCAAGAATTTCGTCTGCAGTAATCTGCGGAAGATCAAATTCATCTAGTCTAAGGTCGTTTTTCGCATAAAGTCTAAGAGCCTTTGTTTTCATTGTAAATTCACCTCGTATATAAAAATAAACACCAAAATGTTAGAAGCTAACATCTCGATGTTTATAATTATAACCCGTTTTATTGTTTTTGTCAATACCTGTTTTAAACTACTTTTACACCCTTGGACTGTAAAAATTCACGAACGTCTTTCGTTAATTCCGAATCTGTTATCACTATATCAACATCCTCCGGCCAAGCAAAGGTATAAGGTAAAGATGTCCCTACCTTTGTGCTGTCCATCAAAACAATACGTCGTTTTGCCTTTTTCAGCACAAGGCTTTTAATTTCACTGTGATATGCAGAGCCACAACTAAAGCCACATTCCATAGAAAATGCTGAAGCACCGATAAATGCAGTATCAATGTTAAGATTCCATATATTCTTTACGGCCTGCGGACCTGCCATAGAAATACTGTTTTTATCAAATTCCCCTCCAATAATATTTATTGTACTGTTCTGGAGTCTTAACAATTCCAGAGCAATATTAAGCCCACTTGTAGAAATAAGTACACGTTTGTCTGGAATACGCTGTGCAAGAGCCATAGTTGTACTTCCGGAATCAAGATAAATGGAATTTTCTGCAACTACATATTCTGCTGCCTTATCGCCTATTTCCTGTTTTTTATCGTTATTTGCCCCACTTCGTTTTGAAAAAACATCCTCCACCAGCATATTTATGGAGTTAATGGATTTTGCCCCACCGTGAATACGTATAATTGCCCCTTCCTTCTCCAAGGCCTTGATATCACGCCTCAACGTCATTTCGGACACATCTGGAACGAGCTCTTTTAATTCATTAAGCCCTACTTCCTGCTTCCGTTGTATATAATCTTGTATAAGACTGCGCCTTTCGTTCATATAGTGACCCCCAAAATGTCAGTTTTAAATTTTGTGTTGCCTGTTTCTAACACTATTATATTTTATTATGGAGTTTTTTGCAAGAAAAAGTATTGATTTTTTTGTTTTTAACAATTTCTTTGCCACAAAACCCTTTTTTAATTATTTATAAACTTTATTGACCGCCTATATCATATTGAGTATAATAAGTATAATGATAAAAAATACTATAGAGTGTATGACATATAAAGAGGTGGATTCAATTTGATTAAAAAACTTTCAAAAAATATTGGTGAATATAAACTTCCCTCTGTGCTAGCTCCTTTGTTTGTAATGGCAGAAGTTATTATGGAGGTTTTTATGCCCATTACCATGGCACAAATAATTGATAAGGGTATTTACGGCAACAATATGAACTTTATAATTAAAACAGGTCTTGTACTTGTATTGATTACGATAATGTCGTTGATTTTCGGCGCATTATCCGGAAGCTTTGCTGCAAAAGCTTCAGCAGGCTTTGCAAAAAACCTGAGGAAAAGTATGTATTACAAGGTACAAGAATATTCATTTTTGAACATAGATAAATTCAGTACTTCCAGCATTATTACACGTCTTACGACAGATGTTGCCAATCTGCAAAATGCCTTTCAGATGATTATACGAATTGCCGTACGTTCCCCCTCTATGATGATTTTTTCCCTTGTTATGGCAATAAGTATAAACAAAAGTCTTTCGTTGGTGTTTCTGTTTGCCATTCCGATAATTGCAATAAGCCTCTTTATCATTTCCTCAAAGGCGCATCCAAATTTTGAGAAAATGTTTAAAAAATACGACAGATTGAATACTATTGTACAGGAAAACGTACGTGGAGTAAGGGTTGTAAAATCATTTGTACGTGATCGTCACGAGGTAGAAAAATTTGGTTCCGCGTCAGATGATATTAAAATTTTATCAAAAAAAGCGGAGCGCATACTTTCGTTTAACGGTCCCATTATGCAACTTTGTGTTTATGCCTGTATACTTGTAATATCGTGGTTTGGTGCAAGAATAATTGTGTCTACCGGTGCAACAGATCTAACCACAGGTGAGCTTACAAGCCTCATTTCATACACCACACAGATACTTATGAGTCTTATGATGATGTCTATGATTTTTGTAATGGTTATAATGTCAAGGGCATCTGCACGGCGTATTGTTGAAATTCTGGATGAAGAAAGCACAATTATAAATCCCAAAACCCCTGTTACTCAGATAACGGATGGTAGCATAGAATTCAAGAATGTGTTTTTTGGATACAACCAGAAGATGTGTCTGCGCAATATAAATTTAAGGATAAATTCAGGCGAAACTATTGGTGTTATAGGCGGAACAGGAAGTTCCAAAACAAGCCTTATTCAACTTATACCGCGTCTTTATGACGTTAATGAAGGTGAGGTATTAGTAGGCGGAAGGGACGTACGTGAATACGATATCGAGGCACTGCGTAATCAGGTAGCGGTAGTTTTACAGAAAAACGAGCTGTTTTCCGGTACAATAAAAGAAAACTTGCGCTGGGGTGATAAAAATGCAAGTGATGATGAAATAGAAAGGGTATGTAAGCTTGCACAGGCTGATGAATTTGTTCAGTCATTTCCCGACAAATATGATACGTATATTGAACAGGGCGGTACAAACGTATCCGGAGGACAAAAGCAAAGACTTTGCATAGCCCGGGCATTGCTTAAAAAACCAAAAATTCTTATTCTTGACGATTCTACAAGTGCAGTAGATACAAAGACAGATGCCCTTATTAAGAAGGCATTTGCAGAGGAAATCCCAGACACAACCAAGCTGATTATTGCACAGCGTGTATCATCCGTGCAGGATGCTGACAAAATTGTCATTATGGAAAAGGGCGAAATTGACGACGTCGGTACCCACAATGAGCTTTTGGCACGTAATGCCATATATCAGGAAATATATTATTCACAAGTGAAGGGAGGAAGCGAAGATGGGCCCAAAAAATAAAATGCCCCGTGGAGACGGCAGAAAGGCGAAAAACGTGGGTAAGACATTAAAGAGAATCCTTTCATATGTAGGTAAGGGATACAAATTTCACATAATTGCAGTTTTTGTATTTATAATTTCAAGTTCTCTCGCAGGGGTAGCAGGCTCACTTTTTTTACAAAAGCTTATTGATAACTACATTCAGCCTTTGCTTGAAACAGGAGTTATCGACTATACTCCTCTTTTACAGGCAATTGCAACAATGGCACTTATATACATTGTTGGTGTGGTAAGTAACTGGAGTTATACTTTTATAATGGTTACCGTTTCACAGGGCGTAATGAAAAAAATAAGGGACGAAATGTTTGAACATATGCAAAAGCTCCCTGTAAAATATTTTGATACTCACTCTCACGGTGACCTTATGAGTCATTATACCAACGACACAGACACTCTAAGACAGATGATTTCACAAAGTATACCACAGATGTTTTCTTCATTCATAACAATAACCGCTGTCTTCTGTGCTATGATATACACCAGTGTACCTCTTACGGGTATGGTATTGGTTTTTGTTTTTATTATGCTTAATGTGGCAAAAAAAGTGGGAGGAAATTCCGCAAAATATTTTATTAAGCAACAACAATCACTTGGTAAAATAAATGGGTATATTGAAGAAATGATTAACGGACAGAAGGTAGTTAAAGTATTCGGATACGAGGATAGCTCTAAAGAACACTTTGATATATTAAACGAGAAGCTTTGTGACGACGCTACAAAAGCAAACCGCTTTGCAAATATACTTATGCCAATACTTGCAAATATTGGTAACCTGCAATATGTAATGGTTGCATTTGTGGGCGGATTGCTTGCTATAAGCGGTGCAAGTATAATATCAGTAGGACAGATTGCATCCTTTATGTTGCTTTCCAAAAATTTTTCTATGCCGGTAAGCCAGGTTTCCCAACAGCTTAACTCCATAGCTATGGCTTTGGCAGGTGCTGAGAGAATTTTTGAACTTATAGATGAAGAACCCGAATATGACGAAGGCTACGTTACATTAGTCAACGCCAAATATGAAAACGGAGAAATTACAGAAACACGTGAAAGAACGGGAATGTGGGCATGGAAGCATCCCCATAGCGATGGAACTATTACTTACACCAAACTGGAGGGGAAAGTTACTCTTGACGATGTGGATTTTGGCTACACAGATGAAAAAATGGTCCTTCATAACATTACACTTTACGCTGAGCCAGGGCAGAAAATCGCTTTCGTAGGAGCAACAGGTGCGGGAAAAACCACCATAACAAATCTTATAAACAGATTTTATGATATTGCCGACGGTAAAATACGTTATGATGAAATAAATATAAACAAAATTAAAAAAACCGACCTTCGCCGTTCATTAGGGATAGTTTTGCAGGACGTAAATCTGTTTACAGGGACAATTATGGAAAACATACGTTACGGCAAGCTTGATGCAACGGACGAGGAGGTGTACGCAGCAGCTAAGCTGGCAAACGCAGATAACTTTATAAATATGTTGCCTGATGGTTATAACACGATAATAGGCAGTGAAGGCAACAGTCTGTCACAAGGTCAGCGGCAGCTTATATCCATTGCAAGAGCGGCGGTTGCGGACCCTCCTGTTATGATACTGGACGAAGCCACATCAAGTATCGATACCCGTACGGAATCAATAGTGCAAAAGGGTATGGACAGCCTGATGCAGGGAAGAACGGTTTTTGTTATTGCACACCGACTTTCTACTATTCAAAATTCCGATGTGATTATGGTTTTGGACCAGGGCAGAATTATAGAACGCGGAAACCACGATGACCTTATAGCAAAAAAAGGTAAATACTATCAGCTATATACAGGTGCCTTTGAATTAGAGTAAATATATGAATAAAAACTGTCTGTTACGGCATAATAAATTAAAGTTAAGGAGTTAATTTATTATGGAACAGGCAGTTATTTTTATTTTTGGTGCAATCAATTATCTTGCCATAGAAATTTTGTGGCGTGGGCATACACATTGGACAATGGCGGTAGCCGGCGGGCTTAGTGCTATGCTGATATATGTATTCAACGCGGAATTCAACGATCTTCATTGGCTGTACAAATGTATTATAGGCGCAATAATCATTACCTCCGTAGAACTTGTAACAGGTTTGATAGTAAATATGACATTAAAGTGGGAGGTATGGGATTATTCTGAAAGAGCCTTTAACTTCCTGGGTCAGATATGCCTTAGATATTTCATCTATTGGTTCCTGCTATGCATTCCGGTAATTAGATTATTTGATTACTTTCGTTCAAAAATAATTTAAGCCACCTTGTTTCGGTGGCTTAATTTTTACAACAAATCTGCAATATCAAGAATAAGCTTTTCGGATTTTTCCCATCCAAGACATGGGTCTGTAATGGACTTTCCGTAAATTCCTTCTCCAATTTTCTGACTTCCGTCCTCAATATAGCTTTCAATCATAAAGCCCTTTACAAGCTTTTTAATATCGTCACTATGTCGGCAGCTATGCAAAACCTCCTTGCATATCCTTATCTGCTCAAGATACTGTTTGTTTGAATTCGCGTGGTTTGCATCAACAATAAGCGCCATACTATCAATACCCTTATCAGCATATGTATTATAAAGTCTTATAAGGTCCTCGTAATGATAGTTTGGCAAAGATTGCCCGTGTTTATTTACGGACCCCCGCAATATGGCGTGTGCCAACGGATTCCCCTTTGTAGTAACCTCCCAACCATTGTATATAAAGGTGTGTGAATGGGTTGCTGCAACAATAGAGTTCATCATAACAGAGTAATCGCCGCTTGTAGGGTTCTTCATCCCCACCGGTATATCCATACCGCTGGAAACCAATCGATGCTGTTGATTTTCAACAGACCTAGCACCTACTGCAACGTAGGATAAAATATCGGAAAGGTAACTGTAATTTTCAGGATACAGCATTTCATCAGCACAGAAGAAATCCGTTTCCGAAATGACTTGGGCGTGCAAATTTCTTATAGCCATAATGCCTTTTAACATATCCGGTTTTTCGTTAGGATTAGGCTGATGCACCATTCCCTTGTACCCGTCACCTGTGGTACGCGGTTTATTTGTATATATCCTTGGTATAATAATTATTTTATCTTTTACCTGCTCCTGAATTTTAGCAAGTCTGCAAGTGTAATCCATAACAGATTCCGTGCAGTCTGCAGAGCATGGGCCTATTATAAGTATAAACTTGTCGGATTTTCCCAAAAACACATCCGCAATCATCTTGTCACGTACTTTCTTTGCTTCCGTGTGACCGGCAGAAAGAGGATACTGCAACTTTATTTCATCGGCAGTAGGCAATCTTCTCCCAAAATTCATATTCATATAAAATCATTCCTTTGCAATTCATACTCACTAATTTTAACATATTGCGTAATTTTTTTCAATACTTTATCTTTATTCATCCAGTACTACAGTAGCCACTGTTGCTGTATACACCGCAAGCGCCCCATTCCTTTTCAGTATCTTTGCACACTCGTTTACCGTACTGCCGGTTGTGAAAACATCATCGACAAGTAATACGGTCTTATCTATCAAAAGGTGTGAATTAAAGATAGTAAAGGCATTTTTGACATTTTCAATTCTTTCTTTACGCTTAAGCCCGCTTTGGGTTTTAGTCCCCGCTTTTTTATAAATAATCTTATTAATCATAGGTATTCCAAGTTTTTCTGATATAGCCGCCGCTATTTCACAAGATTGATTAAATCCCCTGTCCATTTCGCTAAGCGGCGTCATAGGTACATATAAAATCATATCAAATTTAATATCGTAATATTCTTCCTCTATAGTCTTACAAAGGGCTTTTCCAAATTCATAAGCTATCCATCCACGACGTTTAAACTTCATATTCTGTACTGCACTTTTAATGCATCCCTTATACAAATATCTTGAAACATTTTTGATATAATATATTCTGGTTGATTTACATTCCCTGCACGTGGCATCAGCATTTTCAAGCACCGGCTTACCACATATCTGGCAAACTTTCCGGTGGTTTAATTTATACTCTTTACTGCAAGCATAACAAAACAATGCTTTACTATTGAGGGGCATACGTATATTGCAAGACATACACCTTGGGGGAGAAAAAATATTTAATACGTATTCCTTTAAATCCATACTAAAAACACCTTAACTTCTGTTCCAATCCCGTGTAACGCTTCTGCTCACTTTTATTATTAATCATAGCCTGTATGCAGCTTTCACGCCCAACAAGGACAACAAGTTTTTTTGCTCTGGTTACTGCTGTATAAAACAAATTTCGGTTTTGCAGCATTGGTGCACAGGGATACATAGGCATTATAACTGCATCAAATTCACTACCCTGGCTTTTGTGAACTGTTACAGCATATGCAAGGTCAAGATCCTCCATTTTTGCAAACTCATACATACAAAGTCTATCATCAAACACTATTGTTGCAGATTCCATTTCCTTATCTATACGATGAATATACCCTATATCACCATTGAAAATACCAAACCCCGTTTCTTCGGGGTTATCAAGCTTTGTCCATTCCATATCATAGTTATTTCTGGTCTGCATTACCTTGTCGCCTTCGCGGAATATTATATTTTTGAAGGCTTTTTCTTTTTTCTTTTTGTCAGGTGGATTTATAACCTTTTGCAGAGCATTATTAAGTTCTGTCACACCTGTTATTCCCTTTCTTGTAGGTGATAAAATCTGTATTTGATATAAAGGATTGTATCGATATGCCTTTGGCAGGCGATTTATAAACAAGTCAATAACCGAAGAGGAAATATCTACCGCATTATCCCTTTTTACAAGAAAAAAGTCCGTCCCATCTTTGTTAAATTCAGGATATTCTCCATGATTTATTTTATGGGCATTAACAACTATTGCGCTTTCTTTTGCCTGACGAAAAATTTCCGTTAATGAAACCGTAGCTACAACTCCTGAATTTATAATATCGTGTAAAACATTACCTGCTCCTACCGATGGGAGCTGGTCACTGTCACCTACCATTATAAGTCTTGTATGCATCTTCAATGCCTTTAAAAGCGCTTGCATTAAAAGTATATCTACCATACTCATCTCGTCTATAATAAGTAAATCACAATCCAAAGGATTTTCTTCGTTTTTAGAAAAGTACATATTGTCATCAGTTTCCGAAAAATTAGATTCCAAAAGCCTGTGTATTGTCTTGGATTCCACTCCGCAGACCTCTGTCATACGCTTTGCCGCACGCCCTGTTGGTGCCGCAAGCATAACCTTTTGACCAAGCTTGTCCATAATTTGAATAATAGTATTAATTATTGTGGTTTTTCCTGTGCCCGGTCCACCGGTTATAACCGTAGCCCCTTTTTCCATTGCACAATAAACTGCACTTTTCTGGTGTTCTGCCAAAGTAATCTTATTTTCTTTTTCAACACTCTTTATTATTTTTTCTATATCAACATTTTCGTTATGTATCTTATTTTGGGATATTTTATTTATCTTAGTTGCTACATAAGATTCTGCCTCAAACAATCTTGTAAGGTATATGTTTTGTGTGTTATTTTCGCTGATTTCGTTTTTAAGTGAAGATTCAAAAATCATTTTTACCACGGTGTTTTCTGCTTCTTCAACAGATATATTTAAAAATCCGCATACCTCATCCAAAAGAAGCTCCTTGGGTAAATAAGTATGTCCATTCATTGTTGCATTATTAAGTATATGCTTTATAGCCGCTTCAATGCGTATAACAGCATTGTGTTTTATTCCCATTTCAAGGGCAATTTTATCTGCAGTTTTAAAGCCTATATTATATATTGTATCTGATAATATATATGGGTTATCCTTTATTATTTCTACAGACTCACTACCATAGCGCTTGTACACTTTTACCGCACTTGCAGGGGTAATACCAAACTTTTGTAAATACATAACTATATTACGAACACCTTGTTGTTTTACATATTCCTCCCCGATTTCCAGAGCCTTCTTTTTTGATATTCCTTGTATTTTTGCCAACTTTTCAGGCTCGGTTTCGATAACCTTAAGAGTATTCTCCCCGAACATATCCACTATCTTTTGTGCAGTAGCCATACGTACTCCCTTTATGGATCCGCTTGCAAGATATTTTAGAATATCATTAACCTCTGATGGCATATCTTTTTCAAAGAATTCCACTTTAAACTGAGGACCATAGTCTTGATGAAAAGTCCATTGTCCCGTAAGTGTGACTTTTTCACCGCCTGCTATATACGGCATATATCCGACTGCAGTAACTGTATCATCATCTGTATCTATATCGCAAACGGCATAGCCGTTTACGGAATTGTAGTACACAATTTCCGTAACTATGCCATTTATTTTTTCGTTTTCCTGTTGCATATAATCAGACATTTTATCCATTCCTTATTTCTTCAAATAATCTATGTAATCCTCTGTTTCCATAACATCAATGTGTAAATACTTTTTCTGCAGTTTTTCCAGCATCAATCTTTCATTATCAGTAGGAGCATTGCACAAAATTATAATTGATTGACTGTCAGTTGTAAGCATAGTATTACGAACAACCGCCTCTATATTCTCCTTTGCTTTGTCGGCACGTATAACCACGTGGAAATCATCGGCGGAATCAGTCCAGTCGGTATACACAAACCGCACAAATTCAACTAATCCAAAAGCACCAAAGAAAGCCAAAAGTGACCACAAAATAATCTCTGACATAATTATATCACCTCATTACAAAATATGCAATGAGGTGATTTAAGTGTTACATATTAAAATTATAATACCTTGCGTAAAAACGCTTGTGTTCTTGGATTTTTAGGATTGGAGAATATTTCATCAGGAGTACCGATTTCCATAATCTGTCCCTCATCCATAAATATGACTCTATCTGCCACTTCTCTTGCAAAGCCCATTTCATGAGTAACAACAACCATAGTCATCCCTTCCTTTGCAAGCTGTTTCATAACATCCAAAACTTCCCCTACCATTTCAGGGTCAAGTGCTGATGTGGGTTCGTCAAATAACATAACTTCAGGATTCATACACAAAGCACGCACAATAGCAACACGCTGTTTTTGCCCACCGGAAAGTTGTGACGGGTACGCCCCGGCTCTGTCTTCAAGCCCAACCCTTCTCAGAAGCTCCATAGCCTTACTTTCAGCCTCGGCCTTTGGCGTTTTCAAGAGCTTAACAGGTGCAATAGTCATATTTTTAAGTATTGTCATATGTGGAAAAAGATTAAAGTGCTGAAAAACCATTCCCATTCTCTGACGGTGAATATTAATATCAACTTTAGGGTCTGTAATTTCATGACCTTCAAAATTTATAATACCTGATGTAGGGGTCTCAAGCAGATTAAGTGAACGCAGAAACGTTGACTTACCTGAACCTGACGGACCGATTACAACCACCACTTCACCCTTTTCAATCTTGGCACTGACTCCGTTAAGAGCTTTGATTTTACCACCGTTATAGAACTTGCACAAATCCTTTGTTTCAATAATATAATTACCGTTCACTCTTACGCAGCCTCCTTTCAAGTATGCCTACAAGCCATGTAAAGAACATTACCATAATAAGGTAAATTATTGCAACCGCTATAAGAGGCATAAATGCCGTAAATGTAGCTGCGCGAATAATATCTCCGCCCATTGTCAAATCACGGATTGTAACATAACCAGCAACAGAGGTTTCCTTTAAAAGTACAATAAACTCATTTGCAAGTGCCGGAAGGACATTCTTAAAAGCCTGGGGAATTATGATATGTACCATTGTCTGCACATAGTTAAAGCCTAATGAGCGACCTGCTTCAAACTGTCCCTGGTCAATAGACATTATGCCGGAACGGATAATTTCCGCAACATAAGCGCCCGAATTTATACCAAAGGCCAGGATTGCAACCATAAGGCTGTTCCTTGAAGTTGCAAATATTATATAGTACATAATCATAAGCTGAACAACTACCGGTGTTCCGCGAATAACAGTTAAATATATTTGGCATACAAAGTTAGCTATGTTCAGGAAAAATTTCCCCGCACCATTTTTCATTTCCTTGTAGTTTTTGTCGTAACTAGAACGAACTATAGCTACTATAACACCAATCAATATGCCCAAAATCAAGGCACCAAATGTAATTTTTAGTGTATTGGAAAGACCGGTTGTTAAAAACTTCCACCTATCTTCCTTTATAAAGTTTATGTAAAAATCTTCTTTGAATTCTGCTAAAAAGCTATTCAAACAACAACACTCCTTTCGAGGTAAATAACAAAATCAAGGGCGGTAAAAACCGCCCTCTCATTAAGTACAAACAAATTATTTGTTGTTTTCTTCTACATAAGATTTTGCTGGTTCGTTATCTATAATAACGCAATCAACTTTACCTGTTACAAGAGCCTGAACAGCTTCGTTACCTGATGCATATTTCATAACGCGGTCTGCACCGAAATCACCTTCAGCATAAATGTCACCTGTTGTGCCTTTTTGTGTACCAATCAGATAATCAGCACCTTCAGCATAAAGGTCATCTACAGATGTAATTTTGCTGTCTTCAGGAACGATGATAGACTGGATACCTGTTGCATAAGAATCTGTGAAGTTAATGCTCTTTAGACGGTCTTCTGTAACAGTCATACCTGCAACACCTATGTCAGCCTTTCCCGTCTGAACTGCAGTAATAATTGTATCAAAATCCATATCATCGATAACAAGCTTCATGCCAAGCTTATCGGCAATAGCCTTTGCTATTTCAGCATCGATACCTACGATTTCATTGGTTTCATAGTATTCATATGGTGGGAACTGAGCGTTTGTAGCCATATGAAGTTCAGGCTTACCCTCTGCATCAGCCTGGAACACGATGTCGTGTTCAACACCTGATATGTACTTGTTAACAATTTTGTCTACTGTGCCGTCTGCCTTTAGTTCAGCAAGAGCAGTATTGATGTTTGCAAGAAGTTCTGTATCTTCTTTTGCAACACAGATAGCATAATCTTCTACTGCATATTCTGTGTCAAGGATTTTAAGTGTGACATCGTTGCCGCAGCCTGCAAATACGCATACAGCCATCATGCAAACCAATGCCAAAGCAATAATCTTTTTCATATTTATTTCCTCCTAAAATTTTAAAAAATATTTATGCATATATTATACATTTTTATTTCAAAAAAGGCAATAGTTTTATAAATATTTTTTATTTTTTTACATATTTATTAATGTATGGAGGTGTATTATGCATTTTTTTGTATTAAATAAAAAAATTATTTTGACAATGGGGCTATTAATTCTTGTAATACTGATTTTTGCAGTAAACAACATTAGCAGTATAAATACTGCATCCAAAAAGGATAACATACCTATTTATTGTGTGCAAACCGATGAAAAGAAAATTGCGATAACCTTTGATTCTGCGTGGGATGATGCAGATTTAACAGATGTTTTAAAGGAGTTAAATAATTATAACTGCAAAGCAACTTTTTTTGTTGTTGGGGATTTTGTGGAAAAATATTCCTCCAGAATAGAGGAAATGGCTAAGTCAGGTCACGAAATTGCAAATCATTCCGACACCCACCCTCATCCAAACTCGCTGTCACGAGAGGAAATGGTTAAAGAAATGGACGATTGTGACAAAAAAATAAAGGACATAACAGGTCAGCAGCAGGTTTTGTTCCGTGCCCCATACGGGGAATATAATAATCTATTGGTACAAACTTGCAAGGATACCGGACGATTTTGCATACAATGGGATTGTGATAGTTTGGACTGGAAAGGTCTTCCCGCTGACGAAATAGTAAAACGAGTTACCTCTAGAGTAAAAAATGGTTCAATTATATTATTGCATAACGGCGCTCCCAATACGGCAAAAGCCTTGCCAAGTTTACTTTGTGAGCTTAAAAATATGGGATATGAATTTGTAACCGTCTCTAATTTAATATACAAAAATAATTACTACATAGACCATACAGGTATGCAAATAGCTAAGTAAAAACACACCCCATCATTGGGGTGTGTTTAATTTTAATTACTTTTTCATAACAACAACGCCGTCATCATTTGCATCAACTATAATACTGTCACCGTCTGAAATTTTATTGGATATAATAAGCTCTGCAATTTTATTTTCCACCTCGTGGAAAATAACACGCTTCATAGGCCTTGCACCATATTGTTCATCAAAGCCCTTTTCGATAATATAATTAATAATATTTTCCGTATATGTTATTGAAATGTTCTTCTCCTCCAAGGCTTTTTGAATATCGCCAAGCATAAGCCTGCAAATACCGTCAAGTTCTTTTTTAGTCAAAGTTTCAAAGACAACAACCTCGTTGATTCTGTTTAAAAATTCCGGACGGAAAATCTGTTTCAAAGCAAATTCGGCCTTGTTTTTCAAGCCCTCTGTCTGAGAAACTCCAAAACCTAATGTTGCAGCCTTAAAATCAGAGCCTGCGTTGGATGTCATAATTATAACGCAGTTTTCAAAGCTTACAAGCTTACCATGGCTATCCGTAATTCTTCCCTCATCAAGAATTTGGAGAAGAATATTGAATATGTCAGGATGTGCCTTTTCAATTTCATCTAGTAGAATTACACTGTATGGTCTTCTGCGTACCTTTTCAGTAAGCTGTCCCGCTTCATCATAACCCACATATCCCGGAGGTGAGCCTATAATTTTAGCAACAGAGTGCTTTTCCATATATTCACTCATATCCAGACGGATAAGAGCCTGTTCATCATCAAAAAGCTCCTTGGCAAGCTGCCTTACCAATTCTGTCTTACCCACGCCTGTAGGACCTACAAATATAAAGGATACAGGGCGTTTTTTCAAAGACAAACCTGCACGGCTTATGCGGATTGCTCGTGAAACAGCTTCCACCGCAGTGTTCTGACCGATTAATCTTTCGTGCAATCTTGATTCTAATGACATAAGCTTGTTGGATTCAAATTCACTTATTCTCTGTACAGGAATTTTGGTCCACATTTCAATAACTCTTGCTATGTCATCTGTAGTTATTTCCGTATTTTTACATTCTGCCTCAAGTTCTTTTATACTTTGCTCAAGCTGACATTCTTTCGTTTTAAGGTCTGCAGCCTTTTGATAATCCTCTGTTGAATCTGCCTCAATGCAATTATCCTTTTCACTCTGCACTTCCCCAAGCTGATTCTTCAATATTTCAAGGTCCACAAGCTTGCGATTATTAAGATTTGCACGTGAGCCTGCTTCATCAATTACATCTATTGCCTTGTCGGGCAAAAATCTGTCAGTAATATATCTTTCAGACAATATGGCAGCGGTTTTTATCACTTCATCGGAAATTTTTACCTTGTGGTGATTTTCGTAATAATCCCTTATACCTTTTATAATCTCAATAGTCTGTTCTACTGAAGGTTCTTCCACAATAACAGGCTGGAAACGGCGTTCCAAAGCAGAATCCTTTTCAATATACTTTCTGTATTCATCAAGTGTAGTAGCACCGATAACCTGTATATCACCCTTTGCAAGTGCAGGCTTTAAGATGTTTGCTGCACCCATTGCACCCTCGGAATCACCTGTTGCAACAATGTTATGGATTTCATCAATTACAAATATTACATTACCGCGTTCAATAGCCTCGTCAATAATGCCCTTAATTCTCGCCTCAAACTGACCGCGGAACTGTGTACCTGCCACCAATGATGTAAGGTCAAGGAGATATATTTCCTTGTTCAACAATTTATGTGGAACATCACCGTTGACAATTTTCACAGCCAAGCCTTCTGCAATAGCTGTTTTACCAACACCGGGCTCACCTATAAGCGCAGGATTATTTTTCTTGCGTCTGTTCAAAATCTGCACAACGCGCTCAATTTCCACATCTCTGCCGATAACACGGTCGATCTGATTTTCCCTCGCCTTCAGGTTTAGATTTGTTGCATACTGTTCAATCAAACTCTTTTTCTTCGGTTTATTCATTTTTTTTGTTTTTGTTGTTTTGGAAGACTGTTCTTCCGGTATATTACTCTCAGACTCCATCCCGCCTATGCCGGAAAACATATTTTGCATCATGGGCATCATTTCGTTAATCATTTCCGGTGTAATTTCCGGAGGATTTTCCATAATTTCCTGGCTCATTGCATCAAATTCCTCAGGCGTCATCCCCATCTGTTCTATAATATTATCAAATTGTCCCTGAGGCATACCAAGCTCTCTGGCACAAGTCAAACACAATCCTTCATTCTTCTTTTCACCATTTTCCACCTTTGTTACAAATACAACGGCAGGTCTTTGGTTACATCTATTACATAGCATCATATCAAATACCTCCTTTGTAAAATGCTATATGGCAAGTTCCTCACTTATCATTATGACATTATATCATTTATTAATAAGGATTTCAAGTGCTTAATTGTTAAGGTTTTTTTAACAAAACAAAAAGGAGAACTTAATGTTCTCCTTTTTAAAAATTTTACGGATTAAGTCTGTTAGGTCCACGGAATATAAACATTGAATCCTTAATATGCATACCAAGCATTAACATTGTAATTCTGTCTACACCTATACCAAAGCCGCCGTGTGGGGGACAACCGTATTTAAAAAATTCAAGATAGAATTTTACATCTTCCTCCAGTCCCTTTTCTGCAGCTTGCTTAGCCAAAACATCGTATCTATGTTCACGTTGTGCACCTGTTGTAATTTCAACACCTCTCCAGATAAGGTCATAACCCTGAGGAATGCCATTTTCATCACGCATATGGTAGAATGCACGTTTTTCAGCATCAAAATCTGTTACAAACAAAAATTCGTGATTGTATTTTTTCTTAACCCAGTCGTAGCTTAGTCTTTCAGCCTCTGTTGTAAGGTCACCCTTTTCAGAATCATCTACCTTGTAGCCAAATTCCTTTTCAAGCTCATCATAGAGATCAGCTAATTTTATAACAGGGAACGGTGTTTCAGGAACTATAACATCCAGCCCAAAAAGTTCCTTAATTTCCTCACCGTAAGCATCCTTAACCTCTTTAAGCATACATGTGAGCAGTTCCTCCTCCATTTTCATAACATCGCGGAAGGAATCAATGTAGCTAAATTCAAGGTCAAAGCCTGTAAATTCCGTAGCATGCTTGCTTGTAAAAGATTTTTCAGCACGGAAAACAGGACCAACTTCAAAAATTCTTTCAAACCCGCTTGCCATAGCCATCTGCTTGTAAAACTGTGGACTTTGTGCAAGATATGCATTACGGTCGAAATATTTTACTTCAAATACATCCGAACCACTTTCGCTGGCTGTGCCAATAAGCTTTGGTGTATGAATTTCAATAAAATTCTTTTCCAGAAGAAACTTACGCATAGCGTTAACCATAACAGTCTGTACCTTGAACATAGTCTGATTTTCGTCAGTTCTAAGGTCTATCCATCTATAATCTATTCTTTGATCAATGCTTGAGCGTTCCACAGCCTTTCTCTTTTTAGTAGCCGGAATTTCCTTTCTGTTAATAGGCAATGCGTCCGCTACACTCTCGATAATAACTTCGTCAGGGATAATTTCCATACCGTGAAGTTTAACATACTCATTTTCAACCGCTTTACCTATTATAGTAACAACAGAATCGTTTGTAAGGCCTTCAAGACTTGAGGCAAGTTCTGCATTAGTTTCCTTTTCAACTGTCGCCTGAACCGTTCCTGTAATATCCTTTATAGTCATAAACACGACGTATTTTGTGTCACGAATACTGTCTACAAAACCCTTGATTGTAACAGTTTGTCCAAGATTTCTTTTCACATCACCGATATAAATGCGTTCCATAGTAACCTCCAATTTATTGTAAAATATTATTATTTTAACCATATTTATGTTATTATACCACTTTTTAATTTAAATTTCAATGCCTATATTACAGAAAAACATTGAATTTTCTGTCGAAAATAGTTATAATGAAAGTGTAATTTAATAGGTTGGAGAAAAATATGAAGTATTATTTTATTATTAATCCCAAGGCTGGTAAGGGCAAGGGTATTGAAAAACTGAAAAAAGAAATTGTGGAAACAGGCAAGATGCTTAATAAGAATTTTGAAATATATATTACAAAATCCATTGGCGATGCAGAATTTTATGTACGCAGTAAGTGTGAACAGAATAATACACCTGCAACATACATAGCCTGCGGTGGAGATGGTACCTTTAATGAAATATTAAATGGTGCATACGGGTTTGACAAAGTTTCCGTAGGTATTATACCCTTGGGTACAGGTAATGATTTTTGCAGAAATTTCGAAGATTGCAGTTTTACCGACATTAAGGCACAGTTTAACGGCGTTTCTTCCCCTTGTGACATTATGCAGTACAAAGGTGTTGTTAATGGAAAAAAAGTTATAAAATGTTGTGCGAATATGTTTAATATAGGATTTGACTGCAATGCGGCAGATATGACTTCAAAATTAAAACAGTATCCCTTTATAAAAGGCTCATTGGCATACTTTATGGGAATATTGACAGTACTCATAAGAAAAAAAGGTGCAGATATTAAAATAGAAGTTGACGGTAGGAAAATACATAATGGAAAACTACTTTTAACCGCTATTGCAAACGGATGTTTTTGCGGAGGCGGTGTGAAAAGCAACCCTTATGCCAAAATCAACGACGGACTTATGGACATAAATATTATTAAAGATATACCCCGGCGGTTGTTTGTTCCATGCCTGCCTCTATATATGAAAGGTACACTTTTTGAAACGAAAAAATACACTCACGTAGCATCTACAACCCAATGCAAAAATATTGTTGTAACACCAAACGATAATATGAAATTATGTGTAGATGGTGAGATTTTTGACGCAGAAAAAATGGAATTTTACATAATTGAAAACGGTATAAATTTTTCAAAGCCACAAAATGTAAAGGAGTTATAGCAAAATCAAACTTATTTTGCTATAACTCCCTTTTATCAATCTCCACTATCACACCGTGGCAATTTATCACAATACAAGAGACGGTGCAGTATATACCCTTGCAGCATATTCCGAGTCAAGGGAATAAAGTCCCTTTGAGTCATTTCCAAAAAGCTCCATCTTTTTAATCATATCATCGGCATTCTTTTCTTCCTCCAACTGCTCTTTCACAAACCAATCCAAAAATTGCATTGTTCTAAAATCCTTTACAGCATACGCAGCGGCGTAAATATCATTTATAAGACCAGTTACATACTGTTCATGTTCATATCCCGCCTTTAAAGGGTCCATCAGCGTTTCAAGCGTTATGTCTGGCTTGCCAATTGCATCGAGAGATGCTATTTCACCATTAAGCTGCAAATATTTCAAGAAAAGCATTGCATGATCCCTTTCCTCCTGAGCTTGTATCATATACCAGTTTGAAAATCCGTCAAGTCCCTGCTGTTCATAAAATATAGAAAAATCCAAATACAGATAAGCTGAGTATAATTCCTTATTTATCTGTTCATTAAGTAATTTTGATACCTTAGAATCCAACATAACGTCAACTCCTTCATAAACATTTGTCAGAAACAAGGCACCTCGCCTTTGCAAAGTGCCTTGTATTTCCTGTTTTACTGTGTTACTCCGCTCATAATTTCGGATATTATGTCTAAAACCTTTTGGTGGCATCCGCCGCAGCCTGTAGAACAGTTTGTTACCTTTTGAACATCATCGAATGCACCAAGTACGTCATCAAAATGTTTGTTGTTATCTAGAGCATTCGCTATATCAACATAACTCACTTGTTTGCAATTACAAACCATATAATTTTCTCTCATAACTACCCCCAAAAAGTCGGCTATTAACCAAAATATCTCTTAAGAAGTCCTTCAAGACCTCTACCATGTCGAGCTTCGTCACGTGCCATTTCATGAACTGTATCATGAATTGCATCTAAGCCGTTCTTTTTAGCACAAGCAGCAAGGTCAAATTTACCCTGAGTTGCGCCATATTCACAATCTACTCTCCATGCAAGATTATCTTTTGTTGTCGCTTTCATATTTGGTTCTAAATCTTCTCCAAGAAGTTCTGCAAATTTTGCCGCATGCTCTGCTTCCTCATAAGCAGCCTTTTCCCAATAAAGACCTACCTCAGGATAGCCCTCCCTGTGAGCAATACGAGCCATGCACAAATACATACCTACTTCAGCGCATTCGCCATTAAAGTTGGCCATAAGCTGTTCAAATATATATTTCTTATCTTCTTCACTTATATCAGGATTATTTTTGACAGTTTTTGCATAAACACCGTATTCGTGTTCTGCTGCAAGAGCTGCCCCTTCTTCCATAATTTTAAATTTTTCACTTGGCACCTTACATACCGGGCATTTTTCCGGAGCTGAATCTCCCTCATGAACATAACCGCAAACTGTACATACAAATTTTTTCATCATTTATTCCTCCTATATTTTATAATTTAATAATAGTAATTATTATTGATTTTATTATAACATATATTTTTTATTTGTCAAGTGTTTTTTTACAATTTTTACAAATTCCATAAAAAATCAAAGAATGTGTCTTAATATCAGCCTTAGTAACCTCTTCTGCCATAGATTCTAGAGTCTCATTAACTGATAAATTAACATCCGTTACCGAGCCGCATTTTGTACACACCATATGATAGTGATTATGTACATTTCCATCATATCTTTCGCTTTCGGCACCGGTTGAAATTTTTATGGCATCACCAATGTTTACTAAAAGTGCAAGATTTCTATAGACTGTTCCTAAACTAAGTTTGGGATAATCTGCTTTTAGGTCGGTATACAATTGTTCTGCAGTTGGGTGGTCGTATCTATTGCAAAGCATTTCCCTAATAGCTTCTCTCTGTCGGCTGTATTTAATTGTTTTTTCCATATATTCACATCCTTTCGATAACAATAACAATTATCGTTATTTATATTTTATCATAAAAATTATAAAAAATCAACAGTTTTTTAAAAAAAAAATTGTCTCACTATAAGTGAGACAATCTCAAAGCAATATTAACCTTTAACTGAACCAATCATAACACCTTTAACGAAGTGCTTCTGTACGAAAGGATAAATAATAAGTACAGGAATAACAGATACTACGATTGTTGAATATTTAAGTAACTGTTTAAGCTGTTCAGCTTCTTCAGCATAGTCATCAGACTGAGTAGCTGCTTCGTTATTAATAATGATATTACGCAAAACAATCTGCATTGGCTGTAATGCATCATTCTGGATATAAAGCAAAGCATCCATGAAGTTGTTCCACTTAGCAATCGCATAGTACAAAGCCAAAACCGCAATACTCGCCTTAGACAACGGAATAACAATTTTTGTAAAGAATCCAAAATCGTCACAACCATCAATCTGGGAAGCTTCCAGCAATTCCCCTGGAATACTGTTCATAATAAATGTTCTTGCAATAATCATATTGTTAACGCTAATAGCAGTCAAAATAATCAACGGCCATACTGTATTACCAAGCTCAAGTACGTCATTAACAAGAATGTAGGTAGGAATCATACCACCATTTATGAACATAGTAATTGTGTAAAGCATCATAACTTGTGAACCACCCGGAAGACCTTTTCTTGCCAAAGGATATGCACACAAATATGTTAGGAACAACGCGATTACAGTACCTGTAAAGGTATAGAAAATTGAGTTCCTGAAAGCAGATATAATATCATAACTACCGTTATTTAATATAGCGTCATAGCCTTTGATTGTAAAATCTATCGGCCACGCCAAAACATCCCCGGCAATAACTCGGTTAGCATCAGAAAATGAACATGCAAGAATATACAAAACTGGCACCGCAATTATCAACAATAACAATGTAAGTATTGTATATATGACACCATAGAAGATCTTATCTTCAGTTGTATCATTAATTTTACGGGAAGCCTTCATCTTCTTTCTGATACGTCTTTCTTCCTCTCTTTGCTGAGCTCTTAATGCTCTCTTATCTGCATCTGTATTTGCAACCGTTTTTACCATAAGCTACTTTCACCAACTTTCTGCGAGAACTTATTAACACTCCAAATACAAATGAAGTTAATGATAGAGTTAAACAAGCTGATAGCAGTAGAACTTGAATACTGTGTAAAGCCCTTAACAATACCTTCATTATAAACATATGTAGAAATAAGTTCACTATACTCAATGTTTGCAGAGTTCTGCATCAATAATGCTTTTTCATAACCAAGATTCAATATGTATCCTGAACGAAGGATCAACATAATGATAATAGTCGGCAAAATTGTAGGGATATCAATGTGAAGCATAATCTTGAATCTTGACGCGCCGTCAATCTGAGCTGATTCATACAATTCTGTATCAACAGCAGACAAGGCAGCAATATAAATTATTGAGTTAAATCCAATGTTCTGCCACACATTAGACCATACATATGTATGATAGAATGCATTAGGATTACCCATAAGGTCAGGGATAGAAGCCCCCTCACCTGCAATCATTGTTACAAGATGCTTAAATATACCGATGTGCGGACTAAAGAGTTGGAACATCATACCTACTATGATAACTACAGAGAAAAAGTGAGGAATGTATGTAACAGTCTGCACAATTTTTTTAAATTTTTCTCCACGTACAACGTTAAGGCACAAAGCCAAAACAACTGACAGCGGAAAGCTTGTAAGCAGTGCATATAATGAAATTGTAAGGGTATTTCTAAACAACTTCCAAAAAATCTGGCTGTTAATAAATGTAACGAAATGTTCAATACCAACCCATTCACTACTTACCATACCAAGCTTAGGAGTATAGTCTTTGAATGCAATCTGAAGACCATACATAGGATAGTATGAGAAAATCAATAGATACGCAACCGGCAAAATCAACATTAAATATAGCTGCCAGGATTTAAATATGTTTTTTCTCAAACTGGTGCGTCTTTTTTGACGCATTTCTTTAGTTTCTACGAATCCGGTCGTAGCAACTGAATTATTTACCATATTGTTCACCAACCATACCGATAAAATTTAGCTTATAACCTAAGATTATCGATTAAAGCCTTTCCATGAGATATTATTAATACGCCATTAAAGGAACGACTTACTCCCGCATCTGCGGGAATAAATCGTCCTATTTTAAATAAATTAATTATTTGTCGTTCATTCTGTCGTAAGCTGTCTGATATAGTTCAGTCAGTCTATCAACATTTGAAGCCTTAAGTTCTTTAATAAATTTATCCCAGTCTTTATCTATATCCATTTCGCCTGTAATAAATTTATACTGTGCATTTGCAACGTAGCTGTTAATAGCTGTTGTTATTGATGAAATTTCTTCCAATTCTTCAGCTGAGTTAATTAACTTGTAAACTCTGTCATTAACATCAACGCCCAAATCTTCACCATATCTGTCATAAAGAACCTTAATCGCATTAGCTTTTGCCTGCTGTGAAGAGTCTGATGTTACCATACCACTTGCAATTTCAGCTGTTCTGAATGATGGTGAAGCTTGATTCCAGCTACCATTCTGTACAGAACCATACTGTGTAACAATTTCCATAACCGGACCATAACCAAGGAAATCATACATACTTACAGCATCCGCTGAAGGTTCTACCCAGTCTACACCCTTTTCACCCCAACGTGTCCAGATTGTCATTTCAGTACTTGACATAAAGTCACCAATTCTGAACGCAACTTCAGGATGTTCACATTCCTTAGTTATAAAGTACTTATGAATAGGCATAATCGAACTAGTGTAGTTGATAGTAGCTTCGTCACCATTTTCGAGGAATACAGGCTTGTATTCCTGGTTTTCACGTCTCTTATCACCTGCTGTGATGCTTGAAGTAGATGTAGCGACATATGAGCCTACACGAACTGTTTTACCATTAATAAGTGTCTTAAGTGTAGCGTTGTCCTGTGAGAAAGTTGTCTTATCGAGTAAACCTTCTGAATACAACATATTCATCCACTTCAAGAACTCTTTGTATTCGTCAGTAGTGTAATCCATAACAATCTCGCCGTCTTTAAGAGCTATATGAGATTTACCTGTCTTAATGAAGGCTTGAAGGAATAACTTCATAAAATCGTCAGTATCAAAAACTCTTGCATAGTCAATTACAGGAAGTTCATCCTTAAGACCATTGCCATTAGGGTCTTTGTCTCTAAAAGCCTTCAAGCATTCAACGTATTCGTCCAATGTTGTAGGAAGTTCCATACCCAATTTGTCAAGCCATGGCTCATAAATCCAAAGCACTGTAACAAAATCATTAGGTAATGATTCATTAAATGCAGCCATTGAATAGATGTTTCCGTCTGACATTGTAATATAATCAAGAAGGTTTACACCTTTTTCTTCCTCATACTGTTCGATTCTAGGCATCACATATTCGCTTGAATTTTCATAATAGTTATTCAAAGCAACGAATGTGCCTGCACCACCGTATGTAGTTACTGATGTATCATCAAGAGTAGCGTTAATTACGTCAGGAAGATCATTGCCTGAAGACAATGTAAGGTTAACCTTTGATGTAGCATCATCAGAAGCAAGCAAATTGAATTTAATTTCAATATTACCCTTTTCCTCTACTCTCTTAGTGAAAGCATTTGTCTCATAATCTACAACTGTACCATCTTTGCCCATCATAATTTCAAGCTCAACAGTTTCTTTACAGATAGTTTCTGAACCCAAAGGATTCAAAACCGGATCCATTACGTATTCTCCGCTTGCTGATTCACCGCCGCCCTTTTTTGGTCCGCAGCCTGACAAAGAAGCCATAACTGTCATAGCCAAAACAAGCATTAATGCAACAAGTCTTAATTTTTTGTTGTTCATAAACAACCATCCTTCCTTTTTTATTCAAAATCAAAAACTTTTCAGTTCTTTATGGAATCATTATAACAAAGTGTTAATAATTTGTAAAGTGAAAATTACGAAATTAAAGTGAATTTTTGTATTTTTCAACATTCTTTGTTTCGTTATAAAGTGTAAAAATCCGACAAACAGTGAAAATATCCACCTTTGTTTATTCTGCACTCTGTTCTTCACTGGCCTTTCTGCTTTCTCTGAACATTGACGGAGATACGCCGTAAACTTTTTTAAATGCCTTGTACAGAGAATTCGATGAATCAAACCCCGATGCTGAGGCAACCTCAGCAATAGGGATATTGGTTCCCGAAAGCAAATCCTTAGCTTTGGATATGCGTAATTTACTTACATAATTTGAGAAATTATCTCCTGTTGCCTTTTTTAGTATTTGCACTATGGCACGGTCAGAAAGTTCGAATTTTCCAACTAATTCAGGCATATAGAAGGAAGAATCGCAATATCTTTGTTCTATGTAGTCAATAATCTGGTTACTACGTACATCATCTCTTTTTGAATTGCCCTTCAATTTTTCACATATTTGTTCAATACATTCCGTTATTTCAAAAGCTATTGATACCGCATCTTTTCCATTATCAAAACGCGGAATTACCACATTGAGCTTATGCTCGGACGCTATCTGTGATAAGACTGTAGACTGGGAGAAGAACAAAGGCTCTACGGAATTGGGGGCCATTTCACCCTGAGTTATTTTATACCATTGTTCGTAAACCGTTCTCTTTGCCTCAAATTCATTTCCGCTGCGAATAATTTCATAAAGCTGTCTGCTCTTTGTCATAAAAGATTTGAAATCATCATCACCCGATTTGTAGGAATCTGAGTCAATATTTTTCAAATTACCATATTCCAGATAAGGTATAGTCTTTTTCATTTTATAGTAAATATCAGACATCTGCTCAATATCCTCACATACTGACGTAACACCTCTGATGTCGGTATGATGTTCCTTGTTAAGGTACATAATCATATCTTTAAAGATTTCTTTTATACCGCTAGTTTTTTTCACAAAAACCACAACTTCGGAATTATCAATATCATCAATATGTATTATTTCGATATCCCTTCCTTTTAAATACGAAGAAACTCCCTGCGTCAGATTACGATATTTCATTTCCGTATTTTTTAAAATAAACACACATACAGGTGATTCAAAATACTTCTTAATCAATCCAAATTCATCAACAGAAAGTTTAAAATGAAGCATTTTTGAAAATATCAAACCTTTTGCGTTATCTACAGCTTTGTTGCCCCTTTCATACAAGATACGGAATATTGTTTCAAGATATTTAAAATAATCATCTTCTCCAGAATATTCTATATCGGTCGTTCCCTTGACAATAGAAACAAGCTTTTTAATATGACGTGTTTCACCAACAGTTATGCCGATTGTAGCCATAATTCCAAGTAATAAAAAAACCAAAACAAAAATCACCAAAAAGAAATTTATCGGTTCCAATTTGTCGCGTATACTTTTGTCCGAAATGCTATAATATACCCTTAAATTCAGGTTTTTGTTTTCATAATATGAGTCATAGGCGGAAATATTATAATCAATTCCATATTTGTAAATTTCCCCATTATCACCGGAAGTCATAAGTACAGATGTGGTATTATCTATAAACCCCAAATTGTCTAATAGCTTATCAGCATCATAGCATGCTACAAATGAACTGTTCCCAACCTCCTCGTCAGAGGATGAAAGAGTAAGTATGTACACCAATTCATAACTTCGATCGTCAGTTAAGCTGTTATAGCACAATACACTATCTATTTTCCCGGAATGATTTTTCATAAAAAGTTGAGCCATAGCTGCATCAAATGAATATTCCTCACCATTATCCGACAGATTCCATGTACTATCATACCCTGCACGAAGTACATTAACAGCTCCATTTATATCTATTTGCAAATCACCATTACGAAACATAAGTAATGATTCGTTCTGCAACGAAATCATAGGCTTTAACAACGCAAAGGATTTCTGTACCTTTTCTCTGCATTCGAACCACTCTACGGAATTTGTATCATATCCATATGCTGAAGGATTGGAAAGAATCTGAAAATCCTGCTCTGCGGAAATATTTTTCAACACAGTTTTTTGAAGATTTACCTCATTTTCCATAAGCTCCAATTGTTGCTGTAATCTCCTGTCATATTCCGATATCATATCATCCTTTGTAGAAGAAAAGAGCAAGGAGTAGCTTGGAATTATCAATATTGCAAGCATCACTGCCAAAAATACAAATATTCCAAGGTTTTGAATTGTCCTTTTGTAATAAATTGTTTTTTTCAAACAAACCCACCTTTCCCATATTATTTAATCAAGCTTATTTGATTTATACACAAATCATTTAATGTTTCATCCTATTCAACTAACAACTTAAATCAGCATTTTGTCACCATTTATATCATATACAAGTACAGTATATACCCGCTCTTTTCTAGCAAGATAACTCCTTTACAACACCTCATATTGAAAATTCGGATTTTTCACTATTTTAAATAATTATAGCATAGAGATTTTTTAAATGCAACAAAAATACACTCATATTGTAGAATAAGATAAACCACCATAGGATATTTTTATTCCAAGAAAATATCTGCACCAAACAATGCAGTTCATTCTGCCCAGGTTAGTTTCTGTTATATATTTTACAGTAAAAGAAAAAGTATAGCCATATACGACTATACTTTTTCCTATAATAGGTAAATTATTTAATTATCATCATCATTCTTACTGTATTGTTGTATTTATATACAAATATCTTTGTTGCCGTAGGGGCACCTGATTCTAATGTACCATTATATGATGCAAAGCCCGTAAGGTCGAGATCATCCTGCTGAGTTAACTTTTCATTATCTGTCTTTGTTGAATCGTAAACGAAATACTTAACAGACTTGTTAGCAGTCATTGAATACGTCTGAGCTGTTGCGCATTCTCCAACTGTATTTGCCATTGCTAAATCAAACATCTGTGTGCCGGTACTTTCGTCAATATCTGCTCCTATAAGCATACCTGTATACAATTCACAATAATAGGTGGAGTTATTAACTTTATTATCCCCTACATGTTCAAATTGGCTTGCGTATGAATCCACATCCAAAAGATGCTTAAGAGTAGTCCCTGAATCCTTAAGATAACCCTTATTATCTGTTACATACATTATAACATCACCAACTGAATATTTTCCGGAAATTACCCCGACTGCTGATGTGTATACTGTTTTTTCTGAAATACTACCGCTTGTAGATACTTGGTAACCAGTAACCTTATCGCAAGGGCCTTCATCATTTGTCGACTGTGAAATTGCAGAAATTACAAATAACGGTGTGTTATATTCAATCTTCGCCTCAGTTGCAGCTGTTTCATATACAATAACTGCCCCTGCAATATTCAAGGAACCCGTAACATCAAAAGCTTCAACAATATAGTTTCCGCCATCTCTAAACATACTTCTTGACTTTCTTGCATAAGCATCAAAATCATTTCTGTCAAGAGGAACAAGGAACACCTTTGTACTTGAGTTGATACGGAATTTATCTGTGTTTGATGCACCAATAAAATCATAGCTTGATGATTTATAATTCATAGTATTTCCGCTTTTTGCTACGTTGAAACCCTTGAAAACTGTTTCATCCGTTGGGTCTTCCTCTGTACTTACAACTGCTGTATCAATTTCGGAAATAGCACCCGCCGAGTTTATAGTATATTTTACCAGCTGGGAATATGTTTCTCCATTACCGTCGATATTTGCCGTTGTAAGAGCAGCAGCTTCAGCCAGTTTAGTAAGTATTACATTAGGATCACTGTACTGTATACCATCAACTGTTATCTTATTTGCACCTTCCACATACGGTGAGCCCATCTTAGTTGTCTTGTCTGAAATCAAAGCCAATTTCAAAACATCATCTCTTATTCCTGCAGCCGCTATGTAACCATAATATGTCGACGAGCTTGCAGATTTGATGATATAAGCAATTTTACCATCTTTATCAAGATAAGCTTTGCAGCTATCTCCTACACTAAGTGTATTAAGGTCATTGCCTGAATATCTTTCCATATACATAGAAATCGGATACTCTGTACCATTGATATTAATCATATCAGTATGCTTGCCCTTGATTGTTCCTGAAACATTTTTTGTAGATACAGTAATATCAAGTGCAGTTCTTCCAGCAGCACCTGTGCCCTTTCTTACTGTCAATACATTGTACTGAGCAAGGTTGGACAATGAAATTGCACTGCCTGATGTGTTTTTCATATTTATTACAAAATTGTTGTCTTCATCATCAATGTAAAGTGTATTTGAACCAGATGGTCTGTACATATCTACTATGTAGTTGTCTGTTTTGTTAACAGATTTTACAACATAAGTTTCCAAAGATTCAACATTTATCTTGGAATAGATTGCTCCGTCGGAAATAAATTCCAGCGTGCCGCTTTCGATATTAAGCGCACTTGCAGGAACATTTGTCTTAACCTCACCATTAATTGAGATTGTAGGTGTAGGCGCTATCGTAATGGATATCGGCCTAACAGAATCCAGACTTTCATAATAGCTGATTGCATAACCTGATGAATAGCTGCCTGTAATGTTGGCTATATTAACAGCATCAATTTTTATAGACTGGCTTGCACCGCCCCTTGCATAAATAAGAACAAGAGTCCTTGTACCAAGGTCATCGGTCTTGTAGTAATATTCAACCGATTTACCCAATAGCCCGTTCACGGAAACACCGTTCTTTTCTACTATAATTTTAGTCTTATTCACTTCATCTGTAAGCAATACCTGTCCGGCACGGGCTACTGTACCGCTAGTATCTATTGTGTTTGTTTCATCAGCCAGAACTTCACCGCGCGTTTTTGTAATCTTAAGCTTGTCCTTCATCCAAGTTTGGGTGGATTCCATATACATATTTCCTCCACCACTTACCTCAACCTTTTCAAGCATATAAACATCCAACGCATTGTATATCATTTGTGCAATTTCCTTACGTTTTGCAGGCTGTGTCTCCAAAACAGAAACTCCGTCTACAAGGCCAAGGTTTCTTGCCGTCTGCAGATAACCGTAATACCACGGTACATTAACTGCTGTTGCCTGTATGGCATTTGCTTGTTCGCCATAGTTAAGAGCACATACAATCATCTTAAGTGCCTGTTCATATGTAACATTATTATTTGGTGCAAATGTTGTTTCGGTCATACCGTTTATAATGCCCAAATCATAAGCTGTTCTTATATCTCCTACTGCCCAACTGGCGTTGGCAAGGTCTGTAAATGGTGTACCTGCAGGGTCGGAACTTCCCAAGCCTGCACTTGCCATAGCTCTCATCAGCATTGTAGCAAACTCTGCACGGGTAACATCTCTGTCTGGACCGAAAGTTCCGTCCTCGTATCCATTAATAATCCCCAATGCAGATAAAATCTTGATTGGCTCGTAATACTTGTTTTCTGTTGTTACATCAGAAAACTCTGCCGCATACGTTACTGTACCAAAAATCATTGATACTGCAAGTATGACAGATAAAATCTTTGATATCTTTTTCATATCACTTTACCTCCCTTTACAGCAATTCTTCAATATAATTACCATAGTATCATAATTCTATCATAAGCTCATAAGAAAATCAAGCATTTTATTCAACTCCTTAATACTAAATATATGGTTTTTTGTAAAAAATATCTAATTGTCCATAAATCCCCAGTTGCACATACTTTCTGCTATCAACCTAAATACAGGACAAGCGGAATCGCTGCCGCTGTTTCCGTTCTCTGCTATTACAACACATGCGTATTTTGGATTTTTTGCAGGAAAATATCCTGCAAACCACCCTTGCTGCATCAATTTACCGTCTTTTTTCCACCCTGTTTCCGCCGAACCCGTTTTGCCTCCCGCACCATAATATTCTACTTGTGCATTTATCCCTGTACCTCCGGAAACCGCAGTGTTCATCATATTAATTAAACGTCGCGATGTGGTTTCGCTTATAACTCTGCCAACAACCCCACTCTTGGTTTCACTACATATACCGTCATCATCCACAATTCCGCGTACTAAAGAAAGCTGGTTTCTTATTCCTCCATTGCATATTGTACATAAAATGTCAGCAATCTGTAATGGAGTAACCATAACATCTCCCTGACCTATAGATATATTGGCAAGGTCTGCAAGTGAATATGCTCTTTGCGGTACATATCCCGAATACTCATATATTCCATTGATTTTCAACACCTCACTGCCTATGCCGAAATCATAGGAGTATTTGTGAATTTCCTCAATACCTACGATTTTTCCGATATTATAAAAGGCACAATTGCAGGAATTGGCAAACGCTTGTTCAATACTTTGAATTCCGTGTCCATCCTCCTTATGGCACACGAATTCTATGCCGTCAATTTCGGTTTTGCCAGTACATACATATTCCATCTCATCATTATAACAATTTTCCAAAAACGCCGTTGCAACAATTATTTTAAAAACTGACCCGGGATTATATTGTAAAATTCCTTTATTTAAAAGCTCGCCGTCCGTACCGTCAAGATAATCTGCAAGGTTGTTGACATCATAATCAGGGCGGCTTGCCATAGCAAGAATTTCTCCGCTTTTGCAGTCTGTAACTATTGCGGCACCCTTTATTAACAGACTGTCCATAGCCTCCTCTACTATTTTCTGAATATGATAATCTATTGTAAGGGAGACACCTTTATATGAATTATCCATATTTATAGCATAACCCTGCGAAACCTTATTGTTATTAATATCTTTTAAATACGATATACTGGAATTGTCATCCGATGCCAGCACATAGTTAAAAGCTCCCTCTATACCGCTACCCTTACCGTCTCCGGATATATAACCAATTACGTGACTTAAAATATTACTTGTACGGTCGCCTATATAATATGGGTTCCCATCCTTTACCACTAACCTCATTTGTGCATCCGTAATTTTTATCATATTACGATCGTATATAATCCCTCTAGGGCTTTTAAAGCTGACCTTCGAGGTGCGTTGGGCGACTACACTCTTAGTCAACTGTTCATTTTGTATTACACTAATATAAAAAATACGTGCAACCAACAATGTTGCTACAATACCAAAACTTATAAAAACACTTTTTAACCTTTTCATCAATATCACCTTTTTTAGTATTGCCAAGTGTAACATAAATATGATAAAATGAATTAACATTTATTAATAAGGAAGATTTTATGAAAAAAATCACAATAGAAAAACACGACGCAGGTCAAAGGCTTGATAAATTTATGCACAAGTTTTTCAAATCTGCAATGCCTACGTCAATGATATACAAAAGCATACGTAAAAAGCGAATAAAAATAAATGGCAAGCGCGGTAATGAAAGCGATATATTAAAAGTTGGCGATGTGCTTGAAATGTATATAAATGACGAATTTTTTGACCGCGAAAAAGTTGCTGTAACAAAAGTAAGGGCTGATTTTGATGTAGTTTACGAGGATGAAAATATTATTCTCATAGACAAGCGTGCAGGCATAGTAGTCCACGATGACGACAACGGAACAGTTAACACATTGATTAATCAATTATATTCATACCTCATTGACAAAGGGGAATATAACCCGGATAATGAAAACAGCTTTGTTCCATCACTTTGTAACCGCATAGACCGTAACACAAGCGGTATAGTAATAGCGGCAAAGAATGCACAGGCACTTCGTGAAATGAACGAAATTATAAAGCTAAGAAAAGTCCACAAATATTACCTTGCATTGGTTGAGGGAACTCCGAAAAAGAAAAGCGATACAATGGCCGCCTACCTTTTTAAAGATAAAGTTAAAAACAAGGTATATGTAACAGACAACAAACAAAACGGTGCGGTAAAAATTATAACCGCATACAAGACGTTAAAACAAATAGGTCAAAATACTCTTGTGGAAGTCGATTTGATAACAGGCAAAACTCACCAAATACGTGCACACTTTGCACATATAGGGCACCCCCTTGTAGGAGACGGAAAATACAGCAAATCCGAAAAGGGAAAGGCTGCAAGAAAGTATCAGGCTTTGCACGCATACAAGCTCGTATTTGAAAATGAACTTGAATATGAACGTCTAGGCTACCTTGCAGGAAAAAGCTTCGAATCCAAAAGTGCGGATTTTGTGTAAAATATACTGAAACTATATACAATGCTTTTTTAACCTTGACACTGTAAACAATTTGACATGTAATTCTAACCATATTGGGAGAAAGGATTACCGTTCATAAAACAATGAACAAAAAAATTTGAACATTTTATTCTAATTGCATTTTTAAAAAGGTGGGAAAATCATGAAAATTTTTGATGGACATTTGCACATAGGCGGATACAAAAAACCTGACCCGGCAACTCTTATTGAAAAGATGGGAGAGTGTGGAATATACGGCGGTTGTGTGTTTTCTATCGACCCTGATGATAAATCATTTTCTTATGAAGAAAGAATGGATAATTTGTTTTCGTGGGTTTACGGATATGAGGACAGATTATTCCCTGTTGCCTGGCTCCACCCATATGAAGAAAACATATTTGAAAAAGTTAGGGAATGCGTAGACACAGGTGTGTGTGCATTTAAGTTTATTCCAAACAATTATTATGTAAAAGAAGAAACACCTACCAAAGTATTCAAACTTATAGAGGATTTGGGTAAGCCCATTATTTTTCATTCAGGTATTCTGTACGATTTTGATGCTAATTGTGAATTCAACAGACCTGCAAACTGGGAATGTTTTATGCATTATAAAAACCTCAAATTTACTATGGCTCACTGCGGCCATCCATGGTCTGATGAATGCATATTACTCTACGGCAAATTTAAATGGATTGGAAATCAGGCAAAATGTGCAGCACGCGGAGACCATACGGTTTATAAGGATTTTCCGTGGGTTAAAAAGCATATTGATGAAAACGGAAAATGCAGTGTGCCGGAACTTTATATCGACATAGCCCCGGGCCCTAATAAAATTTATAAAAAAGAATTGCTTACAAAGCTTTGTTCTTATTATCCTAATGGGGAAAGAATCATATTCGGTTCCGATACATATGTTGAAGATTATCCTGTGGACACAGTAAAAGAGTGGCTTGCATTTGAAAAAGAAATTTTAGATTCACAAAATGCTTCTGAAGAATTTAGAGAGAATTTGTACCAAAACAGTTTGATGTCTTTTTTGGGTAAATAATCCCAGCTGAAATCTGTCGAAAAATATAGCACCGCAAGAATTTTCTTGCGGTGCTTTTAATATCTTTTAGTGTTTTAATCAATAAACAAATTATTTATTCATTGCTTCTTCAATAGCAACTGCAACTGCAACAGTAGCACCTACCATTGGGTTGTTACCCATACCGATAAGACCCATCATTTCAACGTGAGCAGGAACTGAAGATGAACCTGCAAACTGAGCGTCTGAATGCATACGTCCCATTGTATCTGTCATACCGTAAGAAGCAGGACCTGCAGCCATATTATCAGGATGTAGTGTACGGCCTGTACCGCCACCTGAAGCAACTGAGAAGTACTTCTTACCCATTTCGTTACATTCCTTTTTGTATGTGCCTGCAACAGGGTGCTGGAAACGAGTTGGATTAGTTGAGTTACCTGTAATGGAAACGTCAACACTTTCCTGATGCATAATAGCAACACCTTCACGAACATCGTTAGCGCCGTAGCATCTAACCTTTGCTCTTTCACCATTTGAATATGCCTTTTCGGAAACAATGTTTAGCTTACCTGTAGCATAGTCAAAGTCTGTCTGCACATAAGTGAAGCCGTTGATTCTTGAAATAATTTTAGCAGCATCTTTACCAAGACCATTAAGGATAACCTGTAGAGGAACCTTTCTTACCTTGTTAGCTGTCTTTGCGATACCGATAGCACCTTCAGCGGCAGCGAACGATTCGTGACCTGCTAAGAAAGCGAAGCACTTTGTGTCTTCACGAAGAAGCATAGCGCCAAGGTTACCATGACCTATACCAACCTTTCTGTCATCAGCAACTGAACCGGGAATACAGAAAGCCTGCAAGCCTTCACCTATAGCTTCAGCAGCATCAGCAGCAACTGTGATACCCTTTTTAATAGCAATAGCTGCACCTACAAGGTAAGCCCAACCTGCATTTTCAAAGCATATTGGCTGAATACCTTTAACGATATCTATAACGTCAATACCTTTATCTTTACAAATATTTTCTGCTTCTTCCAAAGAAGAAATGCCGTATTTGTTCAATGTTTCGTTAATTTGATTTATTCTACGTTCGTAACTTTCAAACAAAGCCATTTTCTCTTCCTCCTATTCTGTTCTTGGGTCGATATACTTAGCAGCATCATCAAATCTACCATATGTTCCTGTAGCCTTTTTCAAAGCTTCGTCAGCAGACATACCTTTTTTGATGTTTTCCATCATTACGCCAAGTTTAACGAATTCATAACCGATAATTTCATCATCTTCGGAAACGGCAACCCTTGTAACATAACCTTCAGCCATTTCAAGATAACGAGGACCTTTAGCAACTGTTGAATACATTGTACCAACCTGGCTGCGAAGACCCTTACCCAAATCTTCAAGACCTGCACCGATAGGAAGACCGTTTTCAGAAAAAGCGGACTGTGTTCTACCGTAAACAATCTGCAAGAAAAGTTCACGCATAGCTGTATTTATAGCATCACAAACCAAGTCTGTGTTTAGTGCTTCCAAAATAGTTTTGCCTGCCAAAATTTCAGCAGCCATAGCGGCAGAATGTGTCATACCTGAGCAACCGATTGTTTCAACCAATGCTTCCTGAATAACACCCTCCTTTACATTAAGGCTTAGCTTACAAGCACCCTGCTGGGGAGCACACCAGCCAATACCGTGTGTAAAGCCGTTGATGTCTTTAATTTCTTTTGCTTTTGTCCAAAGACCTTCCTGCGGAATAGGAGCAGGACCATGGTCAGCACCCTTAGCTATTGGGCACATATTTTCTACTTCGTGTGAGTAAATCATTTTATTTCTCCTTTCACTTGTTGATAACCAAAATCTTACCTTATATATTCTACAAAAAAAAGCACAAAATGTCAATGTAAATCTAATACATTGTTAAACTTTTTTCGATTTTTTGCATAATTGTTATATCAAGATAGGGCAAAATATATGTTTTTTTATAAAAATATCCACTTTTTTAATTTACCACTTTACAACGCTAAATTATTGTGGTAAAATATACAAAGCTTAATAAAAATACGGTAATATTCCGTAACAAAAAGGAGATTTTAAAATGAAAAAGATTTTAGCATTAGTATTAGTGGTTGTACTTGCTTTGTCATTTACAGCTTGCGGTGAAGTTAAAACTGCAGATGATTTTGTTAATTCAGCTGACGGCGCTTTGGTAGTAGCTGAAAAAGGCTCAGCAGGTGAAGAGCTTGCAACAGGTAACGAATTTTTTGCAAACACAGAATACACAGCAGTTGACTCTATGGCAAAGGCTTTGATGGACGTTGCTTCAGGTACATCAGACATCGCGTTGGTTGACTATGTAACATCTATCGGTTCTATCGGTGCAGGTACAGATTATGAAAACCTAGTAGTTGTTGAAGGACACGACTTCAACCCTGAGGAATACGGTATTGCTTTCAGAAAAGGCAGTGACATTACTCCTGCTGTAAATGCAGCTATTGCTGAGCTTATGAACGACGGCACAATGGACACTATAGCATCTAATTACAAGCTACAGGATTTGTTGATTAAAAACGGTAAAGCTCAGAATGATACATACGAAGAAGGAGACCTTGCTTATATTAAAGAAAAAGGCAAGATGGTTATCGGTATCACATATTTCGCTCCTATGAACTATATGGACGATAACAACAATCTTATCGGTTTCGAAACAGAATTTGCAAAAGCTGTTTGCGAAAAGCTTGGTGTAGAAGCAGAATTTGTTGAAATCAACTGGAACTCAAAGGAAATTGAGCTTGAAGCTAAAAAGATTGACTGTATCTGGAACGGTATGACAATAACAGATGAAAGACTTACTAATATGAGTATTTCTGTTCCTTATATGAACAACAAGCAGGTTATGGTTGCAAAAAAATCTAAATAATCACAGAATTTTGTTATAAAACTCAGAAAGTATGGTTTAAGGTATGAATAATTTTCAGGGAGTATTTCTTCCTCTTCTTGAAGGCTTTGGGGAAAACTGCATATTGTTTATAACCACCTTATTGGCGGCTATTCCATTAGGTCTTTTAATAACCTTTGGTACAATGTGCAAATTAAAGCCTATAAAATATATAATGAAAACCTTTGTATGGATTATAAGGGGTACTCCCCTTATGCTCCAGTTGTTTGTGGTATTCTATGTCCCCGGCTTGCTTTGGGGATTTTCAATACGTGACAGAATGCTTGCAGCATTTATCGCTTTTTCCATTAACTATGCGGCATATTTTTCCGAAATATACCGCGGTGGTATAGAAAGTATTCCCAAAGGTCAGTACGAGGCAGGTCAGGTACTTGCAATGACCAAAACACAGGTGTTTTTCAGGGTAGTTCTTTTTCAGGTAATAAAGAGGATTGTCCCCCCTATGGGCAATGAAATTATTACACTGATAAAAGATACATCACTGGCGCGAGTTATCGGCGTAGCCGAAATACTTATGTGTGCCGAACGTTTTACAAGCGAAGGATTGATATGGCCGATTTTTTCAACCGCATTGTTCTTCCTGCTATTCAACGGTGCTTTGACATTACTTTTGGGGTATACGGAGAAAAAACTTGACTACTATCATTAAGATATGGCACGAAAATTGAAACGGAGATTGTTATGGCTATTTTAAGCGTAGATGGAATTTTTAAAAAATTTAATAAAACCGAAGTTTTAAAAGGCGTTTCTTTTGATATGGAAGAAGGTCAGGTTATTTCAATTATCGGCTCTTCCGGAAGCGGTAAAACGACACTTTTACGTTGCATAGGTTTTCTGGAAACTGCGGACCAGGGCATAATAAAGGTTAATGACAATGTCATTTTTGATGCAAAAGACCATAAATCCAAGAAAAGCGATGAAAAGCGCAAACTTCAATCTAATTTTGGCTTTGTTTTTCAATCATTTAACCTATTCCCGCAGTACAATGTTATGGAAAATGTAACCCTTGCCCCCAAACTATTGGCAAAGGAACGTCCTGACTTTAAAGAAAACAAATCGGCAATATATAAAGAAATTGAAGAAAATGCATACAAATTACTTGAACAATCCGGTCTTGAGGATAAAATAACCAACTATCCCTGTGAGCTTTCCGGCGGTCAGCAACAGCGTGTAGCTATTGCAAGAGCATTGGCTTTGAATCCAAAGATTATGCTCTTTGATGAACCTACATCCGCGTTGGACCCTGAACTTACTAATGAAGTTTTGAAGATTATAAAATCATTGGCAGACACCAATATGACTATGATTATCGTTACCCACGAAATGGCATTTGCAAAAAATGTATCAGACAAGGTAATATTTATGGACGACGGTGTTATTGCCGAAGCAGGAACTCCGGAAGATGTGTTTGGAAACCCTAAAACTCAAAGATTAAAAGACTTTTTGAGTAATGCAAAAGTATAAATACAAAATCAAGAGCGAACGTATGTTCGCTCTTTTTAAATATCCAAAATATTCACATATTACTATAAATAACGCTGTTGTCTACGTTAACATTGAAAAAGTCTGGGGTTGATTAATTAAAAATATAAAAAACATCAATAAAAATTTTAAAATCTTTGCAACTACATATTGAAATTTATATAATTTTATTGTATAATAAAATATACGGTTATACTTTCTGCATTTGCGGAAATTATAATACCATCCGTACTAGTCGGGGCGTTAGCGGTGCCTTGTACCCATAATCCGCTATAATGGGGACGAATGCCCTTATGAGGGTTGAATTTTGCAGGTCAATGCTTAACATTTTCAATGTTGAAAAATCCGGTTCTGCGTGACTAAGAACTGTGAACCTTGTCAGGTCGGGAACGAAGCAGCAATAAGCAGACACTCTTACGTGTACGCAGTCCCGCCGGGTTTGAGTTGAGGGTTATTTATACTCTGCAAATTTTGATTCGAATTTGGGATGTACGGTTTTTTTATAAAAACTATTTATTAAATGATATTATACGACAGAGAGGTTAGGAAAATGGCATATCAAGCTATTTACAGAAAATGGCGCCCTACCACTTTTGAAGACGTTGTGGGTCAGGAGCATATTACGGATACTCTTAAAACCGAAATTAAAACAAACAGGCTTGCACACGCATACCTGTTTTGTGGCACACGTGGTACGGGGAAGACCACTACTGCAAAAATACTTAGCCGTGCTGTTAACTGTGAAAGTCCATTGTCCAACGGCAACCCCTGCAACGAATGTTCCAGTTGTAAAGGTATACTTTCCAACACTATTATGGATATTGTGGAAATTGATGCCGCATCTAACAACGGTGTTGAAAACATCCGCGAGCTTCGTGACGAAATATCCTATACTCCTGCTAACGTAAAATACAAAATATATATAATAGACGAAGTTCATATGCTTTCAACAAGTGCATTTAACGCCTTGCTGAAAACATTGGAGGAACCTCCTGCTCATGCAATATTTATACTTGCAACAACAGAGCCGCAGAAGATTCCTGCAACTATACAATCAAGATGTCAAAGGTTTGACTTCCGCAGAATTTCTGCAAAAAATATTGCCGGAAGAATCGGTGAAATAACAGGAAAAGACGGTATAAATATTACTCAGGACGCTATACGGTTAGTTGCACAGCTTGGTGACGGTTCTATGCGTGATGCACTTAGTATACTTGACCTTTGCAGCGGTATAGAAGGGGAAATCACACGCGAGGATATTGAAAATGTAACAGGTTCAGTAAGCCGTACATCTTTGATTAATCTTGGAGTTGCGCTTATAAATTCCGAAATTTCCCAAGCAATAAGTCTTATCAACAAAATAATGGAATGCGGCAAGGAAATCGGAAACCTTATTGATGAGCTTATAATGTGCATACGTGAAATACTCATATGCAAAATTATGGAAAACCCGGCTGACGTTGTAGATAAATCCCCAGAAGATATTCAAACATATAAAGGCATAGCTGACAGCACGCCAAAAGAAGTTTTGCTCTATATTATAAAAGTGCTTTCGGAAACAGCATTACTATGTAAGACATCAACAAACCCAAGGGTAATACTAGAAGCATCAGCAGTTAGAATATGTGACCCTTCTGCAGACGGCACAACTGAGGCCTTTGCTGCAAGACTTGGTAAAATAGAGGCAATGATTGCGACGGGCAAGATACTTGCAGCTCCAATAGCAGTTGCCCCTGTTGTTGAAAATTTGGTAAAGGAAATTGAAATGCCTGAGAAAATTTCAATTACCGAAAACGATGTTCCTTTTGATGTTGCTGTAGATGTTGCCGAAGAAGATGAAGAATATGTAAGTGTAGCAGATGATATTGTCGAGGATGATATGCCTCCCTTTGACATTCCTCCTGTTACGGAGGAACCACCTTTATTTGATACAGTCTCAACAGTAGAATTACCTTCTGCAGAGGTTGAACCTCAGATTACGGAAACAAAAGTTATAGATGTAAACTCTATTGCGGACACACTCTCAAACATAAATGTAGCTTTGTCACCGATGCTGAGAATGAGCAAAATACACGTACGTGACGGAATATATTACGTAATTACTCAGGAAATATTTAAAAACACAATGAGTAATGACAAGGAATTTACAGACAATCTTAAAGGCATATTAAATACAGAACATTTGAAGTATGTAACAGAGGCGGAGTTTGACGGCACAGACTCCAAAGACCCATTGGAAGACATTATTTCAATGGCGGGTGATGTTGACCAGATTTCTATATTCTAAATTTATATTAACGGAGGAATTTAAAATGGCTAAACACAGATTTAACGGAATGGGCGGCGGAATGCCCAATATGAACAATATGATTAAACAAGCCCAGAAAATGCAGGCCGAAATGGAAAAAATGCAGGCTGAAATGGAGGAGACAAAATACGAAGCTACTGCAGGCGGCGGTGCTGTTGCAGTAGTTGTATCAGGCAAAAAGGAATTGCTTGAAGTAAATATTTCTCCTGAGGCTTGTGATCCTGATGATGTGGAAATGTTACAGGACCTTATTATCGTTGCAGTTAACGACGCAATGAAAAAGGCTGACGACGCATCTATGAATCAAATGGGCAAAATCACAGGCGGAATGAATATTCCGGGGTTATTTTAATGGAATACTTTGTACCCCCTCTTGAAATACTAATAGAACACTTTGCAAAACTGCCGGGCATAGGTAGAAAAACTGCAACCAGACTGGCTTTTCATATACTTAATTCTTCCCAACAGGATGCAAAAGCCTTTGCAGAAGCTATTATCAACGCAAAGGAACAGGTAAAATGCTGTAAGCGTTGCCAAAATATTACTGATACAGAAATTTGTTCTATATGCGAAAGTCCAAAGCGTGATAAAAACGTAATATGTGTTACGGAAAGTCCTAAAGACGTAATCTCCATTGAAAAAACAAACGAATATCACGGACTTTATCACGTATTGCACGGTGCCATTTCACCAATGGACAACATAGGGCCTAACGACATAAAAATATCTGAACTATTAGAACGTTTAAAAGACGATCAGGTAAAAGAGGTTATTATGGCAACCAACCCTACTATTGAGGGAGAAGCTACTGCTATGTATATTGCAAAGCTTATAAAACCGTTTGGTATAAAGGTGACAAGAATAGCACACGGCATTCCCGTAGGCGGAGACCTGGAATATGCAGACGAAATTACATTGACAAAGGCTATGGAGGGCAGACGGGAAATGTAGGTCAATTCCTGTGATTACCTCCCGAAAGGATAAATATATGGATTTGTACGAAACAAACGAACGACCGGAAAGAGTTGTGCTGGTAGGTGTTCATACCGACAGTAGAGATGAATTAAATGACTGCACCGAAGAATCTATGCAAGAGCTTGAACTTCTTGCCCAGACTGCAGGAGCAGAGGTTGTAGCACAGTTTGTACAAAACAGGCCTGCTGTGGAGAATGCAACCTACGTAGGTGAAGGCAAAGCTGAAGAAATACGTGATTTCTGCCAACAGCAGGAAATTGATATTGTTATATGCGACGATGAATTGACGGGGTCACAAGTAAGAAACCTTGAGGATTTTATCGGCGCAAGAGTTATGGACCGCAGTTCACTTATTATGGATATATTTGCCCAAAGAGCAAAAACAAAAGAGGGGAAATTACAAGTAGAACTTGCACAGTTACAATACTATCTTACAAGGCTTACAGGATCGTTTGTAAACCTTTCGCGTCTTGGTGGCGGTATAGGAACCAGAGGTCCCGGTGAAACAAAGCTTGAAACAGACAGACGACACATTCGCAACAGAATTTCCGTCATACGAAAACAACTTGAAGAAGTCGAAAAAAACAGAGAAAATCAACGCAGACAAAGAATAAAGGAAGGATTGCAGCAAATCGCACTTGTTGGCTATACAAATGCAGGAAAGTCATCCTTATTAAACTATCTTACTGATGCAGGAGTTTTGGCAGAAGACAAGCTTTTTGCAACATTGGATCCTACTGCACGTAAGCTTTCATTACCAGATGGATCACCTGTCATATTAGTGGATACTGTTGGTTTTATACGTAAACTACCACATCATCTTATTAAGGCATTCCGTTCAACATTAGAGGAAGCAGTTATTGCAGATGTACTTGTGCACGTGGTGGATGCATCTTCACCTCAATTGGAACAAAACATCGAGGTTGTTGAGGAATTACTTCACGAGCTTGGTGCTTCACATAAGCCAATCGTAACAGCATTTAACAAAATTGACCTTGTGAATGATTTTGCTTTAAATAAACAGATGTCTGTAGAAATAAGTGTAAAAAAAGGCCATAACATTGAAAAGCTTTTAGAAACCTTATGTGATGCAATGCCTGAAAAAAGACGAAGATTAAAGGTACTTATACCTTATAATAAAGGTGCGGTACTACCCGTAATATATGCAAATGCAAATGTTAATTCCGAAGAACACACCGCAGACGGAACATTGATGGATATTACTGCAGATGCAAAAACTTATAATATGGTGAGTGATTTTATTGTATAGCTATAAAACTATAAAAACAGAAAATTCTGGCGAATTTGTGGAAAAAAAGTCCAGATTTATTGGCTATGCAAAGCCCGTAATTACAGAGGATGAAGCTATAGAATTTATAAAGAAAATTCGTTCCAAACATCCTGATGCCACCCATAATGTATATGCCTACAAGGTAAGGGAAAACAATATTCAAAGATACTCTGATGACGGCGAGCCTGCAGGAACTGCAGGAATACCTACTCTTGATGTTATACAAAAAGAAGGCCTTACCGATATATGCGTTGTGGTTACAAGATACTTTGGAGGGACATTACTTGGCGCGGGGGGGTTGGTGCGCGCATATACAAAAGGTGCAAAAATCGGCATAGATGCTGCCCAAATTCTCGAAAAATACTATTGCTTTGAATACACAGTTAACATAGATTACACACTGCTTGCCAAAATTCAGTCAGAAGCTTTGGCAATGGGATGTATTGCAGGGGAAACAGAATATACAAATGATGTTACCCTTACATACTATGTACCTTACGATATTGAAGGGTTTGAAGAAAAACTGATAGATGTATCAAACGGCCGCGCAATAATTAAAAAACGCGGTAACGGAAAATATGTGGATGTTATTTAATGGAGCTTTTTATGAAATACGTATCAAACAGTGAGACTGACACTTACAAAATAGGCTATGAACTTGCAAAGGAATTGAAAAAGGGCGATGTAATTGCATTCTTTGGCGACCTTGGTGCAGGCAAAACTGCTCTTACCAAAGGTATTTGCGGATATTTTGGTATTGAGGATGTACACAGTCCGACTTTTACAATAGTTAATGAATATTGCGGTGATATTACCGTATATCACTTTGACGCATACCGCATAGACAGTCAAAGCTGGCTCGATGGAGGGTTTGATGAATATCTTTTTAATAATGGAATATGCATTATAGAGTGGGCAGAAAATTTAACTGATATTTTACCTGAAAATACCATAAAAATTACTATTACAAGAGATTTGTCAAAAGATGATGATTACAGAGATATAGAGGTGGTAAGATGAAAATTCTTGCAATAGACAGTTGTTCCAATGTAGCAACAGCTGCTTTAATGGAGGATGAGATATTGATTGCTCAGTTTTCACTGAACAACAAAACTACACATTCTACAAAGCTTTTACCTCAAATTGAATATATGATGAAAAATGCTGAAACGGATTTTGTGGATATAGATTTGTTTGCAGTAACCATAGGCCCCGGGTCTTTTACAGGGGAAAGGATAGGAGTTGCAACAGCAAAAGCTTTAGCCCACGCTGTAAGCAAACCCATTGTGGGGGTATCTGCCTTAATGTCTATGGCATACAATATTAAATATACTGATTATCTTATTTGCCCCATTATGGACGCAAGGAGAGAGCAGGTGTATACTGCTACATACCGTTGGGAAAACAATGAACTTATAACTGTAACCGGAGACAGGGCAATGTCGCTTGATGACTTGTTGGAGGAAACAAAGGAAGATGTAATATTCTTAGGTGATGGTGTACCTGTATTTAAAGATAAAATAATTGAAAAATTAGGAAAAAAAGCTCATTTTGCCCCTGCAAATCTGTTACATATTAACGGTAGCGGAGTTGCGGAATGTGCAAAATCAGAATATAAAAAAGGAAATGCCTGCGATTATGCAAGCCTTGTACCAACATATTTAAGGCTATCACAGGCGGAAAGGGAGTACAATGATAGGAATAGGATGTGACCACGGCGGTTACGAACTTAAAGAACACATTAAAAAATTATTGGAATCTAAGGGGATTGAAGTTAAAGATTTTGGCACACACAATACAGACTCAATCGACTACCCCGACATTGCTATACCGTTATGCGATAGCGTTGTATCCGGAGAATGCGAATTTGGCATACTTACCTGCGGAACAGGAATAGGTATGAGTATTTGTGCAAACAAAATCAATGGAATTCGTGCTGCACACGTAACAGACTCATTTAGTGCAAGAATGACAAAAATGCATAACAACTCTAATGTAATATGTCTTGGAGGAAGAATTACGGGCCCTGAAATTGCTACTGACATTGTAGAAGCATATATGAATGCAGAATTTATGGGCGGCAGACACCAGAACAGAATTGATAAAGTAATGGAACTGGAAAGCAAATAGTCTAAATGGGAGGCGAAGGCTGATGAAACGCAGAGATAAACACAACTATTATCTTGATATAGCGGAAACAGTTTTGGAGCGAGGCACATGCCTGCGCAGAAATTATGGTACAATCATTGTGAAAAACGATGAAATTATTTCTACCGGGTACACAGGTTCACCAAGAGGACGTAAAAACTGTCTTGATATGGGATTTTGCAGACGAGAAAAGCTTAATATTCCAAGAGGACAAAGATATGAACTTTGTCGCAGCGTACATTCCGAGGCTAATGCAATAATAAGTGCATCAAGACGAGATATGATTGGCGCAACACTATACCTTGCCGGCAAGGATGCCAATACGGGCGAGCTTATTCCCGATGCCTCAAGCTGTGCAATGTGCAAACGGATGGTTATAAACTCCGGTATAAAAGAAGTTGTTATCAGAAACACCAAAGATACATATACTATTGTAGATGTTCAGGAATGGATAGATAATGATGAAACTTTAACAGATGAATTAGGTTATTAAAAAAATGACAGCATTTTGTATTTTTGCAGATATGCTGTCTTTTTTATTGGCTTTTTACTGAGTAATGTCAAAACTTTTGGAACGATTTTATTTCCATATATTTCCAATTTTTGGTATAATATAAATAATTAAAATACCAATGAAAGGATGTTGAAAGTGGAGGTAATGTCACTATTTAAGTTCAAAGAACAAAAATCAAAATTTACGGAAATTCCTATAGACCAGATAGTAGCCAACCCTCATCAGCCAAGAAAGAGTTTTTCACAGGATACTCTAGCAGAGCTTTGTGATTCAATAAAACAATATGGTCTTATTCAACCTATAACCGTACGAAAGGGGACATATTCAAAATATGAGCTGATTGCAGGTGAAAGGCGTCTCAGGGCGTGCACAATGGCAGGAATGAAAAATATTCCGGCTATTATAATTGATGTCAGCAATTATGAAAGTGCGGCTATTGCAATGATTGAAAATCTGCAAAGAGAAAATCTCAGCTTTTTTGATGAGGCAGAAGGATACAGCAACCTGATATCTGATTTTAATATAACTCAAGAGGAGCTTGCTGCCAAAATTGGAAAAACGCAGGCTACAATAGCTAACAAAATACGTATATTAAAGTTAAGCCCTGTTGTAAAAAAGATTATAAAATCGAACAATCTTACAGAACGACACGCAAGAGCACTTTTAAAACTGCCCGATGAGGAAATGCAGTTAAAAGCCCTTAATAAAATTACGGAAAGCAACCTCAATGTAACACAGACGGATGAATATATTGAATTTTTACTTGCCCCTCAAAAGGCAAAAAACAACCAGAAATCTATGAGAATATTTAAAGACATTCGTATATTTTCCAACACAATAAAACAAGCAATAGATATGATGAACAAATCTGGCGTTAATGCCTATTCGGAGAAAAACGAAACAGAGGAATACATAGAATACCATGTAAGAATCCCCAAATATTTATAATGAAAAAGAGTATGCGATTTGAAGTGAACCCCAAAGTTTAGACAAAAATTAAATATTAACTTGCTTGTGAATGAGTTCGGTATTGTACCGGACTCATTCCTTTTAATTTCACAGAAATTCTTTCATTGTTGTAGTAATGGATATATTTCTCTAATTCA
>JAZOOD010000062.1:0-24321 GCA_045654805.1 Clostridia bacterium | reverse complement strand
ATGATGGAGGATTGCCAGGATTGAGACATTGGCAAAGGTTGAATTTTAAGGATAAAGTGGCAATCATTCTCCTCTCTAATGTCGTTATGGAGGAACCGCCCTTTCTTGCCCAATTGATGGAATACTTAATTCGCTAAATTCCAATTTGTTAAACAGGGCAAAATATTTGATTTACGCCTTATGTCCGCCAATCTGACCATTACGGTCAATCATTGTGGCACCTTCTTTAAAATTCATACCTTTAAGTACGGCATTCTTGCCGTACTTTTTCTTTAATGACAAAATAGCCTGCTGCAGATTCTTTTCTTTTTCCTGTTCAGCATTTTCTGCAGCTTCATCTTTGAGCATTTTATCAACATCTGTAAACAGGTCAATTTGCTCATTTATAACAATTTTTTTAGCAGCATCTTCACTGATAACATTATTAGCAGTAATAGTGACACGGCGAACCAATAAATCCGGATTGATAATGCGGTCATATAAATCCATACCACATTCAGTAATCTGCCTCAGTGATGATGTGTGTTTATACATATTACCAGTGCCGTGAGCATGCTTCGGAACAGCTCTGCCATAATGGTCTGTTGTCACTGGGCCGTCATATTTATTTCTGATTGCAGGATTAGTCAGGCTTTCGATATCATAACCAACCGTCATTACAATCTGATTGGTAACAAGTCTTTTTTCAAGTAAATCCATAACCAATGAGTCCAGCATTTCCTTTACAACAATTCTTGCCTTATCATAGTTATACGCTTCGTGCAGAACCTGTCCGGAACCTATACTGTTACTTTCAGGTTTGTAGGCTTTTATGTACTCCATAGTGCAAGGTTCATAACCCCAAGCGTGGTCAATAAGCAGTTCAGCATTAACGCCGAATAACTTATACAGCAAATCCTCATTGTGATAGTCATATTCACCGCCAATAGAACATCGGGCAATATCACCCATTGTAAACATACCGTGTTCCTCAAGCTTTTTGGCATAGCCTTTACCCACACGCCAAAAGTCTGTAAGTGGTGTATGCTCCCAAAGTTTACGGCGATAGCCCATTTCATCCAGCTCAGCAATTCGTACTCCGTTTTCATCAGGGGGAATATGCTTTGCTACAATATCCATTGCAACTTTACATAAATACAGATTAGTACCGATACCTGCAGTAGCTATTATACCTGTTGTGTCAAGAACATCAAGGATGATTTTCATTGCCAAATCGTGGGGTGTAAGTTTATATGTCTGCAGATAGTTTGTAACATCCATAAAGACTTCATCGATAGAGTAAACATGGATGTCTTCAGGAGCAATATATTTTAAATATACTTCATAAATTCTTGTACTGTATTCGAGGTATAAAGCCATACGAGGTATGGCTACTATGTAATCGATCTCCGTTTCAGGATGATTATTTAAAACATTTATATCATAGGATTTATCCTTGAATGGTTTATATCTGTTTTTACCTTTGCGTTTGTAGTTGGCATCTTTAACTTTTTGCACCACTTCAAACAAACGTGGCCTACCCGGTATGCCAAAGGATTTGAGTGATGGAGAAACCGCAAGGCAGATGGTTTTCTCGGTACGGCTGTTATCGGCAACCACGAGATTTGTAGCCATTGGATCCAGACCACGTTCAATGCATTCTACGGAGGCATAAAATGATTTTAAGTCTATAGCGATATATGTTCGTTGTTTCATAATAACCTCCTAATGTTTTGTGGTTTTGACCATATTTTAGCATATTGAAAAACAAAATACAACCGACAGTTGTTAAAAATATAAGGCAGTCAATTATTTTTGACTGCCTTCTTTTATTTCTTTTTTCAGTTGTTTGATTTTTTGTGAATAATCTTTTACTTTTACTGTTTCATACAATTGAAACATAAATTGATATTTTACATATTCTCCGTCTGCAGAAATTTTTGTCCACGTTGCCTGTTTCAATATATCGGTAATTTTTGATTTTGATATAGACAATTCATCGTTAATAAACAAATATTTGCTGTATAGAGTAATATAACAGAGTTCTTCTTTATCATCAATTTCAAGTTCACATTTCCCATGACTTAAAAATGCTGCATATTTTATATCTTCGTATATATGCTCTTTTATAAATCTAATAAGTTTTTCATTTTTAATTTGTTTGTACTGTGCCTTATTAAGTTCTGCAATTTCTATATATTTTTTTACAATATTACTACTTTCAGAGTTTTCATTATTATGAGCAGTGGTTTCAATATCATCAAAGTATATTTCTTCTTTAGTAAAATCATCTTTAATATTCATAAAATAACTCCGTTAAACAAATCAAATGATTAAAGTGTTGCTAGCAACATTATAAATAGTTAATCCCTTTTCTTTTGCATAGTTGACAGTATATGCTGTGCCACCAGTATTTTTTTCTAAATAGCATATACAGTGCGAACTGTTATCTACAAGGTGGCGATTGCGCTTGTGCATACAACCGGGATAGTAGTTTTCAGATGTATATACAACTTTATCAGCTTGATTCAAAATATAATTATAAATTTCTATATCGTTACTATTCCAACCCTTAGTCTGCTCTTTACAAGGGAGAACTAATATTAATTTTATTTCTGGGTATATATTTCGCATTTTAATGATGGTAAGTGCAGCAAGAGTATCAAAACCTAGTGCACCACCGGCGCCATAATATATAACACCGGAAGAAATTAGTCGTTTTAATTGTTTTTCAAGATTATATTTGATGGTTTCAACAGGTAAGGTTATCTCTCGATGACCTGTAAAACAACAGGTTTTTTCTTTTAAATTACGCATAACTAATTATATAGTGAGTGGCTGAATAGTGAATTATTATTTATTGAATCATTATATATAATAAATTCAACAAAGTAAAGAGGATGAACTATGGACTACGGCAAAATTATATTTCATATTGATGAAATATTAAAGGAAAAGGGAATATCAAAGAATCAGGTTTGTAAAGATTTGAATATTCCTCGAACAAATTTTAACAGATATTGTAGAAATGATTTTCAAAGAATAGATACTGGATTATTGTGTAAGCTTTGTTATTATCTGGAGATAACTCTTGATGAACTTATGACATATATAAAACCAGAATAATAATTTATGCGCACTGCTATAGTGCGCTTTTTTATTTATAGACTGCCCATCGCAGTAATATATAATAAGTATATATATAATATATTACATTATATATAATATATAGATACAGCTATTTATGAGTTGAGCAAAAAAACGACAATGGTGCCTTGTAGCAGTACGGACGTTTGATAATACATATATAGAGTGATATAATTATACTTATAAGCAATTCTTGGTGGGAGTGATTTTAGTGGTACAGAGAAGTGAATGTTTGTACAATGGCCAAATTATAGGTATTGAAAGTATTTACACTGTAATAAATGGTAAGCAGATTAATATCCCTGAAAAGCTAGCAGATTTACGAGAAAAGAGCAGAAGGGGAGAACTGTTTTGCCCCTGTGGATGTGGTGCAAATTTAATTTTAGTAGCAGGTGATAGAAATTTAAGAGAACAGCATTTCAGAACAAAAAGTGGAACCGATGACAATAAATGTACTGCAGTTAAAGAAGGTGCAGTAACTATCTTTTCAAAAATTGTTTTAAAATGCTGGCTCGACGATAAGATTAAAGTATCTGATGTTGAATCAAGAGTCCCAATAAATCTTATTGGAGATACTATAAGGAAATACGAGTATACCTTTTTATCAAGAAATAGAAATATAGGGCTTTGCTACAGTAAAAACAGAATTAATCTTTTAGATGAAAAATTTGACGTTTTAAAAGAAAACAGCAATGATATTTCTACAATATATGTAGTTGATGTAGATAACAGAGGTACCAATGGGCAGTATCCTGAGAAAAATATGAAGATGCAAAATAGACAGGGGTATTGCTTGTTTTTGGCAGTGAATAAGTCTGATTATAAAAATGCCAGAATGATAGCTTCTTTTTACATAAAAGATATAAATGGACTGTGGCAAGAAATTGAAATTTCATCTGGATTGTTATCATATTATGATATAGATATGGATAATGAAATTCGATTTAATGGTGTCCCTTTAAAAGAAATGCGGAAAACAAAAGAAAGTGAATATAACAAAGAAATAGATGTTGAACGCAGGAGAAGGGAAGAGAATAAAAGAAAAGCTGAAGAACTGGCAAGAAAAAGAGCAGAAGAGAGAGAAAGAATAAATATAATTCTTGCAAAAGAAAAGGCTGTAGAAGCAGCTAAGAAAGAGGTACAAGCTGTTTCAGAAAAGCCAAAAACGCAGGAGGAAATTCCAGATATTATAAACTGGGATTATATTAATAGTAATATAGATCAGCAGCAGAAACCAGTAAAAGACGATAAAGGTAGGCGATGGGTTAAATGTCAATGCTGCGGTGAAGTAAAGAGAGATTTCGAATTTATAGAGTATGGTGGACAAGGCAGAGTTAATCTTGGAACTTGCAAAATATGTTTCTCTGAAAATAAACAGCCTCAGCATAAAGCACCTGAAAGTTTTCATATACCGAAATGCCCAAAGTGTGGCAGTGAACTAAAAATTAAGAATGGAAAATTCGGGCAATTTTATGGGTGTACTTCATATCCGTCATGCAGATATACGCGAAATATTGATTAAATAATTAGAATCCCCTGAGCTTTGCTCAGGGGATTCATCTTTTTAGGTCTTATCAGGATTGTATGGAATGGCACAAATTTCGTTATTAGCCATAAAGAATAGCTCCGGGAATCTGAATTGTCTTATGTATTTGTCAATCAGTTCCTTACTCAAACTTTTGAAATTAGGTCCGCTGGCATCACAGATGAAGAAAGGACCCGCTATAACCTCTACAATTTTGCCATTTTTACGTATAGATCTGTTGAGAGTCATACCATTTAACTTACCTTCGTCATTACATATGATTACACATGGAGCATCAATCCCGTAGAAGGTTTCGATATATCCACCTCCAACTAATTTTTGCATAGCATCAAGAGTATTATCAATTACCTTAACCTGAGCAAGTTTATCAGGTTCAAGATATACAACAGTTATTCTTTTCTCTTTAACTTTTTTGGCATCAAAAGAGATTTCTTTGAATCCGACAGTATCACAATAGTAATACTTATCACTGTCTGCTATATATACAACATCAGACGCTGTCATAGAACGTCCTGTATATTCTGCAGGTAAGTCTGTGTTAAACTTAATATATACTTCTTCGAGAGAGGTACATTCTATATCTCCGTCAAATGTAAGCACATAAATGCTGCTGTCAATCATACTGCTATGGGTAAGTTTCATAAATTCATAGTAACTCTTAAAACAAACACCGTTATAGTCCATATTAACATCAATCTGATAAATTTTGATTTTCATAATTCTTTTCTCCTAACTATCTTGAAATTCTTCGATTACAAACCAATCAAATTTCTTTTCATCTACAAGTTTTTCAGCAATATATTGCGCCTGTCGGATTGATTCACAGTCTTTAAAAGCTCCATCAATTTCTTTTAAACGTTCAATCATATCTCCTTCAGCTGAAAAATATTCACATCCTATGCTGCAGTCACATAAATATCTGTCGGGAAAGAATATCCCCTCCGTGTCTGTATTTACATAAATACCGCATCCGGGTTCTTCGGCAGTATAATCTATTGAAATATTAAGTTCAGATTCATTTATGATACCGGACCACATACTAATATGAGGACCCCAGGCATCTTCCTGTGAAACTGTAAAATAATGTTTGATATGGCCATCACTCCATATTTTTTCAATAGGGGATATATCCTGAATAAAACCGCGTTCACCCTTAGCAGATGTGTCAAAATATCGCGATACTCTGCCTTGCCAATTCTCTGATTCATTATCTACAATGGGAAGTATTTCCAATGCACGGATTATATTTTCTCTGAAAGCATCCAATGCACAATCTTCATTGCTCCAGAAGGCAATGACTGTACTACACCAGTTTGGCATGTTAGTCATCCTCCAGATATGGTACTTCTACAATTTTGTAGACATCAGAAAATTCATATTTTTCAGAAGAAATCTCGAATTCATAATCTCTGTACCAGGACATTTCACATCTCTTCCGGTCATATGACTGCGTATTAAAAAGATATTCCAGATGCTGATCAACCTGTTCTTTGAGGTATTTGACTGCAACTGCTCTTTTTTGTGTAGCTGCGAGAATATCCTTGTCAGAGGATCCCAAAAGGGGATAATTGTACTCATTAATAACAAGATAGCAAATGTTCTTTTTTTCCATTGTGTTCTCCTTTCATCCGTAAACCAAGCAATTTAGAATAATTATTGTAATTGAGAGCAAAGGGAGCGATAAAGCTCCAGCAATAATACCTCCAATCACAATGCTTCTCAACTCTTGGTCACTGATGTCATCATCTAATAAGTTACATATTTTGCGTAGAAAATTTAGTGACTTATATCTGATGCTAACCTTTCTTTTCGGTCTTACGTATTTTGCTGTGGAAATAGGTGAACTGTAAACCTGTATCAGCTCATCGTAGTTAACCGTTGTCTGTGCCATAGTGCTGTCTCCTTTCATTTTTTATAAAATAAAAAAGGAACCAGTGCACTAAAGCACTAGTTCCTTGTTTACACATCATTAGTCAAGGGAGACTACTCCCTTGGTAATATTTCTTTTTAGAAATTTTCTTACTTTTGTAAGAAAATGAGCAACCTCTTCATTATCAAGTTGCCCGGCTGCTGATTAGTTATTTGAACTAACCTAAAAATTCCGAATAAACGGCCTGTTTCTTAACTGTTGTTAAGATAGTGAAAAATAGATTACTTATATTATAGAAGATAATAAAATAATTGTAAATAGCAATGTATAAGATATATGTGCAGATATCATTACTATGAATTCATAGAAGGTTTTTTATTGTCAGTGTTATGACTATGTAAATAAGAGTATATTTATATATCCTAATAATAGTTTTTAATATTGTATAAAAATAGAGCAGACCCTGTAGCTTGTCTGCTCTGTTTTGTTATAAAAAATTAGTAAATAGAATATCTTATTTGCTTAATTCTTTTTTAATATCTAAGCCTGCGCTTAGTCCTTCTTTGTAGTAAATGTACTCATAACGATGATTTATTTCAAAAAATAGCCCTGGTAATTGCTCATATCGTTTTTGATACTCTAGTGGGATAAACTGTTTGAAAAACTGATGTTCTTTGTCAGCTTTATCTGAGAGCTCAAAATATTTTTCATCATCTATTTTAATGGAATCACAAGGGGAATAATCACCATCATATAATCTTTCTAAAATGTTTTTTTTCTGTGACATTATTTTTCTCCTTTGCGTTATTACTTATAGCGGCATAATATTTTTCAGATTGCCGTTATCATATCTTAGACAAAAAATATTCCAATCGCAATTATCACCACGATGATTTGTCCAGGCTGACCAGTCGCATATATCTGCATCATCGCCAACTTCCTCCAGATACTCATTTAATGCATCTACCGAATAATCTACAACACTTGAAAAGTCTTCAAGCATTGAATTATATGCCTCTTCATAAGTATCATAAATACCTACAATATTTGTACTTCGTTCATATGTACATGTAACCTGATAATAATCTTTCATTAGCTTCCTCCTAAAAACATAGGGACTGCATTAACGCAGTCCCCATTTTCTGTTATATCAATCTGAGATGTGTATCGAGAGCATCTTCAACCTTCTTTGTATCAATGCCTATGTAACGCTGTGTTGTAGCTGCAGAACTGTGTTGTAGCAGGTGCTTTACTAACATTATGTCATATCCATTGTTTTTATAAATTTCGGTTGCAAAGAATTTTCTAAAAGAGTGTGTAGAAATATTTTCATACTCGCAGAAATCACAAACAAGTTTTAATTGTTTTTGAACTGCTCTTTCTGTGATAGGAAAGATTCTTTCATCTGGCTCTATATGATTTTCAAAGCAATACATCTTAAGATAAGTGTATATTGCATTTGGAACAGTGAATGTCCTTTCCTTTTTTGTTTTCTTTTCTATTATCTCTAAATGATATCTGTCGCCGTCTTTTTTAATATCGTTAAGCTTCAGTTGAAGCACGTCAGATATTCTTATACCTAAATTTGCTTCGATTACTAATGCAGTAGCAACACGTGGATTTGGTCGAAAACCAGTGAAGCCATCTTTCATCGTCGTAATGATATCGTCGAATTGTTCTTTCGTTAAAGCTACTGTTTTCTTGTTCATACGCCTAGAACCTTCTTTCATTTTCCTTCTTTCAGTTTAACAAAATAGTTCGTATTTTGCAAGAGTTGAGTTCGTTTATTGTCGATTTTTAGCATTTATACCAATTTTCCTTTATTTTATTGGTTTTTAGTGTTCGTATTATGTAAGAGATTACGAACTAACGAACTCTCGATGGTGAATAAGAACTTCGTTAAATATACGAACTAAAAATATGCGAACTTTTTAATTTGAAAATACGAAGGGAGAACTCAATGAAGACTAAAATATTTAAAAAGTTTTCTTCTTTGCTTTTAGCCGGTGTCTTATTATTATCGACTGTTGTTGATAGTGGCATTGTATCTGCAATGAAGAGTCTGAATGGAGAAGAAACTTCTGATGTTATTGTTGCATATGCTGACAGTCACAGAACTACAGCTACAGCAACAAACCAGTATTGGTACAACGGACATCCGAATATCAATCCTCAGCCAGACAATACCTTTACTTACGAAGATGGTAGTACAAATGGCCAGGTGTTTACTTCCCAGCTTCCTCCTCCAAACATGGAAATTTTGGAATCAACATTTGGCGGTATATTAAAAATACGCGTACACAGAATTCAGTCTGCTATTTCGTCAGGTCAGTTGCCATATCAGGATCTCTCTATGGAAATGATAAATTATTTCCAAGAAGAAGCCAGCAAGGGAACAACCATATTAGAACAGATGGAAAACTCACCTCCAAGCATTGCTGCAAGTATCCGGAAAACTATGGAAGCTATTGGGCTTTCTGAAAGTAACTCATGGAGAGAATATATTGCCGGTCAGTTCGGATATCGCTCAATTGATGAACTTCAGGCAGACGTAGATAAAATGTTTTACCAGAGAAATCTTTGGAGACTTTCTACAAATGGCCAGACATCCTGGTGTCTTGAACCAAAGATTACTATAGGCTCAGGACTGTCTACTGTAGATGCCACATCAATTATGGGTTCTGATCAGAGAAGTTATCTGCTCGGCCTCATAGTATCTGCAGCTACTAAAATGGGTGCAGACAGTAATGATGCTATATATCAGGCAGCCCAGGCACTTATTTGGGAGCTGATGGGCGGATTACTTAATTACGATGACCTCTCCCGTAAAGGTAACAGTGGTTACTATAATGGTATGATCGTGGGTAACGGACTTCAGAATGAATATGAAGCTATCAAGCTTTGGATTTCTGAATTAAGAAAAATTCCGTCATTCCTTGTAAATGATTACACATATCAGAAGAGTGGCTGCAATACTTACTATTATGGTGTTACATGGAACGAAGACCACTTTGAATTGGATGATGAACTTATTCTCAAAGACTGGAATGGACTCGTTCTTGATTGGAGATGGGAAGATAAAGGCGTCTACCATTTCCAGCCTATCGATGCCTATACTCTTAAAGTAACAGCAAGTGCTTATTCTGCAGACTCTATGGGAGCAACAAAGTTCACAGATAAAAACAGTGACAATACTCTTGTAGGTACTATCACATTTGCAGGTGGTCCACAGGACCAGGCGATTAATGCAAATCTTTATGACCCATTCGGCGGTTGGATGAATATCGCAATGAGACGCGGTATCTCTCTCAAAGAAGACCGAGAAGGTGGATTCCCGATTTCAGGTGATACCGGTGCTCAGGTTACAATCTCCGGTCCGGGTTATGATGGAAGCACAGTTTATGATGTAAATGAACTTCCTCTTCTTCATGAACCAGGTACATACACAGTAACTGAAGTACATGCTCCAACCTTTACAGACAAGCATCTCGGTTATGTAAAAGATGCATCACCTATAACAATCCGAATTTCAGATGAAGGTGAATATAACTGGTACACATATGATGGTGCTTCATTGAAGAATACACGTCAGAAAGGCCAGATTGTAATTCAGAAAAAGGATGAGGCTAAAACTTACCTCAATCACCTTAACGAATATCAGGAATACATTGACTGTACAGTTTGCCACGACAACTTCCTCCTTTGTTCCCACACAACAGAAGAATGGAATGCTGAACTGTCAACATTTACAACAAACTATGTAGAACGCGGCGCTCTCTGCGTAGTATGCAATAATACATTCCCGCAGTGTGGTTGTGCTAAAGATGCATATACTGCAGCATTCAAAGAAGCTGCTCCAATCAATATTGATGATGCTTTCTATGCAGACCGTGATATGAGAATCACAAATCCGCTTCCTCAGGGTGATGCAACTCTGGCAGGAGCTGTATTTGAAATTTACGCTGAAAAAGATATTATTCTTGCAAATGGTGATATCGTTCATCATGCAGGCAAACTGGTAGAAACAATTACTACAGATGCTAAAGGTGTTGCAAAATCTTCCAACCTTGATCTTGGTGTATATCGTGTTAAAGAAAAGACACCTCCTACAGGTTATCAGTACTGGAGATACAAAGATAAAGATGAACTTCAGTTTGTAGTTGATATTGTTTACTCTGGTGACGAAAACGAAGCTGTACAGGAATACTACCTTGAATACGGTGACAGTGTTATTGCAGGTCACCTTTCTCTCAAGAAAGTAGTTTCCGATGATGACCACAATGACATCTTTGATAACGATGCAGCACAGGTAGGAAAAGATATTCCTGCAAGCGGCGTTTACTATGCAATATATCTTAAGAGCAAGCAGAATGCTGATCCTAACAGTTTTGCAAATACAAGATTACCTGATGAATTCTTTATCCCAACATCATTCGATAATGAAGCACCTATCTGCAATATTGTAGAAGGGGAGGGTGAAGTAATTGACGGCCTCCACTATGGTTGCTACGAATATATCGACAGCAAAGGCAATCCTACAGGGGAAAAGATAAATCCAACTCTTAATTATCCTGTAGATACAGATAAAACAAATGCTGCTATCAAATCCCTCTATATGATTCTCAAAACAAATGAGACTGGGCAGGCAGCAACACATGATGCAACTACTATTGCTTATATTGCAATTCCAGGTGTAGGCGGAGAAATGGATAACGATGCAGGACGTACAGGTTCTGATATGGATGTTTATGATAAGTCCTATCCGTTGCCATACGGTACATATGTAGTGTCTGAGCTTAATGCTCCTGAAGGTTATGATCTGGGTTATGTAGAAATCAATGGTGTTAAAGGCGAATATGGCGCAATAACATTTGAAGTTACTATTGGTGACGAATGCAAGGTTGAACCTGGTGAAGCTCCATATACGAAAACAGAAAAGAATAACCACCACTTTGACCTTATAAACCAGATTATTCATCAGAAGATTTTCGTTTACAAAGTAGATAATGAATATTATGTACGAGAAAAAGAGTCTGCTGGTGGAGAAGAAATATTTGAACTCGTACCTACTGAAGGTTTAATCAAACAGGCAAATATTAAATTCAAACTCTGGTGCTGGAACAACACCGGCAACGGCGAATATGGTCTTACATATGACGCAGATGATATCGGTAACGAAGAAATGGGTTACTGGTATGAATACACTTACTTTGATTATCCAAATGAAGTAGTTGTAGATACTTTCGCAACAGATGAGAACGGACGATTTGTTCTTCCAACTCCACTTGTATACGGCGACTATGCATTTGTTGAACTTAATGCTCCATATGGCTACTGGTTGCCTGATGCAGATAATACAGACGTTGAAGATGTACCTAAAAATGAAGATGGGTCTTACCAGTCTTGGATTGGCTACACTGATCCAGCAACAGGTGAATTTGTATGGACTGTAGATAAATACGGTAATACATATGAAAATCCGATTGCTGCAGCCTGTTTCTCTGTAACAAACTCTGATCCTGAAATCAGGGTAACTGTAGACATTGAAAATGCAGCACAGAAGGGTTATATCGTTCTCAATAAAGAAGGCCTCAGATTAACCGACGCTGAAGAGAATATTAACGGTAATTATACTGAAACTCATCCGGTATTCACTGATATGGGCCTTGCAGGTGCAACATATGCAATCTATGCTGATGGAGATGTATACACTGGTGACTTCCTGCGCTATGTAGATGGCGAAAAAGTTTGTGAATTTACAACAGACGGTCGCGGTATCGGTGTATCAGAACCAATTCACTTGGGCAATTATATTCTTAAAGAAACAAAAGCTCCTTTCGGATATCTTCTGGATGAAACAGAATATAAATTCGAACTCACATATAAAGGTGAAGAAGTAAGAATTTATCCTGTAGAACAGGAAAGATATGATGTGCGTCAGGAAGTAGAATTTGAAATTCTTAAAGAAAGTGAAGAAGCTGACGGTACATTTATACCTTCCAACGGTAACATTAAATTCGGTCTTTACGCAGCTCAGGATTTCACTAATCATCTTGGTGAAGTAGTAATCACAAATGACACTCTTGTAGAAGTAATTGATATTGTAGACGGTGAAGGTAACAGTACATTAATGCTCCCTGTAGGTAAATACTACGTTCAGGAACTTGAAACAAATGATGAACTCGCAATGGACTACAACAAATATCCGGTTGAGTTCAAATATACTGCAGACGGATCTGCATACGATAATCCTGAGGATTACAACTCTTCAATTACAGGTGCCGGCAAAGGTGAAACAAAACTTGTTATCACTCTCAATGAAGGCGTAGCAATCAAAAACTACCGTAAACGTGCAGACGTTGAAATCTTTAAATCAAATGCTAAAGCTGCAGCTGTTCTTACAGATGTAGTTCCAAGAGAAGTATTTATGTTTGACTATGACGAAAATGGTATTGTAGATAACAAAGATAAAACTGTATTTACAAAACTTGTTTCCGGCAAGCAGAAAATGACAGAAGAATACATGGCATTAAGCGATGTTGATTTAGACAATGCTCTTACAGATACAGATGCTGCATTCTTGCGGGAAGTAATGGAAGATCCTGCTAAGAACGTAAAAGTAATTCTTGGCCCATCCAAAACAAAAGGTATTGCAAAACAGGTATCTAATACAGATAAAGCAGATATGCTGAAGGACGTAGAATTCACTTTATATGACTCCAATGGTGTAGAAATCACTGTACTTAAGACAAACGAATACGGTTATGCATACTACAATGGTGGTCTTACAGTAGGTAAATACAAACTGGTTGAAACAAAAGGTCCTGAAGGCTTTAAATTCGATGCATCTAATCCTCTTACAAAAGAATTTGAAGTTACTACTGAAATGTACAATACAGTACTGACTTATGAATTCCTTAATAATGAGAAAGATGGCATTATAATCACAAAGAAAGATATTTCTACAGGTGCACTGATACCAAATTGTAAGATTGTAATTAAAAATGAAGCTGGTGAAGTTGTTGTTCAGGGTACAACTGATAAAAACGGTGAAATCTTCTTTGAACTGCAGCCAGGTAAATATACATATCAGGAATTGGAAGCTCCTGCAGGTTATCAGCTTGATACCAGAGAATTCCCATTTGAAATCCTTGAAAATGGTGGAATAATCAAAGCTGTTATGACAAACAAGAAAATTCCAACACCAACACCGGATAAACCTGATGAACCACAGCCATCTGCACCTATCGGTGTCATCAAGATTTACATGGGCAAAGGTGTATGGAACCCAGCAACAGGTGGCCTTGTACAGATTGATACAGAAGCTGAGGTCATTGATGTATCTCTTCAGGAAGCAGATCCATTTGTGAATGAACCATACGATCACGAAAATACAAATATGTATATTGTATTACTGATTGCGACCATTATAGGTATCATTTCCTGTGTATCATATAAAGCTTATCTGAAACGCCGTGAAAACAATAATGACATATAGGGGCATTAACTTGCCCCTCTTATGAGGTACTAAGAATGAAAAAATTACTATCTATTTTACTTAGCGCAGTTTTTATCATCAGTGCCTTCACAGGTTGTCAAGCATCACCTCCTGTGGAAGACGGTATTGTAGAAAAAGAATACTTTTTTGAGACTTCAGATGAAAATGGAACAAGCAATTTTCCTGAAACTATTACAATAAATGGTCAAACATATAAAATCACTGGATTCTCCGACATAAACTATGAAACAACCGGTTCTGAAGAAATGGTTGAAATGGTTGTAGATGTTGCGGTAGAAGATGAAAGAGAAATTAAACCAGTTCAGGAATTTGAATATAATGGCCAGAAATATGTATTTGACCTTGCAGAAACACAGCTCACTGCAGGCACAATCAATAGAACCGTAACTACTACAGCTGATTACGAAAACTATACTTCTGAACCAAAAGATGTTCCTGAAAAAACAATGGTTGACGTTACAATCGCTAATGAAACTAAAGAATTTGAAGGTTCTCTTGTAAAACTGGAACAGATTTCCGATTATCAGTGGATGGATAATCTTTACCTTACAGGTGTTTGGACAGGTGATCCAGCCGCACAGCAGTATAGTCTTGATGGCACATCAGTAACAGTTCCATATGATGCAGCAAAACCTACATGGCCAGGATTTGGTGATGCAATACGTAACTCACTTGGTCTTTCTTCTGACTACTATAGAGTTACAGATGGTTATTGGACAAATGCAGGCGAAGTACAGAATGGTCAGTTTATCCGTCATGCAGCATATACCGGTGAAAGATATGTAGCAAATTATAGAGCGACATATGAAGTAACATACTCAACAGAAGGGTTCTCTGGCAGTGCTGTATATCGCGCAAATGCTGATAAGCTCAATGCAAGCCAAAACGACAGAGTAACAATCTATACTATTAAAGCAGTTGTGAAATACAAGCTTGTCGAAACTGCAGAATAAAATGCTTAGGAGTAAACTATGAGCGACAGAATATTAATTGGTACTGGGCAGGCAACAAACCAAAAAGGTGAAATCATTGAGATAAAAATATACCTTGGAAATGTTGTTGAGCTCCCTGATGGTTCTCAGACAAGTCTATCTGAAGAGCAATATGCTATGGTTCTTGAAAGATGGACCAGGGAACAGGTGAAAATTGAAGGTGCTCCAAAAGAAGAAAATCTTAAAGAGCCTGATGATCCATTAAAAGGGAAGAAGAGTGTTGCTGAAGCTGATATTGATAATAAATCAGAGGAAGAAAATAATACTTCCAGACCAATTAATATTCAATATTTCGATCAGAAATCTGGAACTTTATCTGAGACTCCTCCAGTAATAGAAGATCCTCCAGTTGAAAAAGAACATTCTCAAGAAGAAATAAAGCATGATGAAGAGAATATCAATCTGGAAAAACCTCCCAAAAAGACAGATAAAAAACTTATCAATCTTTTTTTAACAGGATTTATCTTTTTGCTTGTAGTTGCAGGTTTTTTACTGGTCAAAGTTATATATCCTTCATTAGATGGCCAAGTTTCAGCAGGAACACCAACTATTGAACCTTCTCCAGTAGAAACTACAGAACAAATCATACTTAGAGCTACGAAAGATATTTCTCAAGGTGATGTATTTACTGAAGAAATGATAGTGTCTTATAAAATATCTGATGAAGAATTTAATCAGATGAATGCTGCTACATATATATCCACTGATGGTACCACTACAAACAGTAGCCTTTTAACTGAAGATAAATCGGAGGATATTTTAGGCAAATTTGCAACGAGAAATATTCCGGAAGGCACATATTTAACTCATCAGGATTATTCCTCACAAAAAGTAATTGCCGAAAAAACTTTTATCGAAGTTGAAGTTGATGGACAAACCGTCTCAGTTCCTGTTGACGGCTCTGCTCTTACAGGAAATACCAGAGTTAAAATAGTTGCACTTGTAACTACCGATAATCAGGAAGAAACTATTGCTATAGCATTAAGTGAATTTATTCTTGAAGACAGATCACTAACAGATATATTTGATTCTGCCGGACAAAGCATACTGGAACAGCTCGCCGGGCAGTCTTCCAACGATACAACCACAGAATAAGAGGTATATATGCCTGAAGTTTTATTAATAAGACTACTGAAAAACATTATTATATCTATAGTAATGATTTCTGCAGGAATTATTTTTGGCATATCAACTCAATCATTACATATGGCAAGCATACCTTTTTTGCTTGGTCTAGTGGCAATCGCTGCCGTTATAAAAACATATTATGATTGGGAAAATGGCAAAGTTATCGTAATTACTGCAGTTTGCATACATAAAGAGATATATTTTGGTAACAAATCGACTTATATTATGGTTGGATCTGAAGAAAATTCTGACAAGGTGTTTAACTTTATATTGAAAAATATCGAAAACAAGGCTTTTTCTGTATCCGGAACATATGATTTACTGTTCAAAAATAACGGAAAACGCTTATCTGAAGAAAATTTGATAGATTATGGTCCATCGGATTCTTCCAGTGAGGCAATTAACTCCATTTTAAAAGAGGCAAATATAATAAATGAATCAGAAGAATAAGGTTATTAAAACATCTACAATATTCCTGAAAAAAAAGGGAAGAGCACTATTTTTAATAATTCCTTTTCTAATTGTTAATTTGATTATAAGATACGGCTTTGAAGCAATTATCGTAAACGGAGATTCAATGGAGCCTGCGTACTCGCATGGGGATATTGTTATTATATTAAAAACTCCTGTTTCATATGAAAACGGGGATGCGGTAGTTGCTATATATAATAACTATCATGTTTTAAAACGTATTGCAGGTAAACCAGGGGATACAATCACTTCAATAGGAGCTGACACCTTTGGCAATATCAAAATTCCTCATACAGTGGCCGATAACTCATATTTTCTTTTAGGTGATAACAGAGCAATCTCACATGATAGCAGGTTTTCTGATTTTGGAGATATTCCAAAAGACAAAATAATAGGCAAAGTTATTTATAAAATACAAAGGAGAGTAGATTAAATGGATAAAAACAATTTATTTATTATTGATGATGAAGCTATGCTCGAAAATTTCGAGGATAAAAGCCCTAAAAATGCCTTTGAATTCTTGAAAATAACTAAAGGCATTGATATAGAATACAAATTTGACAACAATTACTTATTTTGATGTTTCAAAACAATTATCTGATTACAGCAACTAAAACAGATAATTGCATTTTTCTTCCTTTCTCCCCGTCAACGTGAGTTGGCGGGGGTTTTCTTTTTATAGGAACTCAATATCTATTCGCGAAAAAAACATATTCTCTTGAGAAGATGTTTTGCTGTTTGTCCATGCATAAATAAGAGTAAGTTAGAAAAATATAAAAACTCCCCTAAGTATAAAGAAATACTTAAGGGAGTTTTTTCGATTTCTAAATAGAAAATAACAAGGAGATGATAAATGGTATACCTATTGAACATTTGCAAATCATAGAGCCACCAATTGCAGCGCAAATCACTGGCAATCTCTTTTCATAAACATACTTTACTTTGTAAAATTCATGTTTAACGGTTTTACAAAAACTATTTTGTCATTCTTCTATTCATGTACTTAGGATTTACCCATAAGATATAAAACAATGCTACTGTTATCAAAAGCAATGTTCCAAGCCAATATATCTTGCTGTACCATACAAATAAGAATATTGCAGCTTGTACCATGCAATATATCATTTCTATTTTCACATTCTTTTTATACTGCTTTACATCTTTTTCATATCTAAGGTTAAACACCATCCAGATAGAACATACTAATAATGGGACAAACTTAATTAACAATTCAATTGTTTTCATATATGGGGTCTGCACTTCTTGGAAAGGTCTCATTGCAACATTCAAAAAGGCTGCCTGCCCTATAATTGCAATCTTACATAAATTTATCTGTAGGATTTTATTCTTTTCTTTTACTCTTGGTAAATCCTCGTCACTTGTATACTCGTTATTCAACAAATAATCTGTGGACACATGAAACAATTTGCTAATCTGGAGTAAGTTTGATGAATCTGGTATTGCTGTTCCCATCTCCCAACGAGAAATTGCCTGTCTGGATACACTTAAAATATTCGCAAGCTCCTCTTGAGAATATCCCTCTCTTTTTCTTAACTGTAAAAGCTTTTCTGCAAATGTCATACAATCAACCCCTTTCTTCCTTTATAGCTTAATTGTAATTCATTTTGCTTAAATATACCACCACATCGACTTTACAATTACGCAACTCAATGTAACATTGATGTTTAATATCGAAAATTTATATTTATCTAACATTATTATACTAAAATAATGTAAATTTTTCACCTACCAACTGTTCGCAAAATTTAAATTCTATGTTATACTCTAATTAAAAATAGTATTCTATTTGAACTTCATTAATCTAATATCATTGGAGGTTAAAAATGAAATACGTATACGAATATGAAACAGTGAGTTGTGATTTTGGTGGCTGGGGCCTTGGCTCAGGCAATATTTATGGAATCGAAGATTATCGTTCCATTATCAATAAAAGAGCAGAAGAAGGCTGGCGCTATGTTGGATTTATTCCAACAAAACAGCGCGGTACAGGTCATACACAGGAATTGGATTTGATATTTGAAAAACTTTTATAAAACCAAACTTTTATACGAGAAAGGGGAATAGGTATGGATAGAATTAAAAACCTGAATCGATATCAAAAAGTAATCTTGATTATTATGGCCTTTATGGTAGTGCTGTTTGGCGTAATATATTCTAAAACTATTTCCCGAGAAGGATTTTTATATAATGATGTTATTCTTGTACCAAAACAGGATAATGGTGACACTATATATTCTGGCAAGTTAAAAGGTGAACAGGCTGTTTTCACTGTAGATGCTGATAAAACTGTAGTGTTCCAGCATGGCGATACTGTCTACGGACCGTATACCGCAAAGGAAGACCCAACCGCTATACCAGAGGAAAATGAATTTAGCAGCAAACTAATGGTTGGCGTGGAAGTTTATAAAGGAAACGATCTCTTCTTCCGTGGTGGTGTATTAAAACAAAGCGACGAATGGTGGCTTTTCAATGAAGACGGAACCTTTGAAAATTTCGATATTATGTTCTCTGATGGGTATCATACATATGATGGTGCCGGTAATGTAGTAGATCCTGTAGAGCCATCTGCATCAACAATAATTGATTTAATGGCTGATCCAAAATTAACTCATAAAGGTGATTGGATGGTGTTTTTCTACGGCATAATTATATGTTTAATTACAGCAGGTTCAATTATATTCGTAGATGAATTATTTCGTTGGAATCTTTCTTTTCAGATTCGTGATGCAGAACGCGCTGAACCATCTGAATGGGAAATCGCAGGTCGATACATATCCTGGACTTTATTGCCGGTAATAGCATTGGTTATTTTTATAGTGGGACTTCAGTAAATAATGATAGCTCATATACTAACCATATAAAGGAGTTGCAAATGAAAAAATATTTAGGTTATATCCCGGCAGTAGTGTTTACCGGTTTTTATCTGCTCACAGGTCTTACAGGAGTAAGCATGGCCTTATCTATGATTTTAATATGGCTTGGCTGCTTTTATATTTCCGCAGTGCTTCTCCATAAAGGCATTATCTGGGGTGGTATATTTGGTACACTTCCGGCTTTACATATGATTATAAGAGGCGATAGTGAAGTAGTTATTGGAATTATAATTGCTTTATTTTACATAGTTTTGAGCATTTATCTGTGGAAAAATAAGGGTAAGCATTCAGAATCTGTGACAAAACAGGAAGTTGCTGCTTTCTTCACAAACATAGTTTTCACTGTAATTGTACTGATATTGAGCGCTTATGTAGCTGTTATAGGCGGAATGATTCTTATGGCAAGTGGAGTACACTATATATTGGCTTATGCAGGTATGTTTGTACTTCCGACACTGCTATTACCCCTGATTTGGCTGAAAAAAAGAAAAAAATTTATTTCCGTGTGGAGTAAGGTAGCACTGATATATCTTGTTGTCTTGTTAGGCAACTACGCTTATGAAAAGTATGATGCAAGTATAACTGTTAATACCGCGCCTAATATCAATGTGTATGAATATCTGCCTTTTGAGGAGGATTCAAAAATTGTAAAAATGGACAGCAGCACATTAAAGTTTACAAATAATATTCCAAGAATTGACGGTGCTGCAGCTCTTTTTCCGGTATATTCTGCATATGTTAATGCGGTTTATCCTGAAACAACAAAATTATACGATGGGACTTTTGAATACAACAATACGCCTGGTGGCTACCAGCTTCTTGCAGAAAAGGGCATCGACCTCTTTATAGGTGTTTATCCATCCGAAGAGCAGAAAGCCTATGCAGAAGAATGCAACACAACTTTTGAATATATACCTATTGGTGCGGAAGCATTTGTTTTCTTCGTTCATAAGGATAATCCAATTGATAACCTGACAACTGAACAGATTCAGGGTATTTATTCCGGTGAGATAACTAACTGGAAGCAAGTTGGCGGTAAAAATGAAGAAATCGCTGCATTCCAGCGCAACGAAGGCAGTGGCAGCCAGAGTATGCTTAAACGTTTTATGGGAGACAAGCCTATAATGGAAGCTCCTACAGAACTGGTAAATGATATGATGTCCGGTATTATCGAAAGGGTTTCAAATTACAGAAGTAAATCTAATTCTATTGGCTTTTCCTTCAGATTCTATGTTGAAGGCATCATAAAGAATCCTGATATCAAGATGCTTTCCATTGATGGGGTTGCACCTACAGCAGAAAACATTAAAAACGGCAGTTATCCGATTGTTACACCTATTTATGCTGTGACATATGAGGAAAACACTAATGAGAATGTTGATAAATTGCTTCAGTGGATTTTATCTGATGAAGGACAGTATATCCTTGAAGAAACAGGCTATGTAGGTGTAGCAAAATAAAGTTTAATTTATGAGGTGGTACTATGAAATGTCCATGGTGTAATACTGAAATGGAAAAAGGTCGTCTTATAAATAAAGGCGGTTTGTATTTTCTTCCAGATGGAGAAAAATACCCTAAACTATATACTAAGCGAGAAATGGAAAAGCATAATGCTGTGTATTTACCACCATATATGTTTGATGTTCCTGCAGTGTGTCCAGAAGCATATATATGTAGAGCATGTACAAAAATTGTAATTGATTATGAATTATATAAATAATCTGTTTAGCTAATTTTGGTTTTATATAGGAGTAAGATTATGAATCATAAAAAAGCTAGAACATTGCGAGATACACTGATGATTATTGGTTTCGTTATAATGTTAACGGGATATTTATTCGGAATTGCAAGTACCATAATCGGTGCGATCATTATGTTATCTTGCATTGTTCCTGACTTTCTTTATAACAAATGCCCCCATTGCAAAAAAAGATTAGGGAGAAATGAAGGGGCATTTTGCCAACATTGTGGCGAAAGAATTGATTGACGAATTCCAATTTACCAAAGGAGGGGGAGTTGTGTGGCTAATTACATTTAGCGAACTTGCAGACTATTTAATGCATGGTAGAGAAATTGAGTTCAGATATAAAGGGAAAAATTATTCCATTACTAATAACCGATTTGGATGGCAGTTTTGCTGTGATACAGACGGGACAACTATTAGATTATGTGAATTTCGTGAATTTGATGTTCTGGTCGATAAAGTGAAAATCATTGAAATTGAAGGTTTAAGTATTGAGAACATATTTAATAAACAGCTTGGTGAATTAGAGATTTTGGATATTTTATAGGCCATAAGAGTGTGTAAAAAGTCGAAAAATTTGAATATATCAAAGGAAAATGAACCATTAATAATTGAGGCACAGTAAACCAACAGTCGGTTTACTGTGCCTATTCTTATTGATACAATGATATTGGAAGGAGGACGACAATGGATGCTAAGAAAACAGGCAAGTATATTAGTGATAACAGAAAAAAGCAAGGACTATCGCAAAAAGAATTGGCTGAAAAACTAAATGTCACTGATAAAGCAATAAGCAAGTGGGAAAGAGGACTGTCGTTTCCCGACATATCAATGCTTATTCCAATTTCAGAAATACTGGAAATTAGTTTATATGATTTATTAACAGGAGGTAAAGAAGATGAATAAGAATGAAGCCGATAAAGTAATTAAGGAAACCATAGAATATGCAAATAAGGAAATAAAGAAAAGTAAGAAGAAATATCTATGTAGGATGTTTTCTGGAGTCTTGATTGCTGTTATTGCAATTATTGTTGGTGTGGTTGTATATAACTATGAGTTCCCTGTCAAATACACTGATAATCTTGCATCAGTAAATATTCCAGAAGACAATGGAATTGATATCAGTATTAACCTCGACAACTATAAAGGTATAAAGGCAGTATTGGTCAATACAGATGACAATAATTACGATTTGTACATTAACGCTACTCAAACATTATTCACAAAATTGTTCAAGGAAAGTGATGATACAGACCATTTGTTGCGAGTAGGCAACGGAATGATTGTTGATTTTCAGTCAGGTCAATTAAGAGGTTATATCCCTAACGGAAATGATAGTGAAAGTATTAAGCATATTTACTATATTGACAAATCATCAAATGAAATATTTGCTATGAGTGATATCCAGTTAAGGAACTACAATAACAAAGTATTGATTTGGGAAAGAGATTAACGAATTCCAATACACAGAACTGTTAACAAAATTCCAATTTGTCAAACTGTTTGAAAAAATTTGAATTTTCACAACTTCCTAATATTTATATGATAAATTCAAAATAAAAAAGTGTTATTATTGTTAAATTAGTAGAAAAGTTTAATTATTTATGATATGATTTTTATAATAAAAGTCTGCAAAGCGTTTGTAGTTTAATAATACCCGCCTTGCGATATCAAATATTTCGCAAAAGACGGCATAAAAGTTTTAAGGAGCGGGAATTATCCCGCTCCTTTTTGTAATTATATTCTAATTATAATGGAGTGTGATTATATGAACAGTATAGTATTCTATGACCTTGCTGATTATCTGCAACACGGCAGAGAGATTGAATTCACTTACAAGGACAAGCAGTATTCTATTACCAACCACTCTGGCTTCTGGTATCTGTGTGATGATACGGAACACATTATTTTGGAAACAGTTTGCCGATTTGAAGAAAAAGAAGTTCTTGTATCAAGAATTGCTGTTTCAGTTATTGATGATTTGACAATGCAACAGATATTTGACAGACAGATATACGATGCAGAAAAATTAAGCATTATCTGATAAAAGGAGTGATTATATGAAAAAGTTTAAACCCTTATATTTTTTACCTGCAATTCTGATGATTATGTTTTTTGGAATAGATTTTTTCAGATATGGTGATGCAGAAAATATTTTTGATGTTATTTTATGGCTTATCATATTGTTTATGGCGGCAACAGGAATAATGATGAGCAAAGGCAAAAAGCTGGGTGCTTATCTTGGCATGGCTTTTGGAGTGCTGAGTATAGCATATGACATTATATACCATAAGATTAATGGTTATTACCGAGAGTTACCATTGGAATATATTTGTGTTCCTCTGATTATTTATTACATTTACTGCCTGATAGCTATAAATACAACAAATACAGGGGCCTGCGACACAAAGAGTACCCATATAAAATCAAATCAGGAAAAGATGGACACAATGGATGTAAGATTTTGGTCAAACAAATAAGTCCCATTAGGTAAAACAGTCAGATAAATCCCTGTTTGGCAAAGGAGTGTGATTGGATGAAGTGCCCGTATTGTGGTGCAGAAATGCTGCATGGTTATCTTAATAGCGGTGCAGCCATTTGGAGCGAACGTAAGCATAAAATAAGCATGCTTCCAAATGGCAAGGAAAAATATGCTTTGCATCTGGGAACTCCATTGTTATCTCCGAACCATATCGAAAGCTATTGTTGTCCAAAATGTAAAAAGATAATTATTGATGCCAGTGAATATGAAAATAATCTTGATTAATTCTGTGGCGAAAGGATTGATTAAATGAAAAAATATCAAAAAAGCAATCCCTGGTTGTCTTGGTTCTAGTTTAGCAGTTGTAGCAGTACAATCCTTTAATTATCTGGGTGTTTGGAAACTCTGGGATTTTCTTATTAATTTTTTATTTACTTTTATTATAACTACAGTTATTGTATCTGTAGTCTTTGGTTATGGAGTAAAATAAAGAGAAAATAAATTATACATTGTAAAGGAGTATGATTGTATGAAGTGTCCATTTTGCGG
>JAZOOD010000061.1:0-2578 GCA_045654805.1 Clostridia bacterium | reverse complement strand
CCATTTTTATAACAATGAAAGAATACAACTAAAAACAAAACTGACACCACATGAAATGCGATGTCAGTATATTGCTTAAAGTAAATATTTTGCCATGGGTATCCTTTTTTGTGTTGTCTGCACAAAATGGTGCAGTTCATCTTTTATTGTCTTATTTTAAAAACTTTGAAGGAAGAATTGAATATTCGGATTTTAAAAAAAAATACTGTTTTGATACATCCCAGATAAAATGTGGGGACTATTTCTTTATATACACATTAGAAGACAAGAGCATTGGACAATCTGTTTACGGGAAATATGATGATTATGATGTTTACTATGTGGATATGGAAAAATGCATAATGTACTATATACACTCAAATATCTAGATAAAAACAAGTTTGATTTCAATAACAATAATTACACCGCAACGGGAAATGTAGACAAAACACCCGATGAAAATGTCTGTCAACTTCAAAGAGAACTGAATGAGGCGGGATATACGGACAAGTTCGGACAAAAGCTAAAAGAGGACGGCATATATGCAGGCAAGACTGCTTATGCGGATGATAGCCGTAGGGCGGATAATCCTATTACAGATAACAACAGATACAAAACTGCTACTGTAAATGGTAAGGAATATCGGGTAGAATATCCAACAGCAACAAAAGAAGATTTGCAACCCAAAATGTTGGACAGTTCAGAAATCAAGTTGGCATCATCAGGTTATGATGCAAAATTGCTTAATAACCCATATACTGATGATGAATTAAATAAGCTTAAAAAAGAAGGAATGTTACCGAAAGAGGATGAACATAGAAATACCCTTAAGAAAACAATGATAAAGCGTTTAAGTGCAAATTGGTGGAGTAATAATGGTAATGCTGAAAACCAAAAAAAGATAGCAACTATAGGGTCTAAATTAAGAGAATTTGATGATAACAACTTTACAAAAGCATATTATTTAAACAGTTCAACCTCAGCAGGAACTATGGGACATAATGCAATTATGTTAATGAACAAAGATGGATATGCTCTTGTTTTTAGTTTTTATCCTAATAGTGAAGGGTTAGATTCTATAAAAACGGATGCTGAAATGAGATTTTCAGTTTTAACCCCAAACCAAGCAAATAGAACTTTGAATCAAGATGGCTATATTTTTAGTATGTCTGCTTCAGATGGCGAAATTAAAACAGAAAATTATAATAGATATATAGAGTTTGATATATCAAATGGTCAAGGATATAATATGTATTATAAAGCAGTAACCCTATATAGTGACCCTGGGGTTTATGAATTACTGGGAAGGCAATGTGATGATATAGCTTGTGAAATACTGAATTTTGGCGGCATAGACGTTGAGGCAACAGGAATTCCTAATATATCATATAAACACAAGGAAAATGAAATTCTTCTTGACACTATATGGAAGACAATCAAGGAAACCTGGCGTTAATTATTAAAATAAGGAGGAATTTTTATGAATTTTAAGACAAGAATTCGTATTATTCTATTGTTTATCATTACTAATTTGTTAGTTGCTTTTTTTACACAACAATATACTTCCTATATTGTTGAAGAAAATTTCAAAGATTACAAAATTAATCTTCGCACGATTAATATAGGTCCTTGGGTAACAAATTTTAAGGCGACAACAAAAACAAAGAAACTTAATATGTTTAAAACATCCTTTGATGTAGATGTTACAATAGAAGGTATGTGTGTTCATGACGATGTAAAAGTAGACTACATACAAAAAAGTGAACGCATAGAAAAAATCGATGGCAAGGATGTTGCAATTATAGAGTTTGAGCCTGTATATACACATACAAGAAATCCTTTGGAATATAATTACAACGGAAAATATAAGGAAAAATTTACATATACTTTAAATGCGTATAATTCAGGAAATTTAGTATACAAACTGCGATGCGGAGATTTTGAAAAAACAATCTATGTGTCTTTTAACAAATAAAATAAGATACTATTATGTTCAAAATTAGTATCTCAAAATCTTAGTGATATAATTTTTACAATTAAATAATATGGTAAATAATGGTAGCCTGTTATAGGTTGCCGTTGTTTTTTTGTATTTCTCGATGTATCAACATTTAAGGGCTAAAAATACTGTGGACAATTCAAGTTCTGTAATGTATAATAAGGATAAGAAAAATACAGGAACTATTACTCCTTCAACGGACTTTGAAAGTCAGTGGAAAGAGAAAAATCAGGGTGCATTAAAGTATGCTGGAGACAGTGCAAAGAAAAGTGTTGCTGCAGGCATTAAGGAAGCACCTGACTATATGAAGGATGCAGACGAGGGTACAAGCTTTGAAAATGTACTGACCGCATCTGTAAAGAGACATCTTGCAAAAGATGCAAATGATGAAAAGCTATTAAATGCATCAATAATGGAAATGATAGGGCATTTAAGTAAGGAAAATAAAGAACTTTATCTTAAACACATTCAACCATTACAAAAATATATTGATGCAAAAGATGAATTTGATTTTAAACGGAACAATTACACTACAACAGAGAATGTAGATAAAACACCAAATGAAAATGTCCGTACTCTACAAAGGGAACTGAATGAGGC
>JAZOOD010000060.1:0-82076 GCA_045654805.1 Clostridia bacterium | reverse complement strand
ATCTCTTGCATACGAAGAAAAGATTTTTCGTCGTAAAAGCGATAGCCTGTAGTTTTGTCAACAAAGGCTGGCATCAACAATCCTATTTCATCGTAATAATGCAGTGTGCGCACACTTACACCCGTAAAATCGGCAAATTCTTTAATCTGCATTTTCAATTTTTATCACCTCACAACAAGAGCATACACTATAACGCAACGTGAGAGTCAATACCCTTTTGAAAAAATATGGATTGATGTTCGAAAAATTCTTATTTGTTTAACTGTTTTCAGAAATCCATTTCTTTGACCAAGCAAACAATGTTTCGGACATCGGAGTAAAATCAACCGTGCCACCTTTTTTCAAACTCAAAAAAGTATTGATAATAGATTGTTCGTTAAGATTTGCGACTGTGAGCAATTCTCTCTGATGTTTAATATAATTTCCTGTTTGCTTAAAGACAATTGCCTGCACAACAAAAGATGCCGATTTATATAGACCTCTCAAAATATCTTCGCTCTTTTCGTGAAGCATATTATGAACGCATCCGTGAAAGATATTGCAAGCACCAGTTTTGATTGCTCTGTTCACAGCGTTTTCGTCAACAAGAGTTAAAACTTCATCAAGACTTCCCTTGATTGGTGTGGTGTCATGGCAAAACTGGAACAGGTCAGATGGCTCCCAGTTCATGATATCGTCTTTACCTGAGAGAAAACCGCAAATCAGTTCTCTGTACGGAAGAGTATTAAGCATTTTGTTATAGTTTTGAACATCCATAGCAGACAATTCGTCCAGAATTACAACAGTATCAATGTCGCTTGTTTCTGTTGCTTCGCCACGGGCGAAACTTCCTTGCAAACCGACAAACCACACACGGTTTTCAAATGTATGATTTAACTTCTGTAAAAATTCATTCATCCAAGCGGTAATATCCACCATTTAAATCACCTCATTAAAATTAGTTTTTCTTAAAGTCATAAAGCCCTGCTGTTTCTTTATTTCTATACTCGTGCTTTTCGTAATATCCGATGAGTGTTCCGTCATCATCACGAAGAGCAACCATATAAACATCTTTATTTTCCTCGTCATTGTGATAGGTGTATATGATGTTATTATCCTTGCTTTCTTTAAACCACGATACCACCTTGTCAATCATTTCATTTGCCTTTGGCGGATGGCAGTCTTTAATACTTGCACCTGTTAAATCCTTGTGATAACGCTCTATTGCACAAAGATTCATATAAACAATGATATTGTCCATATCGCAAACAACCACAGGAGCCGTGTCCTGGTCTAATACGCTTTTTAATAATTTATTTAACATTTTATTTCGCCACCTTTTTATAATTCATCCATACAACATCATCGTATTGCTTGATTTCTTTCAATTTAAAGTCTGACGCACTGCTGTCCATAAATAACGGCTTGTCATTCCCATCTGCAATAATTGGTGCGACAACAAGACTAAGCTCGTCAATTACATCTGCACGCTGAAAATATCCATTTACAATGCTTCCACCCTCTAAAAGAAGACAGTTTATGCCCATAAGATTTTTGAGTTTTCCAAGAGCGATTTTAACATCAATCTCGTTTTCGCCTGCAAAGATATACGGAATCTCTATACTCTGCAGATAGGCAAGATAACGCCCATCAACCTGCTCGGTTAAAACTTCTATTATCTGTGCATCGCCATAGCCAGGGTCTTCGTCGATAATCTTGCTCGTTTTCCAACCAAGTTTTCCTTTTGGATCAAAGCTAACTGCATAAAATGCCAACAAATTGTCAGGGATAAAATCATCTTTATTTTTAACAGGCTCGTACTTTGTTAGATCGGGATACAATCTGTTTGTGAAACTGCTTTCCATAGTTACACGACCACAAATAAAGCCGTCAGCTTTATAGTTGCGGTTGATTTCATAGTATATTTCTGTTGCCTTTTCACATTCCGGTCGGGACAAAAATTCTCCCGTAACTTTTCCGTCTATTGATGTCACCATGTGACAGATTATGTGCGGTCTGTTCATAACATCATAACCTTTCTGATTTTATTTTAATCTGTAATGCCCTTAATAACCTTTCTTTCCCTTAAATATTACCACTTTTTAAGGGAAAAGTCAAAGAATCAAGCAAATTTACCCTTATTTATTGTTTGTTTTCAAGGTAAAGTTATTTTCGCCTTAAAAGAGAAAGCCAATGCAAAATCGCATTGGCTGAAATTATTTAAGCTCTAATATTTTCTCTTTAATTCTATTGGCGGTCTTGATAAATTCCTCATCGCTTTTACCCGTGGGATCATCAAGTCCGAAGTCTATACGCTCTTTGCAAGGGATATTCGGGCAACTGACATTGCACCCCATGGTGATAACAATATCAGGTGTAGGAACATCCGAAATCAGTTTTGAATACTGACTCGACATATCAATGTCGAAATACTCTTTCATAATCCGCACCGCATCTTGATTTATCTGTGGTTTTGTTTCTGTCCCTGCTGAATAGCAGTCGTACTTTTCTGAAAGATACGCTTTTCCAAAAGCTTCTGCCATCTGACTTCGACAAGAATTATGAACACATATAAATGCTATTTTCTTTTTCATAGATACTTTTCCACCTCTGATGGCTTTAAGAGCTTGCCTTGCGAAACAACCTTTTCATTCACCACTAAAACAGGCATACTCATAGCTCCGTATTGCATCACTTTTTCCATATCTGTGATGTATTCGACTTCGATGTCAAGACCTTTATTTTGCACTGCCTTTTTTGTGTTTTCATATTGCTTGTGGCAAGTTTGACATCCTGCACCCAGCACCTTTACAGAATTGATTACTGCCGAACAACCGCAATCACATTTTCTCTTTCTACCAAATCCAAACATAACAGACCTCCTAAATAATAATATTTTGTATCGCATTAAAGAAATATCCGACAAGGATAATTCCAACTGTACATATCGCAATAAATATTCCAAGCAGTTTCGGTTTGACTGCTTTACGGAGCATAATTATTGACGGAAGTGACAGAGTGGTTACGCCCATCATAAATGATAAAACCACACCAAGCTGTGCACCTTTTGCAAGCAGAGCTTCAGCAATCGGGATTGTACCGAAGATGTCGGCGTACATTGGCGCACCTGCAACAGTAGCTATAACAACTCCCAATGGATTACCACTGCCAAGAACTTTTACAATAATATCCTCAGGTATCCAATTATGAATTATCGCACCTATGCCGACACCTACAAGGACATAAGGAAACACTTTCTTTGCAGTTCCCAACACCTGTTCCCAAGCATACTTTATACGATCCTTGAAATACAATTCATCTTGCGGAACATCAAACGATTTGCCTTGTCTTATATATTCTTCGACTTGATTTTCAAGATGTAATTTTTCAATCAGCGTACCTCCTATGATAGCGATAATAAGACCGACTACAACATATGTAACTGCAACTTTCCACCCGAAAATACTCATAAGCAAAACAAGCGAGCCCAAATCAACCATAGGCGAAGAAATAAGGAACGAAAATGTTACTCCAAGCGGAAGTCCTGCACTTGTAAAACCAATAAACAAAGGAATTGATGAGCAAGAGCAAAACGGGGTTACAGTTCCTAAAAGTGCCGCAACCGTATTTGCACCAATGCCGTGAAATCTGCCAAGTATGCGTTTGCTTCTTTCTGGGGGAAAATAACTTTGAATGTATGAGATAATCAGAATTAAGACACCTAAAAGCACCATAATCTTAATTGTATCATATAAAAAGAACTGAACACTACCACCAATTCTGCCACCCACATCAAGACCGAATGCTGACAGAATATTTCCTATCAGCTCATTTAACCATTTCATACCCAAGACTTGATTTTGAAAAAAGTCCCATGCTGCTTTTATTACTTCCATAGAAAAACCTCCTCAAATAGAAAAACATCTATGTGTAGTTGTTTTTGTAAGCCGTGGCTTATTCGCATCACGGCTTTTGTATTACTTTATTTTTGTTAACTCTTGCAACATTTCCGATGCAATCTTTGCACCTTCTTCTGATATGGAGTAATGTGTCCATTTACCTTCTTTTCTGCCGACTACAACGCCTGAATCACAGAGAATTTTCATATGGTGTGAAAGCGTGGGCTGTGTTACTTCAAGTGTATCAAGTAATTTGCAGGCACACTTTTCGCCTGTACTCAGCATTTTAAGAATTTTAATTCTGTTTTCATCACAAAATGCCTTAAATATTTCAGCAATTTTTGTATCATTCATTTCCAAGTAAATCACCTCACATAGATAATAATCTATATATATTATATGCGACACATAGAAAAATGTCAATATGTTTTATTGAAATATTTTATCTAACATTTTTCTAGCACTTTTCTAGCGAAAACCCAAAAAATGCATCAAAAAGTGGCAATACGAAAACTCATAGAACAGCAAAGGCTTTGAAGGTTTTTAACCCCTCAAAGCCCTTATTTTATGCGGTTTTTATCGCTTTTTAAGTTCCTCTAACTTCCGCTATTTTTCTCTATCTAAAAAAGTGTGCTAGTAGCTCGAAATGCGGTAGGTCGTTAACGCGGCGCAAGAGTTCAAATCTCTTCATCTCCGCCATAATAACGAGATGATTTTACTGTCAGTGAAGTCATCTCGTTATTTTATTCGGTTTTCAGCGGTTTAAGAAACAATCTTTTTTGACTGCAAATTGTTTACTGTCAAATATCTATTATCAATAGAAGATTTGATGGATCGTGCAAAAGCATATAACCTAGAAGGAATGTCAAAAAAGAATTACGAATCGCACTTTAATTTATGTTTGGTTCGAAATCGATTAAAGAATAATCCCATCTTTGCATAGTTACAAAGATGGGATTTTGTTCTGTTATAAAATATTAATAAATTCATTCTTCCGGATTACATATCTTACACGGTTTGTACCCCTCATTTATAGCATTGTTTAATTTGATTTCTGTCAAATTATTTTTATACTTAATGATGATACAGTGTTTTCGATGATATTTTTTGCCAGCCGATGTTACATAATATGTACTATCAGAATTTACATATGTTGATACATTGCCTGTTACAGGTTTTGTTGGCGGAACGGTTAGAGTATTAACTATAAATGCAAATCCTAAAAGACAGGCTATTAACGTGATTACAACGGCTAGTAATTTCCATTTTTTCATCAAAAAAACATAAATATTTAAACGAATGCCGGGATTTTTAGTATAACAGGAAAATTCATTTGCAAACTCTTCTCTTTTAATTGTGGAGTTTTGTGGATTAGTATTTTTCAAATCAGGGTCACAGATATGTCCAAGTTCATGACGTAAAAGTGAACACTTGTCTTCGTCAGAAATATCAGCATTTATAAATACAAATTTTAGATTTTTATTTATATATAAGAAAGAGTCGTTTTGCTCAATTTCGTTTTCAATCCTCAACATTTTTATAAGTTCAGACACAGGTTCTGAATTATTATGTTTTTTATACTCAATAATCGTAAACTGATTCAATTCAATAATGCGCCTTAAATCAGTATAATTATTCAATAAATAAAGTTTGTGTTTAATTAGTGTTTTAAAAGCCATACGCTTTGGTGAGTTATTTGTCATTTTTATCCTTTTTAATTTTGTCAACTATGTCCATAATTATTTTCTCTTCTTCTGTCAGAGACTTACCTGAAGTTATGCTCCCATATGCTGCGATAATAGCCTCTTCTAAAAATTCAGGGTGAATCCGTCTGTACTCAGTTTCAGCCACAGCGGCTACAGCGTGCTTTCCAATATCGTCGAGCGAACTGTAAATTTTTATAAAATCCAGCAGTTTATCATCAATGACGACAGGTTGTTCATTAACGGGGTGGATGTCAAGTTCTTTTAAAATTGTACTTACCATACCATAATTAGATAATGACACACCGTTTTTCAAAATGAAATTTATAGTCGTACGTGGAATATTTGTATGTTTCGAAAAATTCTCTATAGTATTGAATTTTTCTTTTATTCTCTTGCGAATCAAGTCTTTATATAAATCCAACAACATCACTTCCTATATTAATATTGTACAACACAATGTCAAATTCGTCAATAAAATTAATATAAACAGTTGACAATAAACTGTTTAATGATATAATTAAAAGACGGTACAATATATATAATCTGTAATAAAGACGGTGTATTGCATCAATTTTTTATAAAAAATAGTAAATTATTGGCAACTTCGTGGAATATTATTATGTTCGTGGTAAAATAATAGTATAAAAATATGGAAAGGAAGTTGTACAATGATTAAAATTATAACGGATGATTTAATTGAAAAATTTAGGGACTTTTTAATTAACGAAGAAAAGGCTTCTGCTACCCTGGAAAAATATATACGTGATATCAAGGTTTTCTCAAAGTGGACTTCGGGTTCCGAACTTGACAAGAGGAAGGTCCTTGATTACAAAGAATATTTGATAGGTAAATTTGTTCCTGCATCTGTTAATTCTGTTTTGTCCTCTCTCAACAGTTTTTTCGAATTTAATAATTGGTATGAGATGAAGGTAAAAATGCTTAAAATCCAAAAGCAGATTTTTGCACAAAAAGATAAAGAACTTTCAAAAACAGAGTATGAAAGATTGCTTGATGCCGCAAAAGCAAAGAGTAACGAGAGACTATACCTGTTGATGCAAACTATCTGTTCAAGCGGAATCAGGGTATCGGAATTACAGTATATAACCGTTGAGGCAATAAAATTAAGAAAAGCAACTATTAATTGTAAGGGTAAGATGAGAATTGTAATTTTACCCAAGGAGCTTTGCAGAATGCTCACAGAATACGCGAAAACCCAAAAAATAACAAGTGGCTCTGTTTTTGTTACAAAAACAGGAAAACCACTTGACAGAAGTACTATATGGAAAATGATGAAGGCACTTTGCGAAAGTGCAAGAGTATCTAAGTATAAAGTGTTTCCACATAATTTAAGACACCTTTTCGCACGCACTTTTTACACACTTCAAAAAGACATTGTAAGACTTGCAGACGTTCTCGGACATTCAAGCGTAAATACCACACGTATATACACAATGGAAACCGGTGAAATACACCGTAGACAAATTCAAAAATTAGGACTTTTACGTCTATAAATAAAAATACCACATAATCGAAATTATGTGGTATTTTATAGCCAAGTTCAATATTATAAGCGTACATATTATAGCATGTTCAGGAGTGTTTGTCAATGATTTACAGTTGTTTTATAGAAAAATCATCAATATGCATTAAAAAAGTCATAGCGAAACAGACCGGTTTTACAAAACTAACAATGACCGGTCTAAAAATTATGCTGTTTTTTAGAAAAATATGTGTATGCCATAGTGTCGTTTAATCCCTTTTATGTCAATTTAGATATGCCTTGCAACATAATTTCGATTATGTGAAAAATGCCGTACCACATAATTTCGATTATGTTGCAAGGCATATTTTTTTAACATTTTTTGTAATGAACATTACTTTGTTAAAATATGGAACAAGTGTTGCAAGAAAGGGTTGAAAGATATGGATACTTATAATGTGTCCGATAGAAAAAAAGAAATTGTAAAAACCACGTGGGAATATTTGCTCACAACTGGATTAGCACACGCTTCAATCGGGGAATTATGCAGAGAAACGAAACTTGCCCAAAGCAGTTTGTATCATTGGTTTGAAAACAAAGATGATATTTGGATCAGTGCGGGAAAATATGGACTATCTAAAGTGGTCGATGCTTTGTTTTTATTCACACTCAATCATACTCATGATGTTCGAAAATATTTTGATACGCTCCTTTTGGAGGTAGAAAAATACAAGTATGAGCTGAGGATTGCAATCCAAATTACAACCAGCCCTGTATTTGGAGAGCGAATGCGAGATAAATCGAAAGATTTCAGATTGCTTTATGAAAAGTATGCTGAAAAAATTATCGGTATTTTTGGATGCTCACATCATCAAGCGGAAGTGTTTGTTTATTCAATAATTGCTTCTGTAATAGATTATGTAATATGGGATGATGCAGAAAAGACTCAAATGTTGCTTGATAATCTATATGAGAGAATAGTAGAAAAGATAGATATAGATATACAACAGTAATTATTAGCAAATACACTAACAGGGAGAGACATTATATGAGGTTGATCGAAGCAATTAAAATACAGGCAAAATGCGATATGAACAGTGAATTAAAGGATTTGCCTGCAGAAAAGAAAAATAGGTTGGCAAATTTAGTAGAAGAAAGAGTTCCAAGTGGATTAGCTCCCATTGAGGATTGGAACGAAGTGATTTCCTGTTTTGTAGATGCAGAACCGGAAACAGACAACAAAAAGGCCAAAAACAAACTGTTGTCTATACTTCGTGGCGAAGAGTGATAAAATTATTAAATCACAGTTTTTAGCAGAAAGCCTTTATGTTTGCAAAACTTATTTAGATGTAATTTTATTTACATAAAACATTTTAGAAAATGGAGGGAATAAAAATGTATTTCAAATGGTTAAGGAAAGTCGGCTCAATAATACTTGCAGTTTCGCTTGTATTCGGGACGCAAGTGGCAATTCCCGTCTCAGCGGAAGCGGATAATATAGAAATTATATTAACGGATGTTACACAGGACGACCAGACAACGCTTCTTGGTGAAGCAAAGATTAAAGTCAGTGTGAAAGGTGCTGGCGGTAGCGTAACCGCAGTACAAACTGCACTCAAATTCGATGGCGACCTCAAATATAAATCCATTGACTTTTTACAGGGTGAAAACAACCCACCCAAGTGTGCACATATTGCACCTAATGCGGCACTTGCAAACACCACGGGGAAAATCCTTCCAAGTATTGTTACTAACAACTTTGGAAGTTTAATCCTTACTGATGCACAAACAGATTTGTTTATTATAACTTTTGCAGGTGATCCAGGTGACAGTGTAACTCTTAGTCTTGATAATAGCAGTGCAGCAGGAAGCTATGTGAAGATTGGAAATAGTTATATTGAAACAGTAAGTGACGCAACTGAAAAGGAAAATGCTACTGCAAGTAGCGAAGATAATGCAGGTGTAACGGCTACCGTTAAACTTACAATGGATAAGATTGATGATTTTCAGGTTTCAGATGGAGACGGATACTCTGACAGTAAAATTATCCTTACGATTACAAACGAGAGAACCGGTTCAACAATTAACACCGTCCTCAATACAGTTTCTAACACAAAGGGTGGTCATTATGATTCAAATTCATCAGTGCCTACTTTTATTGTAGAAAACACTGTTGTTGATGGAGCTACATATACAGTTGAACTTAAAGGAAACGGCTACGTTACATATAAAAAGACCGGGGTTACATTTGAAGATGTACTTGAATTGACAAATGCCGATTTCGTTCCAGGCGATGTTAATATGGATGGGAAGGTTGATTCTGCAGATAAAACTGCATTTGAAGAAATTAAGAACGGCAGTTATGATGATTGTGCAGATTTTAACAGAGATACCAAAGTAAATAACTACGACGATATCTTCGGTGAAATGGATACTGATACCAAAACTGTTCCTGCAAAAATGTCTGCGCCTACCGTAACAGGCGGTGAGAAAAAGATTACGGTTAGCTGGTCAGCTCCCTATAATGGCGGTTCTGCAATAACCGGCTATACAATCAAATACGGAACAAGCAGTTCTGACCTTAACAAAACAGCAGAAATTACAAACGCAAGTAGCACAAGCAAGGAAATTACAGGTCTTTCAGACAACACAACTTACTATGTGAAGATTGCAGCAAAGAACGAAATAGGCACAAGTGAATTTTCTGCTACCGCCAATACTAAAACCGCTGCAGCTGAAGGTGGCAGCGGAGGTGCAGGAGGCGGAGGAGGCGCCGGTGGTGGCGGTGGAGCCGGTGGTGGTTCTACACCTACTACCCCCACAACCCCGACAACGCCCACTACACCTACTACTCCTTCCGAAATAACAGAAACATTTACTGATCTCGGAAATTATGGCTGGGCAAAAGATTCTATTTATACATTAAAGAATAAAGGCATTATCAGTGGTGTAAGTGAGACAGAATATGCTCCTGCTAATAACATTAAACGTGGTGACTTTATTCTTATACTAACAAGAATGTTGTCAATAGGCGATGCTTTCACTGAAAACTTTGCCGATGTACCTGCTTCAAGCTATTACTACAATGCAATTGGTAGTGCAAAGGCCAGTGGCATTGCTCAGGGTAGCGGTGAAAACTTTATGCCGGAAAACACAATCACAAGACAGGATTTAATCACTCTTGCATATCGTGCTTTCCTCACAAAAGGATATATTACAGAAACTGATGACCTGACATCTCTTGATGCTTTTGCAGATAAGGATAGTATTTCTGACTACGCAAAAACAGCAATGGCTTCTATGGTTAAGGCTGGCATTATTCAGGGTGCAGACGGTAATGTTAACCCACTTGGAAATGCAACTCGTGCAGAAGTTGCAGTTATGTGTGCAAGATTGGTGGCGTTAATGAACTAATATGGCATATACCTACGACAACACGGAAGATACATTCTTAATATTTGCTTTTGTAGTTATTATAGGATTTTTTGTTGTTTTGGCTTTCTATTTTAATGTTATTGCTCCTTTTATGAAAGCGAGAGACTATATAAAAATGGAAATGCATCGTAGCGATGGCAATGAGTATTACTATTGGAAAAGCGAATTAAAAAGATTGTATATATCGCACATACCAATTATAGGTAGATTTTTCAGATAATTATTCAACATTCGTTGACTAATTATATATGGGGCGGCGAGCGGCAAATTCCTTGCTCGGTGCTTTGTGTGGCAGTTGCTTTTCATAAGAGCACCGCCCATCAATTGTTTTATAATTATCAACTGCCACAAAGGCACTCTGGAGGTGAGGATTAAATTAACACATTATTTGCGGTTTGGATGCAGGGAACGCCGGAATAATGAACTAAAATCTCTGCCCGCAGGCGAAAGCGGTAATTTCGTAAAATTTAATAAAGAAAGGAAGTTTTCTTGTGAAACTTAAAAGAGTTTTAGCTTCAATCCTTGCGGTAGCAATGGTATTGAGCACAATGGGAACAGCAGTATTTGCTGAAGGAAATGTTGAATCTACCAATGTTTCTACGCCTGAAGCATTAGCGAATGCTTTGACAAGCGACGAAAAGTATATCTCAATTACCCTTGAAAATGATATTGATGTTCTTATGAGTTCTCTTGGAACTCAGACCCCCGGCAGTGGTGAGTATAAACTCGGTGGTGAGAATACTGAGTCTATCGTCATTAACTTAAATAATCATAAGATGACCATTACCACTACCTATATGTCTTCTATTGGAGCAAAGAATGACGATGCTATAATCATCATCAAAAATGGTTCTATGAATAGCACCGGCAACTCAGCTGCTACTTGGAACATCAATGACCTGATTTTTGCCAACTGCAATTATCAGTTCGAAAATGTTACCTTCGACAAGGAAGTAGCTTTGACAAATACCGGAAAGAATGTCGAGATGAAAAATGTGACAATCAATGGTACCGGTGATTACTATGCACTCTGGATTCAGGCAGAAGGTCAGAATGTGACCATTGACGGTCTTGTTATAGACACTCCGGGACGCGGTATTAAGATTGATGAGCAGTATTCCAACGATAGTGTTGCAGAGGTTACTCTGAATGTATCCAATGCTAAGTTCACGACTGCTAAGAAAGCTGCCATTGTGGTGAAGTCTGTTAAGGGTGCTGAAATTACAACAAATACTGTTGATATTTCTGGCGTTGCAGCAGACAGTAAAAATATTGTCTGGGTTGATGAGGATTCAGCAGATCATCAGGGAAAGGTTACTGTAAATGGAAGTGCACCATATCTTGAAGGTGCTGTTGCAAAAATCGGCGATACATACTATGCAACATTTGCAAAAGCAGCTGCAGCAGCAGTTGACGGTGATACTATAGAAATTTTGGCAGATGGCGAATATACTATGCCTTCTATCGGCAAGGATGTAACTATCAAGGGTTCAAGAAATGTTGTAATTGGCCCTATCGGTGCTTATGCAACAAACGCAAGCCTTACATTTGATGGTATTACACTTAAATTTACAAACGACAATTATAAAGGTTTTCAACATTCTGATGTTATGACATATAACAATGTAAAAATTGTTGGTCAGCCTTTCCTTTACGGAAATGTAGAAACCTTTAACAACTGTGAATTTGTTCAGGAATCTTCTGATGCATACAATGTATGGACTTATAGTGCAAAGGTTGTAGAATTTAATAATTGTACTTTCAACAGTGCAGGTAAGAGTGTTTTGGTTTATCATGAATCTACAGCGAATAGTGTTAAATTTGTAAATACAACCTTTAACGCAACTACTCCCGTTGACGGAAAGGCTGCTATAGAAATCGACACAAGCTTAATGTCTGGGGAAACAAATATCACAATTGACGATGCTACAACAGCTAACGGCTTTGCTACAGGCTCTTTAAGCGGAAACACTCTTTGGAACGTTAAAAAAGAGAATTGCAAAGGAGATACAGTTGTAGTTGTTGATGATGAAGTTGTTTTTGCACAGGCTGCAGGCACAACACCAGAAACAGACAAATCTGTTGCTCTTGTGGATGGTAAGCTTTATACAACATTCAGTGATGCTGTTAAAGCAGCTACTGAAGGCGACACAATTATAATTCTTGCAGATGTTACAGAAGATGTAACAATCAATAAGAGCATTGTTGTTGACGGTGCAGAAAAAACCTATACCGGTAAAATGACGCTTACGAACAGAGCCGATGTTACAATCAAGAACGTAAACTTTGACGGTAAAGGCTATAACGGTTATGCCGTTGAATCCAAAGGTGCATACTACGTAACAATTGAGGATTGTACTGCGAAAGACTACGGTTATGGTTTTGTTCAGGTTGCTAAAGGTTCTGTACGCGTTACTGTAAAGAATATTACTGTAAGCGACTGTAATTACGGCTTAAAGGTAGATTACAGCCAGGAAGTGGTGATTGAAAACGTAGATCTTGATTGCGCTGTAGCAGGTGTTCTGAACTCCAACTATGGCGAAAAAACCATCACAATTAAAGACAGTGACATCAGCATTCTCGGTACCTGGACAAGAAACAATACCACCAAGTCCAACTATGTATTCGAAGGCGACAACAGTATTGATACGTTTGTAGTAGATGAAGCTGTTGATACATTCCAGATTGTTCCAGATTCAATGTTAACTGCTCCTGCAGAAATTACATTAACCACAATCGACGGATATCAAGTTGCATATTCATGTGGTTCTTACAGAGTTGCTGAAAAAGAAAAATTTGTTGAAGAAATCGCAGTTACATTCGAAAAGGCTCTTGAAAAAGAAGGCGAAATGGTTTACAACATCAACATTACAGCTCCCGGTAAGATTATTAACAGATTAAACTCTGTTGACCTTACATTTGCTCTTGAGCAGATTGAAGGCGAAAACGACTTTACAATCATCGCATCTAATGATGAGGTTGCAATCAACCCTGTTGATAACAGCAAGGTTCGTTATGAATTCCATTATAATGGCAAAACAGATGTTGATACAGATACAGCCGAAACCATCACAATTGGTCAGGTTAAGTTCACAGGTTATGGTAAGTTCAGCTTTGCAGTAGCAACTGAAGACGATAAAGGTAACGACATTATAACAAACGCTGCTCACGCAACAAAACTCTTCGATAGCGTCGTTGATACATTCGTTCCCGGTGGTGTACTTGAAGATGGTACTGTAGTTGGAGAATTTGACGTTTCTGACGATACAATTAAAGATATCACAATCGCAGTTCCAACAAGAAAACTTACTATTGACATCACATTCCCGAATGCAGTTGAAAACAACGTTAAAGCATATCAGGATATGACAGTAACAATCGTTGGAGGAACAGTTAATGAAACTATCGCTCTTGGTACTGACGGTACAGCATATAACTTTACAAAAGAGCTTCCTTACAATGCTGCTTACACAGTAACAGTATCAGGCGCAGGATACAGAACAGCTCGTTACACAGTAACAATGACAGAAGATAAGACTCTTAGATTCTGGAACAACGTTAGAGATGAAGCGCAGACTATTGAAGTTGGTAAGGAAACAGGTGCAGTAAATGTTACATACCTTGCAGGTGATATTGTTAAGGATAACAAGATTAACATTTACGACCTTTCTGCTGTAGTTTCTTACTTCGGTACTACAAACGATACAACAGCTTACAGCGATTATGCTAAATACGACCTTGATCGTAATGGTGTAATTGACTCTAAGGACGTAGCTTATGTACTTGTTTCTTGGGGTAACTAATTAAATACTTTTTTGGGGCGGGAAGCATCGCTTCCCCCTCTTTCAAAACATACAACTTGTTCGGCATCATTTGTCCCCCCACTTTTGTTTTTGAATGAGTTGTATGCTTTGAAAGAGGTGATAAACCTCTTTTGAGAACACAATGAAGGAGCAAATAACTTATGACACGCAGTAAAATCATTTCACTATTATTAAGTATTGTTATGCTTATCGGGATATTTCCGATGAATATATCGGCAACCGATGATGATAAGACTCTGCGCTCTGTTTACCTGCATGCCCAGGGAGAAAATCCGCAGGTAACAACGAATAACAGTACTGTATATATGGGTGAAAATGCAGATATATACTTTGCGGTTGACAATCCAAACAAAGGAGCATATGAAAATAACACGCATAAAGAACCACAGTACGATATGAACGGCTATACGCTCCGTATTTATTTTGATGCGGATTATTTTGATTTTGCAGGCGGTGATAGCAACACTCCAATTGATTATTATGTTCGGAATTCTATTTTTGGTGATTCAGGAAATACTGATGAAAATGTTGGTGATAATACTATTGAGGATTTGCCGGTAGATATTGGATATTACATTCACAAGCATGGCAGCGGCACTTATAAATTAGGAACAAAAACATATAAAACCGCTTATATAACCGTTTTTTACAGCGGTGGCTATGTTCCTCAAAAAGAGGATGGTCAGCTTTGGTATAACCTTGCAAAACTCTCTTTAACTCCGAAGAAAACAGGTAGTACGGATGTGTTTATTGATATCGACAGCGGTGACGAAGAATATACCCTTGAACTTTTTGCCAAGAACCAGTCTGACGAACTTTCAGATCAAACATTTGGTTTTAATGCAATAAATGGTGGGTATCACCACATTCTGATTAAAGATAAATCAAAACCTACTCCACCTATGGCAACACCTACTTCGGGTAGTTATATTGAAAAAGTAACTGTAGAGCTCACTCAGGAAAACAATCTTCCTATCTATTACACAACAGATGGAAGTGAACCTTCAGGAAGCTCCACAAAAATTCCGTACACAGGACCTATTGAGATTACTATTGATACAACAATTAAAACTTGTGCATATCGCGCATCTGACAATAAGTACTCAAGCACTGTGACATACGAATATAAGATATTACCAGATAGGCCATATTTGTTTGATGCTTCTACAGAGAAAAAATTATTGCCGGATATAAACAGTCTTTCTACAAGCTGTGATGTGTATGTTTCGGATAAAAATGTTTTCGCTAATATCGCAGACGACAGTGAGGTATATTATAGCTTTGGAAATCTTGATGCAGAAAATCCAGTAATCGGTAACGATCCGGAAACAAGCTGGGTTATTGTTTCAAAACAAAATCCTGTTATCAAGATTGATAAAAACAGAACTGTCAGACTGATTACAAAAAAACTTGAAGAATACAGTGAACCTGCTGTGTACTATTTTTCTATTAAACCTCTTGCACCGGTAGCAGACAAGGCTTCTAACGAATATACTGAAAAAATTGACGTAAGACTCTCGACTCAGACTGAAAACGCAACGATTTTCTATACCATAGACGGAAGTGATCCGAAAACAAATGGAATAGAATACACCGGAATACCTATCACTCTTGCCAAGGATACTACTCTTCGTGCAATAAGCTACTTTGACGGCGAGTGGAGTGATAAAGTTTCTTACTATTACTTGTTTAGCTTTTATGACGATTTCGGTGTAGATGCATTCTATCCATCTGGTGTATATGAAGGAAGCGTTAATGTTACACTTACACCTAACAACCCTGATTACACCGTGCAGTATCACACCGGTGACGGTCAGTGGAAAAATTACACTGATGTTCTTGAGTTGGATGCAGATACAGATATAATTGCAAGAGCAGTTAAATTAAATCCTGACGGAAGTGTTACATATGGTGACCCCTACACATTCACATATAAAATCAAACCTCTTCCGCCTGAATTTGCTCCGGAGAGCACACAGTTTACAAACGCGAACAAAATTACTGTTTATACTCCTGAGAGTACAGAAAGTACGTCAAATAGATTTAAACTTTACTACACTCTTGATGGTACTGATCCTATAACGAGCAATACCCGTATCCTTGCAAATGAAACATCAGATACAGCAGTCATAGACATTACTAAATATACTGTTGTAACTGCAGTAGTATTAAAGGACAATGAGAGTTATTCAAGTGTTGTTAAGCACTCATACGACATTGTAACTGTAAAACCTGTTAAACCGCTTACTACACTTGTGCCGGGACACTACACGCTTGAAATTGGTGGCGAAAAGTATTCTACTCAGTTTATGCCCGTTCCCCAGGGAACGCATATTTACTACACAATTAGCTATGATGGTGGACTTTGCCCTGACCCTATTCCAAATACACACGGAACATATCTGTATGACGGTAGTTCGTTTATTGACATCAAGGGCAATACTGTTATAAAAGCTGTTGCAGTAAATAGTTTTGGTGTAAAAAGTGACGTAGGTATATTCTCTTATGTTATCACGCCCGAAGCCCCGAAGGCTGCCCCTTCAGCAACAATAAGCGGAAGTAAATTGCCTGTTGTTCCTGTTGATGCAGTTAAAGGAAGTACTGTAAAATATGAAATCGGCGGATTTGCAAATGAATTTATTAATTCAGAAGATGAGAGATTTTATATTGATACCCGTACCGGTATGGCATACCGTGATGAGGAATGTACCCAGCAACTTGGACTATTAAATACAAGCGTAAATTCCGGAAGTGTGACATTAGATATTTCTGCTGAACTTGACGGTGTAGAAAGTGATAAGAACAGATATACATACGCTACATCTAACAGCGCAGTCCTTGCACCTCCTTATGCAGATAAAGAGACCGGGACATACGAAGAAATAAAGATTGATGATAATAACAACATTCTCAAGGTAATGCTTTATTCCTTGAACAGTGGTGGTAAAATTCAGTATCGAATTGACAATGAAGGTTATTGGAAAGACTATACTGACCAAAACGGGCTGTTGTTCAAACAGGATACAATATTGCAGCTTCGTTATGAAAAGGATGGTAATTACAGTTCTGTTGTAAGTTATGTGTACAACTTTGTACCTCTTGCACCTGTTATCAGTTTGCCTTCAGGTACATATCTTGAAAGCGATAACAAGACAACAACAATCAGCCTTAACGAAGATGCACCTGCAGATAAGGAATATAGTATCTGGTACAGACAGAATGGTGATGCCAAAGACTTCAGATATACGGGACAGGAACGTTCAATTACCCATACTATGTCCTTTAAGGCGTATGTCTTAAATGAAGATACCGGCAGAGTCAGTGCAAATACAATTCATTACTACATCATAGAGTCAGGTAGTGCAGCAAACGGCAGCGTGTATATTGCATATCCGTATGATGTTGAAAGAATCAGTGCGCACCTGCTCGGTACAGGTGATTATGCTGAAGGTATCAAGTTGCTTTCACAGAACAAGACAGCAGACATCCACTATTATTACACGTATACAAAGAAATCGGATGGTCGGCCAATAACCACTAATACAGCGGTTTATGATGTAACACGTCCTATTATTCCTACAGCACTTATGGACGATATTACAATTATAGCTTGGCTCGAAGATGAAAATGGTAAAGTAGAGGGTAGCGACGGTCTGTTTAAAATAGACTTTGTACACTTAGATGTTCCTGCTACTTCACTTGAAGCAAGCGGAAATGTTGAGTTCCCGAAAGGAACAAAATATACACTTTTAAACGATTATCCTGCGGATGAAAACATCATTCTGTATTATACCCTTGATGGAAGCAATCCGGCTGATAATGATAACACAAAACGTATTGCGTATAATGGCGAAGAACTATCTTTAGATACAGCAACAACGGTTAAAGCTGTATATTATAGCTCTTGCGGAAAATGTGTTGAATGTAAAGTGCCTAACAAGCCCGGATGCTGGCATGGTGTCTATGGCCAAGTTGGGATCTACAAATACACAATTCCTACGACCGTTCACACCGGCGGTGGCGGTGGAGGAGGTGGCGGTTCCACAACCATTGATAAGACAAGAAAATATACTAAGGATATTTTCGGTAATGAACATCCAACACATATAGGATATATTAACGGTTATCCTGATGGCAGTGTTCAGCCTGAAGGCGATATAACTCGTGAGGAAATCACATCTATTCTGTACCGTATTACAAACCACCAATACGAAAAACCGTTTGTGCCAACAGGTGATGTATTCCCCGATGTTCATGTTGACCGCTGGTCAACTCGTGACATTGAGTATATGGCTGAGAAAGAAATTGTTAACGGTTATCCTGATGGCGAATTCAAACCAACAAGAAACCTGAGCAGAGCAGAATTTGCAGCGCTTATATTCAGATTCACCGGAATTGAAAAAAATAATATCAAGAATCCATTTACAGACTTTGATGAAAGTCACTGGGCTTATGATGAAATTCTTGCACTTACAAACATCGGACTTATCGAAGGTTATCCTGATAAGACATATAAGCCTGAAAATAACATCACTCGTGCAGAGGTAATGACAGTTATAAATAAACTCCTTGGCAGAAAGCCTCTGGAAAGTTATGTTAAATCACTTAAGTTCAATCCGTACAACGACCTTTATGAAGATAAATGGTACTATGTAACGGTATTGGAAGCAACAATTACCCACAACTATTGGCTTGACAACGAAGGTTATGAATACAAGTGGGAAGATTGGAAGTAATTAGGACAAAAGTGTTGAAACCCGCTTAAAATTAAGGCAAAATCAACGGGGAGTAAAATTGTATCGTACTTATATGAAAAAGCGTACAGGATTTCAGTACGCTTTTTTCAGCGATATAAATTTATGTCGAAATTTGTGATTTTGTTATATATCGTGAGGTTATTAATCATATCGCAACCAATTAAAGCTAAAATCAAGGAATTTTAATTGCATTTTAATGTATAATTAGCAGATTTTTGTATAAATTACCATATTACATTGTAACAAAATTGTTAAAATAGCAAAAAATGTATTTGTTTTTTGTGCAAGTTGTCTATTGAAAATAACAATGCTCAATGCTATAATTATACAAAACGATTATTTTAAGGGGGTCATTTTATAATGAAATTGAAAAGATTAATTGCAATCACAGTTGCAATGGCAACACTTTTGTCATGCAGTTGTTTTGCAGGTATCAATGTTTCTGCTGCATCTGAGCCGGTTAAGACTTTTAGGCTTTTTGATGGTCAGCTATATTCTTTTGATAAGTCTACTGCATTAACTGCTGGTGATCTATTTTCCTATACTACTACAAAAAAATATACTGTGAATGGTGTTGAGGAAACAGATACAACCAAGTACCCACAAGGTATTTTGGATAGTAACCATAATGCTAATAGTAAAATTTTCACTTTTGGAACTACTGGTTTGGGATCAGGTACTTTAGCTACTATGGAGTATGCTTCCGGAGCTGTTAAACCTGCTAGTGATACAAACAATATGTATTACGCGATTTCGTATTATCTTTTTAGAAATTCAGTTAAACCCGGAACTTTTTCTCTTGTTGCTGGTGGAACAAATTCTATAGCAGATAATGTTCTTTCTTTTAAATCTGAGGTTTATATTCCGGCGGAAACTAAAGCTGCACCTAGAACAATATCTCAGAAGATGGATGCAGGACAGCTTCATTCAGCTGCTAATGGTATGGCTATTAACTATACTTATAATGAAACTTCCGGAAAAGGCTATGTAACAGGTGATCCTACTGTATCTGGTATGTTTGATAATGGTTGGACCAAGGCAGTAGAGATGGATGCTGATAAATGGTATACTTGGGAAATAAGATGGCACTATGATGTAGATACCGATAAACTACAAGTTGCTACTTACCTTGATAATACACAGGTTTCATATTACTATGCTGATGTTTCTGATAAACAGAGCGGAGGAACTTGGACTTCTACAACAACGAATGCACTAGCTTTTTCAACCAATGATGCTAGATTGGAATTATTTATCGGAACTGCATCTTCTACCGATGATGACACATATTTTGATGAAATTTCACTAAGACTTTTGGATAATACTAATTTTCCGACTGTATGGACTGGTGACCCTGAACGTATTGAATTAAATGCAACAGCTGCTAGTGGCAGTGTTACAGCTACTGCTAATATATATGGTAATAATAATGTTGCAAACCCTTGCTTAATAATAGCTTTGTGGAAGAATGACGGTACTTTTGTGATTAAAACATCATCAACACCTTCTACTGTTGGAGATTGCAGAACATTGACATGCGAGTTATCTGCAGCTAATGGAAAGAATTATAAAGCTTTCTTATTTGATGGTTTGACATCAGCTATTCCTTTGGTTGCAAATGCTAGTGGCACTATTAATTAGTTTTAAAAAAGGTTATTCCCAATGGGAATAACCTTTTTCTTATGGAGCTAGTGAAGGGACTTGAACCCTCGGCCTATTGATTACGAATCAATTGCGCTACCAACTGCGCCACACTAGCATAATATGCAGAACTTTTTAATGTCTTGATTTCTTCTAATATTTTATAACAAATATTGCTCTTAGTCAATATATTATTTAATATTATTTTTAAAATTTACCGAAGAACCTCCCGTTATTCTTTTGTACTATGTTAAAATTAATTCGGGTCATTATATTTCGAATTTGCCACAATTTTTTTAACATTCTAATCTCCAAATTATTTGATATCAAAGAAAAATTTGATAAAAATATATACTTTTTAAATTAGGTATGATATAATGATATTAATATTTTGCATTTAAATATTAATATTTAAATTCTTTTAAACTAAAACATAATATAAGGAGTTTGATTTTATGAAGGATTTAACACTTGTAGTTCTTGCAGCCGGTATGGGGAGCCGTTTTGGCGGTCTTAAACAGCTTCAGCCTGTAGGTGAAAATGGGGAGTTTATTCTTGACTATTCTGTTAGTGATGCAGTAAATGCGGGCTTTAACAAGGTTGTGTACATAATAAAGAAGGAACACGAGGAGGATTTCCGTAATACTATCGGCAAAAGAACTGAAAAGATTATAAAGACGGAATACGCTTATCAGGATATTAATGATTTACCTGAGGGTTTTTCAGTACCCGAGGGAAGGGAAAAGCCATGGGGTACAGGACACGCACTTTTGTGTGCAAAGGATAAGGTTGCAACTCCGTTTGCAGTTATTAATGCTGATGACTACTATGGTACAAACAGTATGAAAATTCTTGCTGATGCCTTACTTGAAGGTACTCCTGCCTGTATGGTAGGTTTTAAGCTGGGTAATACCCTTAGTGAAAACGGTACCGTTTCCCGCGGTGTATGTGAGTCTGAGGGAGGTTTCCTTACAAAGGTTACTGAACATACTGCTTTGGATAAAAATTCAGGCATACCTTTAGATACTTTGGTTTCTATGAATATGTGGGGGCTTCAGCCAAGTATTTTTGAGGAGCTTGAAAAGGGCTTCGTAGAATTTTTGAATAATCTTGAAAATCCACTTAAGGGTGAGTATTTCCTTCCAGGACTTATCGACAGTATGATAAGCCGTGGTATGATAGAGGTTAAAATGCTCACTACTGACGAAAAGTGGTACGGAATGACATATAAAGAAGAGCTTGAGCTTGTAAGACAGGCTCTTGCAAGTAAAAAAATATATTAAAAAAGTGATATTAATATGATATGCACCCCAAAAGTTAAACACTTTTGGGGTGCATATTAAAATGATAGTCCTTTATTTGTTGTTAAAAAAATCTTTTATTAATTTTGTGCATTCATTCTCCATAATACCGCCATATACTGTTAACGAATTGTTTTTAAGCAGGTTTGGCAGGTTTATTACCGTGCCCATACAGCCGTTATCGGTACTGTATGCGCCAAAATACACATTTTTTATTCTGGATTGCAAAATGGCACCTGTACACATTGGACAGGGCTCTAAGGTTACATATAAATCACAATCCTCCAGTCTCCAATTTCCTATCCTTTTGCACGCTTCGTTTATTACGGAAATCTCTGCGTGCGCAAGTACATTCTGCTTGCCCTCTCTTGTGTTGTGTCCTTTTGCTATTACAATATTATCTTTTACTATAACTGCCCCTACAGGGATTTCCCCGCTGTCAAGGGCTTTTTTTGCCTCGTTAATGGCAATATCCATATATTTATTAAACATAGTAAGGTGATACTATCACAATTTGATTAAAAAGTCAAATTTATCATTATAAAATCAGGAATAATTTGTATAATCCAATCGAATATAATTCATTGACTTGCAGTACAAATATTGATATAATATATTCAAATATGATTTGGAGGGGCAATGATGTCTGATAAACCTGCCAGAAAGGTGAGAAAAGATTTAAAACTAAAGACTGTTATAATTATTGCGGTTATGGCTGTAGCGATTATTTTTGCCGGAATATTTGGATTTATGCATTTTTATCATTCTACAGTTATGGCGGATAATGTTTACGTTAATTCACTGCATATAGGCGGACTGACTGTTGATGAGGCAGTAGAAAAGATAAAAACGGAATTTAATGCAGAATATTTTAATAAAACTGTGTCCGTAAGCTATATGGATAAGGTGTATGAGATTGAATTACTTGATTTGGTTAAGGTTGATGCTGATAAAACAGCAAAGGATGCTTTTGAAAAGTCCGGTAATGTTTTCTCTAAAATTATACATAAGGATAAAATAACTGTTCCGTTTTCACTTGATGTGGATAATGAATCTTTAAAGGAAGGATTATTGCATTTTTGTGCTGAAAGCGAAGCTGGAAACAACGTGTTTGTATTTGATTCGGATTATACATCTGTCAATGTAGATGCATCAAAAATTGATGAGCTATTGTCTGTGGAGAAAACATTGAATAAGGTGTTGGAAAATGCTGAAAATGATATTTACGATAATGTAACTCCAATAATTTTAAAAAAATCAGATGACGGGTTTGCTATGGAGCTTTACAACCGTCTTGTCAGGCCGGCGAAGGATGCATCTGTGGGAATTAATGAAGATGAATCCACCTATATAATACCGGAGGTTATAGGTATTAAAGCGGATAAGGATAAGTTTATCAAGCTTTATAATGAAAATAATGGTGTGTTTACAATGGATGTACAGCCGTCATATCCTGAAATCAGGACAGAGGACCTTGATATAGAATTTTATCAGGATGTTTTGGGTACATATACTTCGGCATATGATATGAGGCTTGTAAACAGGACAAAAAATCTTTCATTGGCTACAAGACTTGTAAACGGTACAATTATTATGCCCGGTAAAAGATTTTCATATAATTCTGCAGTAGGTCCGCGTACATATGCCAGAGGATTTGTTGATGCTACTGTTTATACCGGCGAGGGTACAGAGGAAGGTGTTGGCGGAGGAATATGTCAGGTTTCCTCGACCATATACTGTGCACAGTTAAGGGCTAACCTTAAAACTGTTGCCCGTACAAATCATTCTTATACAGTTGTTTATGTTCCCCTTGGTCAGGATGCTACTGTTGTTTACGGGTCTTTGGACTATATTTTTGAAAATGATACTAATTATCCCATACGCATAGATGCTTATGCTAGCGGTGGTTATTTGACAGTAAAAATTATGGGTACAAAGGTTGATAAATCTCTTACATATGATGTTGTAAGTGTTACAAATTCAACTATAGCAAAGAAGGAGGTACAAAAGGAAACTCCGGATTTGCCTGTTGGTACAACAGAGGTTAAGCAAAACGGGCAAAATGGTGCAGTTGTAAGTACCTATAAGATTTATTACAAAGACGGTGTGGAGCAAAAACGTGAGCATATCGGCAAAAGTACTTATATTGCAATGAATAAAATTGTCCTTGTGGGTACAGGAGAAGCCACAGAATTGCCGGAGGGTGGAGAAAATACTGACGGGGATGCAGATGGCAGTACGGATATTACCGACGATACAAATTTGCCGGATGATGTACCTGTTGTTACTGAACCGGACGATTCTGTTACGGAAGATAATGAAAATGATGAACAGCCTGATATAACTGAATTGCCTACATCTGATACAGGATTATAATTTTAAATAGCATCAGTTTGCGGACTGGTGCTATTTTAAAAAGGAAGTGAATTTATGGACAGCATAAAGATATTGCATACCGGTGATTTACATTTGTGTTCACCTATGCTCAATATGGGTAAAAAATCCCAAAGCCGTAAGGGGGAGCTTTTGGAAACTTTTACAAATATAATCAATCTTGCCAATGAAGAAAATGTTGATGCTATGCTCATTGCAGGTGATTTGTTTGAAAATAGCAATCCTGATGCGGGAACCTTGGATTTTATGACTCAACAGCTTGAAAAAATCAATCATATAAAAGTGTTTGTTGTTCTTGGTAACCACGATTATAGTTTAAAGTATAATTTTCCGTCTAATGTATATGTATTTAATAATTATATTGAAAAGGTAAGTATGGATAATGTTGACATTTATGGTGTCAGCTTTGAAGAAGAGCACTGTGATATATGTACCATAGAGGGTTTTTGTGCCGATGATGAAAACAATATAAATATTTTGCTTATACACGGCGATATAGCAAGCCACAGCACATATAACCCAATAAGCGAGGATAATATAAAAGGTAGCAAAATGGATTATGTTGCATTAGGACACACGCATTCACATACTGGTTTTAACGTTGCGGGGGCAACTACATATGCATATTGCGGTATTCCCGAGGGCAGAGCCTTTGATGAATGTGGTGAAAAGGGTGTAATTATTGCCGAGGTAGGAAAGGGTTATGCAAATTGCCGATTTGTGCCACTGTGCAGCAGACAGTATATATGTACAGAGGTGGATATATCCGACGCAAAGGATAATCTTGAAATTGCAGAAAAAACAGTTTCAGTTTTGTCGGGTACGGAAAATGCTTACCGCATAGTTTTAACGGGTACAAAAAATACTTTTGTTGATTGCGGTTTTATAAAGGACTTTTTGGAAAAAGAATATTATTACATTGAAGTAGAGGATAACGCCGAAGAATATTCTGATGATGGATATTCCCTTAAAAATTTGTTTATTGAAAATTGTGCTAATGAGGATGCATTAAAGTATGGGCTTGTTGCCCTTCGCGGAGAGAAGGTGCGTATAGAATGATAATAAAAAGTATATATATTAATCATTTTGGATGCCTTATGGGAAAGAGCGTGCAGCTTAACGAGGGATTGAACGTCATTGCTATGCCTAATGAAAGTGGCAAATCAACTATTGCAGAATTTATAAGGGTAATGCTTTTTGGTGTAAATTCCTTAAGATTTAATCAGCGTAAAAAATATATGCCATTTGGACACACCTCAATGGGCGGTGAAATGACCGTAAAATGCGGTGAAACGGAATACATAATCAAGCGAACTTTCGGTATGCGTAAAACCGATGACAAGATAGATGTTTTTAATGCACTGAGCGGGGCAAGGATTGCTGAATACAGCGTTGATAATGTGGGCGAAGTTATGTTTGGCATAAGCGGTGATACTTTTGAAAACACTTGTTATATTAAACAACTTACGGCTAAAATTGATGAAAGTAAGTCATCCGAAATACAGAGTAAGCTTATTAATCTTAGCCAAAGCAGTGATGAGGATTATTCATACCGCAATGCGGTAAATATTCTTGACAGTGCAATTAAGGATTTGAACGGTCCGAGGGGTAAGATAAATTATACTCAGGCTGTAATTAATGAATTAGTGTTAAAAAATGCCGAGCGGACAAAAATTCAGAATGAGATTACAGAATGTAAAGAAAATCTGAAAAATCTTGAAAAGCAGGATTTGGGTAAAGTTTCACAAAAATATCTTTTACTTGCATGGTTGCCTGCAGTTTTGTCGGCAATTTCTGTTGCGGTGTTTGGATTTAAAGCAGTTTTGATAATATTTCTTGCACTTTTCGTTGCTGTGGGTGTAATATTTACGATGAAATTCCGCAAAAAAACCGCTACTGTTATAGAACAGGCTAAGCAGGTGGGATTTTACGAAAGCAGACTTGATACTTTGCAAAAGCAGTATGATTCCACCGATGTTTCACAAATAGATGAATATAATCAAAAGCTTAAAAAATACAACAAGGCGCTTGCAGATTTGAATTATGCCAAGGGTGCTCTGGGACAAGCATTTGAACAATTGCAGATGGATTATGCTCCCCGTCTTAACGGTATTGCGTGCAGTATCTTTAAAAAGATAACTGACGGAAAGTACGTGGATTTTATGGTAGATGAGGACTATAAAATAACAGTACGTAATGCAGATAATATGCTTGTCACAAGCGAATATTTAAGCAGCGGAACATATGACCAGATATATTTTTCACTTCGTATGGCTTTGGTGAGCCTAATCGGCGATAATATGCCTGTTGTGCTTGATGACGCCTTTGCTCTTTATGATGATGAAAGATTAGAAAAGGCAATGGAGTATTTAAAAACTTTGAAGAATCAAATTTTGATTTTCTCCTGTCAGACAAGGGAAAAGGTATATTTACATAATTGATTTAATAGCTAAATACTTGACTTTTTGGTAAAAAAATAATACAATAATCATAAGAATGTATTTATATAGGATGTGAACGTTTTGCAAAATTTAGGTTTAAATGAAATAAGAGAAAAATTCCTTAGCTTTTTTGAAACTAAGGGATGTTTAAGATTAGGTAGTTTTTCACTTGTGCCAAAGAATGACGCAAGCTTGTTGTTGATAAATTCAGGTATGGCACCTATGAAAAAATGGTTTACGGGTGCGGAGGTACCTCCAAGAAAGAGGGTTACAACCTGCCAGAAATGTATCAGAACTCCTGATATCGAATGTGTTGGTAAAACTGCAAGACACGGTACTTTCTTTGAAATGCTTGGTAACTTCTCATTTGGTGATTATTTTAAACATGAGGCTATAAACTGGGGTTGGGAATTTTTAACTAAAGAAATGGGAATTCCGGCGGACAAGCTTTGGATTACTGTTTATGAAGAAGATGATGAAGCTCAAGATATCTGGATTAACGAAGTTGGCGTTGACCCAAGCCGTGTTGTTAAAATGGGTAAGGCAGACAACTTCTGGGAACACGGCACAGGCCCTTGCGGACCTTGTTCTGAAATTCACGTAGACCGTGGTGAGCAGTTTAGCTGCGGTAAGCCGGATTGTAAGCTTGGTTGTGACTGTGACAGATTTATGGAAGTATGGAACCTTGTTTTTACACAGTTTGATAAGGATGAAGATGGTAACTATAACCGTCTTGCTAACCCTAATATTGATACAGGTATGGGTTTAGAGCGACTTGCTGCCATTATGCAGGGTGTAAATAACTTGTTTGAGGTAGATACTGTACAGAATACAATGTCACATATCTCCAAAATTGCAGGTGTGGAATATAAAAAGGATGAAAAGGTTGACGTTTCCCTACGTGTTATTACTGACCATATCCGCAGTACTGTTATGATGGTTTCTGATGGTGTTATTCCATCAAACGAAGGAAGAGGTTATGTTTTAAGAAGACTTTTAAGACGTGCTGCACGTCACGGCAAATTACTTAATATTCAGGGTGAATTTTTGTACACAGTAGCAGATACTGTTATTGATGAATCGAAGGCAGGATATCCTGAATTGGACGAAAAGAGAGAATATATCAAAAAGATTATCAAGATAGAGGAAGAAAGATTTTCAAAAACAATTGATAATGGTCTTTCTATTCTTGATGAATATATTGCACAGCTTAATGCAGACGGCAAAAAGATTTTGAGCGGTGACAAGGCATTTAAGCTTAATGATACTTACGGCTTCCCTATTGATATTACAATAGAAATCTGTAACGAAAAGGGCATCGAAGTTGACAGAGAAGGATTTGATGCTGAACTTGCAAAACAGAAGAAAACTGCAAGAGAAGCTCGTAAGGACGGCTCTAGCTGGGAAGATAATGACAGCTACAGCTTCGACAGTGATGCAACAGAATTTGTTGGTTATGAAAACCTTGAGGTTGAAGCAAAGGTTACAGATATTGCAACAGAAGGTGAAGTTTGTGCCTCAATTAACGAAGGGGAAAAGGGTATAGTCGTTACTGATAAAACAACTTTTTACGCTGAAATGGGCGGTCAGGCAGGCGATAAGGGTAAAATCTTTACTGCTAATGCTTGTGCAAAGGTTGTTGATACAAAGAAAAACGGCAACGGTATTTATATGCACTTTGTAGAGGTGGAGAGCGGTAGCTTTAATGTGGATGATGTTGTTACAATGTCAGTTTGCAAAAAGAATAGAATGGCAATTTGCAGAAACCACAGTACAACTCATTTGCTTCATAAAGCTCTAAAAGAAGTTTTGGGTGACCACGTAGCTCAGGCAGGTTCAGAAGTTACTGCTGACCATTTGCGTTTTGACTTTTCACACTTTGAGGCTATGACGGATGTTGAACTTAAAGAGGTTGAAAAGAAGGTAAATGATGCGATTTTAGAGGCTATGCCGGTAATTGTCAGGGAACTCCCTATAGAAGAAGCTAAAAAGCTTGGTGCGGAAGCTCAGTTTGGTGAAAAATACGGTGATGTAGTACGTGTAGTTTCAATGGGTGACTATTCAGTAGAATTCTGCGGCGGTACACATCTTTCAAATACTGCTCAGGCAGGCTTGTTTAAGCTTCTTTCTGAAGCAGGTGTTGCTGCAGGTACAAGACGTATTGAGGCTGTAACAGGTCAGGGTGTTTTGGACTACATTAAGGAAAAGGATGACTTGATTGCAAGCACAGCTTTGGCGCTAAAGACAAACTTGCTTAACGAAATTGATAAAAAGGCAGAGGCTTTGGTTGCAGAATCCAAGGCAGATAAGAAAAAGCTTGAAGAACTTAATGCAAAGGCTGTAAACAGTAAGCTTGGTGACGTAATGAACAACAGTAAAAATGTTGCAGGTGTTGACATTGTTACATCACAGGTTGACGGACTTGCAGTTAATGATATGAGAACACTTTGCGACAGTATCCGTGATAAAATGGAATGCGGAGTTGCGGTATTGGCTTCAAACAACGAGGGTAAGCTTATGTTTATCGCTATGGCTACAAAATCTGCTCTTGCAAAGGGTGTTCATGCAGGTAATGTTATTAAGGAAATTACAAAGATTGCAGGAGGTTCCGGCGGCGGTAAGCCTGATATGGCACAAGGTGGCGGTAAGGATGCAACTAAGGTTGCAGAGGCTTTAGCTGCAGTAGAGGACATTATAGAATCTCAGGTTAAATAGGGAGATGTTAAATATGGATTGCTTATTTTGTAAAATTATAGCAGGTGATATACCTTCAACAAAGGTTTATGAGGATGACTTGGTATTTGCGTTCCGTGATATCGACCCTCAGGCACCTACACATATTTTGATTATACCAAAACAACACATTTCTTCCGTTAACGAAGTAAATGATGACAATTGTGCAGTAGTAGGACATATATTCAAGGTTGCTGCTGAAATTGCAAAAAGTGAAGGTATTGCTGAAGATGGATATAGAATTGTAACCAATATAGGCGTAAATGGGGGACAAACTGTTGACCATATGCACTATCATATGCTTGGCGGCCGTTCATTACAATGGCCTCCGGGTTAATTAAAAGTTTAAGAATAGCATAGGCATTGGCTTATGCTATTTCTTGCTGAATAGTATATTACATAAGAGGAGTTTTCGTATGGCACGAGAGGTTAGTAAGAAGAGGAAGAGAACATCTTCATCAAAGCCGGGTCCAAAGCCTAAAAAAGTTGTTAATTACGATATTGTTGCAATAATAATAATTGCAATAGGGATATTCGTGGGCATAAGTATGTTTACGGATATAACAGGCGTAGTGGGTGAAATTATCAAGAATTTGCTTCTTGGTCTGTTTGGAGGAACGGCATACATTTTATGCTTTGCATTAATTGCGTGTTCAATTCATTATATTGCTAAAAAGGAATTGGGTGAATATAAGCTTAAATATATCCTTACAAGTGTTCTCGTTGTATGTCTGAGCGTATTTTGTCACATAGTTGAACAGGTTACCGCAAACGAGGGCATTGTTGATATGATAAAGTCTCTGTGGCTTAACGGTACAGGGGGACTTGGTGGCGGTGTAATAGGAGGAATTATCGGTATACCTATGAAAAATCTGCTTAGCTTTTGGGGTAGTGTAATTGTTCTTGTTGCTGCGATACTTATACTTGTTATATGTGTTTTTGACATTTCCATAAGCGGTGTAATTACATTCTTACGCAACTTGTTTACAAAGGATTACGAGCCTATGGAGGAAGAAGAAGTTAAAAAAGTACCTGAAAAAATGCCTCCGGAAATGCAAAAGGAACTTAAGAAGTTGAAACAACAGATTTTTGATTTTGAAAAGGAATTTGCTGATTTGCCCGATAAACCCAGTAAGAAGAAATCTAAAAAATCAATAGAAAATGATCCGGTTGCAGATATGCCGGATAAGCCTCCTTTTGATTTTGACAGCGGTAATGAATTTGACTTTTTGAGTTTTAACACTCAAAATGAGGTACAGGCAACTGCTGAACATGATGAGGAAGCAATAAGTCAGGCTATTGAAGTTGCAACAGAGGTATCTTTACTTCCTAAGAAGAGGAAAAAAGAGGAACCTGAGCAAATGGAAATAGCTGTTGTAAATGACCATATAGACTATAAATATCCGTCACTCTCGATATTAAAAGAGCCTGAAAAGCCGTCACAACAGGCGGAGGAGGCTTTGCAGAGAACTGCAAGGAAATTGATTGAAACACTTCATTCTTTTGGTGTTGAGGCAAGAATTGTGGATTACAGCCGTGGTCCTACAATTACAAGGTACGAACTTCAACCAAACGAGGGTGTAAAGATTTCCAAAATAACAAATCTTGCAGACGATATTGCACTTAATCTTGCGGCGGTGGGTATCAGAATAGAGCCTATTCCCGGTAAGACCGCTATAGGTATTGAAGTACCTAATGAGGTTTTGAGTGCAGTTTATATGCGAGAGGTTATTGGTACAGCGGACTTTGCTAATTTCAAAAGTAAGCTAGCCTTTGCCTTGGGTAAGGATATTGCGGGTAATCCTGTGGTAGGGGATATTGCAAGAATGCCTCATCTTTTAATTGCGGGCTCAACAGGTTCAGGTAAGTCTGTATGTATTAATTCACTTATTACAAGTATTCTTTATAAGGCTACACCTAATGAGGTTAAGCTCGTAATGGTAGACCCTAAGGCAGTTGAACTTGGTGTATATAACGGCATACCTCATTTGCTTATTCCCGTTGTTACAGACCCTCGTAAGGCGGCTGGTGCATTGCAGTGGGCTGTTAATGAAATGACTAACAGGTATAAATTATTTGCTGACAACAATGTACGTGACCTTAAGGGGTACAATGCCTGGGCAAAGGAAAATGACAGCGAGGAATTGCCACAAATTGTTATTATCATAGACGAGTTGGCTGACCTTATGATGGTTGCACCTAATGATGTTGAGGACAGTATATGCCGTCTTGCACAGATGGCACGTGCGGCAGGTATGCATCTTGTAATTGCTACACAAAGACCGTCTGTTGACGTTATTACAGGTGTTATTAAGGCTAATATTCCGTCACGTATTGCATTTGCCGTACGTCAGTTTGTGGATAGTAAAACCATACTTGATATGGGCGGTGCAGAAAAACTTTTGGGTAAAGGTGATATGCTTTACTTCCCTATCGGCACATCAAAACCAATACGTGTACAGGGGTGCTTTGTAACCGATAAGGAAGTAGAAAAAATCGTTGAATTTGTCAAAGGTCAAAATGAGGCAAATTACGATGAAGATATTATAGAAAAGATTGAACGTGCAGGTGATACTCCTAAGGCTACAGAGGACAGAGGAGGAGAGGCTGACGAATTATTGCCACAGGCTGTAGAAATGGCTATTGAGGCAGGTCAGGCTTCCGTTGCTATGTACCAAAGACGCTTAAAGGTGGGTTATCAGCGTGCCGCAAGGCTTATAGACCAGATGGAGGAAAGAGGAATTATCGGACCTTTTGACGGTACAAAACCAAGAGAAGTTTTGGTTACCAAGGCACAATGGAATGAAATGATGATGAATATGGACCTTGGTGTAAGTGCACCTGAACAAACTACTTTTCAAGAGGAAGAGTAATGTAGAAAGAGCATAGTTTAAAACTATGCTCTTTTAATTTAGTTTTTTTAGCAATTCATCTATCATATATTTTATTGATATTAATTCATTTATTATTCTATCTTTTGTAGGATTGCATATAGATGAATAAAGGTTTAAACTTGCAGATGCACGATAAATTTTGTTTATATTTTCTTTCACTTTATTCAATGCTATCACCTTAAAAGTATTACAGATAGCCTAATAGTAGCATACATAGCCTATAAAGTCAAGTGTTTTTGGTTACTCTTTTTATAGGGAGTGATTTTAATGAAAACAATTGATGAAATAAAAAACAGGATTCTTACTTTGTGTGAGGAGCATAATCTTACGATAAATGCTTTGGCAGAAATTTCCGCACTTCCGCCTTCATCGTTGAAAAATATATTGTATGGAAAGAGCAAAAATCCTCAGATACTTACAATTAAACTTATTTGTGATGGACTTGGAATGACTTTGGGTGAATTTTTTTCTACAACTGAATTTGATAATCTTGAACAGGAAATCGAGTAATATACTTTTTTCTTCAACCATAAAAGGAGTGTAACAAAATTAAATTTAATTTTGTTACACTCTTTGTTTTGTTGACCAATTTATCTTTATGTGATAAAATTATTATGTAATGTGTATAATATAATATTACGTAAAAGGAGGCTTTTTTTATGACAATATGTGTATATGGGGCATCGAGTGACCTTATAGATAAAAATTATATAGAAGTTACAGAAGAACTAGGTCGAAGAATGGCAGAACGCGGACACGGACTTGTTTATGGTGCAGGCGCGCAGGGTTTGATGGGTGCAGTTGCAAGAGGTATGTATGAAAAAAAAGGCACTATCATTGGTGTTGCACCTTCTTTCTTTAATGTGGATGGTGTGCTGTTTGAAGATTGTACGGAAATGATTTCTACCGAAACTATGCGTCAGCGTAAGCAAATAATGGAAGATAGGGCAGACTGTTTTATTATGACTCCCGGCGGTATAGGTACATTTGAGGAATTTTTTGAAATACTTACACTAAAACAGCTTGCAAGACATAAGAAAGCCATTGCTGTTTTCAATATTAACGGCTATTATGACAGTATGGAAAAAATGATGCAGGATGCAATAGACGGAAAATTTATGAAGTCCGAATGCAGTAATTTGTATGAAATATTCACTGACATTGACGAAATGCTTGATTATCTTGAAAATTATGATGATGATTTGGTTGACGTAACACAGATGAAGAATATTTAAGAGGTTTTTTATGAAGAAGATAGGTACAATGTCTTTGGGACTTACTTATGCCGGTTGCTTTTTGGGTGCCGGCTTTGTTTCGGGACAGGAAATATGGCAGTTTTTCGGTGCCTTTGGTATTAATGGCATCTGGGGACTGATTTTGACATTTTTACTGCATTTTTTGTTTGGTTTGATACTTGTAAAGCTTATTCACCTTACAGGAATAACCGAGATGGATAGGATTGTAGTATGGAAGGATATACCTTGGTTAAGGGCATTGGTAGGTGCAGTAACTACATTTTTTATGTTCAGTATATTAATAATTATGTCTGCAGGTGCAGGGGCATTGCTTAATCGTATGTTTTCAATACCGTATTTTTTAGGTTGCGGTCTGTTTTGTGTGACGGTTGCAATAGTTTCTATGGGTGGAGTTAAAGGTATGGTATCTGCCCTTTCGCGTCTTGTACCCGCAATGATTATTGGAGCAGTAGCAATCGGTATTATCACCCTATGGCAATATGGTTTTGAATTGAATTTTCACACCAATATACAGGAACAAAATGTGTTGTTACATAATTGGTTTTTTTCTGCTTGTACTTATGCTTCACACAATTTATTTTGTACTATAGGTATTATAGCACCTATGGCTATGCAAATAGATAAAAAGACCGTGTTACCCGGTATGGGTGTCGGTAGTGTTATAATGCTTTTGATTGCGGTGTGTGTACTTTTTGGCATTTTTGCAAATGTTGAAATATCACATACCGAATTACCTATGCTGGAGCTTGCATATAATATAAGCTATATACTCGGTGTTGTATATGCGGTTTTATTACTATTTGGAATGTTTGGAACATCCCTTTCGAGTATGGTCGGGGTTATAGCTTACTTTGAACAAAAATTTCAATGGTTTAGAAAGTATAAAAGGTATTTAATAGTTATTATGGCTCTTGTAGGCTGGATTTGCAGCCTGTTTGGTTTTGGAGATTTAATTGGCATTGTGTATCCAATTAGCGGTTACTTCGGTTTTGCGGTGATTTTGGCAGTAATAATACATTGGAATATAACAAAAAAGGATGCTGTTTAACAGCATCCTTTATGTTATGTTATTTGTATTCTTTCTATTGATTTACTTTTTCTTGTAGATTCGTCAATATCAATTATAATACCTTCCAATGTTGCCGGGCCGTCCTGAATTTCATGTCTTTGGTGCATAGAGGTTAAAAAGCGCTTAATTATAATATCCTTTTTCACTCCAAGCACGCTGTCGTGACATCCTGTCATACCAACGTCGGTTATATATGCAGTACCGCCGTCAAGTATTTTTTCATCTGAAGTCTGTACGTGTGTGTGTGTACCGAATACTGCGGATACTCTGCCGTTAAGGTAAAAGCCCATAGCTTTCTTTTCGCTGGTTGCTTCAGCGTGGAAGTCTACGATTATAATGTCCGTGTCGTCCTTGATTTTTTCAATTATACTGTCTGCGGTACGGAATGGACAGTCCATACACTCCATATATACCCTACCTAATAAATTTATGACAGCTATTTTTGTGCCGAAGAAGTCTGTTATCACATAACCCTGTCCGGCAGTTTCCGGAGGCATATTGGCAGGACGTACTATAGGAAAATCCTCGTCAAATAGTTTGTTGATTTCGTAATTGTTAAATGTATGGTTTCCCATAGTTATAACATCTACCCCGCAGTTGTAAAGGATATGTGCAACAGCCTTGTTTATACCCTTCCCAACGGGAGTGGAGTTTTCGGCATTTGCAATAACAAAATCAATTTTATTTAATTTTCTTATGGAATCAAGGTGCTGTTGAAGATACTCAACGCCGTTGTTACCTACAATATCACCTATAATTAAAAATCTCATATAAATTACCTTTATTCGTGAGTTATTCCGAATTCGTCCTTCTTTTCATCCTGTCTGTGAAGTACAACCCTTATACCGCCAATCAAACCGGAAACTATCATAATATCAAACAATATGTTAAAATTGTACATATTTTGAGCTATATCACAGTTACCGCAGTATATTGCCGTTGCAATAAGGGACATAAACCACATAGCTGCAATACCTATCATAAATTCCGTAACAGGTTTTATAGTGTTATATTTTTTTCCTACTATAGTTGCAATGGATATATATATTACCGTAAAAGCTAAAGAAATTATAAAGTTTAGAGGTATATATAACTTCTTTGCGGAGCTGTAAGGGGTAAAGCCAAAGTCATAATCGTTATAAAACGCTGATTTTGCCTGATTATTAATTACATTTATGGCAGTTGATGGATGTGTCGCATAATACTTAATCAGTTTTGTATATGACATTTTATTATAGAACTTATTTTCAAGGTCATAATCTGCCTCGTTTTCCATCATTCCGTAATAGACTTCTTTAAAGTCATCAAGCTCTTTATCAAGTCCTAGCTCTGTAACACTATCATATTTGCATACCCCGAAGAATACAGAGTTATAAAGATTTTGCTTGTAATCAAACGCTTTATAATTAAAACTGAACAATAGGCTTTGTACAATAATTACAATACCAAGAACAATTGATAATATTTTTGAAATTTTATTTTTGGATATTTTAGAAAGTCTTCCAATTATTATTCCGATAATAATTGCAGTTATTGCCTGTACAGTTCCCAAAAGGCCGTATATTATTGCTATAACGCTAACAGCTATTATTCCTGTAATCCCCGCTGAATTTTTATTATACATCATAAGCAATATTCCGCAGATTAACATAAGAAGAACGAGAATAAGAGGATTTGCATATAACGTTTTGAAAAATACCAGATTTGTAAAATCACAAAATACTACGGGTAATAAAACTGCACACAAATAAACAGTCCATTTGTAGTTTGATTTTGACGCTGCCTTTGATATGATAACCAAAGCTACAACAAGTAAAACAGAAAGAATTATAAAGGGTATCAGCCTGTGTATTATACCATTTACAGATAATTTTTTTAAAAATGATACAAACGCTTCATAGCTTCCGTTCAGTGAAATGTCACTGTTTATAATTCCGTATCCTGTGTCGCCGTAGTAAATTCCTAACTTTTCCAATAGTTCAAAGGGAAAAGTACTTACGGAAATTCTTGTGGATATTAAGGTATATATCAGCATTACAACCGAAAGTGCTGCCGTAATAATTTGCGGTAGTATTTTTTTAAATCTCATTTTAAAAAGTCCTTTCTGTTTAAATGTTGACGTCCCCAAGCAGATAAAGCGAACCGCATACGCATATTATACTGTGGTTATCGCTTATTGACTTTGCATATGCAACAGCTTTATTTACATCTGGTTGTGAATGTACGTTTTTAATATATTTTTTTGCAGTTATTGAAATTTCATCAGCAGTTGCCTTTCGGGGATTGTTGGCTTCAGTTGCAACAAATGTATCCACCACAGGAGCTATTGTGCTAATACATTTTTCGTACTCTTTATCCTTGAGCATTGCCATAACCACAATTATTTTTTTATCATTAAAATATGTTTTTAATGCATCGTATAAAGCTAAAATTCCGGAATAATTATGTGCACCGTCCTGTACTATAACCGGGTCTTTACTTACTATTTCCATTCTTCCGCGGAATTTTGTATATTCAAGACCTTTTTTAATATATTCTTTTTCAACACCTAATATCTTTGCTGCCTCAATAGCACTTACCGCATTGTAAACCTGATGTTTTCCAAGCATATTTATGTGGTATTTTTCACCTTTGTATTCAAAATCAGTACCATCAATACTTTGTTGTAAAATTACAATGTCATTTTTATCAGGTATTATAAGGGGCACATTTTTTTCAGCGGTTGTTTTTTTAATTACATTCACAGCATCTGTAGGATTGTCCGCATATGCTATAACATTTGAACCTGTTTTGATAATTCCGCATTTTTCAAAGGCAATATCTGCTATTGTATTACCTAAGTATTCCGTATGGTCAATACTTATGCTGGTAATAACGGAAACAAGCGGTGCAGGTATCACATTGGTTGCATCGAATCTTCCCCCCATACCAACTTCAAGGGATACATAGTCGCAATTTTGACGTTCAAAATATAAAAGTCCTATTGCGGTAACTACTTCAAACTCCGTAGGTGTAAGGTTGTATTTTTCAATAGCATCTCGTACAACAGTTGCACATTCTGCAAGGTCGTTTTCTGAAATTTCACAATTGTTTATCTGTATACGTTCCGTAAAGGAATACACATACGGTGATATAAACTTGCCCACCTTATATCCCTTTGACATTAATATATCCGCAATGTAGGAAGTAGTAGAACCCTTGCCGTTAGTACCTGCTATATGGATAAATTTCAACCTTTTATGAGGGTTGCCTATTTTATCAAGCAAGTTGCTTGTGGCATCAAGACCAAGCTTGATGCCAAATTTGTTTCTTGTATGAATAAAGTCTAATGCTTCACTGTAGTTCATTTTAATTTTTCAAGACCTTCCAGTACTTTGTTCAACATTTCGCGGTACATTTCGCCCTTTTCCTTTTCCTTGTCAACTACCGCCTGTGGTGCCTTTGCAACAAATGATTCGTTTGAAAGCTTACCTTCAACGCGTTTGATTTCACCTTCAAGACGTTTCTTTTCAGCGTTTAGTCTTTCAATTTCCTTAGCTTTGTCAATAAGGTCATCCTGTGGCATAAATATTTCCGCCTTATTTACAACTACAGAAATTGCATTTTCAGGAACTTCTCCCTTATCCTTGGAAACTACAACTTCATTTGCACCTGCAAGTTTTAGGTAGAATGCAGTACCAAGTTCAAAAAGCTCAACATCCTCAGTAACGATAACAAGTTTAGCTTTCTTTGATGGAGGAACGTCCATTTCAGAACGCATATTTCTTACGCCCTTGATAGCTTCCTTAATTGTTTCAAGATTTTCTTCTTCAACAGGGAAGTTGAGTTCATCTTTTGCAACACTCCAGTCGGAAATCATTATGCTCTTTTTGTCAGTTACTGGTAAGTAGCTGTAAATTTCCTCTGTAATAAACGGCATAAACGGATGTAACAGCTTTAAAATGTTTGAAAGCACATAAATAAGTACGTTCTGTGGGTTTTTATCTGTTCCAAGTCTTGGTTTTACAAGCTCAATGTACCAATCGCAGAATTCATCCCATATAAAGTCATACAAATTCTGTACCGCAATACCAAGCTCGTATTTGTCAAGATTGTCTGTTACTCTTTCAATAAGCTTGTTAAGCTTTGAAAGAATCCACTTATCCTCAAGTTCTAAGTTTGTAGGCAATACGTCGCTTGCATTGTCGTCTGCATTCATAAGTACGAAACGTGAAGCGTTCCATATCTTATTTGCAAAGTTACGGCTTGCTTCAACTCTTTCGTCATAGAATCGCATATCATTACCGGGTGAGTTACCTGTTGCAAGTGTGAATCTTAAAGCGTCTGCACCGTATTTATCAATAACCTCAAGTGGGTCTATACCATTACCCAATGACTTACTCATCTTTCTGCCCTGGCTGTCACGTACAATACCGTGTATAAGTACTGTGTCAAAAGGACTCTTGCCCATATGTTCAACACCACTGAATATCATTCGTGAAACCCAGAAGAAGATGATATCATAACCAGTAACCAATACACTTGTTGGGTAGAAGTAATCAAGTTCTTCTGTTTTATCAGGCCAGCCAAGTGTAGCAAATGGCCATAGTGCTGATGAAAACCAAGTGTCAAGTACGTCATTATCCTGATGCACTTTGGCACCACACTTTGGACATATGTCTATATCTGTTTTGGATACAGTTGTTTCACCACATTCATCACAATAGAACGCAGGGATTCTGTGTCCCCACCATAGCTGACGTGAAATACACCAGTCATGTACATTTTCCATCCAGTTTGTATATGTTTTAGTAAATCTTTCAGGAACAAATTTTGTAGTACCGTTTTTAACAACTTCCAAAGCAGGCTCAGCCAATGGCTCCATTTTAACAAACCACTGTTTTGAAGTCATTGGTTCAACAGTTGTACCGCAACGGTAACACTGACCAACATTGTGTGAATGGTCTTCAACCTTATGCAACAAGCCAAGTTCTTCAAGGTCCTTAATAACAGCCTTTCTTGCCTCGTATCTGTCCATACCGTTATATTTACCGCCGTTGGAATTTATTGTGGCATCGTCATTCATAACCTTAATCTGTTCAAGGTTGTGACGTAGACCAACTTCAAAGTCATTAGGGTCATGAGCAGGTGTAATTTTAACACAGCCTGTTCCAAAGTCTTTATCAACATATTCGTCTGCAATAACAGGAATTTCCCTGTTAACAAGAGGGAGCATAAGTGTTTTGCCAATTAAATCCTTATATCTTTCATCTTCAGGATTTACTGCAACAGCAGTATCACCCATCATTGTTTCGGGACGTGTTGTAGCTACTATAACATATCCGTCAGAGCCAACGATTGGGTACTTAATGTGCCAGAAGTGTCCCGGCTGGTCTGCGTATTCAACCTCTGCGTCAGAAAGTGCGGTTGTACAATGAGGACACCAGTTAATAATTCGGTTGCCCTGATAAATCAAACCTTTGTTGTAAAGGTTAACAAAAACCTCTCGTACTGCTTTGGAACATTTTTCGTCCATTGTAAAGCGTTCTCTGTCCCAGTCACATGAACTGCCTAATTTTTTAAGCTGATTTATAATGTTACTGCCGTACTGATGTTTCCATTCCCATACTCTTTCAAGGAACTTTTCACGACCAAGGTCGTATCTTGTAAGACCTTCTTCTTTACGTAAAACTTCCTCAACCTTAATCTGTGTAGCGATACCTGCGTGGTCGGTACCCGGTAGCCACAAGGCTTCCTCGCCCTTCATTCTGTGGTATCTGATAAGTATATCCTGCAATGTTTCATCAAGAGCGTGGCCCATATGCAATTTGCCTGTTACGTTTGGAGGAGGAATAACTATTGTAAAAGGTTTTTTGTCAGGATTTGGCTTTGCGTGGAAATATCCTTTGTCAACCCATTCTTTGTACAGCTTGTCCTCAACCTGTTTCGGATCATATTTTGTGTCTAAATTTCTCATTGGTTTTCTCCTTTTTGTTGTATTTCATAGTCTTTAATGTTGTAATATTGTAAAATTTTATAATTTTTGAACATTTCATTAAATTCGTCGGGAAGTTCTTCACCAAAACCTTCTGATGTTCCGTTATGCTGTTTGCTGATTATTGGAGCATATTGCATCATATCGTACAGGAAGGAATGGAATGGAGTAAGCTCCATATTCATATATTGTAACAATTTTACTGAAAGATAGTTTGAAGATATCAATTCCTGACGTCCTCTTATTTGTGGGCGGGTGTTTTTAAGGAATGACTTATTTCCCACAATGATATAATCCGTTGAATATCTGTTTTCATATGCATCATATGTGTTGGAAACTATATCTAAACCCAATTTTTCAAATATTTTTTCCTCTGAATCCAGGTATGGAAGATGGTCACCGAATATTATAAATACCGTTGGTTTATCAAGTGTATTTATATATTCATATATGGTTTTCATAAATTCGTTTGCAGCCTTTATACCGCCCAGATAATTGTTAATTATATAGTATTCCTCGTCAGTAAGCCCGGACTCTTTTGATATATATTCTTCCTCATAATATAATTTATTATTGTCGTACGGACCATGATTTTGTATTGTTACAAGAAAGTTGAAATATCCTATATCAGGATTTTCGGCAAGATGTCTGTTATAATCCTTTATAATCATATCAGACGCCACAGTATCAAGTGCATATGTTTTTACATTAGGTACTTCGCCTTCCAGGTCATCTCTTGAGGTGAAGGAATCAAACCCCATTCTCAGATATACGTTTTGTCTGTTGTAAAACCAAGGATAACCGGGATGCATAGATACCGCCTCATATCCCATGTCTTTAAAAATTCTTGCTATGGAGTATGTGTTCCGATTAATAAGCGTCTTGTATGCAGTGGGCATTGTAGTACTTATTGCGGATGTATTATTACCTGTTAAAAATTCAAATTCCGTAGCTGCTGTTGCTCCTGCAAAACCCGGGACAAATATGGAACCGTAGCAACCTTTTTTCTTTAAATAGTTAGCATATCTGTAAGGGTTTTCAGTAAATGATACATTTTTCCAATCCTGAATGTCTGTATATGCCTCACACATTACTGCAATTACATTAGGTGCGCTTTCGGGCAATTCAGGAGCTTCATAGTGGCTTAGTATTTCATCCACTCTGGCTTTTGAATAACCTTCAGGCTCTTTGTACTTTGTGGTATTTGCATCATTTGCAAGAGAATATACCAACCCTTTGCTGGAAACTATTGTTGATTCATGAAACAGTCCCAAACTTGAAAGCAGATTATCATAAATACTTGTATTGCTGTAAATAGAGTAGTTAGAAAGCATAGCAAGTGCTAATGTAATTACAATGCCTGCCAACGAAATAACCGGTCCCGGTCTTTTGTTTCTTATCTTTTTTATTACAAACCAGAATGAAACTGTGCAGAACAGTATAATTACAAAAATGGTAAAATCTATGGACAAATCGTAGTTTTGCACTATATTTGTTGCTTCATTACTCAGTGAAAAGTCTGCTGTTTTCAGAGGCTCATCCCTGAACTTGATTTTAAAATGATTAATTATCAAAAGTATTGAAAGCAACAAGTTTGTAATTATATATGAAATTGATATTTTGCCTATTATAAAATAAAGGGCACACATTAACAAAAATATTGGTATAATGTTGAAAAATAAAATAGGTAAGTAAAGCTGCAGTATATTAAAGCCTTGTGATACAACCTGGAATACAATGGTCCATAACGAAAGTACAAGTAACAGCATCAGGGACCTTGTAAGACTGAAATTTCCCTTATCATCAAAAAATAATTTAATTTGTGCAACTGTATTTTTTAAAAAAATCCTGAACTTTTGCATTTTAAACTCCTTACAGGTCACATGTTTTTAAAATATCCATAGGGTGGGACACAATCATTTGAGGATTACCGCTTTTTATTTCTTCAATATCCCTAAACCCCCAAAGGACACCTACTGTATATATTTCGGCGTTTTGCCCCGTTTGCATATCAACGATGGTGTCACCGCAGTATACACATTCTTTTTTATCAACCCTTAACTTGTCAATAATTTCATTAACAGATGCAGGGTCAGGCTTTACAGGGTATCCGTCCCTTTTACCGTAGCATACATCTATTAAATTACCGAAGAGCTTGTCACTTATTTTTTTTGTTGTACTGTGAGGCTTGTTGGAAACAATAGCTGTTTTATATCCACGGTTTTTCAGTTCTTTTAATAAATCAATTATTCCATCATAAGGCTCGGTAAGGTACATAAAATCATTATCGTATGTAGTGGTGTATTCCTTATACACCTGTTCGAACATTTTCTCATCGGCACCAACTTCCGCAAGCATTCTTTCTACCAGTATTGCTGCACCATTGCCAATGAGTGTCTTGTACCTTTCTGTAGGTATGCTGTCGTAACCGAATTTGGAAAGAGCTTTGTTTGAAAAATAGGCAATCGAATTCAACGAATTTACCAAAGTTCCGTCCAAGTCGAATATATATAATTTCACATTAATTTCTCCTGACAATTTTATATTTTTACATCATACTATTTTACTACAAATACATAAAATAGTCAATGAATTTAAATAAAATTAACTTACTTTATAATAAATAGCAAAAAAGTACTTGATTTTGGTAAAAAATTGTGTTAATATATAGAAAGCATAGGAATAATTGTTGACGAGGAGTGGGTTATCCCACTCTTTGTTTATTGTTAAGACGCTTTGAAAGGAGGTTTTGACGGTGATATTGTCAAAAATAGAAAAGCTTACTTATGATTTGGCTTTACCTGTTGTAAATGCTGAAGGTTATGAAATTTATGATGTAGAATACGCCAAAGAAGGTCCGCATTGGTTTTTAAGATTGTTTATTGACCGTGATGAAGGGGTAAATGTTGACGATTGTGAAACTATAAGCCGTGCGCTTAGTACAATTATGGACGAAAAGGATTGTATCCAGACAAACTACTTTTTAGAGGTTTCTTCACCGGGCATTGAAAGAAGCTTACGTCAGGAAGAACATTTTGAAGCAGCCATGGGCGAAAATGTGAGGATAAAACTTTACAAGGATATTGACGGAACAAAGGAGATAGAGGGAGAGCTTGTATCAGCAGACCGTAATGAAATTACAGTGCAGACAGCAGATAAACAGTTTCAGATTGATAAGAAAAATATTGCGAAAGCTAATATAATGTTTGAGTTTTAATAATTGGGAGGATTTTGGAAAAAATGAATGAAGATTTTATCACTTTATTAGAAGAATTTGAAAAGGAAAAAGGAATCAGCCGGGAAATACTTATTGATGCCCTTGAAACTGCTTTAGTTTCCGCATACAAGAGAAATTATGGTGCAAACCTTGATGTAAGGGTTGAAATTAACAGAACAAGCGGCGGTATGAATGTTTGCCTTAAAAAGACAGTAGTTGATGAGGTTGAGGACGAGGATATTCAGATTTCACTTGAGGAAGCATCAAAAATTGACCCTAAATACCAAGTGGGTGATGTTGTTGAGATACCTACTGCACCACGTACTTTCGGTCGTATTGCTGCGCAAACTGCAAGACAGGTTGTTACACAGCGTATCAGGGAAGCTGAAAGGGGAATGTTCTATAATCAGTTTGCCGACAAAGTTAATGATGTTGTATCAGGTGTGGTACAACGGGTTGAAAAGAAAAGTGTTATGCTAAGAATCGGAAATTCTGATGCAATGCTTATGCCACAGGAACAGGTTGAGGCTGACGACTATACACCCGGACAAAGATTAAAGCTTTATGTTGTAGATGTACAGAGATTGTCCAAGGGACCGCAGGTTATTATTTCAAGAACACACAGCGGATTGGTTAAGAAATTGTTTGAACTTGAGGTTCCTGAAATCACAAGCGGCGTTGTTGAAATTAAGGCCGTTGCAAGAGAAGCGGGCTCCAGAAGTAAAATTGCCGTATGGGCAAATGACCCTAACGTTGACCCCATTGGTGCTTGTGTAGGCCCTAAGGGGGCAAGAGTTCAGACAATAGTTGATGAACTTATGGGCGAAAAAATCGATATTATAAAATATAGTGAAAATCCCGGTGAATTTGTATCAGCTGCTTTAGCTCCTACAAAGGTGCTTGATTATAAGATAAATGAGGAAGAAAAAGTTTGCACAATTACGGTTTCACCAAGTCAACTCTCACTTGCAATCGGTAAGGAAGGTCAGAATGTAAGACTTGCGGCTAAGCTCACAGGTTGGAAGATAGATATTATTAAAGCTGAGGGCGATGAAGAGGATGAAGCATAAAAAGATATATGTTGACGGCAGATACGTTCCCCAAAGAATGTGCGTTGCCTGCAGGAGTGTAAGACCAAAATCCGAAATGATAAGGATTTTTTATTCCGACGGTGTTGTAGGCGTGGATTATGATGGCAACAGACCTGGCAGAGGCTCATACGTTTGCAATAATGTTGAATGTATAGAAAAGGCACAAAAGGTAAGAGGACTTGAGCGGGGACTTAAAACCAATGTGTCTGCTGAAGTTTATGAGGAGTGCATAAATATTGATAAACAATAAAGTGTACAGGATGTTAGGACTTGCAAAGCGTGCCGGTAAGGCTACAAGCGGTACAGACGCAGTAATTGCAAGGATTAAGAACGGTGAAGCGCATCTTGTTGTAATATCGGAGGATGCCTCTTTAGGAACTAAAAAACGCATATCCGATAAATGTAAATCATATAATACAGATTATATTTTTTATGGCAATTGTGATGATATAGGAAAATCCATAGGAGTAGATAATTGTGTGGCTGTTGCAATAACAGATAGAGGGTTTGCACAGTCTATAAAAAACAAATACAGTAATTTGACGGAGGTGGCTGAAAATGGCAGCTGTTAAAATAAAAATTAGTGCCGTAGCTAAGGATTTGGGTGTTGATAAAAATGAGGTACTGGAACTTTTGCAGGCTTTCGGCAGCAAGGCAAAAAGTGCCCAGAGCTCAATAGAATCAAACGAGCTTGACGTTGTTTTTGAACACTTTACACAAAAGTATCAGGTTGAAGATTTTGGCTTTGCAAATATAGAGAACGAACCCGAAAAGAAGAAACCTGCTAAAAAATCCGAAAATGTTGAGAAGCAGGAAGAAAGTGTTGAAGAAATTATCGATGACACACCTATACAGAAAAAATCAAGATATGTTGATACAAGAACTGTAAGTGTTGACCTTGAAAAATTTGATACTGAAAAAATTGAGGAGCTTGTTCCTCAGAACATAGATACAAACAAGACAACTAAAAAACAGAAGATTAAAAAGAATAAAACAAGCAATAAAATAGAAAATAAAAATGAAAAGCTTGTTAAGGAAAAGAAAGAAAAGGAAGAAGTTGCCGAAAATGTTGTTGTATATATGGGCGACGAAATTGCAGTAGGCGAATTTGCTGAAAAATTGGGTAAGCCTGCTAACGAAGTTGTTAAATGCCTGATGATGTTAGGTATTATGGCATCTGTAAGCCAGCTTATCGATTTTGATACTGCTTCACTTATCGCATCGGAATTTAACGCAACTGTTGAAAAGGAAGTTATCGTCACAGATGAGGATATTCTTTTCAATGACGTTGAAGACGACGAAGAAAGCTTGCAACCACGTCCGCCGGTTGTTGTTATTATGGGTCATGTAGACCACGGTAAGACTAAGACTCTTGACTATATAAGACGTACTCACGTTATAGATACAGAAGCGGGCGGTATTACACAGCATATTGGTGCTTACAGAGTACACATTAACGACAGGGATATTACATTCCTTGATACACCGGGGCACGAAGCATTTACCGCTATGCGTATGCGAGGTGCACAGGTTACTGATGTTGCAATTTTGGTTGTTGCCGCAGATGATGGTATTATGCCACAGACTATCGAGGCTATTAACCACGCGAAGGCAGCTAATGTCAGCATTATTGTTGCAATCAATAAAATTGATAAAGAAACAGCTAATCCTGACCTTGTTAAGCAACAGCTTACAGAGCACGGTCTTGTTCCCGAAGAATGGGGTGGAGATACAATTTGTGTACCTATTTCAGCTCTTCGCGGTGATAATATAGATACATTGCTTGAAATGGTGCTTTTAGTTGCTGATATGAAGGAGCTTAAAGCTAACCCTGACAGAATGGCAAAGGGTACTGTTATCGAAGCCAAGCTTGACAAGGGCAGAGGTCCTGTTTCAACTGTATTGGTACAAAATGGTACCTTAAATGTCGGTGATATCGTAGTTGCAGGTACAGCAGTAGGTAAGGTACGTGCTATGGTAGATGATAGCGGAAGAAGAATTAAGGCAGCAGGTCCGAGTATGCCTGTTGAAATCCTTGGTCTTAGCGAAGTTCCTGAAGGCGGTGACTTGTTCTACGCAGTAACTGACGAAAAGAAGGCACGTGCAGTTGTAGAACAGAGAAAACAGAAGATTAAAGACGAATACAACAAGTCAACTCAGCAGGTTGTATCACTGGATGCTTTGTTTACACAGATTGAACAGGGTCAGATTAAGGACCTTAATATTATTATAAAAGCTGACGTTATGGGCTCTGTGGAAGCTATCAAGCAATCATTGCTTAAGCTTTCAAATGATGAGGTAAGAATAAATATTATCCACGGCGGTGCAGGTACAATCAGTGAGTCTGATATTATGCTTGCTTCTGCTTCAAATGCTATTATTGTCGGATTTAACGTAAGACCGTCTGCGGCTACTATGGAGTCTGCAGAACGCCAGAATGTTGAAATCAGACTATACAGAATTATTTATCAGGCTATTGAAGAAATTGAAGCAGCTATGAAGGGTATGCTTGAACCTACATTTAAGGAAAGTGTTATCGGTCATGCGGAAATCCGTCAGACATACAAAATTTCCGGCGTTGGTACTATCGGCGGATGCTATGTTACAGACGGTAAGATTGTAAGAAACTGTGAGGTTCGTATCGTTCGTGACGGTATCGTAGTACACGAGGGAACAATGAACTCACTTAAGAGATTTAAAGACGATGCCAAGGAAGTACCTACAGGTTACGAATGCGGTATCGGTATTGAAAGATTTAACGATATTAAAGAAGGCGACGTAATTGAATGCTTCGTTATGGAGGAAATCCCAAGATAAGGGGGAATTGTAGTGGCAAATAGAATTGATAGAATAAATGAAGAGGCACGTAAGGAAATTAGCTCGATTATCCGTGAACTGAAAGACCCAAGGGTAACAAAGGGGCTTTGCAGTGTTGTGTCTGTTGATATAACCAAGGACTTGCGTTGGTGCAAGGTATATGTCAGCGTTTTTGGTGACGAAGCTGTACAAAATGGTGCAATCGAGGGACTGAAAAATGCATCAGGCTTTGTACGTAAGGAGCTTGCACATAGACTTGGCCTAAGATATACACCTGAAATTTTGTTCACCTTGGATAATTCCATTGAACATGGCGCACATATCAGTAAGTTGCTTAATGATATGAACAAATAATTTGTGCAGAAGGGAATGGTGTAATGTTTACAGATATATGTAATGCTATAAAAAGCAGTGATAATATTCTCATTATTCCTCATTATAGTGCTGATGGCGATTGCCTGGGGTCAAGCTATGCACTTAAGCTTATGCTTGAGGAGCTTGGAAAAAAAGCTGATGTAATATTGGATGAAAGAGATTATGAGCACAGAATACTGAGAATACTGGATGGTGTTGAATGTAAAAACGATGCTTTTATACCTGACCTTGTTATTTCAGTAGACTGTGCAGATAAACAACGTATGGGAACAAGGGTAAGGGCATTTGATTCCTGCGAAAAAACAATTAATATAGACCATCATATTACCAATGACAAATATGGAGTTTATAATTATATTAATCCGGAGGCTGCAGCTACAGGAGAGATTATATATGAACTTGCACAGTTTATGAACATAAAGCTTACAACACAGATTGTAAATAATCTCTATGTTGCAATAGTGTCTGATACCGGGGGCTTTGCATATTCCAATACAAAGCCTCATACTCACAGCATTGCTGCACAGCTTTTGCAGTATGGCATAAATAATGCCTTTATTAACAGCTATCTCTTTGAAATGAACAGCAAAAAGAGAATAGAGCTTATAAGGCTTGCCTACAATTCCATGGAAACTTACTATGAAGACAGAATTGCTGTTGTTTCTATAACGGAAAAGCAGATGAAAAGATTAAAAGCAACAGAAGATGATGCAGGTAGCCTTGTTAATATCCCGCGTTCTTTGGAAAGTGCTATAGTTTCTATGAGTTTTCGTGAAATTGATAGTGAAACTGTAAAGGTAAGTATACGTTCTCAGCTTGTTGATGCGGCTAAGCTTGCACAGCAGTTCGGCGGTGGTGGTCACGAAAGGGCTGCAGGCTGTACTGTAAAGGGTAGTCTTGAGGAAGTAAAGAGGAAACTAATTACCGAAACTGAGAGAAGAATAAAACTGGAGGTCAGAATCAGATAGCTTATGGATGGAATAATTAATATCTACAAGCCTGCGGGAATGACCTCTCACGATGTAGTAAACAGAGTACGCAGAATTGTTGGTACAAAAAAGGTGGGACACACCGGAACTCTCGACCCTGATGCAGAAGGCGTTTTGCCTATATGTATAAACAGGGGAACTAAGGTTGCTGATATGCTCACGGTGTCGGATAAAAGATATACCGCAACATTTATGCTTGGTGTCACAACCGATACTCTTGATATAAGCGGGGAAGTTTTGAAAGAACACCCTGTAAATGTTTCCGAAGAGCAGATTATACAGGCTATTAAAAGCTTTGAGGGTAAAATACAACAGATTCCGCCTATGTATTCTGCAATCAAGGTTGGTGGAAGAAAATTATGTGACCTTGCACGCAAGGGAATAGAGATAGAACGTAAGCCTCGTGATGTTGAAATATATGAAATAAATATACTTGATGTAAAGGATAAATACTTTACCATAGATGTAAAATGCTCAAAGGGTACATATATCCGAACATTGGGTAACGATATAGGACAAGTGCTTGGTTGCGGTGCAGCTATGACAAAGCTTATACGTACTCAAAGTTCTGTATTTGAAATTGGTAATTCTGTAAAGTTAGAAGACTTGACATCTGAAAATTATGCGAATTATGTTATTTCACCTGATGAATTGTTTGATTGTGATAAAATCACTGTAACCGGTGATATTTTAAGCAAGGTTTTGAATGGAAATGCAATTCCGTATAATGGTACAGAGGGTGTAGAATATAAAGTATATGACGACGAAGACAGATTTTTATGTCTTTCACGTATGGATGATGGTATGCTTAAGGTTGTCAAAATGTTTTATGTTGGTGAATTTTAATGAAGATTTTAAATAATAATGAGGTTCTGCCGCAAGGACTTGCTATTGCTCTCGGGGCATTTGACGGTGTTCATACAGGGCATAGAAAATTAATTGAAAATATTGTTTCGTATTCAAAAGATAATAATTGCAGTGCCTGTATATATACTTTTGATGTATTGCCGTCTGGAGCAAGATATATTACGGATTGGGAGCAACGTATCAAAATTTTTGAAGAATTAGGTGTTGATTATCTTTATATTCAGCGTTTTGATGGTGATTTTAAAGGAATGTCCGCACGTAATTTTCTGGATACTTTTATAAGTACTGCAAAGTATATATCCGTTGGGTTTAATTTCCGCTTTGGAAAAGGAAGAGAAGGAAATACAAAAATTTTAGAGGAATACTGTGGAGAAAAAGGAATTGTTTTTGATATTGTGCCTCCTGTTTACCAGGATGACGAAATTGTCAGCAGTACAAAAATCAGGGGATATATTGAGGAAAACAATTTCAAAATGGCTAAAAAGATGCTTGGCTACGACTTTTCTGTAAGCGGTACAGTGGAGTATGGTAATGCCATAGGACGTACAATAGGCTTTCCTACCGCAAATATCTGTGTTGACGAAAACCGAATTATGCCTCTTGAAGGTGTGTATGCTACAATAACCGAATATGATGAAAAAATGTATCCGTCTATAACTAATTACGGCGGGAAGCCCACATTTAATGACAACAGGATTTTATTGGAAACAAATCTTTTTGATTTTAATGGTGATTTGTATGGACAAAGGATTTCAATATCTTTTGTTGAAAAGTTAAGGGATATAATGACCTTTGAGTCGGCAGATGCCTTGAAAAGCCAGCTGATTATTGATAAAAATAAAACTTTAAAAATTTTTGAAAAAAGTATTTACAAATGAAAATATATGTAGTATAATGTAATGGCTAATGCTGGGTTTTGGGGTAAAGTTCCACTCGCCTGATGCTCGGGTTATGCGTAATAATTAAGTGGAGGTGAATGCACAATGTTGAAAGAAGTAAAGCAGGATATTATTGCAAAATACAAATTGCACGAAACTGATACAGGTTCTCCTGAAGTTCAGATTGCTATCCTTACTGAAAGAATCAACCATCTTAACGAACATCTTAAGATTAACAAGAAGGACCATCATTCAAGAAGAGGTCTTTTGAAAATGGTTGGTCAAAGACGTGGTCTTTTGAACTATCTTATGAAAAAAGATATCGAAAGATACAGAGCTATTGTAGCTAAATGTAACTTGAGAAAATAGTTAAACAATAAACGGGTGATACTTTGTGTATCACTCGTTTGATTGCTTTTAAAACAGTTTAAAATGAGGTGTTGGTTAGCAGTTAATTATGTGTATCTGTTGTAGGGTACATAAAATTAAGTGCTAAAAAATACCTCGTAAAATATAAAAAAATTGGAGGAATTTAAAATGGCATTCAGACAGTTTGAAACTATCGTTGCAGGTAGAAAGCTTGTTGTAGAAACAGGCAAAATGGCACAACTTTCCAATGGTTCCTGTATCGTAAGATACGGCGACACAGTTGTTATGACAAATGTAACAGCTTCGGACAAGCCTCGTGATGGTATAGACTTTTTTCCTTTAAGTGTTGATTACGAGGAAAAGCTTTATTCAGTAGGTAAAATCCCTGGCGGTTTTACAAAGAGAGAAGGTAAGCCTTCTGACAAGGCTATTCTTACAAGCCGTGTTATTGACAGACCAATACGTCCTTTGTTCCCTAAGGATTTGCGTAACGATGTATCTATCGTTTCTACAGTTTTGAGCGTTGAACAGGACAATCTTCCTGAATTTGGTGCAATGATGGGTACAGCTATTGCTATCGCAATTTCCGACATTCCTTTCAACGGCCCTGTTGCAAGCGTATTCGTTGGTATTGTTGACGGTGAATTTGTTATTAATCCTACTGCTGCACAGAGAGAAGTAAGTCAGCTTAATATGACTGTTTCCGGTACTCGCCAGAAGGTTTGTATGATAGAAGCAGGTGCTAAGGAAGTTCCTGATGATGTTGTATACGATGCAATTATGCTTGCTCATGAGGAAATTAAAAAACTTTGTGACTTTGTTGATGAAATTGCAGATGCAGTAGGCAAAAAAGAAAAGATTAAGTATGAAGCTTTTGATATCAATCACGATTTGTATGACGATGTTGAAAGAATCGCTATCGATGATATCAAGCACGCTCTTGATACAGACGACAAGAAAATCCGTGATGCAAGAATGTTGGTTGTTGAAGAAAAGCTTGCAGAAGAATTGGCTGAAAAATACGAAAACTACGACACCGAAATCGGTGAGGTACTTTATAAAATGCAGAAAAATATCGTAAGAAGCTGGCTTAAGGATGAACATAAGCGTGTTGACGGCCGTGGTATTGATGATATCCGTCCGCTAAGTGCAGAAGTTGCATTGCTTCCACGTGTTCACGGTTCAGGTATGTTTACAAGAGGACAGACTCAGGTTCTTACAGTTGCGACTTTGGGTGCTCTTGGAGATGCCCAGAAGCTTGACGGTCTTGATGAATCAGAACAGAACAAGAGATACATCCACCATTATAATTTCCCATCATATTCTGTTGGCGAAACTAAGCCATCAAGAGGTCCGGGAAGACGTGAAGTGGGTCACGGAGCTTTGGCTGAACGTGCTTTGGAACCTGTTATTCCGTCAGAAGACGAATTTCCATACGCTATAAGATTGGTGTCAGAAGTCCTTTCTTCAAACGGCTCAACATCTCAGGCCTCAGTATGTGGTAGTACATTGGCACTTATGGATGCAGGTGTACCTATAAAGGCTCCTGTTGCAGGTATTTCTGTTGGTCTTATAGATGAAGGCGACAGCTTTATGACAATGCTTGATATCCAAGGTCTTGAAGACTTCCACGGCGATATGGACTTTAAAGTAGCAGGTACTAAAGACGGTATTACAGCTATTCAGATGGACCTTAAAATTGACGGTCTTACACCTGAAATAATCAGAGAAGCTTTTGCTAAGACTAAGGCTGCACGTATTAAAATTATTGACGAAGTATTGCTTAAGGCTATTGAAGCTCCAAGGGCAGAACTTTCAGCATATGCTCCGCGTGTGGAAACAATGTATATTGACCCTGAAAAGATAAGAGATGTTATCGGTAGCGGTGGTAAGACAATACAGAAGATTATTGCTGACACAGGTGTTAAGATTGACATTGATGACGACGGCAGAGTGTTGATTATGTCTGTTGACGGTCCTTCGCTTCAGGCTGCTAAGGATATTATCACAGGTATTGTTAAGGAACCTGAACCTGGTGAAGTGTATGTTGGCACAGTAACAAGAATTATGCAGTTTGGTGCATTTGTTGAAATATTGCCTGGTAAGGAAGGTCTTGTACACATTTCCAAACTTGATGAAAAGAGAGTTGAAAAGGTAGAAGACGTTGTAAATATTGGCGATGAAATCAAAGTTAAGGTTATCGAAATTGATGACAAGGGAAGAATAAACTTGTCAAAAAAAGATGCTGAGTAAAAATTAATTAAAAATCCGACTTTTTAGAGGTCGGATTTTTTGTCCATAAAATAATTAGGGGGTATTATGTAATGAATCCATGGCATGATTTTGAAAAGGAAAGGGTAACACCGGAACGTTTTGTGTGTCTTATAGAAATACCTAAAAAGTGTCATAAAAAATACGAGCTTGATAAAAAGACGGGATTAATCCGTCTTGACAGAATTTTATTTACTTCCACTCATTATCCGCAGAATTATGGTTTTATTCCGCTCACATTATCCGAAGATGGTGACCCGCTTGACGTTTTGGTTTTATGTCAGGAGGAGTTGGATATTTTAACAATAGTGGACTGTTATCCTATTGGAGTGTTAAAGATGACTGATGATAACGAAACTGACGAAAAGATTATAGCAATCCCATATACTGACCCGTCGCTTAATATGTATAACGATATTTCTGAACTTCCACGTCATCAGTTTGATGAAATAAAGCACTTCTTTGAAGTATATAAAATGCTTGAAGAAAAGGTTACGGTTGTTGATGAAATATGCGGAAGGGAAGAAGCATTAAGAGTTATTCAAAGCTCTATTGACGCCTATGACAAAAATGTAAGGAAATATTTGAAATAGTAAGTGGTGAGAAATATGATTATAGATTTTCATACTCACGTGTTTCCGCCTAAGATTGCGGCGAAAACATTAGAGGTTTTAAAGGAAAATGTATATAGAGCAAGGGGCGTAAAGTCGATTTCCTATACAGAGGGAACGGTGGATAGCTTGAAGAAGTCAATGGATGAAAACAGTATTGATATGAGCATCGTTATGCCCATAGCTACTAAACCTTCCCAGACATCCTCAATAAACGATTATGCAGAGAAAATAACAGCAGGGAACATTTTATCCTTCGGTAGTTTGCACCCACTTCAGGAGGATTGGGAGAATGTTCTGGAAAATCTTGCAAAAAGAGGATTTAAAGGGATTAAATTGCATCCCCAGTATCAGAATGTATATGTAGATAGTCCGGAGATTATCCGCATAGTTGAAAAGGCGGAAAAACTTGGGTTATATACAATGTTTCACTCAGGGGATGATGTTGGATTTCCTTCATCAGATATTGCTGACGTTAAGAAAATGAAAAAATTGTTGGATTATGTCAGCGGTAAGTATCTCATAGCTGCACATCTTGGTGGCTTTGAGATGTGGGATGACGTGGAAAAATATCTTGTTGGTACAAATATAAGCTTTGATATATCATATTCCTGTGATTTTGTGAAAAAAGACCAGCTTGCGCGTATTATAAATAATCACGGAGCAAATAAAATACTCTATGGCAGTGATTCACCATGGGGAAGTCAGTCGGGACCATTTGATGTATTGAAAACACTTGATTTAACTGATGAAGATATGGACTTGATTACACATAAAAATGCTATAAAAATACTTGATTTATAATCTTTGGACAAAAACAGTTTTATTACTTGTTTTTGTCCTTTTTTTATTGTATAATTATGATATGTTGTAAGGAGGTGTGGATATGTCTTTTGCATCAGATGTCAGGGGTGAAATATGCCAGATCGAAATTACTGATGTGTGCTGTGCACGGGCGGAGCTTGTGGGATTGGTATGCTACGGTGCTACGATAAAAGGCAACGAAATAAAGCTTCGTACTGAAAATGCAATAGTTGCACAGAGATTTTATGATCTGATGTTTTTTTTGTATAACATAAAAATTAATGTAGATGTTACAGATGCAGGGGTTTATTATGCCACACTTTATGGTGTAGAGGTTATAAAGGTTCTCCGTGATATGAAACTTGTTGGAGTACCATTGCATATAGACAGGGAATTAGTGCGTAATGAATGTTGCAAATCTGCAATTTTAAGGGGTGTTTTCCTTGGCGGGGGAAGTATGATAGACCCTGTAAAGGGATATCACGTAGAACTGGTTTCAAACCATTTCTCTTTGGAAAAAGATTTGCGTCAGGTGTTTGAATACTTTGAACTGTACCCTAAAATGATTAACCGTAACGGGAATTTTGTCTTTTACATTAAAGAAAGCCAGCAGATAGAAAATTTGCTTGCCTCAATAGGTGCACACAGCAAGATGATGGAGTTTGTAAATGTTGTTATAGAACGTGATGTGCGTAATTCTGTTAACAGACGGGCGAATTTTGAGGCGGCTAATGCCACAAAGGTGTTTGGTGCGGCACTTAAACAACAAAATGCTATTAAAAAGATTGTTTTGGAGCATGGGTGGCAGAGTATTTCTCCGGAGCTTGCAGAGGTTGCAAAGTTAAGGCTTGAAAATCTGGATATGCCACTTTCGGAAATGGCAGAAAGGTTAGGTATATCAAAGTCAGGTGTGAACCACAGAATGAGAAAATTGCTTGCACTTGCAGAGTTTGAAAAATAAAATTACACAGGAGGTCAATATGGCGGATTTTGTACATCTTCATACACATACTGCGTATAGTCTTTTGGACGGTGCCTGCAGGATTGAAAAGTTAATAGAAGAGGCAAAAAGGCATAACCAGTCTGCCCTTGCCATTACTGACCATGGTGTAATGTACGGTGTTGTTGATTTTTATAAAGAGGCTAAAAAAAACGGTATTAAGCCAATTATCGGTTGCGAAATGTATGTTTCCCCACGTACCTTGTATGAGAAGGAACATCCTTATGATACCAAGCGTTATCATTTGATATTGCTTGCAAAAAATAATACAGGTTATAAAAATCTTGTAAAGCTGGTAAGTATAGCTCACATAGATGGATACTATGTAAAACCACGTATCGACAAAAGCACCCTAAGACAGTACAGTGAAGGGTTAATATGTCTTTCTGCCTGCGTGGCGGGAGAAATACCTCAGGCAATTTTAAATAATGATATAGATAGTGCAAGACTACTTGTTCAGGAATATATAAGTATTTTTGGAAAGGAAAATTTCTTCCTTGAATTGCAAAACCACGGTATAAAGGAAGAAATGCAGGTTAATACTCATCTTATTAACTTTGCCAGGGAATTGGGCGTAGGTGTTGTTGCAACTAATGACGTACATTATGTAAGTAAAAGAGATGCAAGGTATCAGGATATTCTTATGTGTATTCAAATGGGCAAAAAGGAATCTGAAACCGACAGAATGAAATTTGAAACAGATGAGATGTATTTAAAATCATCTGATGAAATGGCACAACTTTTTAAAACACTTCCTCAGGCAGTTGAAAATACGGTAAAAATTGCCGATATGTGTAATGTGGAGTTGGAGTTTGGTAACTATCATCTGCCGTTATTCAAGCTTCCTGACGGTGTTGACCATTTTGAATTTCTAAGAAAGCTTTGCATACAGGGACTAAAAGAAAGGTATGAAAATTATACCCAGCATTTGCCACGTCTGGAATATGAACTTGGTGTTATAAATAATATGGGTTTTACCGACTATTTTCTTATTGTATGGGATTTTATTAAATACGCTAAAACAAGCGGTATATATGTTGGTCCAGGTAGAGGCAGTGCGGCGGGCAGCCTTGTTTCATACTGCCTCGATATTACAACTATTGACCCTATTAAATATAGTTTGATTTTTGAAAGATTTTTGAATCCTTCCCGTATAACAATGCCTGATATTGATATGGACTTTTGTATCGAAAGACGCGGTGAGGTTATAAATTATGTACGTGAAAAGTACGGTAATAACAACGTTGCTCAGATTATAACTTTCGGTACATTGTCAGCACGTTCTGTAATACGTGATGTAGGAAGGGTTATAAACATTCCCTATGCGGACGTAGATGTTGTTGCTAAGATGATTCCTGCCACACCGGGGCAGACTATTGACAAAGCACTTGCGGATAATCAGAAACTAAGGGAAAAATATGAATCCAGCCCACAGGTTAGAGAAATGATAGATATTGCAAGAGAACTTGAGGGATTGCCGAGACATGCTTCAACTCACGCTGCAGGTGTAGTTATTACACACCACGAGGTAAGTGATTATGTTCCGCTGGCATTATCCGATGAACAGCCTGTTACACAGTATGTAATGACTACTTTGGAAGAACTTGGTCTTTTAAAGATGGACTTTTTGGGACTTCGCAACCTTACAGTTATAAAAAATGCAATAAATAATATTAAAATGTGTAAAGGCATAGAAATTGACATCAATAAAATTGATATGTCTAAAAAAGAGGTTTATGCCCTTATTTCCTCAGGTAATACAGACGGTGTATTCCAGCTTGAAAGTGCCGGTATGAAGAATTTTATGAGGGAATTAAAGCCCGGATGTATGGAGGATGTTATTGCAGGTATTGCACTTTACAGACCGGGACCTGCGGATTCTATACCAAGGTATATAGAAAATAAGAATAATCATAGTAAAATCACATACAAACATCCTTTACTGAAGCCTATTCTTGAATCTACCTATGGATGTATCGTGTATCAGGAACAGGTTATGCAAATAGTACAGACACTTGCAGGCTATTCCCTTGGCAGAGCAGATGTTTTGCGTAAGGCTATGGGCAAGAAGAAACCTGAGGTTATCTTAAAGGAAAAGAACGCTTTTATATATGGTGACGATGAGGTATGCGGTGCTGTGAAGAATGGTGTTTCCGAGGAGGTTGCTGAATCAATCTTTAACGAAATGGCGGATTTTGGCAAATATGCCTTTAATAAATCCCATGCGGCGGCTTATGCGGTAGTTGCTTATCAGACTGCATATCTTAAGACATTCTATAAAGTGGAATTTATGGCTGCTTTGATGTCATCACAAATGAATAATACTTCTAAACTTAATGAATACATTATGCAATTACCTAAAATGGGTATAAAGCTATTGCCTGTTGATGTTAATGAAAGCTATGCGGATTTTACACCTTCAGGAAATAATATAAGGTATGGTATGTCCGCTGTTAAAAATGTAGGAAGGAACTTTGTGTCAAATATCATTAAAAACCGCGGTAAGGGTTATACTACGTTAAGAGAATTTTGTTTGAATAATAGTGATGACGGTGTTAACAAAAGAGCATTGGAATATTTGATTAAGGCGGGTGCCTTTGACAGGGTAGGTAAGGGAAGCCGTGCTCAATATCTTGCTTGTTATGAACAAGTAGTTGATGAAACTTCCTCATCTGCAAGATACAATTTTTCCGGTCAGGTCAGTTTTCTTGGGGAATCGGATATGATTGAGGATGATTTACCTAATGTAAATCCATTTTCAAAAGAATATATATTACGTGTTGAAAAAGAGGCAATGGGAGTATATCTTTCGGGTCATCCTTTGGATGAGTATTTTGATATTATTGAAAAATGTTCCAATGTTACGATTTCCGATATAATTAATTCCTTTGACGGTAGCGGGGAAGGTAGTGTAAAGGACGGACAGGATGTCAAAATAGGCGGATTGGTTACATCCTATAAAACAAAGTTAACTAAAAATAATTCTCAAATGGCTTTTGTAGAGTTTGAAGATTTAACCGGCAGTATTGAGCTTGTTGTCTTTCCTGCAACATTTAATACATACGAAAAGCTTATATCCGAGGGCAGTAAAATATGCATCAGCGGCAAGGTTGATGGCGACGAGGAGAGTACACCTAAAATATTGGTAGACAGTATCAGGGCACTTAAGATGCATTCTTATAAAAAGGCATATATCAAAATTCCTGCTGGTAAAGAAGATAAAATAGATATGGTAAAGGAACTTCTCAAGATTTATTCCGGAGACATTCCGGTATACTTATATGTAGAGGCTGAAAATAAATATTATGAGGCAGATAAAAGCTTGTGGATAGAACCGGTACCCGCACTGGAAAAGCATCTTAAACACAATTTTGGTGATGATTGCCAATTCATTGTAAAGTAAAGTGTCGTTTACAAATATGGTAAAATACCTATTGATTTTTATCAATTTTTGTTGTAAAATAGAAATGATGTGTAAATATGGTCCCTGACCATATAATAAGAGACTGGGGTGATTTTCGTTTCCCGGTCCGGCAAATATTTTGGAGGTAGTATGTGGACTGTTGTTTATACAGCACAGGACAGACAAATGTCTGAAAATTTGTGCGATGCTTTGAGAAGCAAGCACATTTTGGTTAAAATAATATGTGCTGCAAGTGAAAATAAATTCGATATTCTTGTTCCTTCTACAGAAGTGGAACAAGCTCACGGTGTTTTGATTGATATGACATTTTAGTTTGATTGGGGGTTTTAATATGTCAAAGGTACATTGTATAGGAGTATTGACCAGCGGTGGTGATGCACCGGGTATGAATGCGGCTATCCGTGCGGTTGTACGTGCGGCAAAGTTTTATGGCATCCGTGTAATGGGTATTAAAAATGGATATGAAGGTTTATTGCACGGTGACATTTTTGAAATGGATGCTCGTTATGTTTCCGATACTATGCAGCGAGGCGGTACAATACTTAAAACTGCCAGAAGTAGGGAATTTAAAGAAATAGAGGGCGTGCGTCGTGGTATTAATGAGGCAGGATACTTTGGTATAGACGGTATGGTAGTTATAGGCGGCGACGGTTCCTTCCGCGGTGCAAGGGATTTATGCGCAGAGGGATTGCCTACAATCGGTATTCCCGGTACAATAGATAATGACCTTGCATATACGGAATATACAATTGGCTTTGATACGGCGATAAACACAGCTATGGAAGCAGTTGACAAAATCAGAGATACTGCCAACAGTCATAGCCGTTGTAACATTATAAAAGTTATGGGAAGAAATTCCGGTAATATTGCACTTAATGTTGGTATTGCATCAGGTGCAGAGGCTATTTTGATTCCTGAAAAGGAAATTGATTTTGAAAACGATATCCTAAAACCAATTGAACAAGGTCGTAATAGAAATAAGAAACACTTTATTATTATTCTTGCCGAAGGGGTTAAAACCGATGTGGCTGACCTTGAAAAGAGTGTGCAAGAGGAAACCGGTATTGAAACTAGAACTACTATTCTTGGTTATCTGCAAAGAGGAGGAAGTCCTACTGTTTTAGACCGTACCCGTGCCAGCGAAATGGGTTGCCGTGCTGTTCAGCTTCTTAAGGACGGTATAGGTAACAGGGTTATTGGTGTTAAAAACAGTGAAATATATGACATAGACATATTTGAAGCTCTTTCAATGGAAAGCAAGCCAAGAGAAGATTTGATAGAACTATCAAAAATTTTGTCAATTTAAGGAAGTGCTTTTTTGAATATTCCAAATTTATTGTCCATTTTGAGGATTATTCTGGTGCCGATATTTACATATGAGTTCGTTGTGTGTGATGACTTTTTTACTGCGGGCATATTACTCGTAATATCAGGTATTACGGATTGCTGTGATGGATTTATTGCAAGAAAATTTAATATGATTACCAATTTGGGTAAAATACTGGACCCTTTGGCAGATAAGCTTACACAGGTTATGACGGTATTTTGTCTGGCAATCAAAAACTATCCTATAATGTGGTATCTGTTTGCTTTCCTTATTATAAAGGATGTACTTTTATTAATAGGTGGCATTGCTCTTTACAAAAAGAAGGATTATGTGGTGTCATCTAATTGGTGTGGTAAAATTGCTACAATCATATTTTATATTGCAGTTACATTTGTCACTTTATTTTATTCTGTTTTAAATGAAACAATGAAAAGCGTTATAGCAATAATAATTATTATATCCTGTGCTTTTGCACTTTTTGGGTATATTTTCAAATTTTTTTCACTTCGTTCAAAAAAAATTTAATAAAGTACTTGCAAAGTTGGAAAAAGTTTGTTATAATATAAGACGCTGTATAAAATTTTGAGAAAATGTGTTAATTGTTTTGTGATTATATAAGGAGGTGCGAAGCATGGCAAAGTGTGAAGTTTGTGGTAAGGGTGTAGCTTTTGGTATAAAAGTCAGCCATTCACACAGAAGAAGCAATAGAATGTGGAAGCCAAACATCAAAAGAGTTAGAGCCATAGTTAACGGTGAACATAAAAAGGTTTATGTATGTACACGTTGCTTGCGTTCCGGTAAGGTAGAACGTAACTACGGTAGTGCTGCTCCTGTATCAGCAGAGGCAATAGTTGCTGCTGAATAATATTGATGTTAAATATTAATACTGACACATAATACCGCTGATAGTTTTTATCAGCGGTTTTTGCTATGCAAATATGTATTTGTAGCATTTTTTATTTTATCTCATATTATATATTGAGCTTTAAATTATATATTCAATACTTATATGGGAGGTTAATGCTATGAATGAGGTTACAAGACCTAACTGCGATTTTAAAGACGGCGTATGTATCCATACCGACCAAGTGTATGATTCCTGTAAGGAAAAAGACTGTCTCGAGGATTTGCAGGTTATTTTAACTGAAGAGGGTCAGTGTATTGTAGACCAGGCAATCAACGTTAAGGTAAGAAGTGCAGAGGTTATATGGGTTTTTACGGATTTAGAGCCGGTACCGTTTAACAAGGGCTTTTTCACAGTAGATATTAAGTATTTCTTTAAGGTTATTCTTGATGTATTCCGCGGTGTTGGTCAGCCTACTCAGGTAGAAGGACTTGCAACGTATGATAAAAAAGTTATCTTATTCGGTTCGGAGGGTACCTCAAAAACCTTTTCTTCGTCATATAATCCCGGTAATCAAATGCCTGTTATGTGGAAGAAAAACAACTTGCCTAAAGCAGTAGTCGAAGTGGTGGATCCTATAGCCTTGTCAGCAAGAATTGTTGACGCTAATGAAAAATGTTGTTGCTGTTGTTGTGATGTATCCAGTATTCCTGATTCTATTTGCGGATGCTTTAATAACCAATTGGTTGTTCCTTCAAATGAACGTAAAATATTAGTGACACTGGGTATATTTACTATTATTAAAATAGAACGTAATGTTCAGCTTTTAATACCGGCGATAGACTTCTGTATCCCAACTAAGGAATGTACTGCTGCAACAGAGCAAAATCCTTGCGAACTCTTTAATTCACTTCGCTTCCCTATGGACGAATTTTTCCCTCCGCAGCGTGGGGAATTTGAGGACGATTGCTGCTGTAAGTAAATGTTTTAAGACCCGCCTCAGGTGGGTCTTTTTTACTGCTCATTACAGTTGATATTTGTTTTGTTTTATGATAGAATGAATTGTATTCAAGTCACTATTCGCGTTATGAGGTACGTTCCCATAAGGAATATATTCAGGTGAAGATTATACGATGGGTAAATACAGTATGCGTAATCTATATGCTGAGAAGAAAATTAGAAAAACTTAACGTTGAAGGTGATTTGGGTACCGAAGTTTTTTTATAATAGGATTTTAATAAATATATTTATGAAACAGAGGAAAATGTATGAATGTGACAATAGCAATAGATTCATTTAAAGGTAGTCTTTCTACTTTTCGGGCAGGAGAGGCAGTAGCGGAGGGGATAATGTGTATTTATCCTGATGCTCAAACAACTGTAATTCCTATTGCTGATGGTGGCGAGGGTACTGTTGATGCTGTTATATCCGTAAATAACGGCAAAATGGTGGAGGTTACTGTTCATAATCCTTTAGGAAAGCTAATAAAGAGCAGTTACGGAATTATTCCACGCACAAATACGGCTGTTATAGAAATGTCCGCTGCAGCAGGGATTACACTTATAAAAGAAGATGAACGAAATCCGTTGAATACAACTACATTTGGCGTTGGAGAGCTTATTTTGGATGCAATTTCAAAGGGATGCCGTAAGTTTATTGTGGGAATAGGCGGCAGTGCAACTAATGACGGAGGAGTAGGTATGCTCCAGGCATTAGGCTTTGAATTTTTAGATAATTGCGGAAATCAGGTGCCTTTTGGTGCAAAGGGGCTTAAGTCAATTTTAGAAATAAAGATAGATAAAGCTGTTGAGGAACTAAAAGAATGTACTTTCTGTGTTGCCTGTGATGTGAAAAATCCTCTGTGTGGTGAAAATGGGTGCAGTGCAATTTACGGTCCCCAAAAGGGAGCATCTCCGGAAATGATTAAGGATATGGATATGTGGCTTGAAAATTATGCCCATTTAACAAAAATGGTAAAGCCATATTCTGAAATGAATATCTCCGGAGCAGGTGCTGCAGGAGGTATGGGTTTTGCATTTTTGTCATATTTAAATGCAACACTTGAGCCCGGTATTGATTTAGTGATTAAAGAAACTGAACTTGAAAACTATATAAAAAATGCTGATATTGTTGTTACAGGTGAGGGTCGGCTGGATGGACAATCATATATGGGAAAAGCACCTGTTGGAGTAGCAAAACTTGCAAAAAAATATAAAAAGCCTGTAATTGCTTTTTCGGGATGTGTGACGGAAGATGCGGTAATTTGTAATGAACACGGTATTGATGCATTCTTCTCCATTTTAAAGACGCCGTGTTCGTTGCAGGAGGCAATGGATAGTAATAATACATATAAAAATCTAAAAGATACAGCCAAACAAGTGTTTGGGTTGATAAAAGCTTGTTCTTAGTGTGACAGTATGAAAAGATAAAAGGGATATATAATTGTTTAATAAACAATACATATGATATTTGTAAAAAGGCGGAACTGAATTTCAGTTCCGTTTATTTTTTATGTGGAGTTAAGTGTTTTTATTGAAAACCAAGTATGTTGTAATAAATGTTCAACCGTAAACGCATAATAAAGAAAAAAGGAAGTGATTTTTAATTGGAATTAATTAAGGTTGTTTTAACTTCGCTACTATCAGCAGTGTCATTGTTTGTTATTGCAAAAATAATGGGACACAAGCAGATGGCACAACTTGATTTCTTTGATTATATCACAGGTATAACGATTGGATCAATAGCGGCTGAGCTTGCAACAGAATTGGAATCGCCCTGGAAACCGCTTGTTGCAATGATAGTTTATGGTGTGGTTGCACTTGGACTTACAATACTTGCTCACAAATTCCCTAAAACCCGTAAGTATATCAACGGAACACCAACCATCGTTATGGATAACGGCAAATTGTATCGAAAAAATATGAAAAAGGCAAAACTTGAGCTTTCGGAATTTATGGTTTTGTGCCGTCAAGAGGGATATTTCAACATAAACGATATACAAACTGCTGTTTTTGAGTATAACGGCAGAATTACAATTTTGCCGAAAAGCAAAAAAAGACCGCTTACACCCGAAGATATGAATATCACTCCTGACAAAGAGGAAATATGCACGGAAATTATTATGGACGGACGCATATTACACGAAAATCTAAAAAGGATTGGACTTGATTTAGTGTGGCTTGACAAACAATTAAAGAAACAAAAATATAAAAATGCAAAAGAGATATATTTAGGAGTGTGTGATAAAAACAATAAACTTACCCTATTTCCCGTAAATTAATTTTTTCATTTATTGTTTTTTGCCTCACATATTGTTCTTTGTGTTGCGATTGTTGCCAATGTATCGCCTAATTGCACAAGAATGGTGGCAAGCAATGTTGTTTCTTCAATGCTTAATCTGCTTGAAATTGCATTAGCAGTTGCAGTTATAGAAGCGGTAAGCTGACATAAATTCATAATATCTACCCCTTTATAATAGCGTATAGAATATATCGAGAAGAAGTATCCTCGCAAATATTTTGTTTTGATGGAAATATTTTATAAAAGCTTTCTGCAATATAATATGCAATAGTTAAAGTGCAAGTTACTGAATAATATTTCTAAACGTTACATTTTTTCTCATCAATTTTAATTATTTTCCTATTATATCAATCCTCCTCATTTATTGACTTTATGGGTATATTATAGTATAATAATCAAAGTAAAATAGTTCCAAATTCACGATTTCCTTAAAAGTCAGCGGTTGGTTGATTTTCTGTCAGTTGACCGCCAAGGATATCAGAGATTACCTGATAAAAAAGTAAATAATATGCATTTTTAAAATAGAAGGAAATAAATTTGACGAAACGGAGAACATATAACAAATGCAACAAACAAAAGAGCCAATATCAAAAACAAGAGGGATTTATTTTATAAGGCTTATGGGGAGAATTATCGTATTCCTTATTGCGATTTTGATATACATATTTGACAGAGAAAAATTTGATATTACAGACGGGTGGAATTTCTTTAAGGAATTTTCGCCTTTACATCTGTTATGGATAATATGGATGTGGGATATGATATTACAACTCATACCTGTAAAGGCACATATATCCATAGGTTCACAAAAGGTATTTCAATCACTTTTCAGACCAATAAAAGAGAAGATTAATTATAAGAACCTGAAGCAATACATCAAAGACACAACCTCGTCAGCATACAAGGTTATGGTAATATGGATTTTGCTTACCATAGTAATTAGCATATTACATTTGACAGGAATAATAGATACAGGGATAATGATACTGTTATCAACATTCTTTTATGTTTGCGATTTAATATGCGTTCTCATTTGGTGTCCCTTCAGGCTCATAATGAAAAACAAATGCTGTACAACCTGCAGAATATTTAATTGGGACCATTTAATGATGTTTTTGTCGATTATTTCTGTAAACAGTTTTTATTCATGGACCCTTGTAATATTCTCATTCCTTATATGGACCGTTTGGGAAATATGTGTATTTACATATCCGGAAAGGTTTTGGGAAAATAGTAATATGGCACTTAGATGTTCGGAATGTACAGACAAGCTCTGCACACAATATTGCAGGAAATTAAGGAAGTAACTATGATACCTTACAGAGGCATTTTTTCAATCATTCCTTTTAGTTAATAGAAATTATTTTGTTGTTGTAATAATCTGTAATATTTTTAATTGGATAATCTAAAAACACAAAAAATACTTGACATATTTTACATATTGTGATAATATATTGGAGGCTGTGGAATAATGTTAGATAATTTACAAAATTCCCAAAAGGTGGTAGGGCTTAAACAAGTTCGACGTTCGATTGAAGAACACACCGCAAAAAAGGTGTTCCTGGCTAAGGATGTAGCACCTGATATTTACGGCAAAATCGTAGATTTATGCAATGTAAACGGCGTTGAAATTGAGTTTGTTGATTCTATGAAACAACTTGGAAACGCGTGCAAAATTGATGTTCCTGCAGCGGTTGCTGCAATAATTGGTTAGTGCTCCTGTGGTAAATTATACTTGCCATGGGTTCATTATATGTTTTAAATTATAAACAGGAGGTGAAAGTAATTGCCAACATTTAATCAGCTTGTAAGAACAGGTCGTGCGACTTCTGTTAAAAAGTCTACAGCTCCTGCCTTACTAAAGGGTTTTAACTCTTTGAGAAAAAAAGCTACAAATCACAGTTCTCCACAAAAGAGAGGCGTTTGTACAGTAGTTAAAACTATGACACCTAAAAAGCCTAACTCAGCTCTTCGTAAAATTGCCAGAGTTCGTCTTACAAATGGTATCGAGGTTTCTGCTTACATTCCGGGTGTGGGTCATAACATTCAGGAACATAGCGTTGTTTTGATTCGTGGCGGTAGAGTTAAGGACCTTCCCGGTGTTAGATACCATATTATCCGTGGTACTCTGGATGCTGCAGGTGTTGCTGCACGTCGTCAGAGCCGTAGCTTGTACGGTGCTAAGAGACCGAAAGAAGGTAAGTAATTTTTAAGGAAAATCTCGTACCATGGTGTACGAAACAAATCACAAAAATGGTGCGTTTTCACCGTGGTATATTTATATATATATCCTGAAATGCGCGCTGACGCAATTTATCTTGCGAGTACCTGTGATTTCATTTATTTATGAAGGAGGGAAGGAAAGTGCCAAGAAGAGGTTTTGTTCCAAAGAGAGACGTATTGCCTGATCCACTTTACGGAAACAAGGTTGTTACACGTCTAATCAACAATATTATGCTTGATGGTAAGAAGGGTGTTGCTCAGAAAATCGTTTATGATGCGTTTGATATCGTAAAGGAAAAGACATCAAAAGACCCTGTTGAGGCTTTTGAAGAAGCTATGAACAACATTATGCCATTACTTGAAGTTAAAGCTCGCCGTGTTGGTGGTGCTAACTATCAGGTTCCTATGGAGGTTCGTCCTGAAAGACGTCAGACATTGGGACTTCGTTGGTTGACAACATATTCTCGTGCGAGAAGTGAAAGAACAATGAGCGAAAGATTGGCTGCTGAAATCATCGATGCTGTTAATGGTATGGGTGGCGCAGTTAAGAAACGCGAAGATACTCACAAAATGGCTGAAGCTAACAAAGCTTTTGCTCATTACCGTTGGTAATTACACAGGGTTTATTTGCCCTGCACTATAAAAATTTAACTCCATAAGATGAGGAAGGAGGAAAAAAATTGGGTAGAGAGTTTTCTCTTGAAAAAACCAGAAATATAGGTATCATGGCTCATATCGATGCTGGTAAAACAACAACTACTGAGCGTATCCTATATTATACAGGTATTAACCATAAAATCGGTGATACACATGACGGTACAGCAACAATGGACTGGATGGTTCAGGAGCAGGAACGTGGTATTACTATCACATCAGCTGCTACAACTTGCCGTTGGTTGAATCACAGAATTAATATTATCGATACCCCTGGACACGTTGACTTTACAGTTGAAGTTGAACGTTCACTACGTGTATTGGACGGTTCTGTTACTGTATTCTGTGCTAAGGGTGGTGTTGAACCACAGTCTGAAACTGTATGGCGTCAGGCTGACAACTACAAGGTACCACGTATGGCATTTGTAAACAAAATGGATATTATGGGTGCTGACTTCTATAACGTAGTTGATATGATGAAAGATCGTTTGAAATGTAATGCTATTCCGATTCAGCTTCCTATCGGTGCTGAAGACGACTTCAAGGGTCTTATCGACTTGCTTGAAATGAAAGCTTACATCTATAATGATGATAAGGGTATGGACATTGATGTTGTTGACGTTCCTGCAGATATGTTGGAAAAGGCTGAAATGTACCGTTCTGAATTAGTTGAAGCTATTGCTGAAAACGATGAAGAATTAATGATGAAATATCTTGAAGGTGAAGAGTTGACAATCGAAGAACTTAAGAAGGGTCTTCGTGCTGCTACAATCAGCCTTGCTATTACTCCTGTACTTTGCGGTACAGCTTATCGTAACAGAGGTGTACAGAAGCTTTTGGACGCAGTTATCGACTATATGCCTTCTCCACTTGATATTCCTGCTATCGAGGGTATTAACCCTGATACAGAAGAGGCTGACTGCCGTCACGCTTCTGATGAAGAGCCTTTCAGTGCTCTTGCATTTAAGATTGCTACAGACCCATTTGTTGGTAAGCTTTGCTTCTTTAGAGTATATTCCGGTACTTTGACAAGTGGCTCATATGTTTACAACTCAACAAAGTCTAATAAAGAAAGAATCGGTAGAATTTTGCAGATGCATGCTAACCATAGAGAAGATATTGATATCGTTTACTCAGGTGATATCGCTGCCTGCGTAGGTATCAAGAATACTACAACAGGTGATACTCTTTGTGATGAAAAAGCTCCAATTATCTTGGAATCTATGGAATTCCCAGAACCGGTTATTTCAGTAGCTATCGAGCCTAAGACTAAAGCAGGTCAGGAAAAAATGGGTATCGCTTTGGCTAAACTTGCTGAAGAAGACCCAACATTCAAGACATATACAGACGAAGAAACAGGTCAGACAATTATCGCAGGTATGGGTGAGCTTCATCTTGAAATTATTGTTGACCGTCTACAGAGAGAATTTAAGGTTGAGGCTAACGTAGGTGCTCCTCAGGTTTCATATAGAGAAGCTATCAGAAAGCCTGTTAAGGTTGACCATAAATACGCTCGTCAGTCTGGTGGTAAAGGGCAGTACGGTCACGTTGTTATCGAGGTTGAACCACTTGAACCGGGTGCAGGTTATGTGTTCGAAAACAAGATTGTCGGCGGTGCTATCCCTAAGGAATACATTCCGGCTGTTGATGCGGGTATCCAGAGTGCTTCACTTACAGGTGTACTTGCAGGCTACAATGTTGTAGACTCCAAAGTTTCTCTTGTTGACGGTTCATACCTCGAAGTTGACTCATCTGAAATGGCGTGTAAGAGTGCTGCATCTATGGCTTTCAAGGAGGCTTGTCGTAAGGCAGACCCTGTTTTGAAGGAACCTATTATGCAGGTTGACATCGTTGTTCCTGATGAATATCTTGGCGACGTTATGGGTGATTTGAGCTCACGTCGTGGTCAGATTCAGGGTCAGGAAACACGTAACGGTGCAATCGCTATTTCATCTTTCGTTCCACTTGAAAAAATGTTCGGTTATGCAACAGACCTTCGTTCAAAAACTCAGGGCCGTGGTCAGTATACAATGCAGCCAAGCCACTATGACGAAGTTCCAAAGAACATTCAGGACGAAATTATTAACTCAAAAGCTAAAAATTAATTTTATGCTTGCATTATTGCAAATTATTTAGTATAATAACCTTAATTAGTATTTTTAAAATAAAGGGAGGAATTTAAAATGGCAAAAGCTAAATACGAAAGAACTAAACCGCACGTTAATATCGGTACAATCGGTCACGTTGACCATGGTAAGACAACTCTTACAGCAGCTATCACAAAGGTATTGGCTCTAAACGGACAGGCTGAATTTACAGATTACGCTAATATCGATAAGGCTCCTGAAGAAAGAGAAAGAGGTATCACAATCTCTACAGCTCACGTTGAATATGAAACAGACAACCGTCACTACGCTCACGTTGACTGCCCAGGACATGCTGACTATGTTAAGAACATGATTACAGGTGCTGCTCAGATGGATGGTGCTATCTTGGTTGTATCTGCTGCTGACGGCCCAATGCCTCAGACAAGAGAACATATCCTTCTTTCAAGACAGGTTGGTGTTCCTTACATCGTTGTATTTATGAATAAAGCTGACCAGGTTGACGATCCAGAACTTTTGGAACTTGTTGAAATGGAAATTAGAGAACTTCTTAACGAATATGAATTCCCAGGTGATGATACACCTATCGTTTCAGGTTCAGCTCTTGGTGTTATTGAATGTGCATCTAACGATGTAAACGATCCAGCTTACAAGTGCATTATGGACCTTATGGCTGCAGTTGACGAATATATCCCAACTCCAGACCGTATGGCTGACCAGCCATTCTTGATGCCTATCGAAGATATCTTCTCTATCACAGGTCGTGGTACAGTTGCTACAGGTAGAGTAGAAAGAGGTACACTTAAAGTTAATGACGAAGTTGAAATCGTTGGTCTTACAGACGAAAGCAGAAAAGTTGTTGTTACAGGTATCGAAATGTTCAGAAAACTTCTTGACAGTGCTGAAGCTGGTGATAACATCGGTGCTCTTCTTCGTGGTGTTCAGAGAACTGAAATCGAAAGAGGTCAGGTTCTTTCAGCCCCTGGTTCAATCAACCCTCACACAAAATTCAAGGGTGAAGTTTACGTTCTAACAAAGGATGAAGGTGGTCGTCATACACCATTCTTCAACAACTATCGTCCACAGTTCTATTTCAGAACAACAGACGTTACAGGTGTAGTTAATCTTCCAGCTGGCACAGAAATGTGTATGCCTGGTGATAACATCACTATGGATGTTGAACTTATCACTCCTATCGCTATCGAAGAAGGTCTTCGTTTCGCTATCCGTGAAGGTGGTAGAACAGTAGGTTCAGGCGTTGTTACAGCTATCAACGAATAATTTTAACTCTTAAAATTATATAAATAATTAGCTTGTCAAAGGCTCACAATCGTCAGATTGTGAGCCTTTTTATGTACTGTTACCTGTAAAACATTGTAATTCCTTTGTTAATGTGTTATAATTCAATCATGTATAATATTATGATATATATTTTGTCTAATGTTGCCGAAAGGAGACACATATGTGGAGAAAATAAAAAGCAATATGAATTTACTGGTAGGGATTTTAACTATTTTTTTAAGTTTACTCAATATTATTATTTGTAGATTAGATTACATATATAGACCTAAAAGTTATATTTTGTTTTTTGTAATTTATATAATATTGAGCAGTGTGTTTACACATTTTTCCGTTAAATATAAAAATTATGCGTCTAAGACATCACGAAGATTAGCATCTTTTATGCCACTAATTACTTTGGTGTATTTGATTACTTTGTTTTACTGCTTTGACCTTAAAATAGATAACAGAATGAATAACATTTTTTATTATGAATTGTTGTTTGTAATATGCTTATTAAGTTCGCTGATTTTCTTTTTTGTATATAATAAAGTCAAGTGGTTAAAGATTTGTATAGCAGTTATAGTCGGAATATTTGCAATGTTTTTCTTCCAATTTTTATTTTTGTCAATACTATTTTCGAATTTTGGAGAAAACGCTGTTGTATACACAGTTGAATCTCCTGATAATACTTATATTGCGTGGGTTGTTTCTTCTGATCAGGGAGCTCTTGGAGGTTCCACAGACATTTATGTACGTAATATAAAAAAAGATATTCATCTTGTAAGCGGTATGTTAAAAACAGAATCGAAAAACTTGTGGTCAGGAAGATGGGGAACAGAACCAGTTTTGAATTGGGAAGATGATGACACTCTTATGATAGATGGAATAAGTTATGATGTAAAATGATTTTTATCCTGACTTGACACGGATCTATAAAGATTGTCGAATTCTGTAGAAAAGGAAGAATGAATATGTTTTTCAAAAGAAAATTGAACAAGATTGATGAAACAGTAGAGTTGGAATTTGGTGGTAACAATGATTCCCTTGGGGAATTTGCATTTGTTTTGAAGATAGAAGATGTTGATAATGAACTGAAAATTATTTTTTCGGGGTGTGTTGAAGGAGAAAAAGGAACGAATATTGATGATGAACTTGATGAAAATCTTAAGCAACTGCTAAAGGAAAGTACTCCGATTTATCCAAGTGCAGATGATGTCTATGAGATTGTATTCCCCAATTATATCATATACCAAGTACGGAATGAATCGTATTGTTCGTGGGATGACTATGAAATACGAAAAGGTAGACGATTAATTGTTTTTGAAAAATCTAGATTGTTAGACCATTTTCAAACTATAACTGATGCTTGTCAAGCTGAATATGGTGACTTTTATCCGGGAGAATGGAAACATTACGGTGTATATGGGGAAGATCATATAATTGATGTCATTACACATGAAAAACCCGTTATAAAAAAGATATCAAAATAATAGTTTTTTAGTTCTAACACGATATGAACAACTACTGAAATAAGTTGCATCTAGATTATACAGTCTTTATAAACTTTGATATACAAGGGACAAAAGTATATTGCGATAAAACTCTTTTATGGAGGTTATACATATGGATAATAAAATACAGATGTTTGATGATAAAAAAATAAGAACCGCATGGAACGAAGAAACAGAAGAATGGTATTTTTCTGTCAGTGATGTTGTAGAAATCTTAACTGATAGTAGAGATGTTAAACAATACATAAAAAAGATGCGTAGCCGAGATGCTGAACTTAATTCCAAATGGGGTACAATTTGTACCCCTGTTGAAATGATTGCTCTGGATGGTAAAAAGAGAAAGATACAAGCGGCAGATGTTGCCGGAATTCTTCGCATAATTCATTCTATTCCCTCACCTATAGCAGAACCTTTTAAGATGTGGCTCGCCGAAGTCGGAAAAGAACGAATTGATGAAACTATTGACCCTGAACTTGCAATTGCAAGAGCAATAGAAACTTATCAAAAGAAAGGCTACAGTGACGAATGGATACATCAAAGGATTTTATCTATCAGGGTGCGCAATGCTTTGACTGATGAATGGGATAAGCACGGAGTCCAAAAGGGCGTAGAATATGCTATTCTTACAGATGAGATTACAAAAGCTTGGTCGGGAATGACAACACGAAAATATAAAAATTTCAAAGGACTTACGAAAGAAAATTTGAGAGATAATATGAGTGACCTTGAACTTGTTCTTAATATGCTTGCGGAAGCGACAACTACGGAACTGTCAAAAGCTCATAATCCTCAATCTTTTGAAGAGAATCGCGAGATTGCAAAACGAGGTGGAAAGTACGCAGGTAATGCACGAAAGGAAATTGAAGCAGACACCGGGAAACCTGTGATAACATCAAAAAGTGCAACAGAGTTAAATCAAGTTATGGTTGATTTAATAGAAAACATATCAAAAGATGATGAATAACAGAGGTATTTCTGTATGAGCAAAGAGGGAAGATTTATGATTTTTTGCATTGAGATATATAGGTCTGCAAAAAATCTAAAAGGAAAAGAAGTTATAAAGTTGTTTCAAAAATATAATGTGTGTGAATATATTATGGAATGTTATGGTGCATTGCATACCACCGGAACAAACTATATTATCAACGATATAGATTTATATATTGAAGCGAGACAATGCGCTGTATAAAAAATGAAAATTTTTTTGTCCCTGTCTTGACACGAGTAAAAATTATGTCGAATGATGCTGTATATTATCTAAAACGAGGTGGTATAATGGATAATTATGTCGATAATGATAAAAAAACAAAGAAAGAAGTCCGAAAAGCAAAAAGAAATATTATTTCAGTTTTTCTTTTAATGTTTGTTATATGTCCCCTTGTGATACTATGGATTTTATTCGGCAATAGCGTTAGTTACAATATAGAGAAATACAATGAAATTGTTGAAAGCGTTGATATTCTTCCTGAATTAGATGAACTTGGGGAGTATGATGACCTATATTTTAAGTATTTTCATGATAGGATGCTGTTTTGGCTTTCGGATGCATATACACTAAAAGTTTCATATGATAATCAAAACTACAATAAAGAGAAAGAACTTTTATCTCAAAAATTTGTTTATCAGACGGATACTTTAAAATATATCGAGAGTGAAAATGAACCTCATTTTCAATACGATGGTTTTGAATTTAATGTGTTAGATGTAAACGAATACGATTTAATGTATCCTAAAAAATTAGTCTTTGTTGGATTTTCTGACAAAAAACGAGAAATAGCATATGTATACTATTATAACTTTGATTTAGATGCTATTAACACTTCCTTTGGTGAGTTCTTAAAAGGAGAGTGTGGATGGTAGTCAATAATGGAGAGTATTTGAAGTTTGTGTCAAGTCCATACAATTTAAAACATTAGTTTGCCGATAATAAATATTTACATATCGGGCAGGAAAGTCAAGTATTCCTGCGGGTTCTAAGGAAAAGTGTTATAGAAAAAACAGTTGAAAAATTGGACGGAAAATAGTAGGTCCTATTATTCACTGTTCTCCTAACTTGACAAAATCATAAATGTATAAACCAATATACGTAAAATTCTTGAGGTGATATTGTGAACAAAACAAAGAGAATAATTGCTATAATAACAATTACTGCTGTATGTTGTATGATTATGGCAGTAGTTGATGGAATTATACAGCCGGATTACGCAGTGAAATCGGCTATAAAAATTGTGTTGTTTCTTGCTATGCCCATTATATATTCCCTGTTTGATAAGGAACTTGATATAAAAAGTCTGTTTATATCCAACAAAAAGGGGATAAAAACTGCATTTATGCTATGTATTCCGGTTTTTGCAATAATTCTTGTAGCATATTTTTGCTTGAAGGATGTGTTTGATTTTTCTGCAATAACAAAATCACTTACGGGAAATATAGGTGTAAACGGCGGTAATTTTGTGTTTGTTGCCACATACATATCATTTGTCAATTCATTGCTTGAGGAATTTTTCTTCCGTGGTTTTGCGTTCCTTACATTAAAAAAAGTCACATCGCTAAAATTTGCATACATATTCAGTGCCAGTGCTTTTGCGGTATACCATATTGCAATTATGACAGGCTGGTTTTCAATATGGGCGTTTACATTGGTTATGGTTGGCTTATTTGCAGGAGGTTTGATTTTTAACTACCTGAATACTAAAAGCAATAATATATACACATCCTGGCTTGTGCATATGTTTGCAAACTTTGCCATTAATATAATTGGTTTTATACTTTTTGGCATAATATGAAAGGGGTTTTGATGTGTTTACAAAAGATGATATATTAAAACAGTTGGGAAAATTCAGTATTGCAAAAGGGAAAATTGTTACCGTACATACATCTCTAAAAGCCGTAGGGGAGGTGGAAGGAGGAGCAGAAGCTTTACTTTCAGCCCTGATAGAATATTTTACAGCAGATGGCGGGCTTTTGAGTATACCCACCCATACCTGGGACAGTACCGTTTATGATATGAACAAGGCGGACAGTTGCATCGGAGTTCTCCCTAAAATTGCCGCAGCACATCCCGATGGGGTAAGGACCTTGCATCCCACGCACTCTATGGTTGTTTTTGGTGAAAAATCCCGTGTTGAGGAATTTGTAAAGGATGAAGGAATTGTTGATAGTCCTGCAAATCCAAAAGGTTGTTATGGCAAGATTTATGACGAGGACGGATATGTTCTTTTAGTTGGTGTAGGACATACCAAAAATACTTTTATCCACTGTATTGAAGAAATGCTTGAAGTTCCCGACCGTCTTACAGAATATATGGTGGAAAGGACTATATTACATAAGGATGGAAGTGAAGAAAAAAGGTTTTTGCGTTGGTTTAATCCTGACGGAATTCCTGATGTTTCGGTGAATTTTGATAAATTTGAGCCAGCTTTCAGATATCACAGATGCATTATTGACGGGCATATTGGTAATGCAGAAGTTCAACTTTGTAATACTGTGAAGATGAAAGATGTTATTGAACTTATTTATAACAATAATGGGTTCAATGAACTTTTAGATAATAATCTTCCCCTTGATGTCAGGTTATATAAATGATGTAAGATATACATACAAAGCTTCGTCAGGTGGTATAGTAACACTGAAAATTAACTGTTAGTGGATTCTTTTCCTAACGATAATAAAATAAATTTATTTAATTTACAACATTTTGCCCGTTTGATTTGTATTACTAGTGAAAGGGCATTTTTGGAGGTGACACGTTTGGGTATTTCTGAGTTTCGTACGGACGAGGAAATTACTCGGGTTTACGAAAAATTTGTGGATACTGTCTACAAGGTTTGCTTTATGATGCTTAAGAATGCTTCTGAAACAGAAGATGCGACTCAAAATGTTTTTATAAAGTTTATGAGGGATAACAAAGAGTTTGAAACCGATGAACATATAAAGGCGTGGCTTATTGTTACTGCACAGAATGAATGTAAAAATATGCTTAAGCATTGGTTCAGGTCTAAACGTGATGCACTTGAGGATGTACCTGAGGCAAGCTATGTGGATGACGATAGTAAAAAAGATTTGATGGAAAAGGTATTTGCACTTGATGAAAAATACCGCTTGCCCATTTATCTTTATTATTATGAAGGATATTCCACAGCCGAGATTTCTGAAATGCTTGAAATAAAGCACTCTACCATTCGTACATATATGGCAAAGGGTAGAGATAAATTAAAAATTATGTTGGAGGGGGAAGGATATGAACATTGAGGAATTAAATAGTTGTTTTGATGCTATGTCTCCAACCAAAGAACAAAGGGATCGGATTTTTGCAGGGATAATGAGCGCTAAGCAACAACCTGTTAAAATTGTAAGATTCCATAGATATGCTACAGCTGCAGCGGCTGTGTTTGTGATAGGTGCTTTTGCCGCTGTGTATTCAAATATTGGGACAAATGATGTTACTAATTTTGATAATAAAACAATTGTTGCAGTAGAGAATAAGGTTGATAGTGTAAATAAATCAACTGTAACCGAAAAAGTTGCGGAAACAGATGCAATAGAGACATTACCTCAAACTGCTGATACAAAGACGGAAAAAAATAGCTTTACACAATCAATAGCTGAAATGTATCCCGAAGTGGTTGGGGATTCAACTGAAAATAAAAAGGTTGCTGTGGAAAATGATGTGATGGAAACTGATAATTCTACACCGGAAGCATCTGCGGTTGAAACATTTGAAGATATTGCCCCTGCTTCAGCAGGCGGTAGCGGAGGAGCTTCTTCCGCTTATAGGGCTGTAGAAAGTGGATCTGTTTCATTGGAACAAATTATGAATGATGAAGTATATGGAATAATATTTCCTACTGCGATTCCGGACGAATTCGAGTTTGTAAGTGCAACAAAGACAGATGATGATATAAGTGCTGTTTTTGAAGACGATAATGGAAAGTATATGTCTGTATTTGTAACAACAGAATTTGTTGAAAAAGTTGTTGAACCAGAGGATATAATTAATTTACAACCGGAATATGGATTTTTAAACTTTGCAATAAAGTGCGGTGAATATTATATTGTTTATAATGTGGAGTCGGAAGATGCTTCACGGGTTTATGAAATGGTAAAATCATCAGTTTGTTTTAAAAATTAATAAGGGAGATGGACTAAATGAAAAAAGCTATCAGTATGTTATTGGCAATAGTTATGGTTGTATCGTGCATTACTGTGTTTGCTGACGGCAGTGCGTCAAAGGCTATGGAGAATGCTTTGATTAAGGTGAAAAGCAAGATTACCATTCCGGCAGAGCTTTCCGAATTTAGTCCTTATTCATATGAGGAAAACGGAAAGACAACATATAACTTTAACTGGCAAAAAGAAGACGGAACAGCTTACATAGAAGTTTCCTGCGATGATAAGGGAAGAATCAACAGTTACTATTCCTTTGATAATTCATTACGTTCTGACAAAAAGCTGACTACTTTAACAAAGGAAGATGTTTTAAGCTTTGCTGATAATTTTATCCGCAATGCAGTTCCCGAAGCTTTTGCTGATGCAAATGATTGTCTTGTTTATGACGATGATTCATGGAATGTAAGCAACCTTTCATACAGAGTTTCATACACAAGATATAAAAATGGTGTTGAGGTAAAGGATAATCGTGCCGATATCCGCATCAATGTTTATGATGATGTTGCTTATGTAAGAAATATGAGTGTTTCATTTAATTATGATGCCGAATTTGAAGAAGCTTCAACCGAAATTCAAGATTATACAAATAAGTATATGGAAACTTTTCCGTTAGAGCTTATTTACAGGGACAAGTATGGTTATTATACAGATAAAGAAGAAAATAAGAATGATACCGACCTTGTGTATCGTAATGTTGACGGCGAGGCAGGTTATATTTCTGCAGTTACAGGTGAAGTTGTAGTTGAGGATGTACTGTATGACCTTTATTCCGGTGGCGGTGGTGCTTTGAAAAATGAGGCTGCTACGGAAGATATGATGGCTCAGAATATGCTTACCGATAAGGAAGTTAAAGAGCTTGAACAAATAGAGGGACTTATATCTAAAAATGATGTCCATAAAATTATAAAAAAACTACCTTATGTAGAACTTGATAACGGATTTGAGATTAATAATTCCAGCATAGATAAAAATGACAATAAGTATTTTATAAATGTATCATTTAAAAACAAGGATAACAGCCGATATATATCTTCCAGATTAAATGCAGAAACGGGAGAGATTTTGTCACTCACAAATAATGAAAGTTACAGTACCGAAAAAGGTATTGAACTTACAGACGGACAAAAAAATACTGCAAATTCAAGAATTGAAGAGTTTTTAAATAAAGTGTCGGATAAATCCGACCAGTTTAAAAAACATGACGAAAATGTATATAATTATACTGTACGTAATACTTATGACCGTTATGTAAATGATGTACGTTATATTAATAATTCCATTAATGTAAGCTATGACACGAAAACAGGCAGAATTTCAAATTACTACATTAATTACAATGATGATAAGGTATTTGACGACAAAATAAATGTAGTATCAAATTATATGGCTTACAAATCCTTGCTCGGTATTGCACCACTGCAGAAAATATATGTAATGTCAGGTGGTAAATATACTTTGTGCTGGACACTAAGCGAATACGGTGTACAGATTGATGCGTTTACAGCTGAAAGGTATAAAGAAGAAAATTCTGCAGAAAAAACTGATTTTGCATATGCAGACATCAGCGGTCATTGGGCAGAAGAATATATTAAAAAGCTTGCAGAAGTACAGATAGGTTTTGAGGGAGATAAATTCTACCCCGATGCACATATAACACAGTATGATTTGTTAAGACTTTTTGCAGCAGGAGTTCATTTCCAAAGCTATCTTACTTATCCTGCAGACAGTTTGTATGAAAACTTTATTTACGACGGTATATTGACAGAGGCTGAAAAGAATCCGGAGGGTCAGGTTAGGAGAGAAGATGCCTTTGTGTATATTGTAAGACTTGACGGACTTGAAAAGGTAGCAAAGCTTTCAAACATTTTTAAGGTAGAATATGCAGACGGAAATTTGCTTTCTGATGGCAAAATCGGTTATCCTGCAATTCTTACCGGTATGAATGTAATATGCGGTAACGGAGGTTATTTAAAGCCTCTTAAGGCTATTACAAGAGCAGAGGCGGCAACTATGGTTTACAAATTTATGATGAATGTCAATTAGAGTTGTACAGAAGGAGCTGTTTGGGTGAAGAAAATCGTTGTTTTAACACTTCTTATAATTACTATGTGTGTTAATTTTATTTTTGCCGATGATGTATCAAGACCAAGTGATTGGGCAAAAGCTGATGTTGAAAAGGCTAAAATTGCTAACATAGCAACAGGCAAAATATTAGATAATTATACTCAAAATATTACACGTGGTGAATTCTGTGAGCTTATAGTTAATGCGTATATTGCGTTAGATAAGGAAGTACCGGAAACAATATCATCACCTTTTGTCGATACAAAAAATATAAATGTTTCCATAGCATACATTCTTGGAATTGTAAATGGTGTTTCGGAAAAAGAATTTGCACCAGATAAAAATATAACACGAGAAGAAATGGCAGTAATGATGGAACGTATGGCAAAAATATGTGGTGATACAGGAACGAAAACTGATATAAAAAATTTCGTGGATTATGAACAGGTGTCTGATTGGGCAACAGCAGCTATAGAATTTATGGTAGGTACAAATATTATGTATGGCGTTGGTGATAATATAATTGCACCTGGCATAAATACAACACGCGAACAGGCAATCGTTTTTATATGGAGGCTTTATAAATATCTCGGTGGAGAGGATATCATTTTGAAAGAAGATACTTCCCGTGAAATTCTTACAGACTTGAATATTATAGATACAGATAAGCTTAACAGCAGTGAAACTATAACTGTATATGATGCTTTTGTAGCGATGGATAAAGCGAGAGGTTTTTACACCGAGAAAATAGGGGATTTATCAGATTGGTACATTGGCGAAACATTGGCTGAACTTGATTATCTGGAGGACAGTAAAAAAGCATTATTGCTCAGATTAAACAGTAGGGGAAGAAATCATGTTTTACAATACCACGAAATAGCAGATGTTAAATTAGATAGTAAACTTACAAATTACGAAATGTTGTTATATATACTTCGTATGGTTGGAGATACATACGGTTGTACAGATAGTGCAATAGGATACTTGGGGACGGAAAAAGAATATGTGTATAAAACAGCGTATGAAAAAGGGTTGATTTCATCCTTAAATATTAGTAATGCAGAATCTCCTGTAACATATCGGGAATTTTGCGATGTATTATATACGGCACTTTACGTAGGATACAGCACAGGTGGATATTCAGGGTCTAAAATAGTGCGTTTGATAGACTATCTATTGAATACAGAAACTGACACTGATACGGAAGATGTGTGGCACAATGAGGAAAAAGTAAAGATTTCTGTTAAATCACACATAAATGATGATTTGTCCATCAGTTGGTCTCTACCGAAAAAATACAGCTTTATTTATGAAGAAAAATATCTAACACATGTTGATATGGTTACCAAATACGGGGAAATCATACCAGGTAGGGTTTATGGAACAACGTTAACAACACTTGATACCGATGATATAGTTCGGGAGCTTGTTAAAAATGAAACAGTAAAAATTACTGCAATACGTTGCACTTATTCTGATCCCGATGTTGAAAAAGATTATTACTTTGATGTGGATATTTCGAATGTGAAATTGGTCATAGAGGGGGAGCAGGTTAAACCGGGAAAGTATATTAAAATTAGAGGTAAATGGCCTGCAAAGGAACTTTCACTTGCTGAATCTGAAAATTTTGAAGAAGGCTATAGTTATGTTTTAAAAGGTTATGATAAAACATACCGCAAGGATGAGTATAATGGTATTGATTTTGAATGTTTTAGGGCTGAAAAAACAGAAAAATCTTTTGTTGCTCCTGCAAATCGCAGCTTTGGTGTAAGTTATCATGATGAAATACATATTCAAAAGGTGAAAATTACAGGAAATGCCGAAAAAGGATTTGTTTTATCCGTAACTCCTGAATCAACAGATTCATTTTTGATTGAGGACATAAATTGATTTAAAATTGCAATACTTAAAGTGAAGTGTTTTAAAAGTGATTCGATTATTAAAAAAGGTACAGATTTATGAACTGCACCATTTTGTGCAGACAACACAAAAAAGGATACCCATGGCAAAATATTTACTTTAAGCAATATACTGACATCGCATTTCATGTGGTGTCAGTTTTGTTTTTAGTTGTATTCTTTCATTGTTATAAAAATGGA